>CANQCL010000001.1 GCA_947589215.1 uncultured Clostridia bacterium
GAGGATTTGAATTTAGGCGACAATGCTGTTTCAAAATATAGGTACACATTGAATTTCAATCCTAAGATGTGGCTTCCCAATAATGTTGAAACGATAGACTGATTGTAAAATACGTAATTAGCAAAGAGAAGAGTGAAACAAAATGAGCAATTTAAAAATCGGCGATCAAGTCATAATGAACGGCAATTATCATGTTATGCCACAAGATGAAGGTTTGATTTTCACCGTAGCCAGTAAACCATATAAGGTCTGCGGAGTAATGCTTGTAAAGTTAAAAGATCGAAGTGGCGGCTATGCCGTTGACGGTCTTAGCAAAGTGAAACAATACAAAACCTAAAAAGGAGAACACAGATGAGCAAAACAATAAAACAAATTGCTGATGAATTAGGCGTTACAAAACAAGCCGTGCAAAAGCGATTAAGCAGAGAACCGCTATGTACAAGTGTACAGCCTTATATATCAACTGTTGGCAGTACCAAGTATATAGATGGTGACGGCGAAAACCTTATAAAATCGGCATTTCAAAGCAATGACCGACAACCAAGCGACAACTTAACCAATAATGTCGACAACTTGTCTATAGACAATAAAACAATGTCTATAGATAAAAAGAAAATGTCTATAGACAATGCCGATAAATCGTCTATAGACACTAACAACCAGTTGCTGACAACCAATATACCCAAAGATACACTAATGGATATACTCTCAAAGCAGTCCGAGACATTAAAGCAGCAGCTTGAAATTAAGGATAGACAAATTGAGCAGTTACAGCAAGAACTAATAACTGAACGGCAGCATAACAGAAGTCAAAGTGATAAGCTCGCTGTGCTTGCCACTCAGGCACAAACCTTACAGCTTGCACAGCTTTCAGAAGATAAAATTAAAAGTGATGAAAGAACACAAAAAATCCATTGGTGGAAAAAAAGAAAGGGAGTTAGGAACAGTGGCAGAAAGAAGAATGTTTGCGAAGTCCATAATTGACAGCGATTTATTTTTGGATTTACCGCATACAACACAAAATCTATATTTTCATCTCTCTATGCGTGCAGATGATGACGGCTTTATCAATAATCCAAAATCCATAATGCGAAATGTCCGATGTAATGACGATGATCTTAGACTGCTCATAGCAAAGCAATTTGTAATCCCGTTTGACAGCGGAGTTGTTGTAATAAAACATTGGAAAATCCATAATTACATACAAAAAGACAGATATAAACCAACGATTTTTCGAGAAGAAAAAAGCAAGTTGAAATTAGAAAAAACAAACGTGTATACAGAATGTATACAAGATGTATACAATATGGATACACAGGATAGGTTAGGTAAGGATAGGTTAGGTAAGGATAGGTTAGGTGAGGTTAGGTTAGAGGGAGATAGCTCCCCTCTCCCGCAAAAACAAGAGTATAAAACTTATGGAAAATATAACAATGTTTCACTCACTGATGAGCAACACGCTGATCTTTCCAAAACTTACGGGCAGCAGAAACTTAACCAATATATCAAGAAAGTTGACTTATATTGCCAAAAGCATGGAAAAAGCTATGACGACTATGACGCAACTATCAGAAGCTGGATAGATGAGGATAAGGAAAAAGAACCTGAACACTCTTACGATTTAGACGAGTTTTCTGAATACACTCTAAATCACGTTCCACAGATCAAAGGCATCAATAGTCAGTAAGGAGTAAAGAAAATGAAGTTGAAAAAAATAATAACAATTATCTTATGTGTTGCTGTGTTGATAAATCTTTTAGTTTTTTCTGCAACAGGAAATAACTCAATAGAAATCAATAACGTCAATACATATAAATCCAATGTTTCAGCAGTAAAAACGACTGCATTTTCGAGAACGATTTTTAAGCCGCCTTTAACAAGCTTGATAACAAAATCTACTGTTCCAATAACGAAATTGACCAAAACAACTACAAAAGTCAAGCCAAAAACAACAGCTTCGATTATGAAGAAAAAAACTAAGAAAGCAAAGTCTAGTAAGATCAACAAAAAGCAAAAGAAAAAAGAAACATATCAGATTATAATAGGCTACTCGCCGCCGAAAAATGTTAATACATCTTTCAAGTCGTATATGTGCTATCGAACGATAACCTGCGTAAACAGTAATCAATACATACTTCAACAGAAAGCACATACCGACAAAGACGGAATCAGACGTGTTGGGAATGATGTATGCATAGCTTTGGGTACTCGATATAGCTCAACGGTTGGAGAAAGATTTTTAATCGAACTTGATACCGGCAAAAGCTTTACCGCTATTATCGGAGACATAAAAAGTGACGCACATACTGATAAAAAAACTCACAGCTACATAGAATCAAACGGAAATGTCGTTGAATTTATCGTTGATGATAAAAAAATCAGTAACGAAATAAAGTTTACAGGTGATGTGAGTTGTATTGATAAATACAAAGGTCAAATCAAAGCTATTGTAAGAATAGCTTAGACTTTTAAGGAGTGATAGCGATGTTTCAAGAATATATGAAAGTTTTAGAATCCGAAGCAAACGAAGATTGAAATGGGGTAAGAAATATGACCAAACAGCAGCAAGCGGCAAAAGATTATTTATCGCAAGCATATCGAATAGATACTCGCATCAATAGCAAAATTGAGCAAGTTAATTCTTTACATTCTCTTGCAACTAAAGCAACCTCAACGCTGAGTGATATACCTCCGAGCGGAACAAGAAACGTTCATCGTATGGAAGATATTATTGCAAAAATAATCAAATTGGAAGATGAGATTAATGCAGACATTGACGAACTAGTCGATCTTAAAAGAAATATCACTAAGTTAATAAAAAAAATCGAAAATACAGAATATCAAACTCTATTAGAACTTAGGTATCTGACTTTTAAAAAATGGGAAGAAATCGCTATTGAAATGAATTATGGATTAGATAATATTTTTTGTATACATAAGAAAGCTTTAAAATATGTAAATATTCCAAAAACATTACAGTAAAATCAATAAAAATACAGTATCAATTAGTGATATAGTTATAATAGCGAAAATAAAGTACAGGAGGAAAAAATTAATTGACATTTAAAAGCATAGACGATGTAGTAGAAAAAGTTATAAACAACATATATGCTTCACCGTCAGACATAAAAAGTGCAATAGAATTTTTATCAATAGCAAAAGGAACAAGAAAACACACAGGAGTGAATATTATATCAATGATTTCAACTCTAAAATGGCGATTGTCAGTAATCAAATCAGCCAAAAGTGTTTAGTCCAAACAAACGGACAATTATTCACATATAATGAATATATAAGGATTATATTGACAAAAAATCAGTAAAATAATATAATCTAATTAGGAAAAATTAACTTTGAAAGGACGATTAAGATGAAAAAGAAATTATTCAGTTTAATAACTACTTTAGCAATGACAATTAGCCTATCAGGTGCATTACCTGCAATGGCTTGGGAATACGGAGAGGGATATTCGTGGCTTGTTGGTGCTGATAATCCAAGTGATATTGTGGCAACACTTAAATTAAGCGATCCGAAAAACGGTCACAGTAAAGGTGAGATGATAATTGAAGGCACTGGAGATATGGAGGATTTCTCTTCTGGTGATATTCCTTGGGTTTGGTATCTTGAACAAATAACATCCGTAAAAATTTCTGAAGGTATAACAAGCATAGGAGCTCGTTCATTTGATTCCTCTTTTATAAACACCGATTATTATGGTGGCGTTTCAAATCTGACAAGCGTAACATTTCCTAGTACATTGAAAAGTATCGGAATGTGTGCGTTTGCAGAATGCAAATTATTGACAAGCATAGATCTTCCTGATGGTTTAATAGAAATTGGAGTTGGTTCATTTATGGACTGTACAGGATTAACTAATGTTGTTATTCCTGATAGTGTAACAAGAATTCTTGATGCATTTGCAAACTGTACTTCATTATCCAGTGTTACAATACCTGATATCAATGCAGCATATCTTTCAACTAACATATTTGACAACTGCAGCAGTGATTTAACAGTATATTGCTATGGGGGCGGAAAAGTAGAACAAGTATTAAAGCATGATGGTATAAACTATGAGATACTAGGAAAAAGCAAATACGCTATAAATAAATCCGAACTTGAAAAAGCTATTGCAGATGGATATGAATTTGACAGAAGCAAATATACTATTGAAACTAGTGAAGTCCTATTGTCGGCAATAGTTGAAGGTGAAATGGTTTTTAAAGATTGGAATTCAACTCAAGAAAAAGTTGACGAAGCAGTACAGGCAATCAGAGACGCAATTAACAATCTAGTGGAAAAATCTTCAGAAACGCCGTCAAATCCATCACAAACTGATCCCTCTAATACATCAAGCAATCCGTCCTCTGATAATTCATCAGATAATCTGGCACAGTCTTCAACAAATACTACACCTAAATCACCATCAACAGCTCCTACCGCAGTTTCTCCTTCAAAAACAACAAGAAGTGCGGCAAAGGTAGAAAAAGATAAGAAAAACGCTGAAACGGTAATGAATCAGGCTAAGCTGACAAAACTGTCAGTAAAGAGCAAGGCAAAGAAAAAAATAACTGTATCTTGGAAAAAAGTCAACAAAGCAAAGGGATATCAGGTGCAGGTATCGACAAACAAGAAGTTTAAAAAGAGTAAAATAATCCTTACTAAGAATACAAAGAATAAAAAGCTCATAATCAAGAACAGTAAAATCAAGAGTAAAAAGACATATTATGTACGTGTCAGAGCATATTCCACATATAAAGATATAAACAATGTAACTCAGAAAGTATACAGCAAATGGAATAAAAAGCTTAGAATGGTAAAAGTAAAATAAATAATTTAAGCGCTTAGAGGAAACTTTAAGCGCTTTTGTTATACCCAAATATACGAAAGGATTGATAAAATGTTACTAATAAGACCTCCGCCTTGAAGCGAAACAAATTAAATACACACATCAGGACAATTCATTATTTGAGTTGTCCTTTTTTATTTACAAAATTTAAGTGAAAGGAAAAATTTAAAATGAATTTAATTAAAAGAATAAAAACTATCGGATTAGCGGCTGTAATGACCTTCGGTCTATTATTGCCTTCCTGTTCTGTAATAAATGTATCGGCAGATAACGTTTTTTCTAACGATTCTATTGCAACGGCAAAATCTGTTTCTTTAAATACAACTTATGATATTGTATATGATATCGGAATGTCTTCAAAAAGAAATTATTATGTAAAATTCACAATACCGAACAATGGACTTGTTACTGTTACTGTAAATAAGCCTGTTATTGAACAAAATTATGCAAACTTTGGTTTATATGTTTATAATGAATCAGAAGAACAAGTTTCAGTATATAAAAGCGAGCATGAACAATCTTCTAGTAACTTTACTTCTAACATAGGTTTAAAGAAAGGAACATATTATATAAACATATTAAATATGTTTTCTAATCTTGAAGGATCCGGAAATATTACATCAGATTATAATATTTCGTTTATAGCAAATTATTATTATGAATCAGAACCAAATGATGGTTTGGTAACAGCAACACCGATATCACTAGGTAAAAATTATATAGGATTTACTGAACCTGATGTTGATTATAATTATAGTGGTTCTTATGACTATTATAAAATATACATTCCAAAAGAACAAAAAGTAAGAATAACTATTGGAAATTACAAAGAACTGTCATCAATTGGCGGACCTTTTTCAACTATATTTTCTTTATATGTTGATAATTCAGATAAAAAACGTTTAGAATATTATAAAGGCGATTACAAATATGATTCATTAGAATACAAATTCAATAATAGTAATGACGAAATAAAAATTTCAACTAATGGTTCTGGATATATAGATAAATATCTTAGTATTGGAACGTATTATTTAAGCGGTAATTTTGATTACTTTTTCGATAAACATATGTCTTATTCCATAAATATTTCCACTCTATCATCAAATACTACACCTAAATCACCATCAACAGCTCCTACCGCAGTTTCTCCTTCAAAAACAACAAGAAGTGCGGCAAAGGTAGAAAAAGATAAGAAAAACGCTGAAACGGTAATGAATCAGGCTAAGCTGACAAAACTGTCAGTAAAGAGCAAGGCAAAGAAAAAAATAACTGTATCTTGGAAAAAAGTCAACAAAGCAAAGGGATATCAGGTGCAGGTATCGACAAACAAGAAGTTTAAAAAGAGTAAAATAATCCTTACTAAGAATACAAAGAATAAAAAGCTCATAATCAAGAACAGTAAAATCAAGAGTAAAAAGACATATTATGTACGTGTCAGAGCATATTCCACATATAAAGATATAAACAATGTAACTCAGAAAGTATACAGCAAATGGAATAAAAAGCTTAGAATGGTAAAAGTAAAATAAATAATTTAAGCGCTTAGAGGAAACTTTAAGCGCTTTTGTTATACCCAAATATACGAAAGGATTGATAAAATGTTACTAATAAGACCTCCGCCTTGAAGCGAAACAAATTAAATACACACATCAGGACAATTCATTATTTGAGTTGTCCTTTTTTATTTACAAAATTTAAGTGAAAGGAAAAATTTAAAATGAATTTAATTAAAAGAATAAAAACTATTGGATTAGCGGCTGTAATGGCATCAGGTGTACTACTATCATCCTTTGCCGGAATAACAGCTTCCGCTACAATGAATGACAATTATTATAATGCAAGAACCGGCAGCAGTAAGATTTCAGTCAAAGAAGCTGCCACTTCACCCGATTACCCAAAAATAGTGAATGACAAAATGCCTTCTAGATATCAGTATAATATGAAAGTTACTGAAAACACAAAACTTACGGTAAACAAAAGCGCAAATCCAGGAGGCATAACCGAAGGTGTTTGGAAAAGTAATGGAGGAAGCCTAAACTACTATAAGTTGCAAGATAGCTGGAAAGGCAATATAACTGCAACCTATACAAATTGCGGATATTACAATGGCAAAATAATTGATGTCAAGCTGACGTTGATGGATTGGGAGTTCCTCAAAAATAATCAATCGGACGTAGCCCCTGCAGCTTCAAATGTGTACCTATCATTTACTACTGACAAAATAGGTGTTGGCGTAGCGTATTGCTCATGGGTAAAGATTCAGTATTCCTTTATAAATCACGCTACAAGTCAGCCTATAAATGTTTATGGATATACCACATATAACGATATTGACGCTTGTCAGGGAGTTCATTTTACAAACCTTGGTCCAAATGACCAAATATTTACCTCAAATGCAACAGGCGATAATTTAAGTTGTGCCATTGTAGACGGCGCTCCTTACATTTTTGACGGCTCATATGGTTCGGATGGTACAGGCACAGGCTCAGAAGATGAAGATAAAAAGCACTGGATTACAAACACATTCAGCGGTACTTCAATGACAGTTGCTTTTACATTTGGTCTTAACGGTAAGGTAAGCGGCACAGATCAAGTTCGTGGCGGAACAGGAGCAATAATTAATTATAACAAAAAAGCAGTACAATCTGAGTTTAGCAAGCCGACCAAAACTGTTTCAGACAGTGATGAGGACGCAATTGAAAACACACTTCAAGGTCGTGAAACATTCACATATAAGATATCATACAGCGTACCGTATGAAACCGCAGACAACTACTACCAATTGTTCGGTATACGTGATAACATACCTAGTGATCTTTCTTTAATAAGCTATAGTATTACAGATGAAACAGGAAAAAATTTAAAGTCTAATTTTACTCATGAAGGTTCTGCACAGAACGGAGAACATTTTTGGTACACCTATAATGTAAAGAGAGAAGACTTTTATGATCACACATATACTTTAACCTTAACTGTGCGTATATTAGACAGTGTTGATATATCGTCAAAGGATTATACAATTACAAACACTGCTAGAATAGCAGCACAATCAGCAACATTATATATAGATACAAATACAGTAACAACCAAAGTACAACCTATTTCTCCGTCAATATCAAAGCATATAAAGACAAATTCGGCTGAGGTTAACAGCTATTCATTGCATAACAACAGCGAAGATATTAAATATACCGGAGAAATCACTTTAGGTGACGCTAAGAAGTATTCTAAAGTAGAAATAAAGGATACACTTGCAGAAGGTTTGAAGTATAAATCAATGAAAATTTATAATGCAAGTAATAATAATGACGTTACCTCATATTTCACCAATTCATCAAGTAATCAAAATATAAAGTTTACTCTTAAAAATGATTATCTTAAAACTCTTTTCAACACTCCGCTCAAATATGAGCTTGTTGTTACTGCGTCAAAAACATATGACGGAACAGCAACACAAAACGAGGATATTCCAAACACTATTTCTTTGACTGTAAATGATGAAACAGTACAATCAAATACGCCAATGCTATATCGTTCAGGGGTTAATGTGCCTGAAAAGAGTATTGATAAGACAGAAGTATCAGAAAAGACAGATACTGTAACCTATACTATTTCAAACAAGGTGGACGCTAAGACCTCATTATATCACTATAACAGCTATGTTTTATCAGATAAGCTTGATGATGTTTTGGAATATAAATCAGCAAGGGTATTAAACGAGAGTGGAACAAATGTATCAAGTTCATTTGAAATATCGCATAACTCAGGGAATAACACAGTTACAGCAACAGCTAGAGATACTTCTGCAACTAGCTTCTATGGACATACCTACAAGCTTGAAATTCAAGCAAATATTAAGAAAAATGCAGATTTAAGTAGTTATTTGCAAGAAAGTAAAGCAGTAATACCTAATATAAGCAAGCTGACTGTTGATGGAAATGATTATCCGAGTAATACAGTTGAGTTTAATTATGAGCCAAAAGGAAACAATACTGATAAATATATTATCAATTTAAACGGTGAAAAAGTTGAAGCTACCCAATTGAACGGAAGTGCAGTAAAATACAAAGGAAGTGCTACTATTCAAAACAAGGAAGCTATTGCAAGCATTGTTTTATCGGATAAACTTGATAAAAGTCTTAAATATAAAAGTATTTCAATAAGTTTTAACGACGATGATATAACCAACTGGGGAACAGTTTCCTATAATGAGGATAACAATACGGTTGATTTTACATTTAATTCAGACAGAGTAGCCTCACTTGCAGGAGAAACAATTGAATATACACTGACTTGTGAATATGTTGGAGAATATACAGAAAAGGATATTGAAATACCGAATACCGTTACGTTAAGTGTTAATAACAAAGTTGTAGAATCAAATCAGCCAAAACTTCATGTTCCAGGGGTCAATACTCCTATAAAGAGCGTTGACAAGTCTGAAATATCAGATAAGACAGAAACAGTAACTTATACAATTTCAAACGAAGTTGACAGCAAGACACAGGAGTATTTCTATAACAGCTACATAATTACCGACTCGCTTGAAGATGTACTCAAATACAAATCAGCAAGGGTTATAAATGAATCCGGCACAAATGTATCAGACTTATTTACCATAGTCGAGGATAATAATACAGTTACAGCAACTGCAAAAGACACCTCTGCAACTAACTTCTATGGACATACCTACAAGCTTGAAATCAAGGCTAACTTGATTCAAAATGCTGATTTAAGCGGTTATATTCAAGGCAATAAGGCAGTAATACCTAATACAAGTAAGCTTACAGTCAATAGAAAGGATTATCAAAGTAATACCGTTAATGTAAGCTATATTCCGAAATCAAATGAAGTAGACAAATATATTGTTGATTCAGATGGTGAAAAATTAGTAAAGGTCGAGCTGTTCGGCGATACTGTAACATATACAGGAGAAGCAGTTATTCAGGATAAAACTTCTGTAAAAAGCGTTGTTTTATCAGATAAGCTTGATAGTAATTTAAAATATAAGGATCTCTCTGTAACTCTTGATGAAGAAGATATAAGCGATTGGGGAACTGCTGCCTATGATAAAGGCAGTAACACAGTTACCTTTACATTTAATTCAGAAAAAGTAGCTTTACTTGCAGGAAAGACAATTGAATATACACTCACTTGTGATTTTATAGGCGAGCTTACAAACAAAAGTATAAGCATTTCAAATATAATTACACTTACTGTGAATGATGATCCTCAGTCTTCCAATGAAGCAATACTGACTACTCCGGTAGATCCGTCAATTACAAAGTATATCAATGAAGAAGATGAAAGTTATTCATTACATAAAAACAGCGAGGATATAACCTACACAGGAACTATTATTCCCGGCACGCACTTAAAAACAAGTTTATCTATAAAGGATAACCTTGCTGACGGATTAGCATACAAGTCGTTAAAGATTTTCAGCGAGAACGGTAGTGATATAACCTCATATGGTACAAATTCTTCAAGCGGTTCGACTGTGAGCTTTGTATTCAATGAAGACAAGATTTCCGAAATATATAATACAATACTTAGATATAAGCTTGTTGTTACTGCGTCAAAAACATATGACGGAACAGCTACTAAAAATGAAGAAACACCTAACACTATTCTTTTGCTTGTTGAAGATGAAACAGTGCAATCTAATACACCGAAATTATACCGTTCAGGAGTTAATTCTCTGAAAAAAGGTATTGACAAGTCTGAAATATCGGAAAAAACGGAAACAGTTACTTACACTATTTCTAATGTGGTAGACAGCAAGACACAGGAATATTTCTATAGCACTTATGTAATTTCCGATACACTGGAAAATGTGTTGCAATATAAATCTTCTCAGATTATTAATGAAGATGGTACAGATGTATCTGATTTATTTACTATATCAGTAAACGGCAACACAATTACAGCAACAGCTAATAATACTAACATTGGTAGCTTTTACGGACATACATACAGTCTTGTAATACAGGCAAGCATTATTAGTAGAAATACTGATATAAGCAGTTACTGTGATAAGGACGGTAAAGCAACCATTCCAAACACAAGCACACTTACAGTTGACGGAAATGTTTACCCGAGCAATACAGTTAATTTCACTTATAAGACAAAATCTAACAGTGTTGATAAATACATATTGGATTTAAACGGTGAAAAGTCTACAGAAGCACAGCTTTATGACAATGTTGTAACTTATACAGGAAATGCCGTTATAAAAGACAGTGCAGAAGTAACTAGCATTGTTTTGTCTGATAAGCTCGATAGTAATCTTAAATACAAAGCCATGAAAGTGTCGCTTGATGATAAAGATATAACCGACTTAGGAAATATTTCTTATGATAAAACAAGCAACACTGTAAGTTTTTCATTCAACAAAAATGCTTTTTCATCAGTTGTTGGAGAAACAATTGAATATGCACTTACATGTGATTATGTAGGTAAGTATTCAAGTGAAAGTAAGAATATTTCAAACATTATTGATATGACAGTCAACGAAGAAACAGAACATTCAAATGATACTACTTTAAAAATTCCGGTAGATAGTTATATTACAAAGCATATCTACAACGGTGATAAGCTTGTAAACGAATATACCCTATCGGCTGATAGAAAGGACAACAAAGTATATTATGAAGGCTCTATTTTAGTTTCTGAAAAAGAGCCTATTGACAATATTGTCTTTTCAGATAAACTTGACAGCAATTTGGAATTTGAATCAATCAGTTTTCTTGATGGAAGTACACAGCTTGAATGTAATTCTGAATATAAAAATGGTATTGTTAAAGCTGCGTTATCGGATAATGCTATAAAAAATCTTGAAGGCAAGCTGATCCAATGGAAAATGACCTGTAATTATGTGGGCGATGAAAAACCGACAGAAACAGTAACCATTCCAAACACAGCGAATGTTAATATTAATGATGATTCTTACGCTTCAAACGAAGCAAAGGCATATGTATCAATGGTATCAGCTTATGAGGCTACTCAAAAGACAACCGCTGCTAAAGCTGTAAAAACCGTTAAAAATGCAAATGCAACTCCAATTGCCAATTCAAATCAGCCTGATACAGGAACTGAGCACAGCAAAGCCCCTATATTCCTTTTTGCTGGACTTTTATTAGGAGCTGCTGTCGGTGTTGTATATCGTTTCAGGAAAATTAAGAAAGACGGCAAGAAAAATAACTAAAAACGATAAAAGCTAGCCCATTATGGGCTAGCTTTTTTGCTATAGGAGGGTTACATATGAGTTTAATGGGCAGAACTACGCAAGGACTTTATCCTCAAGACGAAGGCTCACAGGGAGCAGTTTGCATGATAAATATTGCGGATATAGCTTTAGATACTGTTTGGCGAGCAATTAAGGTTGTCGGAGCAAAAGGAATAAAACCATTAGCTAAAGTGAGCACAACAGGTATTAAGTCAATGACTTCAAATATGACAAGTACCAACAAAGATTTAGACACCCTTGCAAAAGATGGTGACAAACTTGATAGTTTTACTGTTGATAAAAGGGATTTATCAATGTTCAGAAACGCTTTTAAAAAGTATGGAATTCATTATGCCGAATTGAAAACAAACGATAGTGCAGAAATCTTTTTTTTGTCCAAAAATTATAACCTTGTAAAGCATGCGGTTGAATCTATTATAAAAGATTTAGACAATAAAAAAGAAAAATGTTCAGAAAAAGGAAGTTACCAAGACATTAAAAGTCTCAATGGAGTTCTTGAACGTGTAAAGGATATTAAAAATCAAGTTGAATTACAAAGTTTAATATCAGAAGGAAAAGAGCTGAACAGTATAGATATTGATAAAACCGATCTTAAACCTCTACAAAAGCTTTGTAAAAAATATGGTGTAGAAATAGCTGTTGTTGAAGCTGCAGACGGAAGTTATCATGTTTTCTTTAAAGCTCAGGACTATACAAGGCTTGAAGCTGCACTAAAGGATATAGGGGCAGAGCTTGACAAGGAGCTTGGAAAAACTCCAAAAGATATTCAAATTGTTTATGCTGAACAGAATATCGAAATGAAAGATCGACCACTATTATCAAATGATTCACATATTCAGCGACCGGGAGAAGAACGTAAAAAGCTGCCAATGAAAGAACAGATAGATAAAGCAAAGGTAAAAGCAGATAAAATAAACAAAGAGCAGCAAAAACAGAGAGAAAAGAGCCAAAATCAAAATCGAAAAAAACCAGGGCGCGCTAAAGGCGGTGCTAGATAATGCACATAAAAAAATCCGGATTGATTATTTGTGCAGTTTTATCTATGATTGCTTTTTATTTAGGCTTGAAGCTTTCTATGCTTTATGATCTTTCTCTAGGAGAAACATGGCTTGATAAATTAGAGTATGCAACTAGCAATATAAGCAGTGAAATTATTAATCATCCGTTTACTTTTAGTGGGAAAATAAGTTTAAAGTTCGCCGGACTTTGTGCTTTTGCAGTTACCGCAGGATATTTTTTAAAGGTTGCTATGTGGAAAAACTATCGCTTTCATGAGGAACACGGAAGCGCAAGGTGGGGAACGCCTCAAGACGCTAAGCCTTTTAAAGATCCTAATCCACGGAACAACTATATATTAACTGAGACAGAATCTATGTCGTTAAATCCAAAAATGAAGTATACTTCAACAGAGGACTATAACCGAAATAAAAATGTTTTAGTTATAGGAGGTTCAGGTGCAGGTAAAACAAGATATCATGCAAAGCCCAACATTATGCAGATGAACTGTGCTTATGTTATAACGGATTCTAAAGGTGTATTACTTCGGGAATGTGGTTCAATGCACGCCAAAAACGGTTACGAGATTAAGGTCTTTAATTTAAAAGACCCCACGAAATCAGACCATTATAATCCATTTGTCTATTTCAGGAGTGAACTTGATATTTACAAGTTTGTTGATAATATTATTAAAAATACTACTCCTGAAAGTGCAAAGGGTAAAGATGACTTTTGGGAAAAAGCAGAAAGTGCATTTTTACAAGCAGCCATTGGATATTTGTACTATCAAGCTCCTGAGGCAGACCAAAATATACCTATGCTTTTAGATCTAGTTGACCTTGCCGAAGCCAGAGAGGATAATGAAGAATATGTTTCTGCTTTTGACTGCTTATTCAAAGAGCTTGAAAAAATAGATGATAAATGCTATCCGGTGAGAATGTATAAAGCTTTTAAGTCGGGTGCAGGAAAGACAATGAAATCCATTATCATTTCTGTTAAAATGCGTCTAGCGCCTTTTACTTTAGACGATATATGTTCACTTCTTCACGAAGATACTTTGGATTTAAGGTCTATCGGAGAAAAGAAAACCGCTTTATATGTTATACTGCCTGATACATACAAATCGTTTAATTTCTTAGCGGCGATAATGTATCAGCAATTGATTGATACACTAGTAGATAAAGCAGATAACGAATATAAAGGGGCACTTCCTATACATGTCAGACTTATGCTTGATGAGTTTCCTAACATAGGACAGATACCTAACTTCGATTTGGTGACGTCAGTAATCCGTTCTAGGAATATATCAGTCACTGTTATTATTCAAGCTCTTGCACAGCTTAAAAACTTATATAAAAACACATGGGAGACTATCGTCGGAAACTGCGATAGTCTTCTTTATTTAGGCGGTAATGAACCGTCAACTAAGAAGTTTATATCCGAGCAGTGCGACAAGGAAACGATTGATACACGTACAAGTGCAATTCAGAAAGGATATAACGGCCACTTTACAAGTAATGCACAAAATACAGGACGCTCCCTTATAACACCTGGTGAGGTTGGAACATTGTCCCGACGCAAATGTATTCTCATAATCAGCGGATGTCCGCCGTTTAAGAGCCAAAAATACGATTTGCTGAAACATCCGAACTATAAACAGCTAGCTGATTATAGTGACGATAACTACTTTGAGTTTGAACAACGTGCAAATTTTGAAGTACAGAAAATTTTAAAGAATGTTGATGAGATTAAATATATCGACCTGTCAGAGCTTAATGAATTAGCTTCTAAGGGCGAAAAACAGAAAGGATAGATTATTATGAAATTATTATCATTATTTGCAAACAAATTATCAGAAAATTTTATTATGCCTATGGCAGATACTTCTATTACGGGAAATGCAATATTATCAAACGTATTAAGTTTGCTTTCGTCAGGTGTAACTGTTGCAGGCGGTATTCTTATTGTATGGGGAGCAGTTCAAATAGGGCTTGCTATTAAAGACCAACAAGGTGCTAATATGGAAAAAGGCATACTTACAATAGTCGGCGGAGCCGTTCTTACAGTAGCTGCTCTTTGGTTTAAAACGGTCGTATAAGGACGTGATTGTATGACGTCGTGGTTATTGAAAACAATAGAAAAGCTTCTTAAGAAAATTTTATCTTCATCTGATTTCACTCAATCATTAGGTGGTTTTTCTCAAAAACTTTATACATATACCTCAAGCATACAATCTAATGTGTTTTTGCCAATTGCATATACTGTTCTTGCAATCTTTTTCTTACTTGAATTGTGGCATGCAGCTACAAAAACTGAAGGTCAAGGAAACGGAGCTATGATTTCTGTAGAAACCATTATTAAAATACTTCTCAGAATTGTAATCTGTAAAACAGTAGTGGATATATCTCCTCAGCTTTTTGAGGGGATATTTAATCTATTTAACGGAATTACTGAACAAATTCAAGGTATCACCGGAACCGGTAGTAATCTGAAAAACATACCAGGATTTGATGAAATGGCAAATAAACTTGATGAAATGGCTTTCTATGAATGTATAGGACCGTTCTTCTTGTGTGCAATAACATTACTTGTAGTTTGTGTGGCATATCTTGCGGCAAAGGTAATTTTTATGTTGAGATTTATTGAAATCTTTATATATATCTGCGTATCCCCTGTTCCAATGGCTACACTTGCAAACGGAGAAATAGGTCAAGTAGGAAAAAACTTTTTAAAAGGATTTATTGCAGTGTGTTTGCAAGGTACGTTTTTATTTCTTGTTTTTGCTTTTGCGCCGCCGCTGATAAATGATTTACTAAGCGAAGGCAGTTCGTCAGGTGATGTTGCTATGTCACTTTTGTCTGTTATGTCTGCCTCTATCATATTGATAATTGGCATTTTTTCTACCGGACGTTGGGCTAAATCAATTTGTAATGCAATGTAAGGAGGACATAGAATGATTGAAGTAAGAATACCAAAAGAAATTACCGAATATAAAGAAAAAATATTGCTTGGAATGAGCCTTAGACAATTAATATGCTTTGCTATAGCAATAGCAACTTCATTTGGAGTGTTTTTTCTTCTCAAAGGAATATTTTCGATATCAACACTTGGGACAATAATAATGATTGTTAATATTCCGATTATTGCGGTAGGATTCTTAAAGAAAAACGGTTTTACTATGGAACAATGGATTCCGATTGTTTTAAACCAAAAATTCAGCAATAACAAGCTATCATATATCACCAATTTAGATAATGAGAATGAAAAGGAGGAAAGAGATAAAAATGATAACAAAAAGAAAGAACCGAGACCTGAATGGCAAGGATATTACATCAGAACCGAAAAAGAGCAAAAGCAAAAAAGGGAATTCACAAGCAGCAAGATTAAGAGCGCTCGAGAGGAAAGCCGCACAGCAAGACGCAGACTATATAAAAAGTCAAAAGAAGCTTAAACCTCCGAAGAGTGTTCAGGAAGCCATAAGATACGAAGAAATGTTTGAAAACGGAGTATGTAATGTTGATGGTTTTCTCTATTCCAAAACTATTAAAATTTCAGACATTAACTATCAAACGGCAAGACGTGACGATCAGATAGATATGTTTTCAGATTATTGCTCAGTTCTTAATTCCTTTGACCCTTCTGTAAGAGTGCAAATAAGTATTATAAATCAGCACCTTGAGGAAGATGAGTTTAAAGAAAATATGCTGCTTCCTATGGCTAATGATACTCTTAATGACTACCGTAAAGAGCTTAACACAATGCTTATAGATAAGGCATTAGAAGGGCAAAACAGTATAATCCACGAAAAATATATAACAATATCAGGAATTTTTCAGAATTACGAACAGGCAGTTTCAAGACTTAGTAGGATAGTTAGCGAAGCCTCTTCCCTTTTCAAGAAATTAGGTTGTGAAGTAACCGATTGTACAGGTGCTGACAGATTAAGGCTTATACATAATCAGCTTAGACCTAGTGAAAAATTTAGATTTGATTATAAAGATCTGATTTACAGCGGTTTAAAAACAAAAGATTTTGTCTGCCCTTCTTCATTTGACTTTTCCGAAAAGAATTTTTATGAGTATGGAGACGGAGAAGTCGGACAAACATTGTTTTTGAGGGATTTGCCGTCTGATCTAGGCGACAGGCTTATTGCTGAACTTACTGAAATTCCAGTTGACATGGTTATAACACTCCATATACAGTCGGTTGAAAAGTCAAAAGCCTTTGATTTAGTAGGTAAAAAAATAACCTTTATGGAACAGCAAAAGCAACATGAAATTAAAAAGTATTTAAAAGACAGCGGCGGAGTGTATGATGAATCTATGCTCCCGTATGAACTGCGCTACTCACTGCAAGACGCAACACAGTTTCGTGATGATATGCAGAATAAAAACCAGCAAATGTTTAAGATGACAATGCTTATTAACACTCATGCAAAAACCATAGAGGAATTAAACGATACAATATTTCAGATCACAACAATTGCAAGAAAAAACAACTGTAAATTTGCAAGTCTTGATTATATGCAGGAAAAAGGATTAAATTCTACTCTGCCTTTAGGTAAGAACTTTGTTCCTATTGAAAGAACGCTTACAACTGCTTCTACAGCTATATTCATTCCGTTTACTAATATGGAGCTTTATCAAAGCGGAGGAATATATTACGGCTTAAACGCAATTTCAAAAAATCTTTTATTTTTTGACAGGCGTTCTCTTAAAGCCGGCAACGGACTTATTTTCGGTACACCAGGTTCGGGTAAGAGTTTTGCTGCAAAGCGTGAAATGATAAGCGTTTTACTGAATGATCCAACAGCAGAAGTAATAATTTTAGATCCTGAGCGTGAATATTCAAATCTTGCGAGAGGTTTTGACGGAGAAATAATAGACATAAGTGCTTCATCAAAGTCACATATCAATGCTTTTGATATTAACCTTGACTATGCTGACGAGAACGATCCTATAAGCCTTAAATCAGAGTTTATAATTTCCCTTATAGAATTGCTCGCAGGCGGCAACTCAGGATTAAGCTCTGCAGAAAGAACCGTAATTGACAGAACTGCGATCATTATTTATCAAAAATATTTTCAGTATGCAGATGAAAGTAAGATGCCTACTTTGGAAGATTTTTGGGAAACGCTTAAAAAACAGCCGGAAGATGAAGCTAAAGCTTTGGCTTTAAGCTTAGAGGTATATGTAAAAGGAAGCCTGTCTACGTTTGCACATAAAACGAATGTTGATATAAAGAAAAGGCTTGTAGTATTCGATATGAAAGATCTCGGGAAACAGCTTAAGCCTATGGGAATGTTAATTGTTCTTGACCAAATTTGGAACAGAATAACCGAAAATCGAAACAAGGGCAGAAGAACATGGTTGTATATTGATGAAATGCAGTTATTTTTTAATTCCGAACAGTGTTCTTCATATTTCTTTGAACTGTGGTCAAGAGCAAGAAAATGGGGCGCAATCCCTACCGGCATAACGCAGAATGTTGAAACACTTCTTATGTCTGACGACGGGCGCAGAATACTTTCTAACTCCGTATCTTCCTTTGTTATGATGCTAAATCAGTCTAAGATTGATGGAGATGAGCTTTCAAAACTGCTTAACATCTCTGATGAACTTATGACACACATCACAAACTCAGACAGCGGACACGGTTTACTTTTTGCCGGAAAATCTATTATTCCATTTGAAGATAAATTCCCTGAAAATACTCAGCTTTATAAAATGATGACAACAAAGGTTGAAGAATTAAATCAGATGGAGTGATTTTATGAGTAAAGGTATTATCAAAGATGACAAAGACATTATAAAACAAAGTCCGAATGTCGCAGTCTTTAAACAAGACAAATCTAAGTTACCTTTAATAAACGTTAAGGACAATAATCCTGATGTTTATAAAAGTTTTGTCAAGGCTGCAACATCAGAAACTATGAAGAAGTCTGTAAATGATAATATGGCTTCTGCTCTGAAATCAGAAAAAGCAAATGCTGAAACTATATCGGCAAAAAAAGTTCATTCTTCTAAATTGAATGATGATTCCTATTCTGTATCTGTAAACTTAAAAAACGGCAAGGCTTTAACAGATAACAGGGGTATTGGCAATCAGGATAAACCTAAGCTAAAACAACCACAAAAAAATCAAACATATTCAAAAAGTAAAAAGTCTGTTGAAAAACCTCGCAGTAGCGTTACATCTAGGGCTGTAAATGGTACTAGATCAACGATTAGGAAATCATATGCAGGCGTTGAGGGAGCGGCATTTAATGATGAGAATATGAGAACGTTTGTAGCTACTAGGAATACGACAAAAGCTATATTGAAGTCTCCTAAAACTGCATATAGAACGGCTAAAACGGCAGTTAAAGCCCCATATAAGACTGCAAAGGCAGGCGTTAAAGCAACTAAGGTCACTGTCAAGGTTGTTTATTCAACCGCTAAAGTAGCTGTTAAGGCTGTTAAGGCTGCTGTAGCCGTTATTTCCTTTGTTATTACCAATCTGCCGATTATTCTCACAGTTTTAGCTGTTGCTTTGGTTGTAGTTTCAATCATCTCAATTTTTACATCTATATTTTCGAATATATCACTAAAGTCTGATGATGTGGAATTAACAAAAGCATACTCGTATATGACACAGTTAGATTCAGAATTGACTGCTGAAATAGTCAACATTCAACTTGTTTCAGGAAAACAAGTACAGATTTTTGTCAATGGAACTTCCTGCAATATAGATGATTTTGAAATTAGAACAGATGTTGATATGGTTCTTGCCTGGTTTGACGCAGAATATGAGGATTATGCTTTTGACGCTATTATTTATGGACTTTTTGGCGGAACAAACATAAAAGAGGAAATAGAATTAATATGGGAAGATCTTTATTCGTATGAAACTAAAGACATTTATGATAAAAACTCTGGAGAAAACATTTTACAAGTAAATGTGCATGCTGAATCATTTGAAAGTTTTGCAGAAAGCAATGCACCAAAGAACAAACAATCTTTTGAGTTTATGAAAGAAATTGGTGTGTTTACTAGTAAAGGTGAAATTTTAAAGCCTTTTAAATTTGATTCTATACTTAACAGATACGGTTATTATTGCCGCCCTGTTACCAAAAAAGTTTTCGGCAAAGAAAAAACTTCATTATGGATTTTTGAACATTCAGGAGTGGACTTGAAAGCAGATGAAGGTACAAAAGTAAAATCCGGAATTAATGGTACGGTCGTCTTTGTTGGAAATAGTGATGAATACGGAAATAGTGTCCATATTGAAAACAAAGACAGTAAGTCAATTATATACTATTCAAAGTTAAAGGATATAACTGTAGAGAAAGGTCAAAAAGTCAAGCAGGGTACTGTTATTGGTCATGTAGGTAATACCGGAACTAGCTGTTCGGAGTTTGGAGCTTGTCTGCACGTTGAATATTATAAAAAAGGTAAAAATGTTGTACCTTCAATGTATTTTAAATAAGAAAGGATGAGTTTTTAATGACGACCACAGAAAAAATTGATATTAAGCGCAAGAAAATTGCTAAAAACAATGAACAAATTCAGCAGTTAAAAGAGAAAAATAAACAGCTCGAAAATGAAGTTGACCTTTTAATTGCCGCAGAGGTTAAACGTAATATGAATGTGCTTAATGTTCCAATTGAAAATATGAGCGAAATGCTTAAAAATTTGAGTAAGAAAGGAACTGATAATAATGATTAACAATGTAACTCTTTTAGGAAGAATAACACATGATTTGGAGGTTAAAAACACTCCAAGCGGTGTTGCTGTATTAGCCTTTACAGTGGCAGTGGACAGGGGCTATACAAAACAGGGTGAAGAAAGACAAGCTGATTTCATCAGATGTGTTGCTTGGAAACAAAGGGCTGTATTTATTGAAAAGTACTTTAAAAAGGGTAGTATGATCGCCATTGAGGGCAAATTGCAGACAAGAACCTATGATGATAAAAATAATGTAAAACACTTTATTACAGAAGTGATCGTCAGCAACATTTCATTCACCGGTGAGAGAAATAACGATGATGCTAAATCGAACGACAGCAAAGATTATCAAGAAGAAATAGGCGATATTGATGATTTCGAAGTTGTTATTACCGACGAGGGTACTCCGTTTTAATAATTACAATAATAATTCAACATAAGGGTGGCTGATTCAGTCACCCTTTATTTATTAGGAGATGATTTTTAATGTTTAAGAAAATATTTCAAAAATACAAAAAGCTTATTATTGCTGTAATTGTATTTGCAGTTATTGTTTTTATATCCTTTATAGCTACTGTTATTTCTGTTTCAAAACATGAAAATAAGGCTAATAATTCTACATCTGAAGCCGTTTCAAAACAAACTGAAAACTTATCTACGACTATTGCTAGCACCACACCAACGCGTGAAATAAGTCCTTATTCTAATGATTATGATAAATCATTAGACGATATTAAAGATGTACTTGTAATCAATAAGTGGCGCGGTAAGGGTAAATACAATGCAGATGAGGGCAAAGAGTATTCATTTTCATTTGGAAATGATGATATTGCAGTTATATCTTCACCACAGGAAAAAGAAAAAGTGCTGATCAATATGAAATATGTAAAAAGTGTTATTGGCAAGTACAATACATACAGAATTGTATGTGATTTAAGCTTTCAGGACGGAAAATACATAACCGACAGCACTCTTATCTTAACCTTTAAAGAAAGTGTATACGAACTCAGGTGTGATGATTTTCCGTTATACCAACAATTTTGTATTAAGGAGTGATAAAAAGTGAAAAAGCGGATATTTTTTGATATGGACGGAACGCTTAATAAAGTTACAGACGCTTTATTAGATGAAAGCGGTAAGGTTCAGGTTGAGAAAATTTATAAAGAAAATAATTTTTATTTAAACATTAAGCCTGAACCTAACGTTATTGATATGGTAAGAGAACTAAAAAAGTCATACGGTAATAATGTAGAGCTTTTTGTTTTGTCTGCCTGTGAGCTTGGAGATCCTCCCGGCTTTGAAAAACAAAAAGATAAATGGCTTGACAAACACGAAGTACCTATCAAGCCTGAAAATCGTATATATATTCCTCTTAACGGAAATAAAGCCGATTATATACCCAAAGGCTTAAGAGATGGAGATATTCTCATTGATGACTACAACAAAAATCTTGAGGAATTTAGATACGAATATGCAAAAGCAGGTAAAAAATGCGAGTGCATTAAGGTTGTAACAGAACACAACGATAGAGGGCTAGGTTTATGCGGCGGCGAAAAAAATGATTTGTGGCAAGGCAAAAGAGTGTATACAGATAAATCGGCGCAGGAAAATATAAAATTGCTTTTTGAAGCAAGGACGCCAATGAAAGACCGTATATCAAAAGCAAAACAACAGGCACAACAAATTAATGCACAGCAAAGACAAAAGTCAGCTCCTTACAAAAACAAAGCTAGATAGAAAGGAGTCTGCGACTTGATTAAATCAATTATATTTATAATACTTTGTATGGTTGGTTTTGTACTCTTGTTTATATTTTTTAGGCGATTTTTAAACCATTGGCGGTATGAACGTTCACAAACGTTTAGCATAATTGTAGATTTAGTTATTATTGTCCTATCAATACTGGTGATTTTATTCTTTGGCTTTTGCCTGATAAAAAATATTACCGCTGATAACAGTCGTAATAATAGTAAAATAAAAACAACAACGTCTTCAACTACAACAACTGCTTCAAGCACCATATTGACAACGACGTCTTTTTCTAAGCCTTTAACATCATCAAATACCACGGCCACACCATATAAAACAAGAACTATAAAAACCACAGCTAAAACTACATCTACATCAAAGAAAATGGTAACAAGAAAACAAATTAACACTACAAGAGCTTACATAACTTCTGCTTATAATACTGCAGCTCCTGCGCCAGTGCAAACAACAAAACGTACTACGACAACGACAACAAAGAAAACTATAAGAACTACAAAGCCTTCAAAACGTGTTACAACTACAAAGGTAACAACTACTGCATATATTGCTGAAAACGCTTATTCGTCTGAGCTTTTATCTCTTGTAAATAAGTATCGAAAGGCAAGCGGTATCACTAAGCTTAAGCCTATGATAGATCTAGATAAAATAGCATATCAAAGAGCCAAAGAAATAGCTGAAAACTATTCACACATACGCCCGAATGGTAATGTAGCTCAATCGATATTGAAAGATTATGGATTATCATATTCGTACTTTGGTGAGAACTTAGGTGCTGGAAGCAAAACAAGCGAACAGATATTTAAAGAATGGCGATATTCCCCAGTAAATAATGCTAACATTTTAAACAGCAATTACAAGTATGTCGGCTCTGCATATTACTATTACCCTGACGATCCTAGCGGTCGTCATTTTTATTGGGTTCAAGTATTTTATACTCCATAAAATTTGAAAGGACTGATATTATGCTTTATGAAAAGAAAGACTTTAAAAACAATTTAGGTATACAGAAAATTGAAATGGATCTTCCGACAGTATGGAAAGAAAGTGAATCTCTTGCCAGTGTTACTATTACATTAAGCAATGGAGAACAAATAACTGATATATTCCTAAATCAATATGACACTTCATTATGGGGAACTGAGATCGAAGTCAAAATTCCACAGTATGCTTGGTCGATTATACATAACAATCACCCTATATCAGAAAACAGTTTTGATGAAATGGAGAATTTGCTTCTTTCAACATACAAAGAGGCAGAAAATCATTTTTCTGAGGTACAGGTGAAAATGGAACATACGCCTGCAGAAAGACTGTTATTAAAATCCGATGAAGCTTTTGATACAGTGTTCACGAGTGAGGAATTACTTAAATCTTATCTAGATATTATGGCTCACTTCCCTAATCAAAACATTTATAATGATATGGCCATATTTCTTCAAAAACAAAATGCTTCCGACCTCAGAACATTACAAGAATGGCAAAATGAAGGCTTTGCTCCTATAGATAGTAATCAGAAAATATATCTTTTGGTTCCGGGTACAAACGGATATAAACTTTCAGAGTATTACGATATATCCTCTGTAAATGATCCCAATGAATCAATTTCTATTGAAGATCAAGTACTAAGAGGAAAAACATTTACTAAGCCTCAATCTAAACAATTAACACTGTCAGATGAAGAAAAGGCTTCAATAAACGATTTTATGCAAAGCTCAGATATTATAGAAAGTATCACTAGAATTTCCATAGGCTGCAGCAGTGATAGAGTAATTCAAAATGTTATAGGATATGTATTGGCAAAGCGCTATAACCTTGATACTAGTAGTTTTGAATTAAATTCATTATTATCACTGAAAAATAGAGCCAATGACAGAAAATCGGTAATCGAGCTTAAACAAATAATTGCTAACTGCCATGCCGGAGTGGAATCTGCAATAAAAAGAATTGATACTCAGCTTAATGAAGTCTCTAAGAACAAAGCTGTTAAGCCAAAAGATACTGATAAGATTAATGAAAAAGGTTTTTCTAAAAGTCAGAAACAGAATGAACAATCCCAAAAACAGCAAAAGGTAAAAGAAGATTTAAAGGAAAAGAGTTTTTCAAAATTTGATAAAACTCAAGCTTTGTTAAAACAGGCTGAAAAAGGCATTAGAGAGGTTTTTGAATCGAATAAATTCAGGCAATATTTAAAAACAATGTCTGTGTTTCACAATTACAGCCCTCGTAATACGATGTTGATTATGCAGCAAAATCCAAATGCAACTAAGGTAGCCGGATTTAATACATGGCAGAAGATCGGTCGTTATGTAAAACGCGGTGAAAAAGGAATAAAAATTATTGCATGGTCACCGAGATCCGTTGAAGTAGAAACAAAAATTAAAGATGAGAATGGTAGCTTCGTTTTAGACGAAAATGGCAAAGAAAAAACTGCTTTAACTCGACAGCAAATTCCTAACTATAAAGCTGTAACAGTTTTTGATGTTTCACAAACGCAAGGCGAACCACTGCCAGAGCTTACAAACGAGCTTAAAGCGTCTGTAAATAATTATGTTGACTATTATAATTCTCTTGCAAAAATTTCAAAATATTCTATAAATTTTGCTGATGAATCAGTTCTCGGAACAGGCGTTAAAGGTAATTGTAATTACTCCAAAAATACTATTAACATCAAAAAGAATATGAGTGAATCTCATACTATAAAAACCCTTGTGCATGAGATTTCCCACTCGCGTTTGCATAGCAGTAATAACCTTTCACGTCAACAGAAAGAAATAGAAGCTGAAAGCGTTGCTTTTGTCGTTTGTGAACATTTGGGCTTTGACACTTCTGATTATTCTTTTCCTTATCTTGCTTCATGGAGTGAAAATAAAGAACTTAAAGTTTTAGAAAATTCTCTTGCAAATATTCAAAGAGAAGCCAACGCTTTAATTACAGAATTTGATGAAGCATATAAAGAAATTACAATGGAAAAATCAAAGCAAAAAGAGCATTTACAGCAAAAGACTCCGATGAAAGAACAAATTGCAAAAGCAAAACAGCAGGCGGCAATTTTAAATGGTAACTATGCCAGGCAAAGACAACAACAGCTTACTCAAGCAAATATCCAAAATAACAGAAAGGAAGTCGCAAGAAATGTTAAATGATTTAGAAAAACAGCTCGTTAAAATTCATCTAGAAGAAACTGACAGAAGCCGGGCTCAAATGATAGATCTAATTGAAAAAATTAAGCCGGATGATGTCAATAGTTTTCTTTATCAAAATTATCAGGGTGTGCTTCAAGAATTAAAAAATATGACAGATGAAGATTTCAAAATTGTTGCAATTCAGCTTGAATTTTTTGAAGAAAACACTTGACAATTACATAATAAAAATATACAATAATATTGTAAGATTTGTCTTACATTTTGCCCACTGCGGACAAATAAAAAAACAGCAGATTGCTAAATATTTCGCCACCGTGGCGAGCCTAAATTACGGAGTAAAAAGCCTTATCATTTTGATAGGGCTTTTTTATTTTAAAGGAGTGAAAATGATTGTTAAGGAAGGATATTTTTATCATATAAAAGACGACTATTTTGCTTTAGCAAATGATAAAAAACTTATGAAAAATAAAGAGAATGGTAATTCAAGACCGATGTATTTATGTCAGTGCGAAAAGGATTCAAAAATTCTATGGTTTGTGCCTATAAGTTCAAAATATAGTAAATACAAAAAAATCAAAAACAACAAAGAAATAAAAGGCAAAAAGTGTGATGGCATAGTGCTTGGAAAACTAAGTAATGTGCCTCACGCTTTTTTAATTCAAAATGCTTTTCCTGCCACAGAAAAATACATAGATCACATTCACACAATATCAGGTGTTCCGTTAAATATAAAAAGTAAATTGCAAAAAGAAATACGAAAAAAATTTTCAAAAGTTAAATCAAAATATTTTAAATTTCACAAAGGAATTTTTCCTGATGTTATTAAAATTAAGCGCTTACTTGAGCGTGAAATTCCTCTCAAAGAGAGGATTGAATCAGCTAAAAAACAAGCTGCATTGCTTAATAAAAATAGAAAGCATACGAAAAATAAATCATTAGAAATTTTAAAATAAAATATCAAAGGGGTTTGGGGATTTCCCCAAAAAAGTTTAAACATTTTTTCGCAATTTTTAAATTGTGAATAAAATGTTAAACTCCGCAAGTGTATATACACTTGCAATGCTTGCTATACCACTCAAACGCCGTGGGGGCTCTTTCGCTCAAACGCCGCTCGGGCTTTTTTCACTCAAGCGCCGTGAAGGCTTCCGCTCAAGCGCCGCTCGGGCTTTTTTGATAAAGGTAATTTTTAAATTTTCAACAAAGAGGTGTTAAAAATGGCAAAAAGAAAAAGAAATCATCCAATCTATTTTATGGTGTCTGAAAAAGAATTTGAATTGATAAAAGAAAATATGCAGATAAGCGGAATTCAAAATTTTTCGATATTTGCCAGGAAAATGTTGATAAACGGTTATATTATTAAACCTGACTATACTGCTATTAAAGATTTGACTAAGGAATTTGGTTATCTAAACAGAAATTTAAATCAGATTACAAGGCGTATAAACGAAACAAGAAGTATTCATTTTAAGGACATTCTTGCAATAAGGGAAATTGTCAATGAAATGAGAACGGATTTAACAAATTTTCTCCACAGAATGTTTAACAAATTCGAGGATAAGTGAGGTGAAAATCTTTGGCTTATACAAAAATAAAATCCATAAAAACTACGTTAGGCAAGGCACTTAATTACATTGAGAACCCAGACAAAACAGATGAACAACTATTAGTATCAGGATATAACTGTGAACCTTATACTGCCGCAATAGAATTTGATATGACTAAGGCTGTTGCCGAACGGGTTTTAAATAAGCATAATAAAGAAAACAATATTCTTGCTTATCATATGATCCAGAGTTTTGCGTTAAGTGACAACATTACTCCGGAAGAAGCCCATAAAATTGGCAGAGAATTTGCTGACAGTGTTCTTGAAGGAAAATACGAATATGTGATCTCAACGCATATAGACAAAGGTCATATTCATAATCATATAATTTTTAACTCAACATCATTTTATGATTTAAAGAAATTTCATAACAAAAATGCTTGGAAAGATTTAAAAGAAATCAGCGACAAAATATGCAAAGAAAAAGGTTTGTCAGTTATTCCGTTAAGAGAATACGACAGTTCAAAATATGAACATTATTACGGAAGATTTAAAGTAAGCAATACTAAGGATTTAAAAAGAAAAATTGACAAGGCTATTGCAATGTCAAGAACTTATGATGAGTTCAAACAAAGGCTTTTAGATATAGACGGAATAGTTATCAATGATGTAAAAAAGCATATTACTTTTAAAGCACCTACAATGGAACGAGTACGCAGAGGAAAAACTATCGGAGATAACTACACAAAGGAAGCAATTATTAGAAGAATTGAGAGCGGTGCTGAATACGGAAAGAATATTACATTTGCTGATACAATAGAGCTTCATACACGCAGAACTGCTAAAGAGAATACACAAAAAATAACCGACGCATTATCAGTAATTCGTCGGGAGAAAATTAAGGACTATGATGATATGCAAAACCGGCTCAATGAAATAAATAAAACTGCAGAAGATTTAAAAAGTAACATTGACGAGCTGAATACGAAAGTCACTCACTACAAGAAGATTGCAGGTTACCTTGAAACTTACAATAAGTATTCTGACATTTATGAGGAATATACAAATCTTAAGGGAAGAAAGAAAGAACTATATCGACGAGAACATAGTCAGGAGCTTGAATCATACGAATACGCAAAAGTAATGATGGAGAATCATAATGTAAACCCTGATATTGACCTTGACAAAGTGTTAGAGCTTATCCGTGAAAAGAATGGTATTGTTATGGATCTGAATAAAGATTATGCAAAAGTTAATGAGAGAGTTAAGAATTTGGTCGAGGCACGCAGAGTGATTAATGAGATTGCGAATGGTAGGGAGAGAAGTAGAAGAATAGTAATTACTAAATAAACTCTTAAATACCATATGTAAATATAACATCAAATAAAATATATTTTACCAAACGGAAACACTATAATATTATTTAAATAAAAACGCCTAATTTACGCTCTTTTTTGCGGAAACTTTGCGGAAACTTTGATTTTAACGATTTATAAAAGTGCCTAAAATAGGCACTTTCAATTATAAAATTTTATAATCATTATAAACAACAAAAAAGCACTGAGAACCCCGAAAACAGGGTATTTCAGTGCTTTTTTAGTGGCGGAGAAAGAGGGATTTGAACCCTCGCGCCAGTCTCCCGACCTACTCCCTTAGCAGGGGAGCCCCTTCACCACTTGGGTATTTCTCCAATTAAGTGAATTTTCCTTTTTTTAAAGAACATTAAAAATTATATCATAAAAGAAATGTGATGTCAATATGTTTGATAAAAATTTTTATGTCAATATTGTATGTGCTAAAATGATATGACCCAATAAAAAAGAGAAGTAACTATCCCCATACAATAGCACTTATAAGATTACTACTATTTGGAAAGATGATAAGCTAGCAAATGGTTCTATTTGTTATTGCTCTAGATTCTAGCCCGCCGTTGCATAAAAATAACCGCCTTCAACGAATTTGCCAAAGGCGGCAATGCGTGCAGGGGTCACCTCTGCTGGCTGGGGTAGAAGGATTCGAACCTTCGGAATGACGGAGTCAGAGTCCGTTGCCTTACCACTTGGCGATACCCCAATATACTTATTAAAGAGACTACTTAAATGTAAACCTATTAAAACTTGGTTGGGATAGGTGGATTCGAACCACCGGAATGACGGAGTCAAAGTCCGTTGCCTTACCGCTTGGCTATATCCCATAATGCAATAGTGTAATATATTATCAGTTCAACCATTGAATTATATCATATAGTAAATTTTCTGTCAATAGTTTTTACAAAATTTTAAAATATATTTGTGTAATGGTTCGTTATCATTTTCGCCAATATTTTATATATTATACCCCCTAAAATAATTCCCCTGCTGTAACCGTCAGCAGAGGAATTATAGAGATAATTCTAAATCGTAATGTAATCCTTTATTCGATTGTATTCACTTTCTGTGATTGTAGCTGCTAAAAGTAATTGAAGTTTATTAATATATTTTCCGCCTACCTTTTCTCGTAAACCAATTATTTCCGTTGCTTCCTCTTCGTCAATTATTAAACTTTCCATTAACTCTTCTTTATTCGCTGTGTTTATATTTACTATTTTCATTTCCTTTTCTGTCGTCGCTTGTGTCGTTTTGGTTGTCTTTGCGGTCTTGTATTTAATCGTTTTCGACTTTGTCGTTTTCGCTGCGGCTTCGTTTTTACTTGTCCCTTTAGATTCTGTCATCTCTTTGAACTTATCTTTTGAAACGTAAAGATATTTTCTCAGCTTTTTGTAAGTTGCATCGCCTATTCCATCTACTTCTTTTAACTGCAGTAAATTCGAGTAATAACCAAGCTTCTTTCTATATGACAGAATCCTACTCGCAGTAACCTCCCCTACTCCGTCAATTTCCATAAGCTCGTCCTTAGTCGTCTTGTTGATATCTAATGGAAATTTTACCTGCGTTGTGGTTGTGGTTGTCTTATTAGAACCTGCCGTCGTCGTTTTTCTTATTGTACGTCTAGCTCCGGTTGTCTTTTGAGTTTCTCTTGTGCCTGAACTGTCCTTATTTCTTGTCTGTGATGTTTCTGTACTGTCGCTTGTTGATGAATCTTCTGTTACGCTGGTTATAAGCTTAATTGAAGATGATTCATCATTACTGTTAATAGTCAAAAGAACGATTGCGCAAGACGATATAACTAAAATTAAAAAAGCTATTAGTACATATTTGAAATTAATATCTATCACCTAATTTCAATTTTCACAGTAACAATTGTTCGCTTTTCTTCTTTATCATTAGTATACAAGACTATTTTTATTAAGTCAAATAAATTACTATATATAGTAGTTTTAAGTATTATGCTGTAATTTTAATGGATATTTTGTATTTTTTACTTACAAATTTATTTTATTTTACATAAAACAACAGGCACATTTCTGTGCCTGTTTAAATGCTAACCATTAATATTTTGATAAACAATCTTTTTGCCTATCAGTATTTTTGCATTTTTAACACCACTGCCGTTTAACTTTTTCTTGAGTGATTTTGCTACCTTTTTGTTTTTTACAAAAAACTTGATACCGTTTTTTGTTTTATTAAATGCCTTTTTGCCAATGTAAGGAGCCTTTTTTGCATTTTTGAAAGTTACCTTTGATAAACTTTTGCAATTGTAAAATGCCTTTTTCTCTATTCCCTCAATTTCCAAGTTTATTTTTTCTAGCTTTACACAATTTGCAAAAGCCTCTTTAGAAATGTCTGAAGTAATAGTAAGTATGTCCGGATCTTTAGTAAATTCTGATGTTCCTTTAAAATTTAAACTTTTAAGTTCTTTACAGTTTTTAAAAGCGCCTTGATCAATATAAACATTATTAGGTAACTTCACTTTCTTTAAGTTTTTACAATTATGGAATGCTTCCAATCCTATATGTGTAATTGAGGTCGGCAATATAACCTCTTGTAGTTTTTTATGATTTTCAAAGGTTTCCACATCTACTACTTTTATTCCATTTGAATATGTTACCTTTTTGATATTTTTGCTTGTCTCAAATGTAGGTCTAATTACGCTATAGATTTTTTTACCATCTATACTGCTGGGTATAACTACGCTTGTTGCATTTTTATTTTTATATTCTGTAATTTCATATACCATTTCATAAGCTAATAATTCAGGGTCGCCCTCTTCATCTACTTCTGTAGAACTGTAAATCTCTTTAATTGTTGTATCGTATACCCAATCCTCTGTAGCATAAGTTTTCAAAGAATAGTTATGAAGCCAATCATAAAAAATGGATTCAAGCTGCTCATTTGACATTTTTTCCATTGCCGAAACAGCAGAACTGCTCAACATTGATATAATAGTTATCAATGAAATTAAAATTGTTATTATTTTTTTCACTGCATTATCCTCCTTAATTTTCATTTAGCGAGCATTTAACACACCTACTTTAATATCTTTATTTTGCACCTATTTAATAGACAGTTTTCTTGCCAACCTTTATTTTGGCATTTTTTAAATTCCTCTTAAATTTCTTCTTACTAAGCTGCTTATTCAATTGTTTAGCGACTTTCTTATTCTTGACAACAAACTTCAAGCCGTTTTTAGTATTTTTAAAACCGCCGTTTAATACCTTAGGTGCCTTTTTCTTATTGTTAAAAACTATTTTAGAAAGTTTTTTGCAGTTATTAAAAGCACCTCCAACAATTATATTTGCTTCGTTTACGGTAACACTTTTAAGATTTGTGCATTTAGCAAAGGCTTGATTTAATATTTCAACCTTCTTTGAAGTAATTTTCACACTCTTTAGACTTTTACATTTTCTAAATACAGCCCAACTAATATTTTTAACTTTTTGGGGAATAGTTACACTTTTCAGTTTTTTGCAATTCTCAAAAGCTTTATCTCCAATTGAAACAACTTTACTGCCGAACTTTACAGATTTAATATTTGAATTGGCAAAGGCTTCTTCATCTATTTCTTTAACGTTGTCGGGAATAACTATTTTTGTGAGCTTGGTGTTTTTAAAAGCTCCGCATGCTATTGTCTTAAGATTTTTAGGAAGGGTTATTTCTGTAATTTGACAATTAGCAAAAGCATACATTCCTATTTCCTCAAGACCGTTTGGCAAAATAATTTTCGTTACAGAAGGCAAAGACACACACAAATACTTTAACGATTCAGGTAACTTTACATTTTTAAAATTTTGAAAACCAAATCCGCCTAAATCCATAAGGCGTTCTACTCCATCAGGAATGGTAACGTCACTGCTGTGATTAAACGACATAAAAACATTTTTCCCATATTTAGATAAAAGCATATCGTTTTTATAACTGTAGTATGGATTATATGTATCAACAGTTAGCTTTAGTTTCGGACAATTCGTAAAGTATATATGTTCTTCGTAAAGCAAGAAGTCATAATGAACTTCCGGTAAATCTTTACCAAAATCGCTGTAATAAGTTTTAACTACTTTTCTATTATCGTTAAAAACATCATCATAGGCTCTTCCTATAGCTGCATTTTTCGGTATATTTATTTTTCTCAAATTCGGAAAATTTGCTAACTCTGTAATATTATAAATTGTATCAGGTAATACCACTTCTTCTACATCAGGATATATATTCGGTTTTGTTGACTCTGCTTCTGATTTTCCGTATAAATCTACATCGGTTACCATATATTCTAATCCATTATAACTGACCTTTTCTGGTATTTCAACCTTTTGAATATTAGGTATTTCAACAACTGTAGCAGAATAGGATATTTTCACGTTGTTTCCATAATACACATTTTCTCTTAGTATATAACTCATATTACCTATTTTTGCTTTAGTTGCATCAGTATAAATAGTTACCCCGTTGAAGTATGAAAAAACATTGCACGAAAGTGCACTTGCTGCGATTACTGCTGTAAAAAGTAAACTTAATAATTTTTTTAAATTCATTCAAATCCACCGCCCAAAGAAATCTACATCTTTATAAAAATCATAACATAAGCAGCGTAATAAGTAAAGTAAAGTTTAAATAAAATAATTAATTCTGTAGAATTAAATAAATACAAAGGTCTTTTTTTGTAGCTTATAACCAAAGTAACTCAATGACTATAAACTCATTCACACAATGGAACTAAAATCATATTATATTGTTAGAGGCGGAAAGCTTAAAATTGAATTTTAAGCAGTGCATAATTAAATCCGCTGACGGCTGTTGTGCAAATTCCGTCCGATATAAAAACAAGAAAGAATGGTAATTTCATGAATAACGAAGCAGTATATTTATGGGATTTATCGGTTGGAGAGAAGGCAAAAGTACGAAACATTGAAACATCTGATTTTATAAAAAGGAGAATGCTTGATATGGGTCTTATTAAGGGTACATACATTGAGGTTCTTCAAAAAAGTCCTGCCGGAGATCCCGTTGCATATTTTATAAGAGGAGCAGTTATTGCTCTAAGAGACGAGGATACAAAAAAAATTCTGGTTGAAAAGATATAAACGAATTATTGCGAAAAAACTAATAAAGTGCGTTACCCCCTAACGCACTTATATTTTTACATAAATGATTGCTCTCACAAAGGAGGAGTTTCTATGACTCAAAATAAAACGAATGATATTTTACAAGGTCATGAAAATACAAACGACAGCAAAAAAATAATAGCGCTTGCAGGAAATCCCAATGTTGGTAAATCAACAATTTTCAATGCACTTACAGGGCTTAACCAGCATACAGGCAACTGGACCGGAAAAACCGTATCAAACGCAGTAGGAAAATACACATATAACGGCAAAACCTACGAGCTTGTTGATCTGCCAGGTACATATTCGCTTTTTGCAGGTTCGGCTGAGGAGGAGGTCGCAAGGGACTATATAGAAAGCGGCGAGCCCGACGCAGTTATCATCGTCTGCGATGCGACCTGTCTGGAGAGAAACTTAAACCTCACTTTACAGATAATCAACATTTCAAGCCGTGTGATTTTATGCGTAAACCTTATGGACGAGGCTGAGAAAAAAGGTATAACAATTGATTGCGACGAACTGTCGCTTCAACTGGGTTGCGAGGTGGTAAGCGTAGTTGCCAGAAGTGAAAAAGGGCTAGAAGAACTAAAAGCAAAGGCAGAAGACGTTTGCGAGTCCCCTCCTCAGAAATTCTTAAAAAGGATAGATTTCAGCGATTGTAAAACCGAAGAGGATCGCACAGAAAAATACGTTTCCGCCGGCGAAGAAATTGCAAAAAAGTGCGTTATATTTAACAAAAAGCATTACGACAAGCGTGACAGGATACTCGACAAAATATTTACCTCACGGCTCACAGGAATACCTATAATGCTTCTACTTTTAGGCGGTATATTCTGGCTCACAATAGTAGGTGCAAACTATCCGTCGGAGATGTTATCAAAGCTTTTTAACTTTATGCAAACATATATTTCTTCTTTTTTTGAATACATAAATGCGCCGTTATGGCTAAGCGGTATTTTAGTTGACGGAGTATATAAGACCGTCACCTGGGTGGTTTCTGTAATGCTTCCGCCTATGGCTATTTTCTTTCCTCTTTTCACATTGCTTGAGGACTTTGGATATCTTCCCAGAGTGGCGTTTAACTTAGACAAATTCTTTAGAAAATCAGGCGCAGACGGCAAAGCCGCACTCACAATGTGTATGGGATTTGGATGCAATGCCTGTGGGGTTATTGGATGCCGAATAATCTCATCTCCCAGAGAACGCATTATAGCAATGCTTACAAACTCTTTTGTTCCCTGCAACGGACGTTTCCCAACGCTCATTGCAATTATAACTATGTTTCTTATAGGCGGAGTAAGCTCGTCATTGGGGAATTCTCTGTTATGCGCATTGGTTCTTTTGCTTGTGATAGTTCTCGGAGTTATTATTACGCTCACAGCCTCTAGATTTCTTTCAAAAACAGTATTAAAAGGAGAATCTACCTGCTTTGCTCTTGAACTACCCCCTTACCGCCGACCTCAGATAGGGAAGGTAATAATACGTTCCATACTTGACAGAACACTGTTTGTTTTAGGGCGAGCTGTAACTGTCGCTGTTCCGGCAGGAGCGATCATATGGATTTTTGCTAATGTTAACATAGGTGACAACACCTTGATAAATGCTGTTTCCGGCTTTCTCGACCCGTTTGCTTCATTAATAGGTTTAGACGGTATAATTCTGCTTGCATTTATTCTGGGTTTTCCCGCAAACGAAATAGTTTTCCCGATAATACTTATGGCGTATTTATCACAGGGCTCGCTTATTGAATACGAAAGCCTTTCTCAGCTGCACGATCTTCTGCTTGCCAACGGCTGGACCGTTACCACTGCAATATGCACAATGCTCTTCTCGCTCTGCCACTTCCCATGCTCGACAACTATGATTTCAATTTATAAGGAAACTAAGAGCAAAAAGTACACGGCGATAGCGTTTTTGCTTCCTCTCTGCATTGGAATACTGATTTGCTTTATTGTAAAAAATCTGTTATCGCTTGTGCTATAAGTATAGCCTTATGCATAAAATGTATTTGGTGATAAGTATGAATAAAATCAAAAGGTTTGAAACTGTATCTTTTTTCTTTGCGTCAGTTGTAGGAACGCTTATGCATTTTATATACGAATGGACAAATGAAAGTCCTATTACAGCTCTTATAGCGCCGGTAAACGAAAGCGTTTTTGAGCATCTAAAGCTGACCTTTTTTCCTCTTTTGGCTTTTGCCGTTTTTGAATACTTTTTCATAGGCAAAATACATCACGGCTTTTTCTGTATCAAAGCTAAATCAATACTTCTCGGCATACTAAGCGTTTTGGTTCTTTATTACACCTACACAGGTATTATCGGGAAAAACTATATGATTCCCGACGTTTTGATTTTCTATATCAGCGTTTTAATTTCTACTCTTTACTTTGTTAAAAATTACAAGCCGAACAAAAGCAATAACATACTAGGTATTATAATTTTTATTTTAGTTTGGATAATATTTATAGTATTCACTTTCTCAACACCGCATATTAATTTGTTTTTAGACCCAAGAGGATTTTACGGAATCAAATAAATAAAAATCGGAGACTTTTACCTGTACTTATTCAGCACAAAAATGTCTCCGATTTGTTATATTAATGCTTTACATAATAAAGAGGATTAAGTCTTTTCTTTATTTTAGCAGAAGGGTTATCCTGTACCCTAAATTCAAAGTGAAGATGCGGACCTGTTGAATAACCGGTAGAGCCGACAGTTCCCAGCATCTGACCTGATGATATGTACTGTCCTACCTTGACTTTAACGCTTGTCATATGACCGTAGATAACTCGCAGAATTATCTTTTTCCCATCAATCTTAAACGTGCTTCTAACAACAACATAATTTCCAAAGCCGCCTCCGCAGCCGCACGATCTTGTTTTACCGTAGTTATGCTTACAGCCCTTATTTATTGAATCTACTATTCCGCCTTTGGTAGCGATTATTTTTGCACCCTTTATACTTTTTCCGTTTGAAGCAATATCAGTACCCGAGTGTTTACCCGAAGCGTACATACCCGACTTATTATTATATTTCTGAGATATATAGTAAAATCCCGGTACAGGCCATCTGAACGACAATGTAAGAACAGATTTTTTAGCCGACATCTTTCCTTTTAAGGTCTTACCGTTTAGCTGTTTATAAGCAATTACTTTGTACTTATATGTTTTTGATTTTTTTAGGTTTTTATTTGTATATGTAAACTTTGTATTACCCGCTATTTTAGCGATCCTTACATACTTTTTAGAATTCTTTTTATATCTGTATATAATATAACCGCTTGCTCCGTTGATTTTTTTCCATCTTATCTGAACAGAGTGATTCTTGCCTATCAACTGAACGATTTTAGAGTCATCCGGAACAGTCATCGTTTCTAGAACATTGGCTGATAAATTTGATATATAATCTACTCCGTCAACTGTAAGATAAGTCGCTATTTTAAAGTTATATATTTCTCCTGCGGTAAGTCCTTTAACAGTGCAATGCAAAGTATTAGAATCATTAATCGTTTTCTTTAAAACATACTTCTTAACCGAGAAGTCGTAAACATATATTTTATAACCTGTAATTCCGCCCGCCATTGTCCAATCCAGTCTTAGTGACGTCTTTTTAGGGTTGCTGTACGATATAAGACCGTTAGCTTTAGGAATTATCTTAAATTCAATAACTCTTACCCCTGTTACGTTTTCAATTCCCGTTACAGTTATCGTCGCTGTTCCTATGTTTATATTGTTTGAATAGCTTAGCGTATAGTCCTTTCCCAATACAAGTTTATAGTCCTCTATTTTGGCTAATATGTCAGGCGTAACAGCACTGCCTGTGTATGTTACGTTTTCAACTGAAACATTTACATCAAAATTTATGTCAGCCGCATAAATTACAAATTCAAGAGTTTTCTCCCCTGTGAAATTTCCAATTCCTTTGACTGTCACCGTAGCTGTACCGACATTGATGTTATTAGTATAACTTAAAGTATAGTCTATGTCCTTAACTAATTTATAATCTTCATACTCAGCGTTAACATCAGGGGTAACTTCTACACCTTTATATGTATAATTCGGTATTTCAGATATTTCGACATCATTTATATTTGTTGGATATTTAACATTTACCTCGCAATAAACCGGCTCTGCAGTTCCGTCCGACGTTGATATAACTATCCTTGTGCTGCCGCTATCTAATGCCGTAACCAGTCCCTTTTCATCGACAGTACAAATGCTTTCATTCTCACTTTTATAATTCAGAGTACCTCCAGAAGAAATTTTTGCATCTATTTGAGCAGTTTGTCCGATAGTCAGATTAAAAACACTCTTAGAGACTTCAATCTCGTTTTCTGCTGCATATGATGTAATTGCAACAGGAATAATTACGCAAATCAAAGCTATAAATAACGTCATTAATGCTGTTTTAATGATCTTGTTGTCGAAATCTTTATGTATATTCATTTTTTACTCTCCTTTTAAATCCTTTTTAACTAAATCTACACTTCGTTTTATACCGCTTCTACAACAAGTATGTTGTTAAATACTACTTCAAAGCACCGTACACTATCTGTCTCAGCTTTCTTGTAGTTTCATTACAGCCTGCTCCGCAGCGCTGAATAAAGTATAAAAATATCATATTATCCTCCGGCGAAATGGTAACATAATCGCCTGTCCAGCCGTCCCAGCCGAATTCTCCTAGACTTGCATTTGTATCAGCGGCAGCCTTGTCGGTGAGAATTCTCAGATAATTACCGTAACCATAGCCCTTTGTTGCGCCGTAATAAAGTGCAGGCATCTGATAATCGGTCATCTGGTTTGTAGTCATATACTCGACCGTCTTTCTGCCCAGAATCCTCTTACCGTTATACTCGCCCTTATTAAGCAGCATACTTGCAAACTTCATATAATCGTCAAGGGTCGAAACAAGCCCTGCTCCGCCCGATTCAAATGCAGGAGGCTTTTTATAATCTGTAAGGAGCAAATGAAAATCGTTGAAAACCACAGGTTTCTTTTCAACTTCATCGTAATAATAAATTTGAGCCAGCCGGTTATACTTTTCACTTGGTATGTAAAATCCCGTGTCTACCATATCAAGCGGTTCAAAAATTTCCTTCTTCAAAAATTCAGAGAACCTCATACCGCTTACTTTTTCAATAACTGCCCCCATAACGTCTGAACACGTTCCGTATGTCCAGCTCTCTCCGGGGTGGAACATCAAAGGCTTTTGTGCTAAAAGCTCGGCGATTTGCAAGGTGGTGAACTCCTCGCCGTTTTTCATACGCATTTTCAAATCATCATAAAGCTTTTGCATCTCAGCGCACGATTCGCACCAGTCTCCTCCGTAGACCATTCCTGCTGTCATATTTAATAAGTTATAAAGCGTGATATCGCTTTTTGCCGGAATATACTTGCCGTCTTTTATAACATTCATATTTTCATAAACGCTTATGTAGTTCTTAACAGGGTTTTCAAGGTCAATTAATCCTCTCTCAAACAGAATCATTGCTGCAACGGCAGTTATCGGCTTAGTAAGCGAGAACAGTCTGAAAATCGTATCACTGCTCATTTTTTTGCCCTTTTCTATGTCAGCATAACCGTATTCCCTTCTGAATACGACCTCACCATCTTTTAAAACTGCCGTGCTCGCTCCAGATATCTTACCGTCCGCAATTTCTTTATTGATAACATCAGACAAATAGTTAAGCTTGTCTATGTACATTTAATCACCGCCCTATATTTTTAATTCAAAGCATAAAATACTGCAAAATGCTGTATTAAATATAAGTATAACACAGTTAATACCCCTTTTCAAGAAAAAAAGAACCCCTGCAAACAGCTTTACAGAAGTCCTTTAAGAGATTGTTTTATTTTCACTTATTTTTCACTTGCTTTGTAGCCTGCGTCCTCTACCGCTTTAATAAGCGTTTGAATATCAACGTCCTTTGACAGGTTGATATACGCCAATCCTTTTTTCAGGTTTACCTCAGCCTTAACTCCGTCAATGGCGTTTAACGCTGACTCAACAGTTCCGGAGCAGTGAGAACAGCTCATACCCTCAACCTTTAATGTTACATCGCACTTTACCTTTCCAAACATATCTTTGTCCTCCTTTGTATTATTAAGCCCCTTATCAGAGCTTTTATTTAGATTTTTAGGCTTGAAAAATCTAAGCCTTAATGCGTTTGTTACAACGCATACGCTGCTTAAGCTCATCGCCGCCGCTGCGAGCATTGGCGACAGCTTTATGCTAAACGCACTATAGAAAACCCCTGCCGCTATCGGTATACCTACTGTGTTGTAGAAAAACGCCCAAAACAGATTTTCCTTTATGTTTTTAATGACTGCCTTGCTCAAATCAATAGCTGTACAAACGTCAAAAATATCATTTTTCATCAAAACAACATCAGCGCTCTCAATGGCAATATCAACGCCAGCGCCTATCGCAATTCCTACGTCCGCCCTTGCAAGCGCAGGAGCGTCGTTGATACCGTCGCCCACCATAGCAACCTTGTTTCCGCTTTCTTGAATAGAGGCAACAACACCTTCTTTTTCCTGCGGAAGCACGTTTGCAATTACATTATCAATACCCAGCTTTTTTCTGACAGTCTCGGCAGTATTTTTGTTGTCGCCTGTAAGCATTGTGACCCTTACTCCGCTTTTTTTCAAAAGTTTAACAGCGTCATAGCTTGTCGACTTTACCTTATCAGCGACTGCAATAATACCAACAGCCTTATTTTCATCAGCGACTATCAAAGGAGTTTTTCCCTCAAGAGATAAGCTTTGTAAATCATTTTCTACATCTTCATAGTCAATATTATTTGCTTTGATGTAAGCAGAATTACCTATATAATATCCTTTTCCGTCAACTTCTCCGAAAACGCCTTTGCCGAACTCCGCTTTAAAACCGTTAACGTTAAGAAATGAAAGTTCTTGCCTTTCAAATTCTCTTACCACAGCGTCCGCAAGAGGATGCTCGCTCATATTTTCAATGCTTCCTGCAATCTGTACAAGCGTCTTTTCATCAAGGCCATTCGCAATAATATCAGTAACTCCGGGTTTCCCCTCAGTCAGCGTTCCCGTCTTGTCAAGAACAACGTCTGTTACGTTGTGAAGAGCCTCTAAAGCCTCTCCCGATTTTATTAGAATACCGTTCTGCGCTGATTTTCCTGTTCCCACCATAATTGCAACAGGAGTTGCAAGACCTAACGCGCATGGACAGGAAACCACCAGAACCGAAATAGCTATACTCATAGCAAACTCAAAGCTTGCTCCGCAGATCAGCCATACAATTAACGCAATAATTGCAATAGCTATCACAATGGGAACAAAAATTCCCGACACTTTATCCGCTATTTTTGCAATAGGCGCTTTTGATGAGGACGCCTCCTCAACAAGCTTGATTATCTGAGAAAGAGTCGTATTCTCGCCTACTCTTGTAGCTTTGTATTTTAAATATCCGCTGCTTAGCATCGTAGCTGATATAACGCTTTCCCCTGCCGTTTTAGAAACAGGCACGCTCTCCCCTGTAATAGCAGACTGGTCAAGACTTCCCTCGCCCTCTATTATCTCGCCGTCAACAGCAATTCTCTCTCCTGCTTTGGCTAATACTATATCTCCCTCACGAATATCCTCAACTAAAATTTCGGTTTCTTTGCCGTCTTTTATTACCGTTGCCGTTTCGGGAGCAAGATTCAAAAGCCTGTCTATAGCCTCGCTGGTTTTAGATTTAGACCGTGTCTCAAGATATTTTCCGACCGTTATAAGCGTAAGTATTGTAGCCGCAGATTCAAAATACAGATCCATATGGAATCTTTCCACAGTTTCCATATCGCCGATTTTTAACCCTACAGCTATTCGGATTATCGCATATAAGCCGTATAAGAAAGCTGACGCCGAACCTATAGCTATAAGACTGTCCATATTAGGAGCGCCCTTAAAAAGGTTTTTAAATCCTACTGTATAGTATTTATAGTTTATTATCATTATCGGTATACAAAAAACAAGCTGTATCAATGCAAAATTAAGAGCGTTTCCGGCACCCATAAATATTGAAGGTATAGGAAGTCCCAGCATATGCCCCATAGAAATATACATAAGTGGAATTAAAAGACAAACTGAGGAAATGAGCCTTTTAAGCATTGTTTTTTCAGCTTCGCTTTTTACGCCTGATGTTATGCTGCTTTTTGCGTCAAAAAGATTAGCGCCGTAACCTGCCTCCTTGACAGCCGCTATAATATCATCTACACTAAGGCTGTCGTCATATTCCGCCGTCATAGAATTTGTAAGCAAATTGACAGAAACGCTTTTTATGCCGTCAAGCTTTGAAACTGCCCTCTCAACCCTTGCCGAGCAAGCCGAACAAGTCATTCCCGAAATGGCAAATTTATTTTTCATAAACAGGCTTCCTCCCCCTTGAAATCTCTGTAAATCATAAACAATTAGTTGTTGCTAATTCATATTATACTACTATGATAAATCAATGTCAAATTTTAAGCCTAAAATAACATCAGTATTTATAGTATATGTAAACAATACAAAAAAATCAAACGCATATATATTTATTCAAAATATATTGCAGTTTGTTTTTGGTTAATTTCAACTAAGCGGTTAGTTATAAATTGTTTAAAGTTACAAAAATTATTTTTTTAAGGTTATTCTGTGACTTGTTTTGTTAAATTTGAGCAAAAATTCATTGACAGTAAGAGCTTTTTATGATATATTTAACATATGGTGTGAGCAATCACAGCAAATAAAATTTTTATAAGGAGGTTAATTTATGAAGTTAACAAAAAGACTTCTGGCAGCATTGCTTGCTTTGACAGCGGCTGTTTCAGTAACAGGCTGTACAGGTTCTTCAGGCAAAGACGATTCTCACGAAGATAAAGTCAAGGTTGCTTCAACTAAAGACATTGCGGCTATTCCTGAAGGTGCAGAATCCAAGCTTCAATATCTTGGAGATCATGACCTAAATCCATCGGAAACCGCAAAGGAAAAAAGCACAGAAATGACATTATTTAATGACAAAGGCGGTACAGTTGAATATATTTACGCTAGTTCGTTTAATATCAACACCAAGCTTTCTGAGCTTATTCTGGCAGACACTCCGCCTGATATGATCTCGTTCAGCCAAAGAATGGTTTACCCATGCAACATTGTAAAGGGTATGTTCCAACCTATTGATGATATAGTTGACTTTGACTCTGCAATGTGGTCTGGTATGAAATCAATTGCCGATCAATATAAAATTGCCGGCAAGCATTACATAGCACCTGCTTCATTCGGCGACACAATGCCTCTTATGTTCTATGACAAGAAGGTAATTGAAAATGAAGGACTTACAGATCCTTATGAAGCTTATCTTGCAGGTGAATGGGATTGGAATACGTGTGCAGAGCTTATGGCTGACTATGTTGCAAATGCAACCGGCGATGAAGAAAGAACCGGTGTATATGGTTGGTTCCCTGAGCCGATTTTCGCAACAACAGGCACTACTATCATCAAGTATGATGAAAAAACCGACACATTCGTAAACAATTCAAAGGACGCTAACCTTGAAAGAGCTGCTAACTATCTGTACGACTTGGAAAAAGACGGTCTTATTAAGCACGCTAACTGGATTGGCGGTGCTAAAGCAGCATTTGAGCAGGATATCCTCTTCTACTCTATGGGAAGATGGGGAGCTGCAACCAATAATGCTCCGGGCGAATCTGACGACTGGATGTGCGTTCCTATTCCAAAGGATCCTAATTCTGACACTTATTACAGACAGCTTGATATCGTCGGCAACACTTATATGTGGATTGACGGTTCTACCAAAAAGGACGCTATGAGATGCTGGCTTGAATGTTGCAGAGTAGCTTATTCAAGCGATGAGTATGCAGAAACTACTAAGGAAAAATTCTTTGCAAATAATCCTTATTGGTCTGAGGAAATGTATCAAATGGCATTTGAAGAGGTATTCTCTGACAAATTTGTTCAGATAGTTGATCCGGGTACAGGTATCTCAGCTGAGATTTCCGACGACGCTAATGCTAACACCGATACAAAAGAGGCTATTAACTCATTTATGTATTCAGGAACTACGTTGTCTGATTATTCTTCAGGAGCACAATACACTTGGTCACAGATGCGTGAAAAGTACAGCGCTACTATCGACAGCGAGTTAAAGAAATTCAATGCTAGCTACAAAGAATTTATAAAAAATAATAAGGCAAAGAAATCTTAATAGTATCTTTTAGCCGGAAGAAAAATCTTCCGGCTTTTTTGTTTATTTGTTATAAAATAATTGACAAGACGGTGAAAATACAGTATAATATATAAAAATTTTATATGAAATTTTTAATGCACAACCGAGAGTAAAATTAATTTAACAAGGAGGATAACGGATAATTATGAAAAATTTGAAACGAATTTTTGCCGCATTAATGGCTTTCGGAATATCCCTGACATTGATCGGATGTCAAAAAGGTTCCGATTCATCATACGATGAGGCTATTGCGGTACCTACAGCAGACGAAATAGAGGCTATACCGGAAGGCGCAGAAAAAACTCTTGACTGGTGTTCTTATTACGATCTCAATCCGTCGTCAAACAGCGAAGAGAAGTACACAAATGTTTCTTTGTTTGAGGACAAAGGCGGAAAAATCAATTACATAAGCTGCGGAGGTTCAGTTAACAAGTACAATAAGCTTTCTGAGCTTATATTGGCAAATACTCCGCCCGATATATTCCCATACGAGCAAAAAATGACCTTCCCTATCGGAGTTATTAAGGAAAGATATCAACCTGTAGACAGCGTTGTAAACTTTAATTCTCCTTTATGGGCTGATGTAAAGGATACTGCTGAGCAATTCACTTTGAACGGAAAGCACTATGTCGCTCCAATATCTTTTGGTACACTTTCAACACTTACATATGATCTTGATGTAATTGAAGAAGAAGGTCTCGATGACCCTTATGAATTATATCAAGAGGGCAAGTGGGACTGGAACGCATTTTACGATATTATGAAGCAATACAAAGAAAATGCTGAAGGCGACGAAGAAAGATACGGTATAAACGGTTGGTATCACCCATTCTTTTTCCAATCAACAGGTCAGACTATAATCAAGAAGGATCCTAAAACAGGAAAATACGTAAATAACATTAAAAACCCTGATCTTGAACGTGCCGCAGAGTTCTTATACAAGCTTACAAAAGAAGGACTGGATAATGCCTCATGGATAGGCGACGCAGCAGCCGCTTTTGAAAGAGACACGTTATTCTATGCTATGGGACCTTGGGCATCAACCGGAGGACCTCACACACCGAAACAGGGAGAAAGATGGGGCGTTGTGCCTATTCCTAGAGACCCTAATTCAGACGTACAGTATACATCCTTAGACATAGGAGCTTATATGTGGGTTAAAGGCTCGACAAAAAAGGAAGCAATAAAGTGCTGGTATGAATGCTCAAAGCTGGCTGCAACTGCAAATGAATATAAGGAAATATCCAAAAAGAAATTCTTTGTTGACAACCCTAACTGGTCTGAGGAAGCATATCAAGTAACATACGAAGACGTTATTTCAGATAAGTTTACTAAAATTATCGACCCAGGTTATGGAATTTCTACAATTTTGTCTGACGACGACGCAGCTACAAATTTAACAAAGGAAGCAGTAATTGCATATTTATACTCCTCTGTAAGAAAATTTGATGATTCGGGAACTCAAATGACCTGGACACAGCTTCGTGAAAAATATTCGTCTACTATAGACAGCGAGCTAAAGAAATTCAATGCAAGCCTTCAAGAATTTGTGAAAAAAGATAAATAGAGATAAACTAAAGCCCTGAGTAATTACTCAGGGCTTAGTTATTTATTAATTATTATTCATTCCTGCCACAGCACTTCTTATACTTCTTGCCGCTTCCGCACGGACACGGATCGTTGCGTCCCGGCTTTTTCTTAACGGTTCTTGCACCCGAAAGAGAGTTATCCGCCTTGACCGGATTAGCCTTTAAAACTTGCTCTCTCTTAGGCTCGTCATTAGTCTTGACCTTAACCGTATACATCATACGAACAGTCTCTTCACAAATGGAAGCTATCATCTCGTCAAACATATCAAATCCTTCGATACGATACTCAACAACAGGGTTCTTGTTTCCGTAAGCTCGCAAGCCGATACCTCGTTTCAGTTCTTCCATATCGTCGATATGATTCATCCACTTTGTATCTACAACCTTTAACAGAACAACCCTTTCAACCTCACGCAAAATCTTAGGAGTGAGTTCCTTTTCACGCTGTTCATATTTCTTTAATGCTCTATCGGTAAGCTCGTCGATTATCTCCTGCTTAGTAACTCTATCAAGCTCCACAGGATCGTATCTAAAATCTTCGTCTGTTGTGAACAAGCCCATCAGAAAGTCACGAAGTCCGTCTAAATTCCAGTTATCGTGAACGTCTTCTTCAACTATATACACATTTACAGTGTTGACAATAAAGTCCTTAATCATCTTGATGATATCAGCGTGAATATCGTCTCCCTCAAGAACCTGCGAACGCTGTTTGTATATTATCTCTCTCTGAGAGTTCATAACGTCGTCGTAGTTAAGTACGTTCTTTCTTATGCCGAAGTTTCTTCCCTCAACCTTTTTCTGAGATGACTCGATCACATTAGAAAGCATCTTGCTTTGAATAGGCATATCCTCGTCGACTTTTAGGGTGTTCATCATATGAGTTATTCTCTCACCGCCGAACAGTCTCATCAAATCGTCCTCCAAAGACAGGAAGAATATCGAGCCTCCCTCGTCTCCCTGACGTCCGGCACGTCCTCTTAGCTGATTGTCGATACGTCTCGACTCGTGGCGCTCAGTACCGATAATCATAAGTCCGCCTGCTTTTTTAACAGCAATGGCTTTTTCTTTAACTTCTTTAGAATACTTATCATAAAACTCTCTGTATTCTTTTCTAGCCTTGATTATATCCTCGTCGTCGGTCTCGCCGTAGCCGACTGCCTCGTTGATAATATCGTTGTCATAGCCCAGCTTTTTAAGCTCTTTCTTTGCAAGAAACTCAGCGTTACCGCCAAGCATAATATCGGTACCACGTCCAGCCATATTAGTAGCTATCGTTACAGCTCCGTATTGACCTGCCTGTGCAACTATCTCCGCTTCCTTTTCATGCTGCTTAGCGTTCAATACATTATGCTTTATGCCCTTATTCTTGAGCATTCTTGATAGTATCTCAGACTTCTCAATAGAAATCGTACCTACCAAACAAGGCTGTCCCTTTTCGTGGCACTCTATAATTTGATCTATAACAGCATTATATTTAGCCTGCTCAGTCTTATATACAACATCAGAATAATCAATTCTTATAACAGGCATATTTGTCGGGATCTCAACAACGTCTAGCTTGTATATTTCTCTAAACTCGCTTTCTTCGGTCAAAGCAGTACCCGTCATACCGGATAGCTTTTCATAAAGACGGAAGTAGTTCTGGAAAGTAATCGTTGCAATAGTCTTAGACTCGTGAGCGACCTTTACTCCCTCTTTAGCCTCAATAGCCTGATGAAGTCCGTCGTTAAAACGACGTCCTATCATCAAACGACCTGTAAACTCGTCAACGATAATAACCTCGCCGTCACGGACAACATAGTCGATATCCTTTTTCATAACGCCGTTTGCCTTAATAGCCTGATTGATGTGATGCAAAAGCGTCATATTTTCAGCGTCCATAAGGTTTATAACATTGAAAGCCTTTTCCGCCTTTTTAACGCCCTTTTTAGTAATAGTAGCCGTCTTAGCCTTTTCGTCTACGATATAATCTCCCTCGACAAGGTCGTTATCAGCCTTATCATCAAGCTCTGTAACAACTGTCGGTGTAAGCGTTTTAGCAAATCTATCGGCTAAGGTATAAAGCTCGGTCGACTTATCTCCTCTTCCCGAAATAATAAGAGGAGTTCTAGCCTCGTCTATTAAAATCGAGTCGACCTCGTCGACAATAGCGAAGGCATGTCCTCTTTGAACCTTATCCTTTTTGTAGATAACCATATTATCACGAAGGTAGTCAAAGCCAAGCTCGTTATTTGTGGCATATGTAATGTCACAATTATACGCTTCACGTCTTTCGTCGTTGTTAAGACCGTTTAAGATAACGCCTATCGAAAGCCCTAAGAACTTATAAACTCTTCCCATTTCCTCCGATTGGAATTTTGCAAGATAGTCGTTTACGGTTACAACGTGAACACCCTTTCCATTCAGAGCGTTCAAATACGAAGCCAAGCAGGCAACAAGCGTTTTACCTTCACCTGTTTTCATCTCGGCTATTCTTCCCTGATGCAGAACTATAGCTCCGAGAACCTGAACCGGAAACGGCTTTTTGCCCAGCACTCTGTCAGCCGCCTCACGGGCAGTCGCCAAAGCCTCAGGCATAATATCATCAAGTGTTTGCCCGTCAACAAGTCTTTTCTTAAATTCTTCTGTTTTAGCTTTTAAATCTGCGTCAGAAAGCTTTTGATACTCCTCGTCCAAATCCAAAACTTTCTGCATTATAGGCTTGATACGGGCAAGCTCCTTTTTACTGTAGTTTCCAAAAATTTTATCTAATATACTCATATTAATCATTGCCTTTCTACGGAATTTGAGCCGATTCCGGCTTCTTCGGAATTGCCGCAATTATTTTTCGGCAAAAGCTCAAAAACGTGCGTGAAAAGAATTTTCACGCTAGATTCCACCTTTTTGAAATTAACATTAAAATTTGTAATCGAAAGATATTATACAATATATCCTTGATAAAGTCAAGATTTATAATTACAAAACATATGTCTTAATTATGCGTTTTGTTTTCATTGACAACAAAAGATTAATATTATATAATAATATTAACATAAAATTATGGAAACGGAGGAAAAAATAATGAGTTTTGACAAGGACAAAATCAACGAGTTTGCCGAAAAAACAGGTAAAGCAATCACAAACGGGATAAAAACCGGTGCAAAATACACAAAAGAAAAGGCACCTTTGGTTGGAAAAGCCTGCGTGAAATTCGGACACGAACTCAAAGATATTTTTACATCAAAAAACAAAGCAGAAGTTGTTGACATAGTTGATTCTGAAACAAAAGAAACACAAGATAGCAACGAAGAATAACAAATAAATTACCCGCTTGAAGAATTACTTCAAACGGGTTTTGTTATTTATGGCTGTTTTTCCCGTAATAATTGCACAAATGTGAAAGTGCACATTCTCCGCACTTCTCCCCTCTTGCCTTACAGGTATCCCTGCCGAATAACACAAGCCTGTGGCAAAAATCTGAGCCTTTTTCGGGAGGGATTATCTTTTTTAAATCCTCCTCGACCTTTACAGGTTCTTTGTTATTAGTAAGTCCCAACCGTCCGCAGATTCTTATGCAGTGCGTATCTGTTACTATCGCCGGTTTATGGAAAACATCACCCATAATAAGATTTGCTGTCTTTCTGCCTATGCCCGAAAGAGTGGTAAGCTCCTCTATCGTCTGCGGAATCTCTCCGCTGAAATCATCTCTTATCTGCCTGCACATCTCAACTATTGATTTAGCCTTTGTTTTAAAAAGTCCGCAGGGCTTTATTATACGCTCTATATCGCTTAACTCAGCTTCTGCAAAATCATCTATACTTCTGTATTTATCAAAAAGCTCTTTAGTAACAATGTTTACCCTTGCGTCAGTGCACTGCGCCGACAACCTTCCTGCTATCATAAGCTCGTGAGGCTTTTTATATACAAGCGAGCAGAGCGCATTCGGATAAATCTTTTCAAGCTCATCACATACAAGCAATGCTTTTTCCTTCTTAGTCATTGGCTCATCTCCTAGAATATATATTTCATTTTACTACAAAACATACGATTTTTCAATATATTTTTCATAGCACATTAATAATCAAGAAATGTTTTTTGATAAATGCATCATATTTCTCAGATTATATTTACTTTTTCTTATTAATATGGTACAATAAGCTATAAATGTATTTATTTATAATGAAATGAGGTTTAGTGATGTATAAGAAAACCGACAACACCATAAAACTAAAGCAAAATGTTTACAACGACGGTGAAGTATCAGCACTGAAAAATTCTTCTGTGTTTAACAGGTTTTATAATACCAAAGGGATCCAGTTTGTTCTCAGACACTTGTTTGTAGTACTTTCATTCTTGGTACCTTTTTTAATTATGCTTATTGTATTTATTAAAGCAGGGATTCATCCTGCCGGTGATAAACAAATCCTCGTTATCGACTTCTGGCATCAGTATTTTCCTTTTATTTCCGAACTACAGGACAAGCTTCAAAATGGAGGTTCACTGTTATATACGCTTCGTTCGGGCTTGGGACAAAACTTCCTCGGTATAATGTCATATTACACAGCAAGTCCGCTGAATTTTCTTGCATTACTCGTACCTGAAGCTTATCTGCGTGATTTTCTGGCTTTGTTAGTATGTATTAAAATAGGCTGCGCAGGACTGTTTATGGGAATGTTCCTAAAACACGTGTTCAAAAGAAACGATTTTTCTATCGTTCTCTTTTCTATACCCTACGCTTTATGCGCGTTTATGATGGGATATTACTGGAACATAATGTGGCTTGATACAGTAGCTTTAATGCCTCTTGTTGCACTCGGAGTTCACTATCTCATTAAAGACGGAAAATTTAAGCTTTATACTATCTCTCTTGCAGTCGCATTTTTCTCAAATTTCTATATTGGATTTTTCCTTTGCGTATTTATAGCACTCTATTTTGTTGCAGAGGTTATCTGCTCAAAAATAGGCATTAGAACTATATTAAAAAGACTTTGGCAGATCCTGCTCTTTTCTTTAACAGGCATTGCGCTTACTGCTATACTTATACTGCCTGCGTATCTTGCTTTAAAAACTACTTATTCAAGCGGTAACTCAGACTTCCCTGCTCAACTGAGTTTCTACAATGATTTTAAAGACGTTCTTGCAAATCTTTTAGCTTTTCAAGCGCCTACACATATTGAGGGACTGCCGAATCTGTACTGTTCATTGCTGGCTGTAATAATGATAGGAGTTCATTTATTATCTAGAAAAATTTCAATCCGTGAAAAAATTGTTGTACTTGTTTTTCTCACATTTTTAATACTAAGCTGCAATATAAATATTCTTGATTTCATCTGGCACGGCTTCCACTTTACCAATCAGATACCTTTCAGATTTACTTTTATATTTGCATTTGTTCTTGTTATTACGGCGTACCGTGCTTTTACTCAGCTTGAAAACATCTCATGGGTTCACATTGTCGGAGTTGCTGCCGTAGCTGCCGGAATTATCATTATAGGGATTTTTGCAAAGGACGTTTCCAAAATTGTAATCAGAAACAATGTGTCTTTAGCTCTTGCCTATATGGCTCTTATTACGATTTTACTGATAAAATATAAATATATAAATACAAAAACCATAGCCTTTTTAATGCTTATTCCTATGGTAATCGAAATGTACTCCTCTGCAAGCATCGGTGTTAAGAACGTTGGCTCTTCGGCTTACAGCACATACTATGCAAGCAACAACGAGGTACAAAAGCTGCTTGAAAAATCCGCTCCGGCAGATGATGACTTTTACCGTACAGAAATGTCAAAGTGGTACACCATAAACGATCCTTGTCTTTATAAATACTACGGTGTTTCGCAGTTCAGTTCAATGTCCGACGTAACAATGTCAAACTATATGGAGAACTTAGGTATTATATCGCAACCCAGAGGAAACAGATATTATTACGGCGCTACAAGTCCGTTTACTAATGCGCTTTTAAATCTCAAATATATCATTTCAAAAACAGGCGAAAACTCAGATACTTATTTGAAAGAAGTTACTTCGTCTGGAAATTCAAAGTTATATGAAAACACAGCTTACCTGCCATTTGGCTTTGTTGCAGACAAGAGCATAAAGGATTTTGAACTGAGCAATCCTAACAATCCGTTCTATTATCTGAACGCTTTATACAAAAGCATAACGGGTATTGACAAGGATTTATATTCTTATATTTTGATGACAAAGGGCGAGGGTGAAAACGCTACTATAACAAATGAAGATGACGCAACAGGTGTATACAACTATGTACCGGGCGAGAAAAAACAGTTATTCAGCGGTGAAAAGGCATTAAACAACTCTGACAAAAAGGTTGGCGGAGTAAAGGCAAATTCATATTATCAGCTTACCATTGAAGAACTGAAAAAAGCCGTTGGTTTAAATGCTGACGCTGAATTAACCGATGAGCTTGATAACAAGGAATTGCATATTACCTTCAAATATCAGAATGATGCCGACATTTGGGAAGACGGTTCAGATTTCTACTTCTATGCGCCTTCGGATACTGACGATATAAACGCCGTAGATGAAACTTTTGAAGCCGGTCAGCCGTTTGAATTTACAGTTGATATTACAGACGCCATCAAAGAAAGCGGTCTTGCCATTGAGGGATTCGGAACTGTGCTAACTGAAGTTTCGCTTGTTGATACAAATCAAACCTCTGATGAGAAAGGTACATTAAAATTCAACTACACCGCTGTATCAGATTCTATGCTTTACTGCTTCTTTGACAGCCCTGATATAGAAAACATTCAAACTAAAATCAGCTCAGACGATAAAACCTACAGCTATACCGTTGAGGACGACCTTGAATATATTTTCCCTGTAGGATACGCTAAAGCAGGAGAAACTGCAACGATTTCAGGAACGACAAAAGAGGCGCTAACTGCCGGCGGTCAGCTTAACTGCTTGGTATATCAAATCAACGACGATGTTCTTCAGGAAGGTCTTAACAAGCTGAAATCAAACGGAACTTATGATATTACAGAGCATACCGACACCTACTTTAAGGGTGAAGTAGACGCTACGACAAACGGATATATGTACACGGCAATTCCTGCGGAGGGCTGGACAGCCTATGTTGACGGTAAAAAGGCTGACACAACTAAGCTTTGCGGAGCAGTTTTGGGTATTGAACTTGAAAAAGGAAAGCATACTGTTGAACTAAAATACACACCTCCGGGATTTATCGCAGGTATTATAATTTCAATAGCAGGACTTGCAGTTTTGATATTTATGAGTATATTCGTTAAAAAGCGCAAGCCAAAATGCTTTGAGCCGTCAAGTGTATATGAGGACGAACGCAGAAGAATAAAAGAAGAGAAAAAAGCGCAAAAGGCGGCTTTAAAAGAGCAAACAAAAGCAGAGAGCATTGAATCAATATATTCTGATGAACAAGCAGATGAAAACGACTCGGAGGTTCAAAAAACAGAATCTTTAGATAATACAGAGTCAGAATTTGATGATAATCCTCAACTAGAAAATCCTGAGGAAAATTTGTCAGACGATATTTCGCTCTATGACACAGATGGTAATGAAATAGCGCTTGAGTCTCCAGAACTTGAAAACGACCCGGACGAAAATAAATAATTATAAAACAAAAAGCAGGCACAGAAAAATTACTGTGTCTGCTTTTATTTTCTTAAAACATTCTTCCGTATCTTGCGTCAGGACCAAGCTCCTTTTCAATTTCTAAAAGTCTGTTATATTTTTCACACCGCTCGCTTCTGCAAGGCGCTCCTGTTTTTATCTGCCCCGCTGAAAGACCGACCGCTAAGTCTGCTATAAAGCTGTCTACGGTTTCTCCGCTTCGATGAGAAATAATAGTGTTATATCCGTTGTCGTATGCAAGCTTAATTGCCGTTATTGCGTCGCTTAATGTTCCTATCTGGTTTACCTTTATTAAAATTGCATTTGCAGCCTTGCTCGAGATACCCTTCTGCAGCCTGTCAGGATTGGTGACAAATAAATCGTCTCCAACGATTTGTACCTTGTCGCCTATTTCTTTAGTCAGCTTTTCAAAACCGGCAAAATCACTCTCTCCCAGCGGATCTTCAACCGAACGTATAGGATAGCTTTTGCAAAGCTCCTTTACATAGTCTATCATACCGTTTGTATCAAGCATTTTCCCACGCTTAGGCAGCTTGTATCCCCCGTCGCATACCCACTCTGTTGCGGCAATATCAAGAGCAAGCTTGAATTTATCGTCGTCAAAGCCCGCTTTGAAAATCGCCTCAAGAATTAAATCAAGAGCTTCCTCATCGCTTTCGATATTTGGCGCAAAACCTCCCTCGTCGCCTACTCCTGTTGATAAACCCTTTTCTTTTAGAATTTTACCCAGAGTGTGATAAACCTCGCAGGAGGCCCTAAGCCCCTCTGTGAAATGCGAAAAACCCAGCGGCATTATCATAAATTCCTGAATGTCGATATTGTTGTTTGAGTGTGCGCCGCCGTTTAGAATATTCAGCATTGGGATAGGAAGTATCTTCTCATCATCAACGCTCAGAGACTTATAAAGCGGTGTTTTCTTTGCTTTGGCACAGGCTCGTGCAAAAGCCAGAGATACCGCCAGCACTGCGTTCGCACCCAGAGCCTTTAGATTTGGCGTTCCGTCGATAGCTTTCAACGTACTGTCAAGCTCCTGCTGGTCTATATCACCTTTTGAGATAAGAGCAGGCTTGATAATATCTGTAATATTTGAAATCGCCTTTACAACGCCCTTTCCAAAATACCTCTCATCGTTTCCGTCACGAAGCTCATAAGCTTCAAAGCTACCCGTCGAAGCCCCCGACGGAACACTTGCTGCCGCATTTGTTCCGTCCTCTAATGTGATTATAGCTTTAACGGTAGGGTTACCTCGAGAATCCAGTATCTCTATGCCATCTATATCTTTTATTCTCATTGATCTGTTCCTTTCAAAACAATTGAGTCATAAAACGCTACACGGTAAGAGTTCCTGTTTCTGTTTTCACCAACAACAGAATCTGCTCCTCTACTCCTGTCTCACAGTTGATATAAACCAAAACCTCCTGATTATCTTTTGTCTTGCATTTTACCTCATAGCACAATGTCTCGACCTCACCGTTTGACGGGATCAGCGCCTTTTGTACCTGCTCTACTGTCAAACGGGTCGATACGGTTTTTCTTGCCTGATCCTCAGTTATTTTTGCATTTGCAAGCTGTCTTGTCTTGTGGTTTGTCAAAAATCCTCTTGCGTCAAATCCTAAAATCTCCCCGTTGTCCATCGCAACCTTGACCTTTATCAAGTCTGTATAATATATAACGTCCTTTTCCTTGTAAGCAAAGTTTACTGTGCATACGTTTCCTACTGTTTCAAAGTAAGTCGACTGCATATTATATATTCCAAGCTCGTCAAGATAGCTCTTTGCGTAGTTTACTGCCTCTTCGTTTTCAATGTTCTTATCTTTAACATCACGGTTTCTTATCATATAACAGCAATATCCACCGTTTTTAGTTATTGAAACTGTTGTCTTTTCACCGTTTGCATTACACTCAAATACATAAGAAGGCATTTTACCGTCCTCGTTATTCGTAAGCTTCAGTGAATCCGCTTGTACGACCGAAACCTCTCCCGCACGCTTTTTTGCCCTTGCCTCTGTTACTTGATTTTGGTTCTTTAACATCTCCGGCTGCTTTTCAAGAATATGATCAGAGAAAGGTCCGTCATAAATAAGGGTTGGATAGCTTCCGGTTTTTTCTTCTATGCTACCCAGATTCAGTCCTGCCTGTACTGCTCCGTTATCGCCCTTCATTTCATCTTCGGATATCTTGCTCAGCTTTGAAACGGTTTCATATGAGAGCTTATCTCCGTTTCCTCTTACGCTCTGCTCAATTTCCCAAAGCTTATTCTTTAGCTCTTCAGAATAGCTGCAAAGCTTTTCTAAGGTATTATACTCCTCATCAGTAATCTTTTCGCCTCGCTCAAGCTTCTTACACAGACTTAAAGCATAGTTTCCTACCTGTGATAAGAACTTGTTTGCCCCCTCTAAGCTCTCCTCAGAAGCTGAAAGCTGTGATAACGACGCCTTCGCAGACGCAGAGTCTAAAAGCAAATCATTTGATATCGACGACATCATATTTGATGTTCCCGAATACAATCCCTTTTTAAGCGATGTGTTTATATTTTCTGCCGAAGCAGACAAATCCTCTATCGCTTTTAGATAATTGTACTCAAGCGCTAATTCAGCCTTTTTCGCTCTGATTCCGAATACCAATATTATCGCAAACAGCAAAAGTAAAATTGCCGTCGCAAAAGTTACTATACGAGCAATTGCTCGTTTGCTCATGTTTGAAGTCATAATAGTTTTCTCCCTTTAAAAGATATTTGAAACTATTATTTCCTCAGCATAAAAATTTATACACTATAATACATTACTGTTTTTGCTAAATTTTATCCCATTCCTTATAGCTGTATTTTTTATCTGTTAATCCTGAAATATAATCTAAACTGACATTATAATATTTTGCTAACTCAACTACTCTTTCAAAAGGTATTTGTCTTTTGCCATTTTCATATTGTGAATAATATGATCTGCTTGTATTTAATACAAGCGCAATATCTGCTTGAGTTTTATCGCTATCCTCTCTTAAGTCTTTTAATCTTTGGTAAAATTTCATAATAAAATGCACTCCTTTTTATTCAATAAGTAGATTGTACCATTTTTGAAACATTTTTACTTGACTTTGTTCCACATATGGTACATAATAAATATATTCAAGGCAAAAACTAATTTTTAAGTCTTTTAGTCTAGGTGTAACCTAAAATCAATTTACTTATAATATAATCTATATAAAAAGGAGGGTTAAGCCTTATGTGGAAAATAAAAAAGGGATACAATTCGGTAAGCAAATCTTTTAGACTGCCTGAAGAAATTGTGAAAAAAATTGATAGTCTTGCATATAAGAATAATATATCTTCCAATCAAATTGTTATACAATGTTTAAATTATGCAATAAACAATTTGGATAACAATACTGAAAATAAATAAAAGTAATTTGCCGCTATAATAAAAATAAACCAATATAATGAGAGTAAATAAATTTTAGGGTAAAACCATTTGACAACCTGTCGAAAAATGGTATAATAGTATAGACAAAAGTTAAAGGCGGACTGAAATTTGAAACTTATAGCAAGAATTAATATAAGTAAGTATAAATAAAAGGTTATTTGAGGTGGACAATTTCGTGGCATCCACACGCCGATGGTAACGACAGGGATAAATCCCGAGAGATGCAGGAGAAAGCCACGCCTGCCAAATAACCAAAGCTTTAAAAAATACCACTCTGATTTCTCAGGGTGGTATTTTAATATTATGCATTCAGCCTTAACCTGCTTTCGTTCTTGACCTCAAAGCTGTCGTCAACGACCGAAAGCCTGAGAGATTTACATTCAATACCCGAAAGAAATTCGTCTGTAATGAGATTTTCTATATTGCGTCTGATAATTCTGGAAATCTCTCTTGCGCCGTATTCGTTTGAATGACCGTCTCGGCTGAGTTTCTTTGCAACATCAGAAGTATACGAAAGCATAATGCCAAGCGACTTACACCTCTCAGCGAGCTTTTTCAGTTCAAGACCGGCAATTTCAACCAAATTTTCGTCGGTAAGCATATCAAATGTGATTATCTCATCAATTCTGTTAATAAGTTCCGGAGAAAAAATCTTTTTAAGCTCGGATTTGACTTCTTTGTCATTAAAGCTGTTTGTTCTAACCGTCTGGGAAAAGCCTAAAGAACTGTCCTTGATAATTTTTCTTGCGCCGATATTTGAAGTCATAATTATTATTGTGTTTTTAAATGACACCTTTCTGCCTGCAGAATCTGTTAGAAAACCGTCCTCTAGAATTTGCAGAAGAATGTTGAGTATATCGGGGTGAGCCTTTTCTATCTCATCAAACAAAACGAGAGAATACGGATTTCTTCTTACCTTTTCTGTAAGCATACTTCCGTTTGGGCTGTCGTATCCTACATATCCTGGCGGCGAGCCGATAATTTTTGATACGCTGTGTTTTTCCATAAATTCGGACATATCCAGTCTTATCATATTGTTTTCTCCGCCGAAAATCTCATTGGCAAGCTCTTTTGCAAGCGCAGTTTTTCCCACTCCGCTTGAACCCAAAAATACAAACGAGCCTATAGGTCTGGAAGCGTCCTTGAGTCCTACTCTGCCCCTTTTGATTGCAAAGGAAACCGCCTCGATAGCACGGTTTTGTCCAACAATTTTTTTAGAGAGATTTTCCTCAAGTGAGCGCAGCTTTAAACGCTCGCTTTTTTTGATTGTTTCCAATGGTACTGAAACGATATTTGAAATACGCTTATCAATATCAATTTTCAAGACCCTTTTCATATTGCCGCCAAAAGAATTGCTGTACGTCTGCGAAAGTTTATCCAAATAATCGTTTTTGCTTATTTTTCCCAGAACATAATCGTTAAAAACGTCATACATTTCGTCTGAACTAACATCATTGCTTTCACTGCGCTCTAAATGAACGTAAGCGCAGGCTTCGTCTATAAGGTCAATAGCCTTGTCGGGAAAATGTCTGTCGGTAAGGTATCTGCCTGACAGCTTTACTGCCTCAGAAATAGCCTCGTCGGTAATTTTAAGACCGTGAAACGCCTCATACTTAGGGATTATACCTTTAAGAATTTTTATAGTTGTTTTTTCGTCCGGCTCATCGACCTTTACTGTCTGAAAACGTCTTTCAAGCGCCGAATCCTTTTCAATGTGGGTTCTGTACTCGTCAAACGTAGTAGCGCCAATAATACTTATTTCACCTCTAGCGAGAGCGGGCTTTAAAATATTGGCGGCGTCTATTGCACCCTCTGCTGCGCCTGCACCTATAATATTGTGTATCTCATCAATGAAAAGTATTATTCCCCTTGACCGTTTCGCCTCTTTTATGCAGGATTTTAATCGCTCTTCAAAATCCCCTCTGTACTTTGCTCCCGCCAGCAGCTCGGTTATATCAAGAGTGAATATTCTTTTCCCCTGCAATGCTGACGGCACTTCTTTTTTATATACTCTTTGCGCCAGAGCTTCTACTATTGCAGTTTTTCCGACTCCTGCTTCACCCACAAGGCAAGGGTTATTTTTTTGCCTTCTTGACAAAATTGCAATAACCTGATTTATTTCATTGTCACGTTCTAAAACAGGATCAAAGCTGTCCGCCGCCTCCTTGCCGGTAAGCTCTCTGCCGTATTTTAAAAGGTATTTGAGCTTTTCGGTATTCTGCTTAAAGAAAGCAATATCTGCTTTGCCTATTGTCGAGCAGTCATTATACAGCTTTGAAATAGGTATATCAAGCTCCTCTAATATCTGCATAGCCTGAGAGCCCCCCTGTCTGAGCATAAGCATAAGAAGGTGCTCTGTTCCGCACTGTTTAGAACCAAGACTTTTTGAAAGCGATAGAGCTCCGCTAACTATTTTTTGCGCAGTTGGGGTCATACAGTCCTCATATTCCTCCAGCCTGCAAGGAGTGCCTATCCCGACCATTTCTTCCAGTTTTTCTAAAACGTCGCTCTTGTTCACTCCGTTTCTCGTCAGTACAACTGATGCGGTACAGCTTCCGTTTTCTAAAAAGGACAATAAAATATGCTCGCTTCCAACATAAGTGTGCCCTAGCTTTCCGGCAATATTTTTAGAGTCATCTAATATTTCTTTGCATTTTTTAGTCATCTCTTCTGAATTGTAATTATTCATATGACAGTCTCCCTTTTATAATATATACACAGCTAATTTTCAGTTATATAGTTTAACAGATCCATTATTAATCCGCCTGATCACCAAGTCAGCCTTTTTTTAATGAATAACAGTTAAGTCCTATAAAAATAAGTTTTGGCAAAACCGTTAAAATTATTCTCTATATATTTTATGCAGCTTATATTTGTCTGTAACACTTTTTTGAAAATACCATACACTGTATTATAAAGCAAAATTATTCGTCAGCATGACCGAATAATCTACTTCTGCCAAATGGCTGCCCGGCAGCCTCGCGGAAGACGCTTTATAAAATTCTATACATTGAAAAGGAGTGCGTACTAATGGGATGCTCAAACTGCTCATGGATTATCATTTTAATCCTTATCTTATTCTGCTGCGGTAACAACGCTTTTGGTAACAACGGCTGCGGCTGTGGTAACGACTGCGGATGCGGATGCAACTAAGAAATCGTTAACACTTGTAAAGACCTGAAGTTTGACTTCAGGTCTTTTACTTTTAATAAATATTAATAAAATTAATTTGTTGACAGGCTATACTAATTATTGTATAATGTGATTAAAGATAAATAAAATACATATAGAATATATTAAATTTTTAGTGTGAAAACAACAGAAGAACAAAAGAAAGGTTGGTACTTATGGGTAACAAATCAGAAGGCAGAGGCTTTTGGCTTATATTAAGCGCACTTGTATTGATTGCCGCATCATCGGTTTATTTTGTATACAAGCTGATGAGCAACAAAGCATATAACGAAAAGTGGCAGGATTATGATGAATGCGGAATAATGTAACCTACAAAAGCGGAAGTTTAAAATAAACTTCCGCTTTTAACTTTTTTAAACCAATTTACGATTTTAAACTTATATGATAGCATTAATCACAATACCTGTAACTACAGCAATTACATATAAAATACCGCATATCAAGAGATTTTGCTTAATATGCTTTTTATTTGTTTTAAATAAAACTATCAATCCCAGCCCTGTAGTTGTACAAAGCCCTGCAATCGCCGAACCGAATGACAATATCCCGTCCTCAAGATACAGCTGTGTTATTATCACAGACGACGCACAGTTGGGTATAAAACCAACCAGTGCCGAAATAAACGGCTGAAAGAAGTTATCGCTCATCATCAGACCTGCGATAATATCCTCTCCGACAAAGGAAATTGCAGCATTAAGAACAAGAGTAATTAAAAACACAAATAAAGCTATATTAAAAGTATGCTTTAAAGCTGAATACAAAATACCATGCTCGTCGCAGCCGCAGTTCTCACAAAGCTCGTGGAAATGATCCTCTTCATTCACTGATTTATTTTTTGTGCACAGCTTATATATTATATCAACTATAATTCCCGCTGCGACCGCTACCGCTATTTTTATTACGATAAGCTTCCACAAAACGGATATTTTTCCCGGATTGGCTATCATCATCGGAATTGCCTCATCACTTGTTGCAACGAACACAGCAATTATCGTTCCGAGAGAAATAACCTTACCGGAATAAAGATTAGCGGCAGCGGCAGAAATTCCGCATTGAGGTATAGAACCTGCAACTGCTCCCCCCAACGGTCCGAACGGGCCCATTTCCCTAAATGCCTTTTCAATTTTATTTGAAGAAGCATGTTCCATATATTCTATTAATATATAAACGCCGAACAAAAAGGGTATCATCAGCAGTGTATCTTTAAGTGAGTCCAAAAAAATATCTATTAAGGTATTCAGAATTTCAATCACCGCCTTTGTTATGTGTTTACTTATTCTGTTATCTACAACAGTTTACATAATCAATTTCTTTTTCTGAAAACTATAAGCTTGCTTATAACATAATTTGATACAAGCACCGCAAGCTGTGCTATAATTTTCATAACCATTTCATTAAAATTCAGTATTGATACAAATACTACAAGTATAACTGTTTCCAATAAGAATGTTGCAAATCTCCCCCCAAAAAAAGCGACCATTTGTTTAAAAAAGCCTGTCCAGCTATCAGTAGGAGAGTTAAAAACCCATATTCTGTTTGTAAAAAAGGCAAACAGCACAGCACATATCCAAGATATCGCATTAGACAGTACAACCTTTGTGCTATACATACTTCCAAAGATGGAAACATTAAAATCATATCTTATAAACAACTCGGCAAGCCAAAAGGTAAAGATACTTACAAGCGTGGTAAGCCCTCCGAAAAAAAGATATAAAAGCACTGATTTATTTTTTATATAAAAGCTTTCAAACACTGAAAGCGGTTTAGTGTGCATTATCCTGTCAAAAATATCAGGAGCCATCTCTTTTTCGTTTATATTGGCTTCGTCGGTTAAATTATTTTTAGAGCCGTTTATATCTGTTTCATTTATTTTACTCATTATAATTCTCCAAGCATAAAAATATCCGGATAATAATGATTAATTATACCTTAAAATTATAATTCAGTCAAGCAAAAACCCAATAATTGCATTTAATTAAAGATTGTGATATACTAATTATTAATGTTTCGGTAAGTATATAAAATAACTGCATAAATTATTGAAAGGAATTAAAAATGTATATTCTTATAATTGTCATACTTGTAGCGCTGTCAGCTGTTTTTTCATCAACAGAAACAGCATTTGCGTCAGTAAACAGAATAAGAATAAAATCGTATTCAGAGGGAAAATCCAAAAAGGCAAAAAGAGCAAAAAAAGCGCTTCATATCATTGATAACTTCGACAAAGCGCTGACAGCTATCCTGATAGGAAACAATGTAGTCAATATACTGTCTGCGTCATTGGCAACAGTTATGTTTACCAAGTATTTCGGCGCAGGAAGTGTCGGTATGGCGACGCTTGTTATGACGGTTTTAGTTCTTTTATTCGGAGAGATAATACCAAAAAGTCTGGCAAGCGAAAACGCCGAAAAGATGACGCTGTTTATGTCGCCTATCCTCAGTGCGTTTATGTCTGTACTAAAGCCTGTAATATTTCTGATTACAAAGTTAAAAAACGGAGTAACCAAGCTTTTTGGAACAAACAAGGGAGAACCTTCTGTAACCGAAGAAGAGCTCAAATACATTATTGACGAAATTGAAGGCGAAGGTGTTTTAGAGGAACAGGAATCCGACCTTGTACGCTCAGCGCTTGATTTTGATGAAATAACAATAAATGAGATTTTAATTCCGAGAGTTAATGTAACGGCGATAGATATTGAAAGCGACTTTGAACAAATTAAAAACACATTTTTAAATGAGCAATACTCAAGGTTTCCAATCTATAAAGACTCTGTGGACAACATAATAGGTATACTTCATCAGAGCGATTTTTTCAAGGTATATTTTAATAATACTACAGATAACACAGATATAAAAGCCATACTGAAAAAACCTATATACATTCCCGAGCATCAAAAAATATCGGTGACATTTAATCTTATGCAAAAGCAAAAGGTTCATATGGCTGTTGTTATCGACGAATACGGCGGTACTATGGGAATAGTTACTCTTGAGGATATAATTGAGGAGCTTGTCGGTGAGATATACGATGAAAGCGATGAGGAGGACACCTCATTTATCCAGCTATCAACAAACAGCTATGAAGTATCTGCCGATTTATCTATAAACGACTTTTTGGACAGACTTGAGCTTTCTGAAGATACTATTGACAGCGACTGCACCTCAGTGGGCGGTTGGTTTATGGACGCACTGAATAAAATACCTGAATATGGTGACACTATTCAGATAGATAGGTTCACTCTTAAGGCTATAGAGGTAAACGATCAGAGACTTGAAAGAATATTTGTAACTATCAAGCCGGAAACTTATGAAACGAAAAGCACTCAAGCTTAATACTAAAACTGCATATATTTATTAAAGCTGTCAAGTCGGTAGTCGTCTTGACAGTGTTTTTTTTGTATGCTAAAATATTTTCATAAAATATTATGTAAAACTGAAAAGGATGTAAGGAAATGACCTATAAAGAAGAATTTGTAAAATTTATGGAAGACAGCGGAGTTTTAAAGTTCGGCGAGTTCACGCTAAAAAGCGGGAGAAAAGCGCCGTATTTTTTAAATGCAGGCAGTTACTGCACAGGCGAACAGCTAGTAAAGCTGGGTCATTATTATGCACAATGCATCAAAGAACATAATGTTGAGTTTGACACTCTGTTCGGACCTGCATACAAGGGTATGCCCCTTGCCTGCTCGACGGCTATTGCGCTTTCAAACGACTTTGGTATCAACGCCAACTACTGCTTTGACAGAAAGGAGATTAAAGATCACGGCGAGGGTGGAATGTTTGTCGGAAAAAATCTTGAAGACGGCGAAAAGGTAATTTATATTGAGGACGTTATGACCTCTGGCAAAGCGCTTCGTGAGACTTTGCCCAAATTAAAGGCTCAGGCTGATGTAAATGTTACTGCGATGTTTATATCAGTAGACCGAATGGAAAAGGGCACAGGTGAAAAATCGGCAGTACAGCAAACCGCTGACGATTTCGGAATTCCGGTATATTCGATTGTGAATATATACGATATTATTGAATGTATTAAAAAGGGAATAATCGGAGGGAAAGAATATCTTGACGATATTATAGCTTATATTGAAGAATACGGAGCTAAATAGAATAACACAAGATTTAACAAAAGAAAATAAATAATATTATTTAAGTAAGTGAGTTCTGTTTTTTTACAGGGCTCATTTTACTTTGATTTAAAATACATGGTTTAGTTTTGCTAAAACATACTTATTTACACTCAAGTATTAAAGCTTGTTATTTCCATCTTTAGAACTGATGTTTTCTTTCTGCTGAAGAAAACAATAAAATCGCCCGAGTATATTTGCTTTCGAGCGATTTTGTTATACTTATTTTTTTATTTAAAATAACATTGTTAGTTTACTGATAAAATCAACGACCATTAATATATCCGTCAACAATTGCCTCTGCAATAACCTTGCCATTATTAGTAATTACATTATTAGTTCTGTCGAATAATGCTGTACCGTCTATACCTGTTTCACCGTTATCCCAGTATGCTGTTACTATGCCATGTAAAGATGCATAATAATTCAGCCAATAATCATAATTAGCTACTTGATCAATATTATTTTTATATGCAGGACCATATTCACCAATTAATACAGACATACCTAATCCATCTGCAAAATTAGTTATTTTTTCAAACTGGCTATCCATGTATTCTTTTCCACCATATGTAGCATTTTCATCCCATGTAGTTGTGCCAAAATATCCGGCTATTGTAAAGTCACTAGGAGTATAATAATTGACACATATCATTAATCTGTTATCTGTTGGGTCTGTAGGCTTTTTAAATCCTGCGATAGTCCAATCAATATCAGTATTATATCCAACAAGTATTAATACACGGTCTGTATTATTAGCTCCGCCTGCATTACGTACAGCATTAACAAATGCCTGGTTAATAGCATTGATATTTGCATATTCAGTTGGTGTTGGCGTTGCATTATAATCACCAGCACTATTCATAAGTTCATCAGCTGATTGAAATAGTACCTTTTGATCATAACCTGTAAATGCTTGAGCAATATCTGCCCATAATGCTGCATACTTATTTAGTATCTGATTAAATGCATCACCAGTTGCATCAATATTTATCCAATGATTAGCAAAACCTGTCATACTATCACCGTGTAAGCTGATTATTGAATACATACCCATATCATATGCATAGTCAACAACATCAAGAATTCTTTCCATGTAAACATCGTTTACAGTACCGTCTGTACCGATCATATCTAAAAAAGATACCGGTATTCTAATTGTGTTAAATCCGGCAGCTTTTACTGCCTGAATAAGCTTCTTGGTTGTTTTTGAATTACCAGTAGCCTTTTCATTAACTTTACCAGTTGCATCAACTACTTCAAGAGTATTGCCTAAATTCCATGCAAGACCCATGTTGTCCTTGATAGTTGTTGCTGTTTGACCTGATACAGGGTTTTCTGTATTCATATCAGTATTATCATACACGTGAATCTCTGTAACTGTGCAATCCTGATATGCAGCTATAAATTTTACAGTTGTATTAGGGATCTCTGTTGTGTACGTATACTGACCTGCTTCGTGCAATACGTAGTTAGGATCAGGCGTTGAGAATATTTCTTCGCCAGTTTCCGGGTCGATTGCACCTGTTGAAACTTCAATTTCAGCTTGTGAATAGTTAATTTCACCATCATTGTCTGTATCTGAGCTTGCTTCAGCGTATGTTACAGTAACGTCAACAGTTGGGTTTACCCATGCGCTGAGGTCAATTGCAGATACTTCAATGTTGTACTGACTTGCATTAACTGTTGCAGCTCCTGCAGGGTCAACTTTCATTGTACTTGCAGTACCCATTACATACTCACCTGTAATAGTAAATGGCTGCTGTACAAATGGAGTTGTTCCAGACACAAGCTTTAATGATTCAATTGATACAACTGATGTACCAATTAAACCTGTCTGAATGTTGATACCATAAGGTTCTTGACCTGTTGAAAGCTTTTTCTCAATTACTTCAATAGGCACTCTTACCGTATAAACATGACCCTGTTCGGGTGCTACATCAGGATCAGCTGTTTGATCATAACCTAATGGACCTACAGTTGTCTTATCCCAGCCGCCCCAAGTTGAGTCGAATACAAGAAACTCGAAAGTATCATTGTAGCCAACATATTCGTCTACATTTCCTTGCTCATCTGGTACAGGTTTTGAAGGTGTTCCTACAGTATCATACTTAAATGATAATTCAAATGCAACATCTTGATAATAGTCTCCTCTATTATATGTCGCAATGTAAAAAGCATCTTCTGTGTAAGGACCGCCATTTGTGATAAGTGTAGTATCAGCGCTTGCACCTAATGATGCTCCTCCTACAATACCTGTAACTGCTAAAGTTGCAGCTGCTGCATAAGATAATAGCTTTTTAAACTTTTTCATTTTAAGCCCTCCTTGTTTTGATTTAAATTTTACAATGGACAAATTATTATCCATTATTTACTATTATAACACAAAATATGTATTAGTGTTATATTTTTTATTTTTTTGTATGGTTGTACAAACTACTCACTCGGCTTTTGTTGCTTTTCACTATATTAATATATGAATACATCAGATATTTAAGAAAAATATGAAATGTTAGTTGTAACTTGAATTACAAATGCACAAAAATAACCTAACTAAAATAAGAAACAAAATTGTAAATAAAAAACGCAGTACGTTTTTTGCATACTGCGCTGAAATTATTATTCTTAAACAATATATATAGTTATATCTCATAGCTTCCGCCATTCAAATTCTTTTGCATTTCAACTAAATCTTCAAGCGTTATGTTGTCAACAACGTCATTGATAGCATTGTAGAGCTTCTTCCATACAAATAGTGTAACGCAAGATTCGTTTCTTTCACAGTCGTTTTCCTCTCCATCAAGACAAGCCACAGGAGCTAGACTGCCCTCAGTAAGCCTGATAATCATTCCCACTGTGTAATCCTTAGGACTTTTGGCAAGCCTGTATCCACCATTTGAACCCCGAACGCTTTTGACAAAGCCTGCCTTTGAAAGCAGCGTAATAATCTGCTCCAAATACTTGTTAGAAATACCCTGCCGCTTTGAAATCACTTTCAATGAGATGTATTCGCCGTTATTATTTGCCGCTAAATCAACCATAAGTCTTAGTGCGTATCTTCCCTTTGTAGAAATCTTCATTATACTATCATTCCTTGATTAAATGTAATTCATACTATATACCTAGATTATATATTATATTCACAAAAAAGTCAAGAAATCGTTTAAGAAACTGTTTACACATTAAATCAAAGAATTCTTATTCATAATTATATCTCATCTTAAAAATGGCAATAATAAAAACTCAAGTTTTCTCTTGTACTCCAAACGTCAACCTTGCGAAGATTGTACTTTGATTGACAAATAAGAGCTATAATGGTATAATTTATGCATTATAATATAAGGAGATGTATTTTTTGAATGCTTTAAAAAAAATTAGAAGTAACACATATGCTATGTATACGCTTCTTTTTATAATTATAGCTTTTTTCTCTTTTTTTTGGTTTATAGTAATTGGTAAAACTTTTATATATATTTGGGACGGCTATTTACAGTATTACAGCTTTCTGGTAAAACTGAGAAGATTTGTTGCAGACATATTTCATGGAAACGGCATTTCTCTTTGGTCTTGGGATGCAGGATATGGTTCTGATACTTTAGGAAATTTCGCAATCGTATTTTGCGATCCGTTTTCCTATATTGCAGCGGCATTCAAGCCTAAGTATATAGATATTGGATATACTATATCTGTAATTTTACGTCTTTACGCTGCGGGAACGGCTATGATAGCTTTTTTACGTTACAGAGGAAAGAATTTTTTACAATGCATTATAGGTGGAACAACTTATGCGTTTTCTGCATGGGCAATAAATGCCACAGTACAAGTTTTCTTTCTGAATCCGCTAGTATTTTTTCCGCTTATAATTCTGGGTATAGATAAAATTGATAAAGAGAAAAAACCTTTTGTTTTTGTTGCAGCTGTATTTTTATCGTTGATAACCAGCTTTTACTTTTCTTATATGTCAGCAATTTTAGCTGTTACTTATATTGTTATTAAGTACTTCTTTGAAAATGAAAACAAAAAAAGTAGTGCAGACTTTTTTAAAAGGTTTATAAAGTTCGTTTTTTATGCACTTCTTGCTCTTTCCATTGCAGCACCTATTTTAATACCAGTATTCTATACACTTATTAATGCAACTAAGTCAACAGGTGTAGAATTTAATTTGCTCTTAAATTTGAAAGAATTTTTGAGGTATATACTAAGCTTTATATCCAATATAGAAATAAGCAGCAATTATTCGTATACAACTCTTTCTATGATTTGCCTTGCTATGGTTCCTGCGGCAATAATTGACTTTAAAAATAAATTCAACCGTTTTCCATCACTTATGGCTTTAATATGCGTTATTATGGCGGCGTTCCCGATTTTTGGCAGCATATTTAATGCTTTAAACTATCCTGTCGGAAGATGGTGTTATATGCTTGCATTTTTCTTTATATGGGCAAGTGTCAGTGCTCTGGATTTAGACAAGTTTAAGGATACTGAGTATAAAAGGCAATATAAAACAATACTTACTGTGATAGAGATTATTTTCGCTGTAACGCTTCTTTCTGCAAGAATGATATTTAATGTGCTATCCGATGAAGTTATGTTCATTGGACTAATAAATCTAATGTTCTTAATTATTTTCGGTTATATTGTTTGCAGTAATGAGAAAATCCGCAGGTTATCAAAGAGTGCAATTGTAATTATATTTGTAGCTGCAAATTTAGGGGTAATGTATTTTGTTCAATATTCTCCAAATTTATCTAGATTAGCCATATATACTAATGCAGGTCAATCTTATGAACAATATTCAAACGCTGCCCAGAGAGTGGGAACAACAATTGACGATAATGATTTTTATAGAATAGATCAGGTTCAAAATTCCATAACGAATGGAAATGATTTAACTTTTCTTCGTGTGCCTGCTAATGAAAATTTATTTTTCGGAACTCGTTCTATATACAGTTATATATCAACCATTGATCACAGAATTTTTGATTACAACAAAGTTCTATGCAACAGTGCCGGCTATCACCGAAGAATTTGCTTTAATTCTAATGACAACCGAAGCCGCATAAATTTCTTACAGGGAGTTAGGTATTTTATAGGAGATGATAAGAACAAAAATTCAAAGACTTCTCAATATGCAAGCTATAAATTTAAAAAATATAAAACAGTTGACGGCGTTGAAATATTAAAAAACAAATATAAAGCGTCTCTGGGCTATGTGTTTAAAAATACCATTAGCAAAAATGATTTTATGAAATACGACTATTTAGACCGTGAGCAAATAATGATGCAGGCATGTGTGGTTTCTGATGGCAATAAAACTAACGCAACTAAAATTAATGAAAACGCAATAACTTTAGATGCTCGAAATGTAGATTATAAAATTGAGTCTAAAAGCGGTTTAAGACTCAGTAAAGACAAAATCAAAGTAATGTCTGATACTTCTCGATTAACAATTAGCACAGGTATAATAAATAACAGTGAAGTATACATTGTTATTAAAAATTTAAAGAAAAAACCTTTCTCGTATCAGGAGTATAAGGATTATTGTCTAAACGAAAACATCAATTCAAAACTTGAATCGTATAAATTTGATGCTAAAAATATATCGTATTCTCCTTACAAAAATATTAATGTTTTTATACAAAAATCACATACCGTAAGAAGACTAATGAATGCGGCAGGCGAAAATCAAGCATTTACAGATGTAAAAGACTATATTGCAAATCTAGGTTATTATAAATCTACAAAAGGAAAAATCACTATTGATTTTAAAGCAATAGGTGATTACACCTATGACTCAATCGAAGTAGTTGCGGTATCTCAGGAGAACTATGATACTCAGGTTAAAATACTTGAAAATAACAGATTAAAGGTATCAACAATGCACGATAACTACATTAAAGGAACAGTTAATGCCGAAAATGACGGTCTGCTTTATTTAAGCATACCTTACAATGACGGCTGGAAGGTATATATTGACGGCAAGGAGCAGGAAACTTTTGTTGCGGATATTGCCTTTACAGGAGTTAACATTGATAAGGGCAAACACACCGTTGAGCTTATATACAGACCTGTAGGTTTTAAAGCCGGATTGCTTATGAGTATTACAGGGATAATAGTACTTGCGGTTATATTGATTTATAAAAGGATGAAAAGAAAAATAAAATAACCTAAAGCGGTCTTAATAAATTATAATGTAAAAAGTCAACCGGTAAGGATAACCTTACCGGTTTTTAAATCTGAATATTTTTCTTTATTTATCATAGATATTTCGCCTGTGTCCAACATTTAAAACTAAGATCGTAACCTGTTTATCTTCAATTTCGGCAATCAGCCTGTAATTTCCAACACGATACCGCCATTGACCCGACCTGTTAGCAGTCAAGCCTTTTCCAAAACTTCGTGGATTAGTACATCCTTCAAGATTCTTTTCAATCCACCCTATAATCAATGACGCTGTATGTTTGTCCAATTTTTTCAGATCTTTTAATGCTCTGTCAGAAAAAACTACCCTGTAGCCATTCATATACCTAACTCCTTTTTAACTTCATCAATAGAATAGGTTATAGGATTTTTTCTGTGTTCTGCAATGGCTTCCTCATAGCACTTTAAATCGTATTCATCTTCAATTTTTTCCATTACCGCATTTCTGATCAAGTCTGATAATGAAATATTATTAAGCTCCGCATATTTTTTAAAAAGCTCTGTATCTTCATCATTTAATCTTACCGAAATAGTCATAGTATCAGCTCCTTCTGTAATACATTGTATTACATTTTTTAAGATTTGTCAATAATATTTTATACTTTTTTATCGTTTATTTTCATTTATAACGTACCTGTTTTTTACTTATAATAAAAATATCCAATTAAGGTATTTCTTTTTTGTATAATTTATGTTATACTTATTGTAAGTATAAAAATAATACTGCGGAGGTTTAATAATGAGAGCTATAGTTACCGTAATAGGAAAAGACGATATAGGTATTCTGGCTAAGGTTTCGTCAGTTTGTTCTGAATACAAAGCAAATGTTATAGAGGTTACTCAATCTGTATTGCAAGATATGTTTGCTATGATTATGCTTGTAGATATTTCAAAGCTGAATATTCCTTTTGCAGAGTTAAGCGATAAAATGTCGGAACTGGGAAAAGAACTCGGGCTTTCGATAACCGCAATGCACGAGGACGTTTTTAACTGTATGCACCATATTTAATTGACCGGTGAGCCACCGGTGGCTCTGCTGCCTTTGGAGAATTTGTACAATGTGATAACTTTGTACAACGGCAGATCTATCAATTGATAAATAATAATTGACAATGGATATTGGAGGTTGAGTAATGCTTAACGCATATGATATACTTGAGACTATTCGTATGATACAGGACGAAAATCTTGACATTCGTACAATTACAATGGGAATTTCGCTGCTTGACTGCATAGACATTGACATTGACAAAGCTTGCGGAAAGGTTTATGAAAAAATAACAAGATGTGCTAATGATTTAGTCAAAACCGCAGATGAAATTTCAAAGGAATTCGGTATACCTATTATAAATAAGAGAATTTCAGTAACTCCTATCGCCATAGTATCAGCCGCATGCAAATGCTCGCCCGTACCGTTTGCGTTAGCTATGGATAAAGCGGCACAGGCTGTCGGTGTAGATTTAATTGGCGGATATTCTGCACTTGTTCAAAAGGGCTTTTCGGCAGGTGATATTGAACTTATAAACTCTATCCCTAAGGCACTGAATTCAACAGAAAAGGTATGCTCGTCTGTAAATATCGGCTCAACTAAAACAGGTATAAATCTTGACGCCTGCAAGCTAATGGGCGGTATTGTAAAACAATGTGCAGAGGAAACTGTAGATAAAAACTGCTTCGGTGCGGCAAAGCTTGTTGTGTTCTGTAATGCCGTTGAAGATAACCCGTTTATGGCTGGAGCCTTTCACGGCGTCGGAGAGCCTGATTGTATGATAAATGTGGGCGTATCAGGACCGGGAGTTGTGCGTTCTGCCCTTTCAAAGTACCCTGATGCAAATATCACAGAGATTTCGGATATAATAAAAAAGACTTCCTATAAAATAACAAGAATTGGTCAGCTTGTGGGCGTGACCGCCTCAAAGCGACTGGGCGTTCCGTTTGGAATAGTTGACCTGTCCCTTGCCCCCACCCCAGCTGTCGGAGACAGCGTTGCTCACATTTTAGAAGAAATAGGTCTTGAGCAGTGCGGAACTCACGGCACGACTGCAACTCTTGCTCTTTTAAACGACGCCGTTAAAAAGGGCGGTGTAATGGCTTGCTCAAGAATAGGAGGACTTTCTGGTGCGTTTATACCTGTATCTGAGGATTCGGGTATGATAGCGGCAGCAGAAAGCGGGGTTTTAACTATAGAAAAGCTGGAGGCTATGACTGCTGTCTGCTCGGTAGGACTTGATATGATAGTTATTCCCGGAGACACTTCTCCTGATACAATAGCGGCGATTATTGCAGACGAAGCGGCGATAGGTATGGTAAACACAAAGACGACTGCCGTAAGAATTATACCTGCTATCGGCAAAGATGTAGGAGATGAGCTTGACTGGGGCGGACTTTTCGGTCACGCACCTGTTATGGCTCTGAAAAAAGAATCTCCTTCTCGTTTTATAAATCGAGGAGGTCAGATCCCTGCACCTTTACACTCACTAAAAAACTAATTTATATACAATAATTTTAGCCTGTTAAGATTATAACAGAGAAAGGAATATGGTCAATAAAATGAAAAAAACATCATTATCCGTTATGTTAATAATCCTATGCATTTTCACAACAATTCTTTGCTCATGCACCGAAGCAAATAAGACAAAGACTTCCTCAAGGAATGACAGTGCAACTGTGTCAAAAGATTCAACAAAAATAACCGAGCTTTCTGTTTTCGACGAAAAGACCAATTATATTGACTCAGTTGAAGAGATAATTTCCGGTAAAGTATATACAATCAAGGGAATGCTTAAATCAGGTACTATGGGACTTATTACCGAAAGCCCTATAACGATTTCTGTAAAGGATGAAAGCAACTATTACTACTCTGTACAAACAGTATCGTCTTATCAAGAATACCTGGTATTAAACGGTACTGCATACATTCTTAATTCAAAAGATGAGCTTTACGCTGTTTCAAAGAATAAAACCGCAGAAAGTATAAAAACAACCATTGACACATATTTTCCCTCAAAAAGCCTGCTTAGATATGAAGACACCTACAGCGTAAGCTATAATAATGAAAATTATATTCGAGAAAGATATAAATTCAATGACTCTAATGGTACTGATCAGACGGTAGCATATTTCTTTACGGATCAAAATCTTAAAATGATTCAGTATACTAATCAGGTTATGGAGATGAAAATCGACTCATATCTTAGTATTGATGAAATAACTCTTGAAAGTGATAACAGCTATTACAACAAATTAAAGAAATATAAGAAGGTTTCCGAAGATGATCTTAACGATTCTTTGAACAATTCTGCTTCGTCAGACGAATACATTCTTGAACTGCTCGACTCAATGGGCATCACCAATGATGATTTAAAAGATATGGGATACACAAAAGATGACATTTTGAAAATGGACGATAACCAACTCAGCATTTTCCTTGCTGGTCTTTACGGCGAAGATGTTGCAGACAGCGACAATGAATAACTGATAATTTTTGTTATATAACTATAAAACCCCCTATTGATGATAGGGGGTTTTTAATAGTTATTAGTTATTTTATAAGCCTGATTTTTCCTATGATGGGAAGTTCCTTTGCCTTGCCCTGAACTGCATTTACAATACCAATAATAGCTAAAACGATAATAAGAATTCCGACTGCCCAATTAATAACTAAAAAAATTTTTCCTAACGGATCAGCTATCGCTTCCATAACATTCTTTACAATAGATAATGCAATGCTTAAAATTACATTTACGATCAACAAAGTCAAGCCTTGATTGGAATGAAATTTTGCAAATTTTGAATTCGGTGCAGCTAAAATCGGAATCAGTACCAAAATACCAAGATATGCTAATGCTGCAAACGCCTTGTTATTGGTTATATCCGTCTGATCGTATTCAGATGTGTGATCAGGTGTATTATTAAAATCGGCAATTTTAGCTCCTAAATCCCCTACGGAATCAGAAATATTTTTTGCTTTGTTTGTATCCTGTGATGCCGTATCGCCAACAGGTGCGCCGCATTTATCGCAAAACTTACTTCCGTCTGTAAGCTGGTTGCCGCATTTTGAACAGAAAGCCATTGTTACATTCCTCCAATATTAAAGTATATATAAATTATATCATATGCAAAATTATAAGTCAATTTTTTCTTCTTATATTCGACTAAATCTATAAATAAATTATAACTCGTAATTATTTTATCTTCATATGACATAATTTATAACTCGAAGCATATATTTATTAAAAATATATGAGAAGGGTTAAACTATGGAAAACAATAACTATCCGTTTAAAAATACTCCTTTGCCTTATAACTACAGCGCCCTTGAACCGTTTATTGATGAAAAGACAATGTACTTACATCACGACAGACATCTTCAAACCTATATTGACAATCTAAACGGCGCATTAGAGAAACACCCCGAACTGCAAAAGCTGTCTCTTGAACAGCTTATAAAAATCTCCGGCAGACTCCCCAAACAGCTTCAGACTGCTGTGCGGAACAATGCAGGGGGAGTATACAATCATCGTTTCTTTTTTGAAGGACTTACTAACCCCGCTAAAGGAGAACCTTACGGCAGGCTTGCTCAGGCAATAAAACAATGCTTTACTGATTATGAAAACTTCAAAACAGAATTTAAAAAAGCGGCGCTGTCAGTTTTTGGCTCAGGCTACGCATGGCTTGTTTACATCAGACATCAACTGAAAATTGTTACTACACCGAACCAGAACAGTCCCATAGAGCAGGGCTTATGCCCTATTCTATGCATCGACGTATGGGAACACGCATACTACCTTAAGCATTACAACCTACGAGCAGACTATATCGACGATTGGTTTAATATAATCAATTGGGATAATGCAGAACAAAACCTTATAAAATGCATAAAAAACAAGAGGTAATACAATTACTGCCTCATATAAAATGAAAACCACTAACTCCGCAGATTTATAAATCTGCGGAACTTTTTTCTACAGTATATCCTCTATAACTTTACCTATATCGCTGTTTAAACAGATTGATCTCTCTTCAATATCAGACGGACAAAAGGATTCTCCGTAATTAACACATACATAGAAAGCGTTTTTATTTTCAGCAGTCATCTTCCAGAACGGATATTTTATAATTACAGGAGTATTCATACCAACGCCCAACTCAAGGAACAAAACTTTCATATTTCTGTGCCTGCGTAAGAATTCAGAATATCTCTTGCTCGCTTTGTGCCAGCCCTCATCTTCCACAAACTTGTTATCTGAACGCAGATTCATTGTCATAGGCCTTCCGCAATGCGGACAAATCGGCAGTAACTTTACAGGAACACGCATATCCCTTTGATTCTCAACCATTTGGCATACAATATCTTCATTGTCAAAGGTCTCATTACAACAAGGCTCACTGCACTGTAACAGACCGTAATCACCTTGTGTATAAAACAATCTGCGCTTATCAAAGCCTGCTTTCTGAAAGCAATGGTCTACATTTGTGGTTATTACAAAATAGTCTTTAACTTTTACCAATTCAAAAAGTTCCTCATAGACAGGCTTAGGTGCATTCATATAACGGTTTACATATATGTGTCTGCTCCAATAAGCCCAAAATTCCTCCAGCGTTTCAAAAGGATAAAATCCTCCCGAATACATATCAGTAATGCCGTATTTTTCTTTGAAATCTGAAAAATACCTATCAAAGCGCTCTCCTGAATAGGAAAAACCTGCTGAAGCAGAAAGTCCTGCTCCTGCCCCGATAATAACAGCGTCTGAATTTTTAATTATATACTTTAATTTGTCTATATTATCCGAGTAACTGCCTGTAGATGTGCAGATCCTTCTCTGTAAAAACATTAAATATCACCTTGATTTGATTTTGTCTTTGAAAATCTATTACCGTTTTAACTGCAATTTCCGCCGCCTTATCATTCGGAAAATGAAATTCTCCTGTTGATATACAGCAAAATGCAATGCTTTTAATGCCATTTTTTACGGCAAGCTCTAAGCAAGAGCGATAACAAGATGCAAGCATTTTTTTATCTGCTTCTGTAACCGTACTTGAAATAATCGGTCCAACTGTGTGAATTACATAATCACACGGCAGATTATATGCTTTTGTAATCTTAGCATTTCCCGTCGGTTCGGCACAACCCTGCTTTTTCATTATTTCAGAACATTCAAGCCGAAGCTGTACTCCTGCATAAGTGTGAATAGCATTATCTATACACCCATGACAAGGAGAATAACAGCCTGTCATGCCGCTGTTGGCAGCATTTACGATTGCACAACATTTCAGTGTTGTAATATCTCCCTGCCATAAATATATATTGTTCTTAATCGGCTTAAGATCGACAATATCAGTTATACCTTTATTTGCGATTTCCTCTTTCATATATGCGTCCTGCAATGTCAGAAACTCTTTGCTTGCAGCTTTCGGCGGACGGATATTTACTAGACTTCGAAACAGCTTAAACTGTTCTGTCTCATTATCGGGAATTACCATATTACTAAAGGCTGAATTCTCTATAAGCAGATATTCTATCAAATAAAAAAGTCTTTCGTTTTGAGTCATACTAACCTCGTTTCTCTACCGCATTTGCTGGACATACCTCATAGCAATTTCCGCAATGCAGACAATGCTCTTGCTGTATACAATAAGGGTTTCCCGACTCAATACATCGCTGAGGACAGCTTTTCAAACATCTTCCGCAGCCTATGCAGTATTCTGTAATCTTATAACCCCTGAATGATATTCGTCCGTTTCCTATGGTGTAGCTTTCCCGAAAAATAGGCTTAACGCCAAGATTGAAATACTCAATTTCAGCATCGGTTATCTGAAAAACTATACCTGCCAACTTTCGTGTGTCACCTGGATATACATTATAAAGATAAGGCTGCTCTTCAAATATTGTATTAATCCATTGTTCCTGCTCATCTTCTTTAACAGGCTTTGCCCTCGCAGAAAGACGAATCATCTCTTTATACTTCGTATATCCCAGAACCTGAACACGTCCGTCTGTTAAAAGCTCTTTGCAAAACGCTTTACCCTTTGCAGTAAAGAAATACATTGCTTCAGGCTCATAGTGAATAGCGCTGATATTGCGTATTTGTGGATTTCCAAATTCGTCAACTGTTGCAAACGCCAGAACCCCTACAAATTTAAGTTTTTGTAAACAAGTTTTTGCGTCCATAATCTACCCTCATTCAATAATTTTACTTCTGTTTGCTTTTCTCGGTTTAGGCTTAGGATATTCTCCATCACAGTAACCGAGCGTGACAAAGCACCGTGCAATATAGTTCTCAGGTATTTCCCATTCTTTTAAAAGCTTAGCACCGATTTCATTATCAAAAGTTTCCTCTGCTCGGGAAACAATGCAGGAAGATATGCCGAGATCAAATGCTTCCATAAGCATTGTTTCTGCACAACAAAAAGCGTCGGGAATTCCGAACATAAAATCCTTTTGTGCAAACACAATGCAAAGTGCAGGCGCACCATAAAAACCACTCTTGATATTTGGGTCGTCGATAACGCTCGGCTGCTCTTTTGAAACATACGAGCCAATTAGTCGACTGCGGTCAAAATGCGACATATTCATTTTGCCGAGCATATCTACAAGCTTCGCATTTCGTATGCCTACAATCATACTCCGTTGACCACCGCCTGCATTTGAAGCATAAATACCTGCCTCAATTATTTTCTCCAAATCCTCTCTCGGAATCTGTTTGTCCTGATATTTTCTTATTGATCTTCTGCTTTTGATTGCTTCTAATAACTCCATTATATCACATCTTTCCAGCATTGTGGGTCAACGTCATAGAAATTGCCGATTTTTCCGCTTGCAACAGCAGGACAACCCCTGCACCACGCTTTAAGATCACATCTGCCACATTTTTTAAACTTGTCATATTCCCGATAGGCTTCCATTTCACATACCCAAACATCGGCAATCCTGTCCTCAAACACATTGCCGACCTTGCTATTCTGAACTCGTCGACAGGCATAAATATCTCCCGTAGGAAGAATCGTCAAATGACAATTTCCGCAGTTACAACCTCCATATATCATTCCATCCTCCAACGCATCAGGAATTTTAAATGCCCCTGTTTCATACTCATATAAAGTCCATAAGTGATCTTTTTTATTGAAGTAGGTTTCACAGCCTTTTGCCTCATATTCCTTGAATTTTCTATCGCAATCTTCTAACAACTTTCGATAGCGTAAAGGCTCAATATCAGTATCCTTTTCCTCGCTTGTAGGACAATAACGAGCAAAGGCAAATACATCTGCCTTATGAGCAACGACAGTATCAATTATATCAGGTACTTCTTCAATATTAGTTCCTGACACAGTTGTCATTATTACACTGCGAATACCCGCATTCTTTATACAAGCAATCTTCTCAAGTGTGCAGTCAAATGAACCGGGTTTTCTAAACCAGTCGTGAGTTTCCCTCATTCCGTCAATGGAAAGCTGATATTTCTGACAGCCGTATTCTTTTAATCTTTGGCAAACATCATCGTTCAAATGGAACGGGTTTCCCATAATAGTAAAAGGTATGCCATGCTCTTTCATCAGTCCAAGCAGTTTCCAAAAATCAGTATGTAGAATAGGGTCTCCGCCCGTGATGTAGAAATAGGGCGATCGGTTGTACATCTCGCAGAAGTCAAGACAATTGTAGAAAGTTTCCTGCATTTGCTCCCAATTCATAGAGTCTAGCTTTTTGCCGTTATTCTCCGAAAAAATATAGCAGTGTTTGCACCGCTGGTCGCATTCATCTGTAATGTGCCATTGAAAAGCAAAGTATTGCTTCGCTTTAGAAATATATTGTTTCATATTGTTATCCTCACTAAAATAGTATAGATATATAAAATCGGTTTTACCGAGTAGAATTTCAAATGTTTCGGTAAGAATTCTCACCGAAACAATGTCTGGAATGGATTACTTGTCTCCAGCACCACAAGCTGAACCACAAGCAGAATTAGCCTCTTCAGGCTTATCGCCTGCACCGCAGGCTGAACCGCATGATGCAGGAGTTTCTTCCGGCTTGTCAGAAGCGCCGCAGGCTGAACCGCAAGCAGAAACAGCCTTATCCTCAGTCCATCCGGCGAGATTAGAAAGTGCCATTGTTATGTCCTCCTTTAAAGTATTCAGATCAGCGTTTGCTCTCTGTACTTACTATTATAATGATATTTTTTACACTCACAAGTACGCACTTTTTTGTTCCGTAGTTACCTTGAAGTTACTTTTAGACAGTTACCAAAATGAAACTATTGAATAATTTTTTACCTTTTATCAATAAAATGATAAATGTTAATTTTCTATGAATATTTGCACTTGACTTCTAAATGGTATGTATGGTATAATTAGTATGTAAATTTCTATTTGATACTAAAGGAGTTTTGATATATGTACAAACAGAAAGATTTGAAAGAGCTTCCCGCTTGCCCTGTGGAAACTACTTTAATGCTTATCGGTAATAAGTGGAAGGTACTTATCCTTCGTGACCTCTTAACAGGTAAAAAGCGATTCGGCGAGCTGAAAAGATCAGTTGGAAACGTATCACAAAAGGTTCTGACTGCTCAGCTTAGAGCAATGGAGGAAAACGGCCTGCTGACACGTAAAGTATATGCCGAAGTTCCTCCCAGAGTGGAATATTCGCTAACCGAGCTTGGACAAAGCCTTAAACCTATACTTGACGCTATGCATAATTGGGGCGAAGTGTATAAATCTTCTTCAAATTAAAACGGCAATCATCAAATTACGATGACTGCCGCTTTCTTTATATTAACCAAAACTAACTGAATGATGGCGGAGTAACATTTGTATGCGAAAAGCTGTTGTCTGACGGTGACGGCTCCGACATACTGAAATACATTTTTGCCGCTTTAGTCGTTCCAAAGTCACGGTTTGAACCTGTTTCCTGAACCTTGTTAAACGCCTCTCTGAACAACGCGTTATGCGCTTCTTCTCTGTTTAGGAGAAAATCTATCGTCTCTTTTACCTTCTTATCGTCAATCTGTCTATAGAGATATTCGTAAACTACCTTTGCCCTCTGCTCAGATGCTATATTTGAAAGCAGATCTGCACACAGATCCCCTGTCACCGAGACATAATCTCCCGTCCACGAATAGCCCGACGCATTTATCAGTCCCGGATTCAACCCTAAAAGGACGTGAGTCTCAATTTCTCCCACAGGCACAGATTGAGCGTCTACATCGTGACCGTTTAGCAGATTGATTGTCTCTGCCACCATTTCCATATGACCCAGTTCCTCCGCCGCAATATCAAGAAACAAATCCTTAATATCAGGGTCCTTAATCCTGAAACTCTGTGACATATACTGCAAAGCCGCCTTCAGCTCTCCGTTTGCTCCGCCAAGCTGCTCCTGCATCAGCGCCGCATACTGTGGATTTGGCTTTTCAACTTCTACCGGATGAAATAACTGTTTCTCGTGCTTGAACATATAAACACCTTCCTTTTAATTTTTTATTATTATTTCCTGAATTATCCGAAATATACAAAATTCACATTGTACAAATAAATACATTATAACTGAAATGGCTGACTGTAACTAGAGGCAAGAGGCAAGACCGCCGAGCCGGCAGTGGCACTCTGCCTTTGAGAAATTTGTAAAATTTGTTTATTTTGAGCAACGGCAGACTAGTACCTTGATGCAAGAAAGGCAAGCTAAAAGCGTTCGGAAGATTTCCGAACGCTCTTGTTTAGCTATGTGCGACCCGCCGTTTATCAAATTTTAACATTTATCAAACTATCCAAAGGCGGCTGTACCTGCGGCGGCTCGCCGCTACTTCGTCTTTTTCTTAACTACTTTAGACCACTTACCAAAATACCTTCTACCGTTTACAGCCTTATAGGCTCTTACCCGTACATAGTATGTCTTTCCTCTCTTTACCTTCTTTCCCTTGACGACTGCCCTAGTCTTTTTTGTAAACTTATCAAATATTATCTTCTTTTTGAACCTCTTATTTCTGGATACCTGTACTCGATAGCCTGTAGCATTATCTACTTTCTGCCATTTTATAATTAACTTCTTTCCCTTTGCTTTTACGGTTAGTTTTTTGACTTGTGCTAGTTTTATAGATGGTTTTGTTATTTGTATTGGACTTTTAGACGGTTCTGTTGCCTTAGTTGGATTTGTTGATAAATTTTTAGACGGTCTTGTTTCCTTAGTTGGGAACGTAAATGACATTGTTGACTTGGTTGGGTTAGTAGGCGATTTTGTTTTTGTTTGGTTAGTATATGAAGCTGTTGTCTTGGTTTGATTACTAGGTGTATTTGTCACTGAATTACCACTTCTGACAGCTATTTCTTCGCTATAGCTTTTACTCGAATCAGCCTTTAACTGAACGCTTACCCTTGCTGTACCCTCACCAATCGCTGTAAACTTACCATTAGAATCTATACTTATTACTGACGAATTACTTGAGGAAAATGTATAGTCGCTTGCAATGCCCGGACAATAAGTCGAACTCCAGCCCTGATTGACAATACCATAATTAAAATATCCTGTTTCATTTACTTCCATATAACTTGCATACGCTCTGCTTTTAACCGTGTGGGCATACAACGTAACTAATGACTTTTGAATAGCAACAGTGTTAGTTTTTTCAACAGTTCCCGATTTACCGGGTACACTTTCAGCAGCTCTGTTACTAAAAGATTGAACCCAGTAATAAACAGAATTGCTTTTAAAGCAGCCGATGCCTATCGATTTAAAATTTGTACTCAAAATATTGGCTCTATGACCCGTTGAATTCATCCAGCCGGTCATAACAGACTCCGGTGACTGATAATTTACAGCAATATTTTCACCGTTCATTTTACTTAAAATCGTAAAGCAAGAATCTCCGTTTGGACGGGTGTGCGAATAGTATATACCCGTTTCCATAGCCCTGTCCATTGCCGCATTAAGCAGTTCGGTATCCATTGTTAAAGCGCTTAGACCGTTTTCACTTCGTCTCTGATTGACAATATTTAAAATTTCATTTGCTTTGGTATAATCGCATACGCCTTTTACCTGAATGTTGTATGTTTCACTTGCTTTGGCAGTTATATTAAGACCTATAGCTAATGAAAACATCATAGAAATAGATAAAGCTATACTTAATAATTTTTTCATATTACTTCTCCGAATTTTTTTATTCTTATTACCCTTTGTTTCGATTTAATAATATAATTTTCTAACTTCTTATAATAATTATATGTTTTTTTACTTTTTATATTAAAATTTTTTATAGTAAATTTTTTCTTATAACCGAGCAAAAACGGCTGGCACGTTATTCTATGTCAACCGTTTTTATATTTTTTGTTACTTAACTTTCTTCTTAACAACCTTGCTCCACTTTCCAAAATACTTATTACCGTTTGCAAGTTTATATGCTCTTACCTTTACAAAATACTTTTTCTTAGATTTCAGTCTCTTTAATGTTACCTTGTTCTTTTTAACTGTGACAGTTTTTTTGTTCTTGGTAAATTTATTGTTAGTCGCATACATTACCTCATAGCCTGTTGCTCCACTTACCTTTTTCCATGAAACATTCATCTTCTTTTTCTTTGTGGTCAGTTTAATTGATTTTACTGTGGCGGGTTTGGTTACGGTAACTTTGTTTGTGCTTGGTGTTGTCTTTTTGTTACTTGTTTGACTGACGGTTTTATTTGGTTTGGTTGAGTTGTTGTTTGGATTGTTGGGTGTATTTGAGCCATCTAAAAGCTCATAATTAAAACCGTTATCCTTAGCATACTGTTCTCCTGCTGTACCAGCATAGCAATAAATTTTAAAATTATTAAATTTAACTATTTCCTCAATTTCAAAAATAGAATCGTTATCCCAATACAAATTCAAATAAAAACCAAAAGCATCATAACCAATATCCGTAACATTTTTTGGTATAGTTACGCTTGTTAATCTCCCACAACCAAAAAATGCTTCATCTCCAATGCTTTTTACACTATCAGATATTGTTATACTTGTTAAACTTTTACAATCCTCAAACGCATAATCTCCAATGCTTATTACGCTGTTTGGTATTGTTATGCTTGTTAAACTTTCACAATCCTCAAATGCACTATCTCCAATACTTGTTACGCTATTTCCTATTGTTACACTTGTTAAACTGTTACAATAATAAAACGCATAATCTCCAATGCTTATTACGCTGTTTGGTATTGTTATGATTGTTAAACTTTCACAACCCTCAAACGCACCAACCTCAATACTTGTTACGCTATTTCCTATTGTTACACTTGATAAGCTGTCACAATCATAAAACGCACTTTCTCCAATATTTGCAACGCTATTTGGTATTGTTACGCTCGTTAAACTGCCACAACCCCAAAATGCGTTATCCCAAATGCTTTTAACACTATTTGGTATCATATAAGTTGCTTGTGTTTTACCTATTGGATATTGTATAAGTTCTGTTTTGTTATAATTAAATAAAACTCCATTTTCAGATGAATAATTTGTATTATTAGAATCGACATTTATTTCTATTAAATTTTCACAATACAAAAACGCAGCTTCTCCAATACTTGTTACGCCATCAGGTATTTTTATGTTTGTTAAAATACTACAACGAGCAAATGCACCTTCACCAATACTTGTTACTGCTTTTCCATCAATTTCACTAGGGATTTCAATTTCAGTTTCACTGCCAGTATATCCTGTTATCTCAACCGTACCGTCTTCTAAAACAGTATACTCGTAATCACCAGAGGTCTCTGCTGATGCTGCAACCGAAGGTAATATGCCCACCAAGCTGATTGCCATAATCAAAGCTGTAACTAAACTAAAAAACTTTTTCATCTTGCCTTCCTCCTAAATATAAAATATTATCCTAATTACATTTTACTCAATTTGGGTTATAAAGTCAACCATTATAAAAAACCAAATCATATTTACATCTTATCACCCTCGTATAATAATTATTTTAAAATACATATGTTATAGCTGTCTGAGTACAATATTATTATAACCTGTTTCAGGTTAAATGTCAATACCCTGTTTCAGGTTATAATATAATTATTCTGAGGTGAGGAATATGTACAAAAGAATACGTGATTTGCGGGAGGATCACGACCTCACACAGAAGCAAATTGCGGAAATTCTCAATATGTCACAGACGGGATATTCCAAGTATGAAACAGGCGAAAATGATTTGCCTACAGTAGTTTTGATAAAACTCGCAAACTATTATAATACAAGTATTGATTACCTTTTAAACAGAACAAACACTTTCAAACCCTATCCAAAAATAAAAGCAGAAAACAAAACGGCTGACACAGAATAATGTGCCAGCCATTTTATTATACTTATCTTATAATAATATCGTCTCTCTTTGGTCCGTTTGAAATCATCTTTATCGGATAGCCTATATGCTCCTCGCAGAACTCTATATACTTTCTGCAATTTTCGGGCAAGTCGAAGTAATTCTTAATTCCTCTTATGTCGCATTTCCAGCCGTCGAGAACCTCATAAACAGGCTTTGCCTTTTCAAGCTTAGTTGTCACAGGGAAGTCAGTCGTAACCTCACCGTCTATCTCATACCCAACGCAGACAGGTATTTTATCGAGATATCCCAAAACGTCAAGAACAGTAAACGCAACCTCAGTTGTACCTTGAAGCCGACAGCCGTATTTTGAAGCCACGCAATCAAACCAGCCCATACGTCTCGGGCGACCTGTTGTTGCGCCGTACTCTCCGCCGTCGCCGCCTCGACGTCTTAGCTCGTCAGCCTCCTCGCCGAAAATCTCAGAAACAAACGCTCCTGCCCCGACTGCCGACGAATATGCCTTGCAAACCGTTACGATTCCCGTTATTTCATAAGGAGGTATTCCTGCCCCTATAGCGCCATAAGCCGCCAATGTTGAGCTCGAAGTAACCATAGGGTAAATTCCGTGATCGGGATCTTTAAGCGTTCCTAGCTGACCCTCAAGAAGAATATTTTTGCCCTCCTTGATAGCGTTTGAGAGGTAGAGCGAAACGTCACAGACATAAGGCTCAACCATTTTTTTGTATTCCATTAAGGTATTAAAAAGTTTATCTATATCGAGTGCAGGCTTGTGATATAGGTTCTCAAGCAGAACATTCTTCTGCGGTGCGATTCTCTCCAAATGGGCTCTTAAAGCGTCCTCGTCAAAGAGCTCCTGAACCTGAAATCCCAGCTTTGCGTATTTATCTGAATAGAAAGGTGCGATGCCCGATTTTGTAGAGCCGAAGCTTGACTTGCCCAGCCTTTCCTCCTCGTATTCATCGAATAAAATGTGGTACGGCATAACCATTTGCGCTCTGTCAGACACAAGAATTTTAGGTCTTGGAACACCCTTACTTACGACCTGCTCGATCTCATTGAAAAGAACAGGTATATTTAGTGCAACTCCGTTGCCGATAATATTCGTGGTATGGTTATAAAAAACACCCGACGGCAGAGTATGTAACGCAAACTTTCCGTAATCATTTACGATAGTATGTCCCGCATTTGCTCCGCCCTGAAATCTGATTACAATATCAGATTCTCTGGCTAACATATCGGTTATTTTTCCCTTACCTTCGTCTCCCCAGTTAGCGCCAACGATTGCATTTACCATAAATATTTCCTCCAGAATGTAAACATTGAATTTGTATATTCCGTTTTTAGAAAATACTTTATAAGTATACCATAAATACAGGCTTTTGAAAAGGGTAAAAATACAAGTTCACAATATTTTAATAATAAATACTAATTCTATGTCTTGCCTCTCCGCAATCGCCAGAATCAGTATTAGCCGATACAATTATAGCACCTGTAATATCTGACATATCTAATTGACGCAAAAAGAAGATTTGAATAGACTCTTTTAAGCTTCGAGGTTTTATTATAAAAAAATCACGCTCCTTATAATGTGGAACGTGATTTTATTATTACTATGGTATTAAGTTTTTACAGCACAAGTGACGGAGCAGAATGTACTCTTGAAGCAAGTTCATTATTAAGCATATAAAGTCCCTTAGGGTCAGAGCCGAACAGTTCAAACTTTGTAATCATATCCTCAGCGTTCTTCTCCTCCTCGCCCTGCTCTTTAACAAACCAGTCTAACATCTGCATTGTACGAAAATCCTTGACTGCAAATGCAGCGTCATAGATATCGTTGATAAGCGAGGTCACATACTTTTCATGCTCAAGACCTGCTTTTAAAGGTGCTAAATTGTCGTTAAGCTCAATATTAGGCTTTGCAATAGCGTCAAGAGTTACCTTCTCCCCGTTATTGTGAAGATACTGATAAAAGAGCATTGCGTGATCCATTTCCTCCTGAGCCTGAACCTTGTACCAATTTTCAAATCCGTCTAAACCTGCTTCAGCATAGTAATTAGCAAAATCCAAGTACAAGTAAGCTGAATAAAATTCCTTGTTCACCTGTTCGTTAATAAGCTTTGCTACTTTACTGTCCATAATAAAACACTCCTTGTTGTATATTTTCTGAATTTTTCACAGAACAAGAAACAAGTAAAAAACTTGTCTAATTTAATTATAGTATATTTTTCAAATAAGTCAATATAATATTTAACTTTACTTTTTTTAAAAATATATGTCTATCTGGCAAGTATTTTCTTTCTAAGGTTTTCCAAGCGATTAAGTGCCTCAAACAAAGTCTCATCTTTTTTTGCAAAATGCAAACGAATAAGATTATTGACATTTTCTTTGAAAAAGCTTGAACCAGGAACTGCTCCCACGCCTACATCTCTGGCAAGCGCCTCGCAGAATTCCAAATCAGATTCAAAACCAAATTCGGATATATCCAGCAAAACATAATATGCTCCCTGAGGAACAGTATGAACTATTCCTATATCGTCCAAGCCCTTAAGAAACAGATCTCTCATTTTTGTGTACTTTTCCTGAAGCCGCTTGTAATAATCGTCTGGAAAATTAAGACCCGTCACCGCTGCCTCCTGCAATGGAGCTGCTGCCCCGACAGTCAGAAAATCGTGTACTTTCTTTGCCACATCAACAATTTTGAAAGGCGCAATAATATACCCTAGTCTCCAGCCTGTTATAGAGTAGGTTTTTGATAACGAACTGCATGAAATCGTCCTCTCCCACATTCCGGGCAGAGATGCAAAATAAACGTGCTTATTAGGCTCATAAACGATATGCTCGTAAACCTCATCGGTAATAACAAATGCATCGTATTTTTCAGCCAAATCAGCTATTATTTTTAATTCATCGTAGGTAAACACCTTGCCGCAGGGATTGGAAGGGTTGCAAAGGATCAAAGCCTTAGGTTTCTGTTTGAAAGCAGCCTCAAGCTCATCAACATCGAAATTAAACTCCGGCGGATGAAGCGGAACGTAAATCGGCTCTGCTCCGGAAAGAATTGTATCTGCGCCGTAATTTTCATAAAACGGCGAGAAAACAATTACCTTATCTCCGGGATTCGCCACCGTCATCATTGCTGCCATCATTGCCTCCGTACTTCCGCAGGTAACAACGATCTCACTGTTCGGGTCAATTTTTCTTCCCATAAGCCGAGATTGCTTTTTTGCCAAAGCCTCTCGGAAATTCTGCGCTCCCCATGTAATGGAATACTGGTGAAAGTCCTCTTTTGTTACTTCGGCAAGCCGATCAAGAATTTCCTTAGGCGGGTCAAAATCAGGAAAACCCTGAGACAGATTGACTGCGCCGTATTTAAGAGACACCCTCGTCATACGGCGGATAACCGAATCCGTAAAGGTTTTTGTTCTGTTTGATAATGCAGGCATCAAAGCCACCTCCGCTTAAATGTTGTAATCGAGATTGCGCTCGTCGATTATTCTTCTTGATTTATGCTCTGAACGAGTGTCCAGTCCTCCGTCTGGATGGACTACAACTTTATATGGCTTAACGCCTATTCTTGCCTTCAGCGCAGTTGAAACCTTTGAAGCAACTGCTTCATCTGACTCTGTATTATCACTCTTTTTCTCAATTTCAATTGAATATTTGCAAGTAAAGTCTTTCTCAAAAACACGAATTAGATATTCTCCTGTGATGCCAGAAAGCTCACGTACAACTGCCTCAATATCACTTGGAAATACATTGACTGCTGAAACAATAAACATATCGTCTTTTCTTCCATTTATGTGAATTCTTCCGTGAGTGCGTCCGCAGGAGCAAGGCGTGTTATCTATCCAGCCAATATCCCCTGTACGGAAACGGATAAGCGGTCTTGCGTGCTTACGCAAGGTGGTAAATACAAGCTCGCCAACCTGACCGGGCTCCAAAACTTCACCTGTATGTATGTCAACAGTCTCAACCAGAATGTGATTTTCTGCGATATGTAAGCCGTCTTTCGCCTCACACATTGCGGCACACGCGCCAAAAATATCAGACAGACCGTAGAAATCGTACACCTCTGCTCCCCACAAATCTTCAATAGCCTTTCTGGTCGATTCAATAGAGCCGCCAAGTTCGCCTGCAACTATGATTTTTTGAATGTTTAAATTCTTCTTAGGGTCAATGCCGCTTTTCAGCGCCTTTTCACCTAACTGCCAAGCATATGACGGACTGGTCCAGATGACAGTTGGCTGATAAGCCTTTAGAATAAACAGCAAACGCTCGCTGGGAAGCGTGCCTCCCCATATGCAAAGAGCGCCAAGATTTTGCGCACCGATAACGTCAGGTCCTCCCACATACAATGAAAAGTTCAGTGCGTGTACGTACCTGTCGTTTGGTCTCATACCAACCTGCCAAAACCAACGGCTCTCGGTATCCTGAAACTCGTCAAAATCCTTTTTTGTAAACGGACTCATTGTGGGAATGCCTGTAGAACCCGATGAAGTCGAAACAAAAATCACATCCTCCTCAGGTACTGCACAAAGCTCTCCGAGAAAAGAACCTACACCCTGCGTATCACGCTGCGTCTTTTTGTCGATAAACGGAAACTTCTGAATATCAGAAAGCGTTTTAATATCCTCCGGTTTAACTCCCGCCTCATCAAATGAACGCTTGTAATAAGGTGCATTGTCGTATGCAAATTTTACAATTTCCTTTAAGTCATTAAGCTGGCGTTTTTCAAGTTCCTCTCTAGGAAGTGTTTCAAGTTCCTCGTCCCAGTATTTATTGTTAATATCTCTGCTCATAATAAATTCCTCCTAATTGTTTCTAAAATTTTTATTTAAAGCTTCCCATTTTAAATCACGTGAACGTTTAATGGTTTCTATATCTTCTTCCGTAAGATGCCTAAATCTGCTTTGCTTTTTCAGATATTCCTCAACATCTGAAAATTCCTTCGGCTTATGGTTCAGAATATACTCGCCGTTTTCATATTCAGCCAGATACCACAGACCGCAGTCCACAACCTCTTTGGCAATATTCACCGTCTCATCAGTAGGTATTCCCCAGCCCGTAGGGCAGGGCGCTATAATATGAATGTATTTTGTTCCTCGTATTTTTGAAGCCTTTTCTACCTTTTTTATGAAGTCGTTTAAGTAACCAACGCTTGCAGTCGCAGCATATGGAATACCGTGCGCAGCAACGATCTCAAACATATTCTTCTTTGGTCTGAGGTTGCCCCTTATATTCTTTCCGGCAGGTGTTGTTGTAGTCTTTGCACCAAACGGTGTGAGTGAGCTCTTTTGAATACCGGTATTCATATAAGCCTCATTATCGTAACATATATACAAAATATCGTCGTTTCGGTCTATAGCGCCAGATAATGCCTGCAAACCGATATCTGCCGTTCCGCCGTCTCCGGCGAAACCTACTGCTTGAAAATCGGTGATCCCCTGCGCTCGCAGCCCTGCCTCAATTCCAGTCAGCATTGAAGCTGTTCCTGCAAATGTGGAGATAATAGCATTGTTTCCAAAGCAAAGCTGAGGAAAGTTAAATCCAACAGCCGACATACATCCGGCAGGAAGAACTGCGATTGAACGCTCTCCTAAAACCTTTAAAGCAATCCGTACTGCCAGACTGCCGCCGCAGCCGGCACAAGCCTTATGTCCATAGAAGAACTCTTCTTCATTGAGTGTTTTTGCATTCAGACTCATTTCAAGTCACCTCCCACGCTTAAAAACCGCACCTTAAATTTTTCCTGTTTTAGGTCATAAAATATGGTTTCAATCTCAGCCTGCGAGATGTTTTTTCCGCCTAAACCGCCGATATAATTGGACGTTGGAATAGAAATTTTCGACTTCTGCAATGCAGAATTGACGTTTGTATAAACGGTACCCTCATTTCCGAAAGAGATATCTTTTTCCAAAACAGCAACCGCCTTTGCATTTTTCACAGACTCGGCAATTTCCTCATTCGGAAACGGGCGTAGATAGCGAAGTCTAAGCAAACCGACCCTTTCGCCTTTTTCTCTTAGCTTATCAACCGTTTCCTTAACCAGTCCTGCTATGCTTCCTAAAGTAATAAGTATGTAATCAGCATCTTCTGTAAAATAACTTTCGGTTAGTCCTGTATAACGTCTTCCGAATATCTCTGCAAATCTTTCCTCAGCATCGGCAACCGCTTTTTTCACATTCAGCATACCTATGTGCTCTTTGTATTTAAAAGCCGTATTGTGCTCAGGTCCCGCCGAGAATGCAAGATTTTTAGGTTTTAATAGATCCAATTTGTTTTCCGTTTCATACGGCGGAAGAAAAGCGTCTGCCTGCTCAGATGAAGGAACATCTACAACTTCATAGGTGTGTGTTAGGACAAAGCCGTCCAGATTCACCATAAACGGCGTTGATACCTGCTTTTGCTCAGCAATGTAATAACTCATAAGAGCAAAATCAAGACTTTCCTGAGCATTTTCCGCATAAGCCTGGATCCATCCGCTGTCAAGCTGAGAAATTGAGTCCCTCTGATCACCGTAAATATTCCAAGGAAGAGCAGTAGAACGGTTAGCGTTCATCATAACAATTGGAAAACGTCCGCCTGAAGCATATACAAGGCATTCCGCCATATAGAGAAGTCCTTGAGATGAGGTTGCAGTAAAAGCTCTTGCTCCGACAGCCGATGCGCCCATAGCGCAGGAAAGCGCCGAATGCTCCGATTCAACGTGTATAAACTCACTTTCAAGACTGCCGTCCTCCACCATTTCTGACAGTTTTTCAACTACTATAGTCTGTGGGGTTATCGGGTAAGCGGAAATAACCTGAGGCTTTGCAAGTCGGATTCCGTAAGCAAAAGCTTCATTACCCGATAAAAATCGTTTTGCCATTATTTTTCCGCCTCCATTCTAATTGCTCCAACTTTACAGATCTTTTTACAGATACCGCAGCCCTTGCAAAAATCATAGTCAACGGCAACCTTTCCGTTATCTTTATATATCACACCGTCGGGACAGTGTAAATAACATTGCAAACAGCCAACGCATTTCTCCTTATCAATTTCAGGGCGAACATTCCGCCAGCCGGCATTCTTTGTCACCAGATATCCAGCCTCATAAGCAGTGAAATCAGGAATTTCTGACAGTTTTTGAGGTAACTTATCTCTCAAATACGGTTTCATATGTCAGACCCCTTTTTGATAGACTTAGCAGCCGCCGTAACAACTGCGATATTTTTTCTATGCAGTTTTTGCGGCATATTCTCATTTATGGCTTTTTCAATATCAGAAAGATCGATCCCATCAAACACTGCTGCAAAAGCACCCAGCATCACTGTGTTTGTGATAGGCAGTCCTAAAATATCGGCTGCAAGCGTATCTCCGTCTAATGTGATTACTCTCTCATCGTTAATGTGACGCTTTGTGTTGAGCAATATTTTACCTTCCGGCTTCAGTTCTGAAAATGCGTTGTCTGAAAACAGAGTGTCATCAAGAAATATTATGTAATCTGCTTTTTGAATTTCGCTACGATCGCCTATAGGTTTATCGGCAAACTTTGTAAATGCACGGATAGGTGCTCCTCGCCGTTCCGGTCCGAATGACGGGAACGCAAGAGCATAGCTGTTATCATCACGCAGTGAATATGCAGCACCGAGCAGTCTTGCCGCTGTGAATGCCCCCTGGCCGCCTCGACCATGCCATAGTATTTCGGTCATAATTATTTCTCCTTTTACTTTGATTAAATAAACATAAAAAATGGAAGCTTGATTTTCAGCTTCCAAAGACTGTGTTCATCGATCAATGTCAGCAGTGATACTAAAATATCACATTCGGGACATACTCCACCGTATGATACAGCAATCTTTGAACCGCATCTTGCACATAAACATATTATATTTACCGAATCTCATTTTCATCATCTTTTACTCCTTAGTTTTCTTTTAATATTATATCCTACGATTTTCCTTTTGTCTAATATCATATAAATATAATAAGCTATAGGTTTTACCTATAGCTTAAAGTGTTTTATTCTTTTTTTGAATTCTGTTGCAGATAGTTTCTAATTTCCCTAATGTAGAGTTCCCCCATTTTGCTAAGAATGATATTCTTCTTTATTATATAGCCTATTTCCATTACACTATTAGGGTTATCGCTGTCATCTCTGAATGGGACTGCAACATAGTCTGTACCGTTCAATTCCTCGCAGATTATTCCCGAACAAAGGGTATATCCATTTAATCCAATCATAAGATTCAGCATTGTTGCTCGGTCGTTTGCCTTGATAGTTCGGGGATACTCATTTGTACTGAGTATTTCCTCTGCAAAATAGAATGAACTGTCACTGCCCTGTTCAAATGACAGACAGGGATAATTTTCAAGCTGTTCAAAACAAATTGAACTGCACTTTGCAAGAGGATGTCCTCTCCACAAATATACATACGCATTGCAGTCAATAAGCTTGTGAAACTCAAGGTCATTTGCCTTAAGAAGATTAGTAATTACCTTTCTGTTAAAATCGCTTAAATATAAAATTCCTATCTCGCTTTTCAGTGTTTTTACATCATCAATAACCTCTCGTGTTTTTGTTTCACGAATGGCAAATTCATATTCGGACGTGTTGAAATTCTTAACCATCTCCACAAAGGTTTTTACCGCAAAAGAGTAATGCTGTGTTGATATCCCGAATTTCTTTTTCAGATTTCCTGATTTTCCGTACTTATCCAAAAGCATTTCGTATTGATGATAAACCTGTCTGGCATAAGAAATAAATTCAACACCGTCGTTTGTTAAAGATACACCTCTTCCGCTTCGGTGAAATATTGTAATACCAACCTCACGCTCCAAGTCCTGAAGCGCGCTAGTCAATGACGGCTGAGATATATACAAAACTTCCGAAGCCTTATTTAACGATCCAGTTTCTGATATAGTAATAACATAGTGCAATTGTTGAAGTGTCATAAAATCCCTTCTCCTATTTCCTATTTACTAAGTAGGTTTTAATTATAGCTTTTACTCAGCCTTTTGTCAAATATTAAATTTTTATCTGAACAGCGGAAACGAGAACCGGCAGTGGCGTCAGCTGCTACAAGAGACTAGAGGCAAGAAACAAGATACTAAAGTCAAAAAGCGTTCGGAAATATTCCGAACGCTCTTGTGTTTTAACATCTATGTACTATGTACGACCCGCCGTTTATCAAATTATAACATTTATCAAACTGTCAAAAGGCGGCAGTGCCTGCGGCGGTCAGCCACTACTTTGCTTTCTTTTTAACGACCTTTGACCACTTTCCAAAATACTTATTACCATTTGCAAGCTTATATGCTCTTACCTTTACAAAGCATTTCTTTTTTGATTTTAACTTTTTAAGAGTTACCCCATTTTTCTTAACTTTAACCGTCTCTTTATTCTTAGTAAATTTATTGTTTGTTGCCGATACTACTTCATACCCTGTTGCTCCGTTTACCTTTTTCCACGATACATTAAGTTTCTTTTTCTTTGCCTTTAGTTTTACGTTTGTTACCTTTGCAGGCTTAGTTACGGTTGTTGTAGAAGTTGGCGTTATAACTTTAAATTTTGATGTTGTTTGCGCTTGTGTAAATTTATTATTTGATGTGTTATTTGCAAGTACAGATGAAATATCAATATAATTCATTTCAAGTTCAACATATTTGCTAGAAGGTGTTGGTTCAAAAGCAGGATCAGATGTTATATATTCGTTTTTCACACCAACACTCAGCCTTGAAAAATCAACATTCTTGACATCAGCTTTTTTTAATTCAATTATATCAGTAACATATTCTACAGTGAAACTTCTAGGATATTCCCATAATGCGCTATATGATATACTTAAAGTATTATCAGAACTCTTGACAACTGATTTATTTGTATATACATCACAAGCACACATATCATTAAAAATATAATTCACCAAAAGCATATTGTCATTAAAGAACTCTTGACTTTTCTCCTTAAGACCACAATCTGTATAATCCTTGTAGTTGTCAATTACAAAGTAATAATTTTTCTCTGCATCGGCATCAAGAAACTCAAATCGAATATTTGTAGTTATCGTACTGTTATAGTTCAAAGAATCATCAGCAGAAGTTAAAAATGCCGTCAATGATAGAGATGTTATTACCATAACGCTCGAAACAATAACACTTAATAACTTTTTCATTTTCATTTTAATACCTCCTTATTTTAACAAGAACATATGTCTCTTTAAGGTAATTTAATTATACAAAATTTCGACAAAATTGTCAAGCTTTTTTATTTTTGTTATTGTTTTTATTAATTTTTATGCATCTTACACAAAAATCCTCTACATATTTGCAAAGGGCAACGTCACCGTTGCCTAACTAATCCCTAAAAATTCAAAGTAATTCTTTTCAGGGAGAACAACATAGGTTTCCTCGATCTTTGAGCTTCCTCTCGCCTGATATTCAATCGTGGAGTTATCCTTCCATGCCACCAGCGGAACTTCACCACGCTCAAAATTATAAACAGTTTTCTTAATTCCCTTTTGCTTTAAGCTGAAAAATCTGAAATTCTTATCCTGACCATATGGAACAACATATAGAGCAACCTTTCCAATGTTATTGTCCTGAACATCAGCAATGTAAAACTGCATTTTTCCGTCAGGTGAAATTGTATTGTCAATATAGTTTCCGTTAGCGTCCTTTTCAAAATCTGAATCGCTTCCGGTATTAGTAGTTGTTTTAAAATTAACTCTGTTGATATCGTCTATCTGCTCAACATAAATAGAATATACCTCAGGGTAATTTGCTAAATTTGAATCCAGTCTTGTTTCGACATTAGAACCGCCGAATAAGAAGTTAATAACAAAGAAAACAATTAGTCCCAAAACATAAATAAGCAAATAAACGGTTCCCAAAATAACCTTTAAAGTTTCGTAATTTGAAGCTGCAAAGAATATAACTATAGCAACAATGAACGGTGGAATAATCAACACCCAGTCGCCTAGATTAAATATTACAAACAAAAATACAAGAGGAGGCAGTATGATTCCTACGACTTTTGTAATAAACTCATCTTTGGTTAAAATCATAAGCGTTAAGAACACTCCGTTTACGATTACATATCCAAGTAAGAAGGAAAACTGCGCACCGGGTTTAAATTCAAGCTCATAAAGAAACGTAGCATATGTCAACACTGCAATAACAGCAACATAAGCTAAATTAACTAAAGAGATAACTCGTTTAACCCAAATATTCTGAAAAAAACTTTGCATATACGATCCTCCGTTTTATTTTCTATAATTATTTTACCTCTAATTTGCCAAAAAATCAAGTATGTCCATTGTATTTAGAAACATCCTCAAATTTAATATTTCCTCCGAATAGATCCAGTGCAGAACCGATAGTAAAATCAATTCTCCCATTACCCACTTTTTCAATCTGTACAATATCGTCAAGAGAGGATATCCCACCGGCATAAGTTATAATATTTCTGCTTATATCCTGCTCTGTCGCAAGCAGCTCAGCAGAATCCGCAAGAATATCTAAAAGCTCTGTATCTATTCCTGATAATTTCCCCTCAACATCAACAGCGTGTATCAAAAACTCATCGCAGTATTTATAAAGCTCTAAAAATGTCTGTGCAGTCACTTGCGTCTCAGTAAACCTCTGCCACCTATCGGTTACAATATAGTAATTGCCCTCACGTTTACTGCAAGACAAATCCAACACAATCTTGTCCTTTCCCACAGCATTGACAAGAGTCTTGAGGTTCTCTATATTAACCTTGCCGTCTTTGAAAACATAAGATGTAACTATTATATGGCTTGCACCCATTTTGATAAAATTCAAAGCGTTAGACGGCGTTATGCCGCCGCCAATTTGAAGCCCATTCGGAAAACACTTAAGCGCAAGCTCCGACTGCTTTAAATCCTCTTTATACTCACCCGTTCCGGTTTTGTTGAGCAAAATTATATGACCGCCATCTAGATTGTGACTTTTATAAAGCTCGGCAAAATAATCAGCATCATAACTTGATATAAAGTTTTCATCTGCACGGGAGTTTCCGCTATCGGCTTCGGTGTCGCAAAGACTTCCGCCTACTATCTGCTTTACCTTTCCGTTGTGAATATCAATGCACGGACGAAATCTCATTTTATGTCCTCCGTAGTTTTTTAGTTATAATATTTATCCGATGTACTTTTTCACAAACTCGTCTATTGAATTGTCGTCTCGCCTGTCAAACGTATCGTCGCATAATTTAAGCTCCCAATTTTCAATATGTGTCAAAACTTCATCGGGTTTAATTTCTTTAAGCTCTCCTAATGACTCAATTTCCATCATAAAAAAGTTTGTGAAAACCTCGCAGTTGCAGTTGTTATCAGGATAATATGCACCCTCATTATAAGAAAATCTCTTTATAAAAAGCTGTCCTTTATTAAGACTTGCAAGCCAGCCTTTATCGTCATTAAAACCGATTTTGATGTTTGTATCAGCGTTTGGAACCTGCTGAAGCGTAAGATACTTATTGCCTATATACAACCTGTCGTCGGTCAAATCGGTGTAGGGCCAAACAGTGAAGTTTCTGTTTGAGAGAAGCCCCGTTTCCTTTTCAGACTGAGGCATAATAGAAACTGCATTTTTGTCAACAACAGTCATTGCCCAAGGAGCTATTTTCATACTTGTTTTACCTATGTTCTTGATTCTGTGAGTGACAGTGGCAGCGGCGTCTTTCTCCGATAACTCAATCTCAAGATAAAACTGCATATCAGTTTCAATCTGTGGCGGAGGCGTTAAAGTAACCTTATTGCCTTCAATTACATAGCTAACCTTTTCATTGTCAGGATAGTAGCTTTTAGGGTCATGCTCTGGAGACACCCAAAGTCTATGACCTCCATAGATAAACCACTTCTTATCGTCTCCGAACATATCGGCAAACTTACCGCCGGTCATTATAGTCTGCTCGCTTTTGTCCTCGCACATTATATTTTCTTTTCCATTAAGCTTAAAAGAAATAACTCTCGGTCCTTTTTCAATCATAATAAGCATTGTGCACTTATCATTCTCAAGCTCTAAACATCTGCCGAAATAATCGTAATCAATTTCTCTGTACTTCATAATATTATCCTCCGTCAAATATTAATCTTTTCTACTTTAACCGAATATTCATTAGGCTCATTGCTTGCAACACTCTGGCACATCTTTGCAAAATCACTTGTACGAGCGTCTAACTCAGCAAGTCTTTTGTTATTACCATTCTTATGCTCCAACTCTTTCAGCGACGTTGAAATATCAATCCTGCCCAATTTCTTTGCCATTGATATAACCTCTGTCCCCCTGTCGTTGAACGCCAAAACTCTGGCATACGGCTTAAGCTTAAAATCACTGCTTTTTATCCCCAAAACAGCATACATAATGACCCGCCTGATACGTGCTAAAGTAAATGCCTTTGTCTTTATATTAACCAGCAGATCGTCGTAGCTCTGCGAAGTTTTCAGCGCCTTTGCAATTCTGTCAGCCAAATCTCCGCTGCAATCGGGAACTTCTCTTAAATGCTTCTTACCCATTTTTATAAGGCTGAACAAAATTCCTTTTTGCATATTTCTTATATCCCTGATATCTGCGTGGTTTCCCTTATACGGAAGCAGACCCCTATCAAGTGTTCCGCTTTTTAAAAGCTCTCTTATTTTTGAAGCGCTTGCATAATCTCCGTGAATATAATCATCGTTATGCCCCGCTCCCTTTCTGAGTATAGGCATAGGTTCTATTTCTGTTTTCTTTAAAGCTTTCAGATACTCAACTGCCAAAGTGTTATTCGGACTGTTAAAAACCTCTGCAACCTCTCCGCCGGCAAATGCCTCAGCCGTTTTGGATAGCGCAGCAGGATAGGAGTTACCCTCTTTTAGAAACCTTTTTAACTGCTCAGATTCACTGCTTTTTTCGCCATATTGTGAAAGCCTGCTTGAAAGTTCCGCCGCTTTAGTGAGAACATCTAAATCATCATTCTCACAGCCGAAGCATAGACAGTCGCTTCCTAAAGCGTTTGCAATATATACTCCACTTTTTGCAAAGCCCTCAGCAGAGGAAATACAAAACGGCGCAGGAAGTTCAACAACCAAATCAGCGCCGTTAAGTATTGCCTGTTTTGCTCTGAAATGCTTAGAGTAAATCGCAACATCTCCGCGCTGAACCGCATCTCCGCTCATAATTGAAACTATATGAGCAGCACCTTTTTCCCTTGCCTTTTCAATTAGGTATTTATGCCCGTTGTGAAAAGGATTGTATTCACAAATAATTGAAGTAATCATTATCTATTCCTCTTAGTATAAAGTCTATACTATGAAAAGTAAATATTGGTATTATGCTTGTCTTGACAGAAAAGGGTTAAAAAATTTACTAAAAAGCCTGCCAAAACCTTGAAATTTCGATAAATATATTATATTATATAGTAATGGTATAAGTCAAGTACACAAAATATTTAATATATCAAAGGAGAACGAATTATGAAGATTCTAGTAGTAAACGCAGGAAGCTCATCGCTGAAGTATCAGCTTCTTGATATGGAAAATGAAAAGGTAATTGCAAAGGGAAACTGCGACCGCATTGGTATAGGCGGTCATGTATCTCATAAAACCTTCGACGGCAGAACTATTGATGAAGACTGCGATTTCCCCACACACACAGAGGCTTTTGAAAAGTTAGTCGAAGTTTTGACAAGCGGTGATGCATCTGTTATTAGTTCTATGGCTGAGATCTCGGCTGTTGGACACAGAATAGTACAGGGAGCAGAGATTTTCAATAAAACCTGCATTGCAACAGATGAAGTAATTGATAAGATCGACTCGCTGGCAGAGCTTGCGCCCGTACACAACCACCCACACGCATTAGCTCTCAGAGCCTGCAAAAAGGTAATACCAGAAGGTGTGCCTCAGGTTGTTGTGTTTGACACTGCTTTTCATCAGACAATGCCTCCAAAGGCATATATGTTCGGACTGCCATATGAGGACTATAAAAACTATTCAGTAAGAAAATACGGCTTTCACGGAACATCTCACAGATTTGTCACAGCGGCTCTTGCAAAAGCGATGGACACTGACATCAGAGACTTAAAAATAGTTTCCTGCCACTTAGGCAACGGCTCGTCCATAACAGCGGTTGACGGAGGAAAATCAGTCGACACGTCAATGGGCTTCACTCCCCTTGACGGCGTTCTTATGGGAACAAGGACCGGAAGCGTCGACCCTTCTGCTGTGACATTTGTACAGGATAAGCACGGTTTTACGCCAAGCGAGATGAGCGACTATATGAATAAAAAGTCAGGATTTCTCGGTGTTTCGGGCATATCATCCGACAACAGAGACATTACCGCAGCAGCTGAAAAAGGTGACAAAAGAGCGCAGCTTGCAAGTGAAATGCTCGTATATCAGATAAAGAAATACATCGGCTCATATGCCGCTGTTATGAACGGTCTTGACGCTATCATTTTCACAGGCGGCATCGGCGAGAATGCTACTGACGTAAGAGCAAAGGTATGCGAGAATATGGAATACTTCGGCATTGAAATCGACCCTGAAGCAAACGCTAAAAGGGGTGTACTTACAAGACTTTCAACGCCTAAATCAAAGGTTCAGGTTTGGGTAGTTCCGACCAATGAGGAGCTTCTTATCGCAAGAGATACCTTAGAGCTTATTTCAAATAAACTTTAAATTATGAGCAAACGTTTAACTGGCATCGCATGCTGCGGTGTCAGTTATTTATTTTACATAACTTGATATAACAAAAAATGCCGTTATAATTATTTGACAAAAGCAAAAATTAATTATATAATAACTTAAATATTCAACTTAAAGGAGAATGTATATGAAAAAAAGAATATTTGCAGTTTTATTGTCGGCAATGATGGCTGTGACCGCATTAGCAGGCTGTATGCAGGAAAAGATAAACGTAACGATAAATTCAAACGGTTCTGTAACACTAAACGGAGTTATTAAGATTCAAAAAGAGTATTATGAAAATCAAATGGGTATGGAAGGCAATGAGCTGTCTAGTGAATTAAAGCAGGAATCACCTAATGCAACAGTTAAAGAATATGAGGAAACAATAAAAGGTGAAACATATAAATGTTTTAATATAAGCGAGCCTTTCTCCAGCATTAAAAAATTAAAAAAAGAATTAATTAGCGGTGATATAGGTATTTTCAATTCAGGTACTATTACAAGGAAAAAGTTTGTAGCTGAATTAGGAGCGTTTGACTCTTCTACAGACGAAATACTAAACGAATCTATGAACATTTCAAAAAGCGATATGAAAGCAATGCAAGATATGGTAAAACTTACATTCAGCATTACATTTCCTCAAAAAATAGTTTACACAAACGGAAAGCTTTCAAAAGACAAAAAGACCGCAACGTGGAATCTGTTAAAGTTAATCAGCGGTGCGTCAATATGCGCATACACAAATAAAAAAGATATTAAATCAAGTTCGGTTTCCGGATTAAATGCCAAGAACAACGGACAAACAACTGCTGTTAAATGGCAAAAAGCATATAAGGTATCTGGTTATCAAATAAAACTGGGTACAAACAGAGGTCTTTCTCAAGACAAAAAAACTGTTAATATTAATAAAAATACTTCTAAAACCAGTATCAAAGGTTTAAAGTCAAAAAAACAGTATTTTATAAAAATCAGATCGTATATTAAAGTCGGTTCAAAGAAGTATTATGGTAAATGGTCAAAGGTCAAAACGGTGAAATAAGTATTATCAAAAACTGACATCGCAGATTTCGGTGTCAGTTTTGTTTTAGCCGGTAAAAATTTAAACACAGGTGATAAAATGAAAAACATAATGATTATAGACGATGACGTTCACATAGGCAATATGCTTGAGGAAACGCTTTCAAAAGAGGGCTATAAAATTTCCCGTGCATACTCCGGCACGGAAGCTCTGTTGTTTCTTTCCTCACATAAGCCCGATCTTGTACTTCTTGACCTTATGCTTCCCGGCTTAAATGGAGAGGAAGTACTTCCGCAAATCAAGGACACACCTGTTATTGTGGTGAGCGCCAAGATAGATGTAAACGATAAGGTAAAACTGCTTATGGGCGGTGCAGTCGATTATATCACAAAGCCGTTTGACACTAAGGAACTTCTTGCAAGAATTGCAGTTGCACTCAGAAACAATTCTGCAAAAGAAAATGAAAATGTCCTTAATTTTAAGGATCTGAGTTTGGACAACTCACAGCATACTGTAACTGTATCGGAAAAGCTGGTAAAACTCACAAAAACTGAATTTGCTATATTAAAGCTTCTTATGCAAAGTCCCTCTCAGGTAATAACAAAATCAGCTATTCTCGACCGTATAAGCGTGGATACCCCAGACTGTATGGAAAGCTCTTTGAAGGTTCATATAAGCAATTTACGAAGAAAGCTGCGTGAAATTAACGGCAAGGATTACATAGAAGCAGTATGGGGCATTGGCTTTAAAATGAAAGAGGATTAACAAGTTCAAATCTTTACTGTATCTTAACTCTTTTCTTTACCGCTTTCTTAACCTTTTGCTGATAAACTTTAATCAACAAATTAATTAAAGGAGGCAAAATTATGGAGTATGTTTTACAAACTAATTCTCTTAGCAAAAGCTACCGACGCTTTAAAGCGTTAGACGAACTTTCAATGAACGTACCAAAGGGAGCAATTTACGGCTTTGTAGGTAAAAACGGCGCCGGAAAAACCACGCTTATCCGACTGATATGCGGACTTCAGGAGCCGACCAGCGGCACATATTCTCTCTACGGAAAAGACTACAAAGAAAAGGGTATAGTTAGATCCCGACGGAGAATGGGAGCGGTCGTAGAAACGCCGTCTATTTATTTGGATATGTCAGCGGAGGATAATCTAAAACAGCAATGTCTTATTCTAGGCTTGCCGTCTTTTGATGAAATACCGGAAATTCTAAGGCTCGTAGGGCTTGAAAACACAGGCAGAAAACACGCAAGACACTTCTCTCTGGGAATGAAACAGCGTTTAGGCATAGCCGTTGCACTTATAGGTGATCCTGATTTTTTAGTTCTGGACGAGCCCGTAAACGGACTTGATCCGCAGGGTATTATTGAAATTAGGGAGCTTATTTTAGAGCTCAACCGCAAAAGGCAAATAACTGTGCTAATTTCCAGCCATATACTTGACGAGCTTTCACGAATCGCCACACATTACGGCTTTATCGACAACGGACATATGGTCAAAGAAATAAGTGCTAAGGAACTTGAAGCGTCCTTCCGAAAGTCTATACAGGTAGAAGTAAGCAATACAAAAGCACTCGCTCTTGTACTTGACAAAATGAACGTCGAGTATGAAATCATTTCAGATACAACCGCTAATATATACGGCGAGATTGTCCTGTCCCAGCTTGTTCTTGCACTCAACAATGAGCATTGCGAGCTTATTTCCTCTCACGAGCAAAACGAAAACCTCGAAACATATTTTATCAATATGGTCGGAGGTGAGCGTAATGAGTAAACTTCTTTATGCAGGCATTCGCCGTTATTTAAAAAGTATAATATTCTGGCTAGCAGTTATAGCAACAGCTGCAATCGCTGTCGATTTCGGATATTGGACAAGAAATAATTATATTGACGATGTTTATTTTCTTGCTGAATTTATTGTACTGGCAATTCTTTTTACCTGGCTTGTGGGTCGGGAGTTTGACGAGGGTGTTTTTCGCAACAAGATGATCTGCGGTCATACAAAAGGTACTATCTTTCTTTCCGAACTGATTTTGAGTGAGATAAACTGTATATTTCTATTTTTGATTTTCTCTGGTATCTTTGTAGCTTTTAACGGATATATCTTCTCAAATATCCCTGCAAACGTACTGATTAGGATTTTCATTGGCTGTCTGCTTTCCAATATGGCATTTACTGCAATTTTTGTGACAATAAGCTGTCTTATTCCTCACAGAGCTATTATTGCCGTGATAAATATTTTATTGATTTTTGGTATAACATTTGTTTCAAATGATATTGATTATTCACTGTCTAATGAAAAATATAATATTGTATATGATACTGAGACCAAAGAAACGGTTGATGAATACGGCGAATATATAGAAGAAGAAATAGAAATACCCGGAACAGAGCGTAAGGTTATAAATCCTAATTATGTTGGCGGCTGGAAACGCTCTGTATTAAAGGTAACCTATCGCATTATGCCAATATCTTATATAGAAGATAGCGTAATGCGAACATATAACTGCTTCGGCTATAATGATGAGTACAGAAATAACGGATTAACATATGAAGAAGATCCTTATGCAAAGTTCTCTATAACAAAGGCTGATAATAAAGCATTAAGCGTTGATCTTGTATATATGCCGATTCTCACAATTGTAATTATAGCGGCGGGGTATGCCCTGTTTCGGCGCAGAGATTTTAAGTGATTATTGGGTCAAAACAGGAGGTAACATCAGATGAACAAGTTATTATTTGCAAATTTTGCACGTCTTAAAAAAAGCAAAATCTTTTGGCTGTGTGCAATCATTATGTTTGGTTTTGGAGTTTTCCTATCTGTAAGCACATATTATGATGCTAAAGCCTTTGAATACAAAGCCTGTCTTGATGATATATTTTTCACTTACGCACCATTAATCGGAATTATATGTTCTGTATTTATCAGTTTGTTTTTGGGTACTGAATACAGTGACCGCACAATGCGAAACAAGCTGATTATAGGAAGAACTAGAAGTACAATATATTTTTCAAACCTAATTGTAAATATTGCTGCCGCAGTTGTAATATGTCTTTTCTATATTGCAGCAATATGTGCATTCGGAATTCCCCTTATCGGTGTTTTTCAGAGTGATGCAAGTATAATTGCTGAGTATCTTTTTGGAACATTTATGATGATAATTTCATTTTGTGCAATCTTTACGCTTATAGGTATGCTTATCCAAAATAAAGCATTGATAGCTGTTATTAATGTAATATTGGCATTTGCTCTTATCATCATATCCTCCGCTGTTATTGATTCATTGCAGCTTAATGTAGAAACTTACCCTGAATACACACATACAAATTACTCTGTTGAAAACGATATTGAATACAGCGATGACGGTTCCTCGCCGCCGGATAAATTTATTATCAAAGGCGTAAAGCTTGACATTTATGAATTTTTAATTGATTTTCTGCCTATGGGTCAAGCAATACAGTATCGTTATAAAATAGCAGACGAGCCGTATAAAATGCCGCTATATTCACTGGGAATCACCATTGTAACTACAGGAATTGGAATATTTGTATTCAGAAAGAAAAACATAAGATAGCAGTTCTATAAAACCTCATCTGCAAGAAACGGAGATTTATTATGGAAGTATATTTATGGGTAACAACATTTATCCTTATTGCGGTTGTAATTTTACTAACGATAAAAATACATCTGTTACAAAAATCAGCTAAAGAAATTAAAACAGCAATATCAGAAAAACTAAAAACTGATACAAATACCCTTATTGACATATCAAGCCATAATAAACATATGAAAAGCCTTGCAGAAAGCATTAACTTACAGCTTAGAGAGCTTAGAAAAGAACGATTACATTACCAACATGGAGATTATGAACTTAAAGAAGCGGTTACTAACATCTCGCACGATTTAAGAACTCCCCTGACTGCGATATGCGGTTATCTTGATTTGCTCGAGCAGACGGAAAAATCAGAAGAAGTTACACGTTATCTTGAAATAATCAGAAACCGAACAGAAATTCTTAAACAGCTTACCGAAGAGCTTTTCAGATACTCTGTATTTATATCGGTATCAGATAACACATCATATGAAAACGTAGCTCTCAACAGCGTTTTAGAGGAAAGCATATCGGCATACTACGCGTCGCTTAAAGAGCAAAATATCACTCCGAAAATATCCATTCCCGACGTCAAAATAGAACAAAACCTTAACAAAAACGCATTGTCTAGAATTTTCGGTAACGTTATCAGCAATGCGATAAAATACAGCGACGGCGATTTAAATATCACACTGCTTGAAAGCGGTGAAATAGTATTTTCAAACAAGGCTTCCTCTCTTGATGAAGTACAAACAGGCAGGCTGTTTGACCGTTTCTATACAGTAGAAACGGCGAAAAAGTCAACAGGTCTGGGGCTGTCAATTGCAAAGGCTCTTACAGAACAAATGAACGGAAGCATTACCGCAAAATACATTGACGGCTCAATTTACATTCATATTACCTTTGCAAATGAGGAAAATAAAACAAACCTGTAGAAAACATTAAATAATAGAAACGGTGCTAGGCAAATCGACTGACTTGCTTAGCACCGTTTTTATATTATGCTTTTAATTTCTCATTACACTTTTCTTGAAATCTTTTGCCGTACACAACCATCCTTGTGTGCTCAGCTTTACCGATAGGACCGCATTCATCAAAGGCATTAATATCAAAGTCTATTTTTCTGCCGTCCGCCCTGACAATTTTAGCAACAGCATAAATCCGCATATTTAAGGGCGTTGCAGACGTATGAGAAACAGAAATCATCGTTCCGACGGAGGTTTCGTCATTGTCGCTCTCTAAAAATTCATCAAGACAGCAAAGTGCGGCGTTTTCCATCAAGGCTATAAGCATAGGGGTTGACAGAACATTTGCTTTGCCGCTTCCTACCGTTGACGCCAGCATAGTTTCATCAACCATACGCTCGACCTTGAACTCTTTACCTATCAAAATTTCTTTCATATTATTCTCCAATCATTTTATATAAGCTCATTGTAGCTTGTTATATACCTATCGCAAAGCGAAATCATCTCATCACGGTAATGAATATTCTTTTTGCATAAAACGGCAACCGTTTTAAAACCGCCCTTTTTTGCTCCCTCTATCCCCTGTAAAATATCCTCGAAAACAACGCATTTTGGCACCAAAAGTCCAAGCTTTTCAGCAGCTTTCAAATAAATATCGGGGAATCCTTTAGGACGTGCCACCTCTGAAGCTGTAGTAATATCATCAAACAAATCAAGAACATTGTTATTTTCCAAAACAGGTATTGTTAGCTCCAGATTGTTTACAGTCGCCACGCTCAGCTTCTTTCCTTTGCTTTTTAAATATCTTAAATACTCCTCCGCACCCTCAAACAAAGAAATCTCAGTTGCAAATATATCTCTTACAATATTATTCCACTCATTTATGACTTCATTCACCGTGCGATTCAACTTAAATCTGTTTATAGTATATTCCGCCGCCAATTCAAAGCCCATTCCTGCTATTTCCCTATCATAATCTTCCGGCGTTTCCAAACCGTATGACGAAAGAAAAATATTATCTACTCTGTGCCATGCGTTTGACGAATCAATAAGCGTTCCGTCCAAATCGAAAATATACCCGTCAAAATTATCTAAATCCATACGATGAATGTCCTTTCTAAGGTTATATTAGATCAGTCTTACCGAAAAATGATAACACAAAACCGTCTTTTTGTAAAGAAGCGAGTTTCAAATTTGACTTTTTTACAAATATAAGATAAAATATTACTGAATTGAGTATAATTGACAGGAAGGAAATTATCGTGAAAAAGAAATTACTTTTTGTTTATAATCCAAACGCAGGCAAAGGCTTGCTAAAGTCCAGTCTTTCGGATATCATTGACCTTTTTACAAAGGACAATTACTTTGTCACAGCATATCCCACACAAAAAAAATGCGACGCTCTAAAGGTAATAGAGAAAAGCAATAACGAGGGATATGACCTTATAGTATGCTCCGGCGGCGACGGTACATTGTCTGAATCTATAACGGGTCTTATGAATTGTGAAAACCGTCCTAATCTTGGTTACATACCCGCAGGAACAACAAACGACTTTGCAAACAGCCTGAAGATTCCGAAAAATATGGTCAGAGCCGCAGAGAATGTTATACACGGCACACCGTTTGCTTACGATGTAGGCTCTCTTAATGACAAGCATTTTTGTTACATTGCTGCGTTTGGTGTATTCACAGCAGTTTCTTATGAAACTCCCCAAACATCTAAAAACATTCTTGGGCATTTGGCTTATGTTCTTGAGGGAGCTAAAAGTCTCGGTAAAATACAGGCATACGATTTAAAAATCGAATACGATGGTAACATAATCGAGGACACCTTTATTCTTGGTATGGTTACAAACACCACATCTGTCGGGGGCATTCTAAATCTCAAAAAAGAGGGCGTTCTTTTCGACGACGGACTTTTTGAGGTAACGCTTGTTAAGAAGCCGAACAACCCAATAGAATGGACGTCGCTTATAACAAATCTTCCTGCCGCCGGTTCACAAAAGGCTCAGCTTAATCCGAAATATTTCTTGAAATTCAAAACTGCCAATCTCAAAATAACATCTGATAAAATGGTTGCGTGGACAATAGACGGCGAAAACGGCGGTTCATATACAGAGATGAACATTGTTAATCATAAACAGGCTATAAATATTATCATTCCTCCTAGCGACATACTGGAAGAAAACGCCTCAAACATACAATCAGGAGAAAGCGAAATTGAAGCTGTTAAAAGCGCTTACATTGATAATCAGTGAGAGGAGTTGACTTAGGTTGAAGAAAACCAGAATAGCAGGCATTATTATGGCAATTATTGCAGTTGTGTTTGTTTTAATTGCACTTCAACATCCGGAATTGAGTTGGTCTTGGAGCCTTGAGGTAATGTATATTATTTACATTGCTTATGAAGTAATTACAATATCCTTACTTGTTTCACCTAATTTGAAAACCGCTAGAGGAATTGGTATAGTTATGGCAATAATAGCTGTTGTATTTATTTTATTTGCAGTTTCACTGCCTTTATTCAGTTGGTTTTGGCACAACATTACAGCATATATTATTTATGCTTTATATTGGTTAGCAACTGTTATACTTATTGCTTTACCTGTTAAAAACAAAAAGTAAATTAGGATATCATTATGAAAAAACTTTCTTTTATAATATGTATGTTAGTTTTATTACTAACGGGATGTTCTACTCAAAAATCTACGAAGGACAGTTCTCAAGTTTCTGCGTATTTAGGCGACAAGAAAATTGAATTGCAGCAGGTTGATGTGAATACAGATGATTTGATTGATAAAGCTGCAAATCAAGATATTAATTTTGAGAATTGTATTAAAAGATTCTGATAAAACATATGAATATGCATTTATACTCAATATTAAAAAGTAATAAATTAATTATTCAAATATAAAATGAAGATAGATATATACAAAGGAGAATTAATATGTTTGTAATAGATATACCAACTGCTATTAACACATCAATAAGTACATTTTTATTAATCTTTATAATAACTGTTATAGTAAGGATTATAATTAATAAAAAATAAGTACATCAATAAAGCTAAGCTACACAAGCGCTTAGCTTTTTATTTTAACAAAAAAGCGGGCAAACACTGCCCGCTATTTTAATATTATTATACTATTCAACATCAACAGGGACGATCCAGCCGAACTCGTCAGAAATAGTTCCCCATTGGATTCCTGTCATTGTATCGTAAAGCATCTGAGATACAGGACCGATTTTATTATCATTTATCGTCATAATCTTATCGTTCCATTTAAGGTGACCTACAGGAGAAATAACAGCAGCCGTTCCTGTACCGAATACCTCGTCCAGCTTGCCCTCATCATAAGCCTTTGCAACTTCCTCAATAGAAATTCTTCTCTCCTCAACCTCGTAACCACGTTTCTTGCAAACTTCTATTGCAGACTTTCTTGTAATTCCCGGAAGAACAGAGCCTGTAAGTGCAGGAGTAACTATTTTGCCGTCGATAACGAAGAAAATGTTCATCGAGCCTACTTCTTCAACATACTTTTGCTCTACGCCGTCGAGCCATAGAACCTGCTCATAATCCTGCTTGTGGGCCTCGTCCTGTCCTTTAAGAGAAATAGCGTAGTTAGCGGCAGTCTTGGCAAAGCCCGTACCGCCTCTTACAGCTCTTACATATCTGCTCTCAACATATATTTTAACAGGGTTAAGACCTGTTGAGTAATAAGCTCCCGACGGAGACAGGATTATCATAAACATATAGTGATCGGCAGGACGAACGCCTACATAAGGGTCGGTAGAAATGATAAACGGTCTTATATATAATGACGCACCCTCTGTATGAGGAACCCAGTCCTTTTCAACCTTCAACAGAGCCATAAGACCGTCAAGGCAATCCTGCTCATTGATTTTAGGAATAACCATTCTCTCGTTAGAAACATTCATTCTCTTGAAGTTTTCATCTGGTCTGAAAAGCTGAATAGAACCGTCCTTTGTTCTGTAAGCCTTTAACCCCTCAAAAATCTCCTGACCGTAGTGCAGACACATTGCGGCAGGTGAAAGAGAAATATCTCCGTAAGGTACGATTCTGGCGTCATGCCAGCCCTTACCTGTATCATAATTCATAATAAACATATGGTCTGTAAAGATATTTCCGAATCCTAGCTTTGATTCGTCTTTAGGTTTGTCTTTTAGCTTACTTGAAAGCTCATATCTAATGTCTAACATTTTATAATACCTCTTTCCAAAAAATATATATCGTAACTATTATATACTTATTTATTAAAAAATGCAATATCTATTGCCGAATTATTCGTATTTTTATAAAAAACTTATATTTTCAGCCGAATTTAACATCAATTTGCAGAAAACAAACAGCCCAACCTTCATTTTCTTAACAAGGCAGGGCTTTATAACCTATAATTATTCAGCAGGCATATCCCAGTTATGGTAAACCTCCTGAACGTCATCATTGTCCTCTAAAGCTTCCAAAAGCAGATTCATTTTCTTAACTGCCTCCTCATCGGTCAGCGAAACACGGTTTGACGGAATCTGCTCTGCCTCAGCAGAGAGAACCTTATACCCCAAGTCAGTCATTGCGTGGTTAACGTCCGAAACCTCGTTAGGCTCGCAGGTAATTTCAATAATATCGTCCTCTATGCTGAAATCTGACGCTCCCGACTCCAGACAATCCTCCATTATCTTGTCCTCGTCCGCGCCGTTATTCTCAAGCACAACTATTCCCTTTTGTTCAAACATAAAGGATACGCAGCCGGACGTTCCGAGATTTCCTCCGAACTTGTCAAAGTAGTGTCTTATATCCCCTGCCGTACGGTTCTTGTTATCTGTCAGACACTCAACAATAACCGCAACGCCGTTCGGGCCGTAGCCCTCATAGACCATTGTTTCGTAGTTATTCTTGTCGCCCTCTCCGGCAGCCTTTTTGATCATTCTTTCAATATTGTCATTAGGCACGTTGTTGCTCTTTGCCTTCTGAATCAAATCACGAAGCTTTGAATTGTTAGCAGGGTCAGGTCCGCCCTCTTTAACACAGACCATCATTTCCCTACCTATTTTAGTGAAAATCTTAGCCTTTGCCGCATCGTTGCCCTCTTTTTTTCTCTTAATATTACTCCATTTTGAATGTCCTGACATATATATTTCGCTCCCTTTGGAGCGTTCCTCCCTTCATATGAAAACTATTCTTGAACATTTTTACTTCGTAAATTTTACCACAAAGAAAAAAAGATGTCAACACACCATTTACACTAATATCGCCTTGACAGAAATGTAAAACAAAAAGCATTAATTGACTTATCTATTTCTGTATGGTAAAATGAAGTAGATTAATCATCTTTAAAAGAAGGTGTTCGTTAATGTCAAGGAACAAAGGCGTAACCATAAAAAAATGGTTTGGAAAATTATTGCCGTTATTTACGATATGTATAGTAGGCGTTGTTGCCATTATAATAGGTATCTTCTATTTTAATTTTATTTCTGAAAAAATATATAAAGATAGTACAGACCATCTGGGAGAGATCTACGGACAGGTAAATCGATCATTTGGTGCCTTTGTCGAGAGAAACTGGGGACTTCTCAAAAGCTGGGACAATAATTTAAAAAGCTCTAATAAAGATGAAGTTTCTGATTTTATTGCAAAAGAACAGGACTACTGGGGTTTCTCAGACTTTTATTATATATCAAATAATAAGACCTGCATAACACAGAACGGAACTAAGGTCAACATGGTATTAGAAGGAGCATGGGATAGTCTTGCACAGCGAAAAGAGCCTATTATGGCGGGAGAAACATTGGCATCCGGTCAAGAGATCACTGTTTTTGCCGTACCGGTACAGCATGGAAAATACAAAGGCTTTGACTATGACGCTATCGCCATCAGTTATACAAATAAAGACATGGCAAATTCTTTGAATGTTGACGCCTTTTCAGGTGAAGCCAAATGCTTCGTGATTCACAACGACGGAAATGTTTTGCTCTCCACTCAAGAAGGCGGCAATATATTCGGCAATTATCTTACCTATCTTAGAGCCGCTTCCGATTTAGACGAAGAAAGTCTTAAAAAGCTCAATAACGACTGGATAAGCGGAAACTCCGGTCTGTTGCAATGCGAAATAGGCGGAGTCAGTCACTGTATTTTGTACCAGCCTGTGGGCTATTTGGATTATTTTCTGCTAAGCGCAGTTCCGCAGAGCGCAGTAAGCGCAGGTTTTCTGTCTGTTCAAAAAGCCACTATGAATGTTTTGTTTGTAATTTTTTTGCTGGTAAGCGTATCAGTTATTGCCCTGATTGCTTTGCGAAGCCACAAACAGTCACGCAAAAACCAAATAGAACTTCAGTACAGAGAGCAAATGTTTGATGTGCTGTCCAACAGTGTTGACGACATATTTATAATGCTCGACTCTGAAAACAAAAGCGTTGACTATATCAGTCCTAATTTAGAGCGTCTGCTGGGTATAAAAGTAAAGGAAGCACGGGAAAATATCAGAGTAATGGAAAAATGTGCAATAAACTTTAACGTTGTTATTCCGGCAAATGAACTTGAAAGTATTCCGCTTAACGAAAATCGCTTTTGGGAATGTGAATATATGCACCAAACCACCGGCGAACGCCGTTGGTACAGAATGACAATATATCATATGAGTATTCAGGGGTTTAAGAAATATATCGTTGTAATGTCCGACCGCACACAGGAACAGCAAATGAATCAAAAGCTTCAAGAGGCGCTGACTGCGGCTAAAAGCGCCAACGATGCTAAAAGCAATTTCCTTTCTAATATGTCACATGATATCCGTACCCCGATGAATGCCATTGTAGGATTCTCGGTTCTTCTTGATAAGGATGCTGATAATACTGAAAAGGTACGGGAATACACTCACAAAATTATGGCATCCAGTCATCATCTGCTCAGTCTTATAAATGATGTTCTGGATATGAGTAAAATCGAAAGCGGTAAAACGTCTTTGAATGTAGATCGTTTCAGCCTGCCGGAGCTTTTAGAAGAGCTGAATATAATACTTATGCCGCAGGCTAAAGCCAAAAATCAGAGTTTTACAATTCACGTTCAGGGAGCGCCGCCTGAGCAGATGATAGGAGATAAGCTGCGTCTTAATCAAATTCTTATAAATCTGCTTTCCAATGCTATTAAATATACACCGAACGGCGGACGTATTGAATTTTTAGTAAGCGAACTTCCAACGGCTCCGCATCATCAGTATGTTAAGCTGAGGTTTACCGTTAAAGACAACGGTATCGGAATGAGCAAGGAATTTCAAGAGCAGATCTTTGCGCCGTTCAGCAGAGAAGTCAGCTCGCTCACCAATAAAATTCAGGGAACAGGACTTGGCATGGCTATCACTAAGAATCTGGTAGACTTGATGGGAGGTATAATTCAAGTTGAAAGCCGTCTGGGAGAAGGCAGTACATTTACTGTAGAGCTGTCTTTTACACTTCCGGAAAAAGAAGAATCGGATTCTTGGTACCGTCAAAAGATTACACGTATGCTTGTTGCAGACGACGAGGAAGATGTTTGTCTAAATATCAAAGAAATGATGCGTGACACAGGTGTAGACGTATCATACGTGACAGACGGCTCAGCCGCTGTGGAGACGGCAATTCGGGCACACCGAAACGGTGATGATTTCCATGTGATATTACTGGATTGGAAGATGCCCGGCTTAGACGGCGTAGAAACTGCCCGCAGGATTCGTGAACAGGTGGGAGAGAATGTCCCTATTCTTGTACTTACATCTTATGATTGGAGCGAAATTGAAACGGAGGCACGTCAGGCAGGGATAAACGCTTTTATGCCAAAGCCTTTCTTTGTATCTACCTTATGGCAAACGATAAAACCTCTGTTTTCAGATTACACCGAGCAAAAAGACAACGTCAATGAAGCATCAGAGAGCGTTATGGACGGAAAGCTGTTCCTTATAGCGGAGGACAATGAACTGAACGCAGAGATATTGACAGAGATGCTTTCTATGGAAGGTGCAAAATGCGAATTAGCAGTGAATGGTCAGGAAGCTGTAGATATGTTCAAAAAATCTGAACCAGGTTACTACGATATAATACTGATGGACGTACAAATGCCTGTGTTAAACGGCTATGATGCAACAAAGCAGATTCGTGCTTCCGACCACCCTGAAGCATCAACTATACCTATTGTTGCTATGACGGCTAACACCTTTGCAGAAGATGTGCGTAATGCGCTGGACTCAGGTATGAATGGACATCTTGGAAAACCGATTGATATGGACGCTGTTAGAGAACTGGTGGGACGTCTTATCAGTGATAACAAGAACGAGTCATAGTAAAAAAGGAGGAAACAGAATATGAAAAAAAGGTGTTTTATCTTACTGTTAACGCTTACATCTGCGCTTTTCCTCACGTCCTGCAACGGAAATCATAATAAATCACAAGACAAAAATTCTTTGACAATTATGGGCAGGAAAAGTGATATGGAAAAAAGCTATATGACAAGTATTTTTGAACAGTACGAAACTGCTACCGGTAACAAACTTGAAATTATAGAATTTGACGACTCCGAATTTGAAGTGGACGCTTCTAAAAAATTTGCGGACGGAGACGCCCCTGATATATTCATGCATTTTAACAATGCAGATTTAAACCGCTTTGATGTTTCTGATAATTTCTATTATCTTAATAATGAGAACTGGGTCGCTGACCTTACAAACAGCTCCAAAGCTTATTGTCAGGATAAGGAAGGAAATCTTCTTGGTCTGCCATTTTGGGAAAGCTCTGTTTCAGGTTGTTTTTACAATAAAACATTGTTGGACAGTCTGGGGCTTAAACCGGCTTCCACACAAGCAGAATTTGACGTTCTGTGTCAGGTTCTTGCAGATATTGGTTATACGCCTATATGCTGGCCCGCAGACGGCTGCACTTGGATGTTTCAATTCGGTTTGGATCCCATCTTTGCAGACGATCCGTCATTGCTTGAAAAGCTGAACAAAAATGAAGTAAACTACTCTGATATACCTGCCGTAACAAATATGGTTCAGTGGGTATCAGACGCTGCCGACAAAGGTTGGTTCGGATCAGATTATTTAGAAAACGGCTGGTCGGATATCAGTATGATCATGGGTTCAGGCAAAGCAGTTATGACATTTATATGGGATACTTGGTTTTATACTGATTTTGAGAAGGGAAATAAATATACCGTTGACGATTTTGCCCTAATGCCTGCGTTTATGAATACCGCAGACAGCGGTACTTATGAGGGCGGCAATTTGAATATGATGATGGTTAATAAAAACAGCAAAAAGCTGGATATGGCATTGGAATTTCTGTCTTTCTGCGCTTCTTCGGAAAACTATAATATTGCGTTTGACGGAATTTCCACCGTGAGCTGTTTTAAAGGACAGACTACCAATATCCAATCATCTATGGTAACAAACGCCGGCGCGTCCATTGCAAAAAATGAACGTGTATCCACCGCTGCATCTAAGATAATCGGCTATAGCGCAGACGACGTTTCCGCAGCCTTTGACCGCCTGTTTAACAAAAAAACAGATGTTGCAGGCTGTGTAAGCCTTATGGACGATTACCGCATTAAAGAAGCAAAAAAGCAGGGAGTTGCTTTCTGATAAAAAATTAATTTTAGCTATTAAAAGATTACCCCATAAGGAGGAGTGAACATGATGCGCAAATTATTATGGAATCTGCCTATTTTTGTCGTTGTTTTTATATTATTGTTTTATGCGGCAGTTCCGAAAGTTCAGGCAGAAAGTAAGCAGAGTGTATTATCGCTTACTGCTGAGGAGGAAAAATATATATCTTCCCATGAGTCACTCAAGATAGGCTATGTTCAGGATCGTATACCCGTTTCTTTCTCCGATAAAAACGGAGAACTTGCAGGTATTTCCCGTTACATATTCGACCATGTGAGCGAACTGTGCGGGTTAAAGTTTGAATATGTACCGCTTCCAACTAATGATGTTACCTACGATTACCTTTTAAACGGCGGCTTTGACCTTGTATCAAGCGTTGAATACAACAAAGAAAATCAAAAGGCTAAGGGTATACTAATAAGCAATCCTTACCTGTCCAGCCGTAAGGTCGTAGTTGCTCGTGACGGTCTGGATTTCAGATATGACGCCAACCTGTCGATTGCCGTATCCACAGGCTCACAAACTCTTAAAAAAGTCCTAAGCGAATCTTACCCGAATTTCAAACTGGTTGACTATCCCTCCATCACTGCTTGCTTTGACGCAATAAATTCAGGCAAAGCTGACCTTATGATACAAAATCAGCATGTTGTTGAACACTGGATATCTAAACCGATTTACGAAAAACTGAAAGTTATACCCGTTCTTGGACTTGACGACCAGCTTTGCTTTTCTGCAGTTGTAGCTTTTGGAGGAGGCAACGGTCCTTCAGAAAAAGACGGACGTATTCTTATCAATATACTTAATAAAGCCATAGCAAGTATGACTGAGGACGAGATAGGAAGCTGCACAATACAAGGAATTATGGAAAACCAGTATAGCTTTACGCTGACGGACTTTTTATATCGTTACCGCTACGCTGTGATAACACTTGCCATACTAATTTTAGTAATTCTGATATTAACGATTCTGTTCGTCCACCAACATATACGCTTAGCTGAAAACAAAGCAGACGCTAAGGTAAGGAGTCAATTTCTGTCCACTATGAGCCACGAAATTCGCACTCCTTTGAACGGACTTATAGGTCTTAACTATCTTATGACCCAAAAGCTGGACGATAAGGAACAGCTTAAGGATTATTTGCGCCAGTCCACAGTGACCGCGAATTACCTTTTGTCGCTGATAAACGATATGCTGGATATGTCAAGACTGCAAACACAAAATTTAGAATTAGATCTCCGTCCGGTAGATCTTGAGCTTTTGTTAAACACGGTAAGCTCCATAGCACAAAACGCCATGTCAGACAAAAGATTGAAATATAAAGTAGACTTTGAACTCACATGGCCTCGTATTTTAGGAGACGAGGTCCGTATTCAGCAGGTATTGCTTAATCTGCTGGATAATGCAAGAAAGTTCACGCCAAAGGGCGGAAAAGTTGAGTTATCTCTCAAACAAAAGATGACAGACAGCGGCGAAGTGCTCACGACCGTTACTATAACAGATACCGGACGCGGAATGAGCGATGAATTTCAAAAACGCATTTTCGATACCTTCGCTCAGGAGCTTGACACTGTATCAAAGGGCAATCAAGGCACAGGGCTTGGGCTTCCAATCAGCCGCCGTCTGGCGCTGCTTATGGGCGGTGACCTGACCTTCGTCAGCCAGAAAGACGAAGGAAGCTCCTTTACCTTCACCTTTACCGCAAAGCCCTCAAATAAAAACGACGATACAGCACAGCCTGCTGTTCAAAAGCAGCAGTGCTTGAAAATTCTTGTAGCGGAGGATAATGAACTCAACGGTGAAATTATCCTTGAACTGCTGAAAGGAGTCGGACTTGATGCTGAACTAGCGGAGAACGGGAAAGTAGCGCTGAAAATGTTTTCAGATTCTGAGCCCGGCACGTTTAATATTATTCTTATGGATCTGCTTATGCCAGAAATGGACGGCTTTGAGACTACAAAAGCCATTCGAGCTTTAGACAGACCCGACGCTAAAACTGTTCGCATTTTCGCCTGCACTGCAAACTCTTTATCTGAAAACAGAGACAAGGCGATTAAATGCGGAATGGACGACTTTATCGAAAAGCCCGTTGACGTTAAAATACTACTCAAAAAAATCAACGAATAAATTAAAGTATAAATTAAGCGCACTGCTAAAAAGCAGTGCGCTGTTTTTTGCAAAAATATATTTATTATTACTTATTATTACTTATTATCTTTCCTTTAACATCATTATAGTACCTTATAGCAGATTTATCTTTTCCGCTGCTTTTTGCCTCATACAGAGCGTTATCTGCCTGACGGAACAGCGAATCAAAATCTGTTACTTTGTCGTCAACAATAACTACTCCGATACTGCAGCTTACCTTAACTCCTATGCGCTCCTCCGATTTTTCTCTAAACCTTTCGCTTATAAGGATGCACTTCTCAACCAAAACGTTCTCATCAATCAAGTCTTTAACAAGAACTATAAACTCGTCTCCTCCAAAACGTCCTATTATATCGTTTGAACGAAAAATGCTGTTCAAAACTTCGCCGATACAACGCAGTACAATGTCTCCGTTATAGTGCCCGAGAGTATCGTTAATTCTTTTAAAATCATCTAAATCAAGAAAAAGCATAGAACAATTGACCGAAGAAGGGTTAATTTCAAGATACTTCTGCATTTGACTTTGACATCCCTGCTTGTTATAGATGCTTGGCAATAATGCATCTCTGGTACTAAGATCTTTAAATTTAATACGAATTTGATACTCCCTTATTCGCAAGTGAATGATGATTATAGCTACAACGGCTGAAAAGCCAAAGCTAACTATTGCACAAAAAACATCGTACTGTCCTATAGTAGGGTCTTTATATAACAATACTGTAATAATATAGATTATTTCAAAAAAACCAATTAGCCCTAAAGATAAGGTAAGCGGAAAAATAAATAATGCGGGAAGAGCTACGCACAACATTGGCATAAAACAGCTAGGTTCTGCCTTATCGCTGAACACATCTATCAATATTATGAAAACAAAAAGAATGCTTTCAAATAGTATACATAGTGCGGCAATACATTTTGGATTGTTAAAACCCTTTTTCTTATACAAAAAAGTTACCAAATAAAATAGCAGAGACACCGGCAGGAAAATCATATGCTGAGGAGATGCTTTCCAACCTTTTATTATAAATGGTGTTAAAAAGAGAAAAAGTACAAGCAATATTACTGTTGCTAAACAAAGTTTTTCCAATATACGCATATTTAGTTTTGCAATTTGGTATTCTTCTTGTCTAAAATATTGCCGTCTTTTTTTTATAGAGCTATTTAGATAGTTAAGTAGTTTTTTCACACCATACAACTCCTATTCCACTTGATTGAGTATAATCTTGAAAACAATTAGTAATAACATTGTAATTTAAAAAAGATAAAACAATTTAGTATCAAATGTTTCCGAGATCAATTCTTTCCATTTATTGCATTGACAACCTCATAATACGCTTTGGTGATATCAGGCATCATATCAACTGCGCTTTGCCAGTTGTCCGAACGTATAGCCCCTACCTGACACGCAAGCAAGTTAAAAAGAGTAGTCATCGAAAGATTGCCGCTCACGCCTTTTAATGTATGTGAGGCGGTAAGCGCTGCTTCCTTATCATTTGCGGCAATGGCATCTGTTAGCTTTTGGTAGTTTTCGTCTGCCAAAAACTTGTTTAAAAACTTTTCCAAAAGACCTTCGTTCCCCATAAATCGTTCCAACGCAGCGTCTACGTTGATATTCGCATTACTTAATTGTTTTTTTCTTAAAGCATCCACAATAAAATCCTCCTACATATTATTTTTAGCATACAGATGATGAAGCGTTTCTTCTGCTGAAAAGAAACAATCTAAAAGATGGGGATTAAACACTCCGCATTTACCGTCACGGATCATCTCTAAAACCGTCTCACGAGGAAAAGCATCCTTATAAACACGCTTACAGCTAAGAGCGTCGTAAACATCAGCCAGAGAAACGATTTGAGCGCCAAGTGAAATCTCATCACCCTTCAGTCCATCAGGATATCCTCGTCCGTCCCAACGTTCATGGTGGTGCCGTGCAATATCATAAGCGTAATAATATATACCGTTTTCACGAAGCTGCGGTATCTTTTCCAATAATTGAGCGCCTTGTATCGTATGAGTTTTCATTATCTCAAACTCCTCCGACGTCAGCTTGCCGGGCTTGTTAAGAATATAATCAGGAATAGCTATTTTTCCTACGTCGTGCATAATAGACGCTAAAGCAATATTGTTTATATCATCTTCGCTTAGCCCATCGCCCATTTCCGTATTAGTAAGCAAAAACTCGGTTATATCGTGAATACGTCGAACGTGCTCTCCAGATTCTCCGTTACGAAACTCAATAGCCGTTGACAATGCTTCTATCATACCCTGATTAAGTTCGATAATTTTTTGTGATTTTTCAAGAAGCTCCAAACTCTGCTGTTCAACCTGATTTCCCAACCGCTTACGAACCTGAAACAGCTCCACAATGGAGTTTACTCGTCGCAATACCAAATACGGCACGACCGGTTTTAATATAACGTCCATCACACCCAGTCGATAGGCTTCCTTAATCGTGCTGTCGTTTGCCTCAGCAGTTATCATAAACACAGGTATTTTCTTCTCAAGACCAGCCTCTTTTAAATGATGAAGAACTTCCAACCCGTCCATTTCCGGCATAATTACATCTAAAAGAATCGCGCAGTATTTTTCAGGGTCATCAAGAACCTTTTTTAGACCGATTTTTCCGTTTTCCGCTTCCTCTGCAATATAATAATCACAAAAAATATTGTCCAAAATACCGCGGTTTATCTCATCATCGTCAACGATAAGAATATGATCGCCGGATATATATCTGTTATTCTTCAATACAGAAGATCTCATAATTTTCTCCTCACAAATCAAACACTACATTTTTCTTTATATTCTATTCTACACTATTTTTAATATTTTTTCAAATCGGTTTAATTCATAAAATCTTTTGCGCTCACATCTTCCTCTGCAAGCATTTCTTTCAAAGGCTCATAATAGTGATACGCAAAGCTGAGCTTTGAATACCCAAACCGCTCTTTAAGATTTTTCGCCGATTTCCACAACGCTTCCAACCCTTCACCTGCGTAGGTATTGATGTCTTCTAAGTCATGTTCTTCGGCTTTTTGAAGCTCGTAAATACAAATAATATCTTTATTATGTTCTCTTGATAATCTGACTTCTGCCTCAATTTGACCGTATTCGTCGCTTCGATTATAATTCATAACCGCTACGCCGTCACAAGCACCGTCAATTAAACCTTCCAAAATATTTTCACATACAACATCATAAAAAGTCGGCACACAAACAAAAAACTTTAAACCGTTTTCCTTAGCGTATTGATATGCATTCTTGATACACTCCAGATAATCTTCCATTAATTTATCACGGGTATCGCCTTCCTCGTCCCATTCATCTAAAAGATACGGTTCAACATCTACCATAACGCCAACAATACTATTGTTTTTGTTATTTGAATTATACTCAGCAACACGCTTGATTTCTCCTATAAGAGTTTTAGCGTCAGTCTCATAAGCCCATTCAGCCTCACCTAACAGAGCGTATACCTGTATATTGTTTTCTTTTAGCCGTTTAACAAAGCCCTTTGCTTCTTCAGATTCTAACGTATCATCAGAAAACTGCTGATATATCTGTGTTACATTAGCCTGACGAATACATTGCCTCATATTTTCCTGTTCTTCTTCAGAAATTGCAGACGTATCCCAGCTAAACATTCCAAAGCCCTGCTTAGTCTGTGTATCCTGTGCTTTACTCTGCTTGTTATGATTAATTACAAAGACAACAGCAACAGCTGCACATATAGTAAGTATAATGCAAATCAAGAGCATAATTATCTTTTTCATAAGTACCTCGATAGCAAAATTATTGTTTCTGTTGTAATATTTCCGACTGAGCTTCCCATTCAGGAATAGGATAATGAAACCTAAAGCCCTGTATTATATCGCAATCTATTTTTTGCAGTTCTGTTATTTGCTCGTCTCTTTCAATACCCTCTGCCAAGATAGTAAGATTCAACTCGTGACCAATCCCTGCCATTGATTTTAAAATAGTCTTTCCTTTTTCGGTATTAATATTATCAACTAGATTTTTATCTAATTTTAAACCGTCAACAGGATATTCCTGCAAGTCAAAAAATGAAGTAAACCCTTCGCCGAAGTCATCAAGCAGAATACGAATACCAAGCTCTTTCAGTTCATTTGCGTTTTTATGAACCTGAGATATGTTTCTTACCGAAGTGCTCTCGGTTATTTCAAACACCAGCATTTTTCTATCAAACTTATGTTTTTCTATAATTCCCTTACATTCCTTGACAAAATCGGCAGATGAAAAGGTTTTTCTTGAAAAATTACAGGAAAGAAAAAAGTTTTTAACTCCCTCCTGCGAAAGTTTATCCAAAAATGAACACGCCTTTTCAAGAGAATAGTAATCCATTCTGCTTATCATATCCTCACGTTCCATCAGAGGAACAAAACGTTCAGGGGTGAGAAAGCCCTTCTCGGGGTGCTGCCATCTTGACAGTGCCTCTCCTCCTACTATCTTATAGGAGTGGGCGTCAACATAGAATTGAATATATAACAAAAACTCCTCATTCTCAAATCCTCTGCTTATATCAGCCTGAAGCTTTCTTTCTTCAATAAAGCGATTCACCATCTCATCAGAGCAGATTTTATAATCCAGCTTTTCACGATAAGCCGACATAGCACTTTGCCATGAATTGAATATCATTTCATTCAAATCACGGTCGTCCGACTTCAAATGATAAACACCCGCCGCAATATCACAAGAATACGCCTTTCCGTTATTTTCAGAAAAACTGCGTATACGCTCTAATGCAGGGATAATCCACTCATCTATGTCCTGCCCTTCAGACAATTTAAGAAGTATAAATCCAACTTCAGAAACTCTAGCCAGAACATCAGTTTCAAGAGTATAATCCTGCAAAATCATAGCAGTGTACTTTAAAAACTCATTTGTCTCCTGATGACTGCTCATACGCTCCATTCTGTCTGTGTCCACATAAAAGCAGAACATACTATATAAAATCCTATTTTTGTCGTTCAAAAGAGAATTGTAATATCTGACAAGATGGTCTGTATTACCTATTGCAGTTATCTCGTCAGTTTCCTTATTCTGCTCATAAATTTTCAATTTATGGCGGTATTTTCTAACCAGCAATATTACAGCTGTTATAAGTATAAGTACAGCCAAAGACAAGCTGATAATTGAATCCAGTATTAACGATCGTGACTTTATAGGCGTATGTTCCTTTACATCGACAAGTATTCCCGTTTTAACTTCCTGCGTAACACCCGCGAAGTAATTTTGCAAATCTGCCTTTAAAGACTTAGGTGCAACATCGGAAAAGTAAAGCTTATAAGACACAGGCTTACCGTTTTTGACAGTCTCAAAAACAACAATAGAATCATTATCAGTATGCTCGAAAGACTCAGCGTCAACGCAGCCGGAAATCAAATCCACCTGTCTGTTAGCAGCCAACTGTGCTCTTTCGTCCTTGCTGACTTTATTATAGTATATGATTTTATAGTTGCTTTGTTTTGAAAACTGCTCGAGCAGTTGAGGAATAACACCTTGATACGTTTCCGTATCCTCATCATAATACTCCATAGGATACAGATCGGGATTTCCCGCAACATAGATAATTATTTCTTCCATATAATTTCTCCTGTTTTTTCTATCGGTTTTGAATAGAAAATATAAATAAAATGTTATCGACGCTATTTAAAATTAATTTTATTTCTTTCAATTTTACCCCAGTTTTTCTTTTTCTTATGATATCCTATAAGAGATGTCATACGAACCCACGCCAGTATAAACCTCAGGCAGGATACTTCAATCATACAGAAACCCACAGCTTTCAAAGTATCGATTACTGCAAGTTTCAAATCTATGGTATGGATACGAGCAAAAAATGCCGTTAGAGACAATATAGACGAATAAACCACATAGATAGCCAAATACAAAAGCATAAACGGTACATTCAGAAAATCGACCAAAGAAGCAAAAATCATAGTAAGCACGCCAAATACTTCTATGTAAGGTGAAAGCAGTTCATAAATTAGAAAGTACAAATATGATACAAAGCTTACAAAACCATATTTGATATTGCCCAAAATTTTTCTATGATTGATCATACTCTGAAACAATCCGATATGCCATCTTCTTCTCTGCTTACATAGATCCCTCATCTTTTCCGGCACTTGGGTCCAGCATATAGCGTCGGTAGCGTAGCGGATTCTGTAAGGGATTTCATTTTCACGGCAAAAAACGTGAAGCTTTACGACCAGCTCCATATCCTCGCCTACGGTATTAACGTCATAGCCGCCGGCATTTACAACAACGCTTTTCTTAAACAGTCCGAAAGCTCCCGAAATTATTATACTTCCGTTAAACTTATCAAAAAGAATACGTGTTGCTAAAAAAGTACGGTCGTATTCCATGACCTGCATACATGATAAAATCTTATTTGGCATATGATACTGAACAACGTGTCCGTTTTCAATAGACGCTCCGTTGCATGGACGTATCGAACCGCCTACCGCAACTACATTATTATCTTCCAATACAGGTCGCACTATTTTCTCAAGCGAATCCTCCTGCAAAACAGAATCAGCGTCCATACAGAGAAAGTACGGAAATTTTGATGCATTTATACCCATATTAAGAGCGTCCGCCTTGCCTCCGTTTTTCTTGCGTATAAGAGTTATTGGTACTTTAAAGCTCTTGGTCTCATACACTGACTCCACTGTTTGGCAGGGTATCATTCTTTGTATAGGGCGGTTTATATGCCGCATATTAAACGCTTCCCTGACCACCTTTGAGGTATCGTCTTCAGAACCGTCATCAACCACTATGATCTCATACAATTTATAGTTTTGAGCCAACAGGGATTTTATCGTAAATTCTATAGTTTTCTCCTCGTTATATGCCGGTATGATAATAGAAACTGGGACATAATAATCATTAAGAAGTTCATTTTTCAAAGTATTGCGGCGTTTAAGGCTGTAAAGAGATGACGAACCGACTGCCACAGATAAAAACAGAAAGGTGGCATACCCGATTAAATACAAAACGAAAAAAATGCCGACAAAGTTAAAAAACATCTGAATTATATCTCTCATATTGTCGCCTCCTTTTCATCTTGCTCAATGCGGCGTGAATCCAGACGGTACATTATCATTTCTCTTGCATATCTATCCTTTCCGCCAACTACCTCTATCAAATCTCTGTAATTCAAATGGTGATTTTCCAAACTTATCGAGGCATTGTACCTCACATACCAGTTAGAGCTGTGCATAGCCTCCATTAGCACATTTAAAACATCTTCTCCCTCATATCTCGCAAGAGAAGTCGCGCTTATAGCCGCATACTCCCAGTTGATAGGATTTTTGTCCGAGACAAAAGCGATCAATGGTTCTTTTGCCTTTTCATATATGTACTTTCCAAAATAACGTATAGCAGATAATCTTATCTCTTTATCCTTTGATTTATCCTGCATAATGTCAAACATTTCTTCGCAGTAATCTCCCGACTTAAAACGAATATAGTTAAGTATTGATAATTGTACTCTTTCCGAAAAATCTTCTATTTTGCCCCAAAGTATATGTATAAGCTTATTATTATCTCCTGTATATGACAAAAGTCCGTCTGTCAGAATTTTCTCATGCATAAAAGAGTCGCTTCTGTCCAATATTGAAATAGCCTCTGCAACGCTTTCCTCATCTCCAAATGTGTAAAGTGCCTGAAGTGTGTTTATTCGGCAATACAGACTGTCTTTATTCATATACCCAATCATAACATTCTGTATGTCATTCATATTCATATAATTTTTAAAGCTGTGCTTTTCAATAAAATATGCAAAATACGCACACTGTAAATTATCCCGCTTCTGATAAACTTCGGCAAGGTGCAGCATTACAGGCTGTAAAAGACCCATATATTCCGCTATTGCCGGTTCATCATTTTGCAGAACGCTTTCCAATACACGGTCAAAAGCCATAAGCTTATGCACATGAGAAAGCTTTTTCTCAAGGTAAGTAAAGTGTTTTGACCTTACCTCTTTGCCGTCTTTGATTCTCTCAATTTGCTCTGAAACATACTTGTTGAATTTTTCACTTCTTTTCTTTAACCTACTATCGCTGCCTTTCATAATCATATTGTAAACGAAGTTAAAGATGATCATACTAACGCATACTGCTCCGTATCCGTAAAGCAATATTTCAATTCCCAAAACACTTCACCCCGTTTCCTAAAATCTTATTTATTTCAGTGATGTCCAGTAGTCTTTAAGCATATAGTATGATTTTTTAAGTCTCTCATGATAAGTTACTGTTTTGCCCCAGCCCTTCAAAGCAAAGGGCGACATTTTTAATCTGTATTCTGCATTTTCTGACGAGCCGATACCTACATACATTTTGTCGATGTTCAAATTTTCAATGCCGTAGCACTCGTAATAGTCGTCGTGAATCATCATCTCCGACGGATTGCTGAAATTCAAAAGCTGCCATGGAATTCTTATTTCAACATAATCACCTGAGAAGATAAAATCTGATAGAGAATCAAAATCCTCAGCGTCCGGATTGGCGTTTCCGTATCTCAGCTTGCCCGTCTCGAATTTCTCACCAACTGGAACTTTTGGAACTATATCTTCTTGAGGTAAAACATCTTCAACCCTCAAAGGCATATATATTTTTTTAAAAACCGGACTGTCCTTTTTCGGAGGATCTACATAAGGGTCAATGGCATAGTATTCATTAGCGTAAGTTGATCTTAGTGCCTCATACCGCTCCTGAACTTCAATTCTGCTGTTTTCCCTGCCGTTTATCACCATAAGAAAATCACTTGCACGTTCAAAAGAAACATCATAGTTTTCACAGTATGTGCTTCCAATTTTCGGGTTGGTGTCTATAGGCAGATACAGCGTATCATTTTCAGGGTCGAAATTATTTTTGTGAACCAGAAAATACAAAAACTTCTCGTCATATTTCATTGACAGATCCATATCGCCCGACTTAGTGACCTTGTCTTTCTCCGTCCACTCTGATATATCCCCGTCTACATAGCATACACTTTTCTCCTCGCCCGGGTCAAAGCTCAAAAGCCCGAAAAACTGCTCGTTTGTCTGGTAGTCGCTCCAATATGGCGTATTATCCAAATCGACCGCATACATAGTGTTCCATGTACGCTTGAACCATTCGTCCTGCCATGAAAATACACAGCTTCCGGCACAGCCTGCATCTTTAATGTCTTTATAGCAGTCAATAAGAGCCTGCCCTTGCTCCTGCTCATTCATATGACCCTGGTTACGATTGGTGTTTTTGTCCTGCTGCGCGATACCGCGACCAGTAGTTACTCCGTATTCGGAAATTACAACAGGTATATTATGAAATCTGTTCAGAGCTTTTAAATATGCTATATACGTATTTGTTCTTCCTAAAGAATCGACATAATCCTCATTCTTTAAATAATCCTCAATTTTAGGTCCTTTCAACAAAGAGATTCGATACTTTAAATTATTATAATGTAAAATATCGTATTTTTTCTTTAAAAATTCTTCTGTGTAGTTTTTTGTTTCAAGTATTGTCTGCAAATAGTCAGGATAATAGGAATAAATATGATATGAGGCAAAATATCCTGAAATAAAAGAATCAGTGGTTTTTATATGCTCTACATTTAAAACAGCGGTCTTCAAGCGGTACGAGGTCACAGTTATCGGATAAACAAAGGGGTCTGTCGTTGACCAGTTTGAAAAAGCCAGCAGTCTCTGCTGTTTATACCTTTTTGATTCATACTCGATCATTTTGTCGCCAGCCTCACACAGCATAGTCTCAAAAGGCGTAGCGTCTTCTGTAGTTTGAAGGTACTTTCCTTTATACCCGGTTTTATCATAGCTGTTTTGATTGGTATATGTCACAATACTTGTTTCCCATTCAACGCCTATAATGTAACCTATAACCCATTGTGAAACGTCCTTGCGGTAGCTTCCCGAACCCTTATTGCCGTATGAAAGCGACAGACTTATTTTCCCGTGAAGAACGTCAACAAGCGTTCTGCAATCGTCTTTAAGCGTTTTAAAAAATTCATCATCATAGGCGTCGCGATGCGAATTTAAGATGTAGTCATTAACCCAAACTCCGTGAAGCATATACAGCGGTTCTCTGCCCATCTTTTCGCGCTCGGCATTATACTTGAAAAACGCATTGTAAAAATCGTCGTGCAAAATAGTGTAAACACGAATGGTGTTTGCGCCAAGCTCCTGAATCTGACTGAACCACCTAAGATATGTTTCCTCATCAATGGAAAAGTCGGTCGCCCACTCGCCTGGAATACCCACGCCCATATCAACGCCGCGTATCTCATATGGAGTATACTTGCCGTTTTGCTTCATATATATAGTATCTTCATCTGTTCTCATAAAGGTTGTAACAGGAGCGTTGGGAGCTAAATCAATATAAATTCCAAGACGATAATATGCTATATTCCACACAAGCGCAGCCGCTACTATAACACATACCGCAACAATGAATTTTTTCAAGATCCGTCACCTCCTGACAAATGATTTATACTAGTGGTTATACTTCTTATTTCTAGATGGATGGCAATACTGTTTAAGAGTGTAAATATTTTCATCAAGCCATTCTCCGCGATTTTGAAGCCATGTTTTAAGCTGATCTATCGCTTCCTCGTGAGTTTTCAGATTACGTGATTTCGGAGTAAGCAGCTGCTCTTTAAAAGATCCAGCCCATCGTTTGTTATTTCGCTCAACCGCAGGTCCAAGATAGTCAAGCGTATCATCTATATAATCAAACAAGTAATCGTCGTTAAAATATGTACTGCGCAGTTCTTTATATCGTTTTAATATCTTATCGACAAATTCCTCATCTTTTATCAACATGAAAAACCATGCCTTGTAAATATTTGCAAACCCCTCCGTTGATCTTATGTCATTCTGATTATTATCACAACAATTGTTAAAATCCCAAACACACAATTTGTACTTCTCATCTATTTCCCTATAAATATATGTAGAATATCTTCCCGCATCGACATTCTCGGTAAATTCATTGATAAGCAGATAATCAACAAAATTATCCGTATCTATCCAATTCCAGTAGCCATAGTCTTCCGTATCATAGTCATAGGAAAACAGCGCTTTTTCAAACTTTGCATATTCAAGTTCAATGTTTTTTCTTCGTTCCTCTGTTAGATTAGGCTTTTTGGGATAACGTATACTTACATCAGTATGAAGCGAATCGGTACGCTCCATATAAGAATAGATATCCCTAATTGATTCTAATTCAGCTTCAGTCGGTCTGTCCAGTCTGAGCAAAAAGCCGTTAATTTCGTTATCCTTAACATTTTCACTAAGATTAAGCCGGCAGTTCTCCCCATCTGTTATAGTCTCCACCATAACATAAACGCCCCGATAATCACCGTTTATAAAAACCTCGCAGAAGCGCACATTTGGCGCATAATCCATTATTTCGCCTGAGATGTTATACCACATATAATTACGGACCATTGACTTATCAAGATAGGGTCCGTTTAAAACCCATTCGTGATGAGCGTCCATACCCATTACTGAAATATCACGACTTTCACCGTTGCTATCCACGAAATCGAGCAAATACGGTGCTTTTTCAAAGTGTCTTGAGGAATGACCTCTCATTCGAAACAAACTGCGTGTTGTAAAATCCGGCTTATCGGTAAGATGGTTATTGCCTTTGCTTTCTATGTCGTTGTCAATTACAGAAACCTTTACATTGATATAGTCGTTACCGTCCAAGGCTGTAGTGTAAATAGGCTCGCCGAATTGGTCAACCTCTCCGTTAGGAACACCGGGTATCTCCTGATTTTCAGTATCAATAACGACCAGCGGAAGATGCGAGCAGAACATATCATCTTTATGGTCGGTACACGGAGTGTATGCCGGCGCTTCCTTATGCTGATGATAGCGTCTGTTATTTTCATCAGTATTCAAAGGAGAATACGAAAATGAAAAACACACTAACAGCATAACCGCCGTCATAACTAAGCCAAAAATCTTGAATTTCATTTATCTCATCTCCTCTAATTTTATTGCTATGTGTTTTGCTGATACTTAACTGCTGATGTCGTCATTTTGCATAACCATATTAAAATACTCTATATTTCCAATAGCGTAAACAGCGTCTGTAATACTCTTTCCTGCTTTCTTTTCCCTGTCAATAAGTCTTTTGTTTATCTCATAGATAAATTCGACGCCGGTTTCGGTAGTGTTTTTAACACGCAGGTTTGCTTTTCTTTGATAACGCTGGAATATCAAGGCTTCGACCTTATCCTCATTGACCCTTGCCGTTCTGATTATAAGAAGCATTCTTCCGTCATTTCTAAGTCTGCCGAAAAGCAGCAAAAGTACAAACGCAAATGCACTGCCTAAAGCCGCAACAAGATAATCGCCCGAACCGCAGCATATACCTACAACGATAGTCCAGAAAATATAAACCGTATCTCTTGAATCCTTTATAGCCGTTCTGAAACGTACAATGGAAAGCGCACCCACCATACCAAGTGAAAGCGCGATATTGTTTCCAATAACTATCATAACCGTCGTGGTTATCAGCGTAAGCGCAACTAATGATACGTTAAACTTTTTACTGTAGATACTCCCGTCGTGTGAAAGCCTGTAGGATAAAAAGATAAAGCAGGCTATAACAGCGGCTGCTGCCAAACGTATAATTATAATTTGTGTTGTAAGATCTCCGCTTGAATCAAAAAGATTTAAAAGTTGTTCTCTCATATTTATTATTCTCCTGTCATTAATATTGATATTTAAGCACGGCGCTCCGCGCCAGACAATACTTGCTCACAGAAAGCTCAGAGCGATCCACCGTGTTTACCAAACTCTTTATATGGCTGAGTAAAAAGCCGTTATATTTAACCTCAAGTACCGCATTAAACGGGTCGAGCACAGGGTACAAATTCAAATCTGGTGAAAATATATCAAAGCTTGCCTCTGTAGCTATTATATGATGATCCAGTGTTATGCGAATATGGTTTTCCTTAGCGACAAAGGCACGCCTCTGATATTCAACCACAGCTTTGGGACGATAACATCTGCTGTGCATAAGTCCATACAACTCTGATGCGAAAGGCTCATCATATTTCAAAAGAACAGAATAGTCGCACTGTATAAGCTGCTTAGCGTCCATTCGGCTTACTCTTAAAGACCGTTTCCTTTGGTATGCTCCTTCTTTTTTCTTTTCCTCCAGCATTGCAAAATCTGCATTTGGGTCATATATCCTCAGACGTATTTTACGCCTAAGCTCCAATCCGTTGATTTTATCATTGTAATCACTATCTTCAGGAGTATCAAAATATAATGAACGAATACGATAGCCTAAAGCGCCGTTGTGCTCGTCTTCCTGAATAACGCTGCCTAAAAGACCGCACAGCTTTTGACCGTCTGCTATTGTCATCAAGTATTTCTTTTCCTGCCTCAAAACCTCATTCATATTTCATCACCCCAATCACAAAAAAAGCTGCAAAACTTACACCGTAAGAATGGTTGATGTTTTGCAGCCTGACAATCATAGCGATATCACTCTACCGCTTTAGACTCATAGCTTTGCGCCGCCTATTTTCAAGGGCTTTGCTCTTTTTCCATAATAGCTATTCTTTTTTAATTCAAATATAAAAAAACTAAAAAAGACGCAATATACCTAAGCATAATACGTCTCAACACTTTAAAATACTTAGTTTATAATTGTGCAAAACAAATAACAGTAAGCTTTATAGGCTACTCATTAACATATTTGGAATAATTGAATTGCACATATTTTTTAATCTCCTTTTATCGTTGTTTATGTATAATATCATATTTCGATTATAATGTCAAGCATTCAGATGCAAGAATTTAAGAAGCAAGAAGCAAGAGCAACGATGACGCTGCATCCAGCACTATCTTTAGGAACACCTTTTATTACTATTTTTCATCATCTTCAGTATCATCTAAATTATTTATAGCATAATTCAAACATTGTATAACTATTTGATTGGAAGATATATTATTCTTATATGCAAGATAATCAATTTTTTCCACAATTTCTTCTGGCAAACGAAAAGATTTGCTTACCGAATTATAACCTTTTTTTATTGTCCACATAAAACTCCGTCCTTTCTTTTGTACGAATACAATTTTATTTACTTCAACTTTTATTGTTATTTATAATATTATAATTATTTTAACATTCATATGAATGTTAGTCAAGCACATTCATTCGAATTTATATTAAAATAATAAATATAAAAATTATAAAGGAGTTTTTTTATGTACTATTATCAACGATTAAAAGATGTAAGAGAAGATAACGACCTATCACAAAAGCAGGTAGCAGAAATTCTTGGAACAACTCAGCAACAATATCATCTCTATGAAACTGGACAACGTGAAATACCTGTACATTTACTTAAGAAGCTGTCGGAATACTATAAAGTATCAACAGATTATTTAATAGGTATAAAAAAATATAAATAGAAACATCTTACAGTTTAGTGTTCGGAGGCTCACCGTTTTTTACTTGCATTAATTAATAAACTCGCCGTTTTACTAACTGTTACATTCTGCAAGCTAGACAAAGGCGGACTGCGTGCAGGGTCACCCCTGCACGCTTGCCGTTCTTGCTTCTTGCCTCTAAAATTCTTGCTTCTAAATGCTTGACATTTGAAATATGTGTGTTATAATATAAATATAAAAAGAGAGTGCTGTACATGGGCAATTAAATTGCCTTAGCGGTTAACTCCCTAGTTGTTATAATAGAACAACCGAACTTTAGGAAGATAGACGGTTGTTCTTCTTATTTATGTAATAAAAAGATTTCTTACTTTTGGTTACGAAATATTCCGTAGCACAGTGTGATAACACTGATAATAACACTCGTATAGCAAAATAGCTCCGAGTAACTTACCATAGTTACCACCCCCTTTCGGGGAGAAAACCGCCTTACCGTTCATGTACAGCACTCTCTAATGCACATTATAAATTAAAATAAATAATTTGTCAAATAATGAAGAATTAAAAGGTTTTAATTCTAAATTTTGGTTTCTAAAATTCTTGCTTCTAAATGCTTGACAAAATAAAATTATATGTTATAATATAAATATAAAAGAGAGTACTGCACATGGGCAATTAAATTGCCTTAGCGGTCTCTCCCAAAATGTGGTATTTAAGAAACACCGTTACTTTGAGAGAGTAAGGCGGTGTTTCTTATTTTTTATGTTAAAACGCAAATTAGTTTTATTACTTATTGCGATAAAAAATATTGAAACAAAGTGTGACAATATTGATAACAAAATTCGCAAATAAAAATAAATCCGAATAGTTTATCATTGTCTCACCTCCCTCCAAAGGGAGAAAACCGCTCTACCGTTCATGTACAGCACTCTCTAATGCACATTATAAATTAAAATAAATTATTTGTCAAATAATAAAGAATTTTAAGACTTATTACTTCTAATATTTTGCCTTTTTAATTATCCATTGTCAATTGTCCATTATCCATTATCCATTAATAAGCCTGCCGTTATACAAACTATAACATTTTACAAACTTCTCAAAGGCAGACTGCGTGCAGGGCTCAGCCCTGCTTTGCTCTTTCTTTAGCCCTTAAACTGTTGTTAAGGGTTCTTTTTCTTATTCTAAGACTCTCAGGTGTTACCTCTAAAAGCTCGTCGTCAGCTAAGAACTCAAGGCAGTCCTCAAGGGAAAGTATTCTCGGCGGAATAAGTCTGAGTGCGTCGTCGCTGCCGCTTGCACGAGTGTTTGTTAAGTGCTTTTTCTTGCATACGTTTACCACCAAATCGTCAGACTTGGGCGACGCTCCTACAACCATACCCTCGTAGACCTCAGTTCCCGGAGTTATAAAAAGCTCTCCTCTTTCCTGTGCATTGAAAAGACCGTAGCCTACCGCAGTACCTGCCTCAAAAGCGACAAGCGAGCCTGTATTACGCCTTGAGATATCACCCTTGTACGGCTGATACTCGGCAAAAACCGAGCTCATTATGCCCTCGCCTTTAGTGTCTGTCAGAAACTCGCTCTTGTAGCCGAACAACCCCCTCGCAGGAATCAAAAACTCAAGCTTCATTCTGCTGCCTACAGGGGTCATCTCCTGAAGCTCGCCCTTTCTTGAGCCCAGCTTTTCCATAACAGCGCCAACGTTATCGGCAGGAACGTCAACAACAAGACGTTCAATAGGTTCGTTTAGCTTACCGCCTATCTCTTTAAATAAAACTCTAGGCGTTGAAACTGAAAGCTCATACCCCTCTCTGCGCATATTCTCGATAAGAATTGAAAGGTGCATCTCACCACGACCCGCAACTCTGAAGCTGTCGGTAGTTTCGCCGTCAGATACTCTCAGAGAAACGTCCTTCAAAAGCTCTTTAAAGAGCCTGTCCCTAAGCTGTCGTGAGGTAACATACTTGCCCTCTCTGCCTGCAAACGGGCTGTTGTTTACCGAGAATGTCATCTCAACGGTAGGCTCAGAGATTTTTACAAAAGGTATAGGCTCAAAATTGCCGAACTCACAGATGGTATCGCCAATATAGATGTTCTCGATACCGCTTATGCAGACGATGTCGCCTGCCTTTGCGCTTTCGCAGGCAACACGGTTAAGACCCTCTATCTGGTACAGAGAAACTATCTTTCCCCTGTACTCTTTTTTTGTCTCGTGATAGTCTCCAACAGAGACGTCCTGATTAACTCTTATCTCGCCACGTTCAATACGTCCGATAGCGATCCTGCCCACATAGTCGTTGTAGTCGATTGAAGATACGAGCATTTGCAGACTTCCGTTCTCGTCGCCTTCGGGTGCAGGAATGTAGTTTAAAATAGTGTCAAAGAGCGGTATTAGATCGGTTCCGACCTTATCCGCTGTGTACGAAGCCGTACCGTCTCTGCCTGAGCAGTATAAAAACGGGCTGTCCAGCTGTTCGTCGGTAGCGTCAAGGTCCATAAGCAGTTCTAAAACCTCGTCTTCCACCTCGCCCAATCTTGAATCGGGTCTGTCTATTTTGTTGACTACTACAATTACCTTGTGTCCCAGCTCAAGAGACTTCTGCAAAACAAATCTTGTCTGAGGCATTGTACCCTCTGCTGCGTCGACGAGAAGAATAACGCCGTCAACCATTTTAAGAACACGCTCAACCTCTCCTCCGAAATCTGCGTGGCCGGGTGTGTCGATAATGTTTATCTTAACATTCTTATAAACAACAGACGTGTTTTTTGCAAGTATTGTAATTCCACGCTCTCGCTCTATATCGTTGTTGTCCATAACTCTCTCGTTTACTACCTGATTTTCTCTGAAAGTACCGCTTTGCTTGAGCATCTCGTCGACAAGAGTGGTTTTACCGTGGTCAACGTGAGCGATAATTGCGATATTTCTTAGATCCTCTCTTAACATTCCTTTATCCCTCCGAATTTATTTCATATATCTAATAATTTATACGATCTTTCATTTGTTATTGCATAACTTTTTAATTATATCAGAAATTTGATAATAATGCAAATATCAGATTAAGGAATGTCCGCAATGCGGGATCATATATAGTTACCGTACTTCTGCTTGCTTTGGATCTTCGGAACACGGTTAGTTATATACTCATCAAACTCGTCTAAGTCGTAAGAGTGTTCGGGCTGTTTATTTTTATCTTCAGCCAGCCACTTTCTTATAGTCAGGTCATAATCGTTGTAGTGTTTTCCGCTTTGCTGACAGTATTCATCTGCCTTTTTGATATACTCATCAGTCTTATTCTTACCGAAGTCTTTAACAAGATTTGAATATTGGCTTTCGGTTAATTGTACCTTTTTATACTTGCCGTATTTTTTTAAAGAATTAATATCAGAGCTTTTTGATTTTTTAGGGTGTGAGGGAGCGGAGAAGTCTTTATCTAACTCTAAACTAACCTTACCTAAACTATCCTCTCCTAACCTGTGGCAACCATCTGTCAACCGTTGGCTGTCACTTGTTATACCAATGGTATACAGTCCGTCTTTTTGCAGAGTGATCTGTTCCATTTCCTCTTGATTTTTTGTCGGAGAATATCTGTCTTTTCTTATGTAGTTATGAATCTTCCAATGCCTTATTACAACTATTCCGCTTTCAAAAGCAATTATATATTTTTTTGCTATCAGCATTTTTAGATCATCATCTTTACAACACACATTTCTCATTATGGATTTTGGATTATTAACAAAACCGTCGTCATCTGCCCTCATAGCAAGATGAAAATATAAAGCCTGTGCAGTCAGAGGCATATCAAGAAAGCAATCGCTGTCTATGACCGTTTTTGAAAACATTCTCCTTTCTGCCATTATCATTCCTCTTTTCTATATTAGTTTTTCACTAATACTTATAAAAAACAAAAAAGTTGCACGAAAAGATGCAACCTTTAAAATATTTACGAGTATGAATTAATAAGTCCGCCGTTATACAAACCGTAGCCTCCAGTGTCACGCCGGTCTTGCTTTTGAATGGATAATTGAAAAAGGAAAAATATTAGAATCAACAAGTTTTAAAATTCTTTATTATTTGACAAAATATTTGTTTTAATTTATAATGTGCATTAGAGAGTGCTGTACATAAAAAGGCAGGCGGTTTCTCCCGTTAGATGGGAGGTGATGACCATGATAAGTTATTCCGAATTATTTTTATTTGCGAATTTCGTTATTAGTGTTGTCACACTTTGTTTCAACATTTTTAATCATAAAAAGTAAAATACTTTTTTACTTAAAAACAAGAAACACCGCCTTACTTTCCCCAGTAACGGTGTTTCTTTACACTACTACGGGAGAAACCGCCTAGGCATTAATTTGCCATGTGCAGCACTCTCTTTTTATATTTATATTATAACACATATTTTTCAAATGTCAAGCGTTTAGGAGCAAGATATTAATAGTATATTTTTCACCGTCCTGAAAATACTAACTTATATGACTAAATTCTTATTAATAATCTGAATTTGCTTTATCAAAATAATAAAGGGTGATAATATATGTTAGTTATAAAGGTAATAGGTGCGTCTCTGCTTTCTATTTTAATAATGTTTCTTATCTCAAAGCTTTTGGGTAACAAGCAGATATCCGAGCTGAATATGTTCGACTATATCAACGGAATAACTATAGGCTCTATTGCCGCCGAGCTTTCTATTTCCCGACAAGCCGATGAGATAATAACCGCCATTATCGCAATGATAATTTACGGTCTTGTAGTGTTTCTTTTTTCAATCCTTACTATTAAATCAATAAAATGCCGACGCTTTTTCTCAGGAAGAACCTTGCTTTTGATAGAAAACGGAAAAATCTACAGTAAAAACCTCATCAAGGCAAAGCTCGATATCAACGACCTTCTTACAAAGGCAAGAACGAACGGCTATTTCGACATTTCACAAATAAACTACGCTATTATGGAAAACAACGGTGAAATAAGCTTCTTCCCATGCTCTGAATACCGACCCGTAACAGCGGGTGATTTGAAGCTTGAGCCTATGCCTAAGCCCGAATACCTCAACATCAATATTATTATAGACGGCAAAGTTATGCGTCAGAATCTCAAATACTGCGGTGTCGACGAAACGTGGCTCAACAAAGAACTTTCAGCAAGAGGAAAGAAAGTCAAGGACATTTTCTTAGCCACATTAGACCAAAATAACACTCTGCACTTATATGAATACCAAAACGAGAAGAATTTGAAAAATATATTTGACTAGTTTGGTTTTCTATTCTTCAATGTAATTTAGAAATTCTATCATTTCTCTGTAGAGCCTCGAAACAGGCAGACCTACCACGTTGTAAAAGTCTCCCGATATTTCTTTTACAAACACAGAGCCAAGACCTTGAATACCGTATCCTCCTGCTTTGTCATACGGCTCTCCCGACTGAACATACTCGTCTATTTCGTCGTCGTCAAGCTCGTAGAAGGTAACGTCTGTAGAAGCGGAAAACGACATAGCTTTGTCTCCGCAGATTATGCATACTCCCGTTATGACCTTGTGAGTTTTGTCCGACAGTAAAGCGAGCATATTTCTTGCTTGAGTTTCGTCTCTGGGCTTGCCTAAAACTCTCTCTCCCAGAACTACCGAAGTGTCACAGCCTATAACAATCGCATCGGGATAAGATTTTGCTATATCCTTTGCCTTCTGAGTTGCCAGAAACTCCGGCATCTCGTAAGGAGACAGCATTTTATAATCGTCCTCATCAACGCTTGACGGCACTATCTCATATTCACCGAACAGATATTTAATCAGCGTTTTTCTTCTGGGTGATGCCGACGCCAATATCACCTTTTTATCTGTTTGTATTATCATACCCAAACCTTCCTTAAAAGCGATACTACTTATCTTACTTATAAAATTTCCTGTAATAATGATTTTATCACAAAATATAAAATTTAGCAAGCCAAAAGCAAGACCGGCGAGCCGCCGGTGGTTCTGCTGCCTATTAAAAGTTTTATTTAATGTTCTACGTTTCAAAACGACAGACTTTTACTTTGTGGGAAAGATAAGTTCTAACTTCTTGCTCTAACTTCTATTCTCTAAAAGGTCACCCCTACCGGCAGTGTTTTTCAACAATTTTAGTTGCCTTTTGCTAACTTGTTTTTGTGAAATGCTACAAACTTGAAAAATTGCGTTGACAAATACTGCGTAAAGTGGTATTCTTATCTTAGTTAGTTTTTGCTAACTTTTTTTAATGAACTGAGTTAGCTGTTTCTAACTAACATTTATGCTTAAACCAAAGAAAGAGATGAATTATGATACCGTTAACTTTTGCAAATGTGGGCGAAAAAGTTTGTATAAAAAAGATAAAGGGTAAAGACGAAACAAGACGTTTTTTAGGTAATCTCGGCTTTGTCGAGAACGGAGAGATAATAATTGTTTCGGATAACGGCGGAAATCTGATAGTAAACGTCAAGAACACACGGGTAGCGATAAGCCGTGAAATGGCTAACAAAATTATAGTCGCTTAAATTTTTACATATAATTAATTAAATAATGTTAAAGGAGAGATTTTAATGCAAACACTAAAGGACGCCGTAATAGGTCAGACTGTAAAAGTGAAAAGGCTTCACGGCGAGGGTGCGGTTAAGCGCAGAATTATGGATATGGGCATCACCAAAGGAGTAGATGTGTACATAAGAAAGGTCGCTCCTCTCGGAGACCCGGTAGAGGTAACAGTAAGAGGCTACGAGCTTTCTCTTAGAAAAGCTGACGCAGAAATGATAGAAATTGAATAAGCTCGTTTCATTTTGCATATAAGTTAGCTATACCTAACACAATGTATATTAAAGAACTTAACGTGAAAAGGCTTATTCACGTTAGAACGGAGGAAAAATATGAGTATCAAAATAGCGCTTGCGGGAAATCCAAACAGCGGTAAAACGACCCTGTTCAACGCTTTGACAGGATCAAATCAATTTGTCGGCAACTGGCCGGGCGTAACAGTAGAGAAAAAGGAAGGAAAGATCAAAGGCTACAGTGCAAAGAACGACGAGGTAATTCTTGTAGACCTGCCGGGAATATATTCTCTCTCGCCCTATACGCTTGAGGAAGTCGTTTCGAGAAACTTTCTTTTAGATGAAAAGCCAAACGCTATAATCAACATCATAGACGGCTCTAACCTTGAGAGAAACCTGTATCTTACTACTCAGCTTGTAGAGCTTGGAATACCTGTTATCGCAGCGGTTAATATGATGGACGTTATTAAGAAAAACGGCGATAAGCTCAACACAGAGCGGCTTTCAAAAGAGCTTGGCTGTGAGGTAGTTGAGATATCTGCTCTTAGAAGCGAGGGCATTGACGTTCTTGCTGAAAAGGCGGTCAGAATTGCAAAAAGCGGAAAGAAAATGGTTGCACAGCACAGCTTTGACGGCAGCGTTGAACACGCTCTTGCACACATTGAAGAAGCGGTTTTGCACGATATGCCCGACGACGAGCAGAGATTTCTGGCAATAAAGCTTTTTGAGCGTGACGACAAGGTAATTGAAAGGCTTAACCTAGACAGCAAAATCGTTTCGCACATCGAGACAGACATCAAAAACTGCGAAGACGAGCTGGACGATGATTCAGAGAGCATTATAACAAGCGAAAGATACGCATACATAGCTTCGATAATCGGCAGCTGTTATACAAAGAAAAGCAGAGGAAAGCTTACCGTTACCGATAAAATAGACAAGGTAGTAACAAACCGCTGGCTTGCACTTCCTATCTTTGCTATTGTAATGATCATCGTTTACTACGTTTCGGTAACAACTGTAGGAACATGGGCTACCGACTGGGCTAACGACGGCGTATTCGGCGACGGCTGGCACTTGTTCGGCATAGGCTCAAGTCAATACGAAGACGCTGCAAACGAGTATGCCGAGAAGGAAATTTTCCTGCCTGAAGTAAAAACGGCTCTTGAAGGTGCAAACGAAGCGGGCATCACCGGTGCAGACGAGCTTTTAACAGCCGTTGAGGAAAAAGACTTCGGTGCTTTTGAAGAAGCTTACGGCTCATACGGTGAGGAGCTTGCAGTCAAAGAGGGCGGTAAATTCGACATAACGCCAATGCTGCCTTTAGATGAAAACGGAGAGTTTGCAGACACTCCCGACCCTGCTGAATACGGCGTATGGGTTCCGGGAATACCTGTTTTAGTAGAAAGCGGACTTAACGCCGTAAACTGTGCAGACTGGCTTCAGGGGTTGATTTTAGACGGTGTTGTAGCCGGCGTCGGAGCGGTGCTGGGCTTTGTTCCTCAGATGCTGGTACTGTTTATCTTCCTTGCGTTCTTGGAGTCGTGCGGATATATGGCGAGAATAGCATTCATTATGGACAGGATATTCCGCAAGTTCGGCTTATCCGGAAAGTCGTTTATTCCGATGCTTATAGGCTCTGGCTGCGGAGTTCCGGGAATTATGGCGTCGAGAACGATTGAAAACGAGCGCGACCGCCGTATGACGATTATGACTACGACATTTATCCCCTGCGGAGCTAAGCTGCCAATAATCGCTCTTATCTCAGCCGCTTTGTTCGGAGGAACATGGTGGGTTGCGCCGAGCGCATACTTCTTAGGCATTGCGGCAATAATCGTATCGGGTATTATGCTAAAGAAAACAAAGATGTTCTCAGGCGACCCTGCGCCGTTCGTAATGGAGCTTCCAGCATACCACTTACCTACAATAGGCAACATTCTCCGTTCAATGTGGGAGCGTGCTTCGTCGTTTATCAAAAAGGCAGGAACTATCATACTTCTTTCTTCAATTATCATCTGGGCAGGCTCCTGCTTCGGATTTGTTGACGGAAGCTTCGCTTTCAGCGCAGATATGGAGCTTGAGAACAGCATACTGGGCACAATAGGCAACGCTATTTGCTGGATCTTCGCACCTATCGGCTTTGGCAACATCAAGGCTGCTATAGCTACTATTATGGGTCTTGTTGCCAAAGAAGAGGTTGTCGGAGTGTTCGGAGTTCTCGACTTTGAGGGTATGACCCGTCTTGCAGGCTATGCGTTCTTGGCGTTCAATCTTCTCTGCGCACCTTGCTTTGCGGCGATCGGCGCTATCAGGCGGGAAATGAACAATCCAAAGTGGACGGCGTTCGCTATAGCTTATCAATGCGTATTCGCTTATGCGGTTGCTCTTATGATTTACCAAATCGGAAGCGTATTCACAGGAGGTCTGAACATTATCGGACTTATTGCGGCAATTCTTGTTGCGGTATTCCTGATCTATATGCTTGTTAAGCCTTACAAGTCAGCCGATAAGCTGACAATAAAAGCTAAAATTAAAGCATAAACGGTGATTAAAATGATTGATTTTATAAAAGCCAACATATCGACAATAATAATCAGTCTTATAATGCTTTGCATAGTGACTTTCATAATTTACAGAATGATAAAAAGCAAAAAGGCAGGAAAGTCCTGCTCATGCGGATGCGGCTGTTCAGGCTGTCCGCAGGCAAGCTCCTGCCATAAAGACAGCTAATAACAAACTTCCTCAATATTTAGGCAGGGCTCAGCTCTGCACGCAGTCCGCCTTTGGGCTATAAGAAGCAAGAATTTTAGAGGCAAGAAGCAAGAACGGCGAGCGTGCAGGGGTGCCCCATGCACGCTCTGCCGCCTTTGTATAGTTTGATTAATGTTATTGTTAGTGCAACTGCGGTTTATTAATTGATAATTGATAATTGATAATGGATAATTAAAAAGTCAAAATATTAGAATCAATAAGTCTTTAAATTCTTTATTATTTGACAAAATATTTATTTTGTTTTATAATACATACAAGAGTACTGTACATGAACGGCAGGCGGTTTCTCCCCGAAAGGGGGGGTGAAATTTGAAAATCTTCGATTTTCAAATACGAGTTTTGTGCTTTTCGGACAATGTCCGAAATTTTGCTTTGCAAAACCGCGCAAAACATCGGATAGCATTATAGGTAATATTCTTATCAGCGTTATCACTCTAGCTTTTCTTATATTTAATAAGAAAAATTAGAAGCTTTTTTATTTAAAATAAAAAAGAAACACCGCCAACTCTCGCAAAGTAACGGTGTTTCTAAACACAATATTTTCGGGAGTAAACTGCCAAGGCAATTTAATTGCCCATGTGCAGTACTCTCTTTTTATATTTATATTATAACATATTATTTTCATTTGTCAAGCCTAATAAAATATTTCACTATTTATTTAATCTCCTAAACAAAACTTCTCTCGCCTTTTCTTCAAGCGTATCGTCAAGAGGCGTCATCTCAACCGAGTTTCCATCACGCTCAGCACAGTATTTTATTATATAATCAGCAAGCTTTGGGTTCTTTGAAAGCAAAGGTCCGTGCAGGTAAGTCGCTATGACGTTCTTGTCGAAATAACCCTCGTCATCGCTCTCAAAACGGTTTCCGTTACCATAAACCACCCTGCCGAACGGTTTATCAGTTTGTGATGTCTGCCCGCCGTGATTTTCAAAGCCTATTATCTTAGACATCTCTCCGTTAAGCTCCGCCTCGATAATTATATTTCCTATGCACCTCTTATTTTTATTCAGCGACGCCGCAGTATGGTATGGGAACATTCCAAGACCGTCTATGACCTCGCCGTTAGAATCCTTGTAATACTCGCCCATAAGCTGGTACCCTCCGCAGATAAGCAGAAAAAAAGTACCGTTGTCAAACGCTTTCATTATTTCATCACGACAGCTTTGCAGATCCTCCGCTAAAAGCTGCTGCTCGAAATCTGCCCCTCCGCCAAGATATATTAAATCATAGCTCGAAAAGTCAGTGTCCTTAGTTCCCACACTGTGATGCTCAACTGCCGTTTCAATGCCCCTAGCCTTTGCTCGGTAACTCAAAACCTCAATGTTTCCGTTGTCGCCGTAAAGGTCAAGCATATCAGAATACATATGCAATATTCTTATGGTTTTCATAACTTTATTCCTCTTTGTTTTTATCAATATAATTAATTACAGCGGTCCTTGTCGGCTGAACAGAGGTGTAGTTTGCAATTATAAACTTCTCACCCTCAGTCGAAAACAGGTTTTCAACCGCCTCGTCCAAATCGGGGCAGACTTCGATTTTCGCTGCGTCATATCCGCTTGTTTTAATTCTTATAGCAATGTCATAAGCTCGCCTGCCGCTTGTGATGACCCTTGTTACACCTTTAAATACTTCAAAGTTTATGTCCCATATCCACGAAACATCATAGCCGTCGGCTAGATTGTCGTTCAAAACAAACATAAGCTCTTTCTCGCAGTCAGTCTCGTTCATAACACGAATCGTCATATTCGCCCCGACCGGATTCTTAGCCAGATTTATAACCGCATTGCTGTTCCCTATGCTGAACTTCTCCATCCTGCCGTTGTTGACTTCAAATGTGTCAAGAGTTTCTCTGAGAATGTTGTCGTCTATATTATACAGCTTAGCAGCCGCGCAGACTGCCGCCATATTGTAAACATAGTAAATACTTTGATTGTTTATACTGTACTCTCTGCCTTCTACGGTAAATCGACGCTTTTCAAGGTCAACATTTTCCACCTTAAGGTAAATTTCATTGTCGCCGAATCCGCACTTAGGACATTTAAAGCGCCCTATATGAGAATACTGATAATACTCGTACTCAAGAGGTTCTCCGCATACAGGACAGAACTTACCCTCTCCCACCTCGTGAATTTTATCAGTTGCGTATTTGTATTTCTCAACGCTGAAATACTTTACATTTTTATTGTCGGGGTTAGCTTGTCCCAAGCGGGCTACATTTGGGTCATCGGCGTTTAAAATGACATTTCCCTGAAAGGTCTCCAAAAAGCTCTTTACCTTTAAAATAAGCGTTTCAACTTCACCGTTTCTGTCAAGCTGGTCTCTGAAAAAGTTTAAAACTATAAGAGTCTCCAGCTTTAGCTTTTTGAATATAACCGGTACGTGCGATTCGTCAATTTCAAGCACGAGATAATCAGCGTGGATCTTACCCGTCGGCGAGCACAGCTTTAAAAACAGCGACACGATTCCTGTATCTAAGTTGTTGCCCAGCTTGTTTGTAATAACATTCTTTCCGCTCTGCTCGAAAAGGCGGTTCACAAAATTGGTGACAGAGGTCTTGCCGTTTGTGCCTGTGACCGCTATTATAGGACAGTCTACCTTGAAATAGCCAAGTATGTTTTTATTGATACCAAGCAGAATTAGTCCGGGCAGATTTCCTGCACCCTTATGAAGAAGCTGCAAAGCCTTTACTATCAGCTTTCCAAACTGCAATGTCAAAAAGTTATATAATCTCATAAATTATCTCTATTCTCCTAAATTATACTTTGCTTTTTTTGATTTTGACTTTGAACTCGGCTTTTCAGGCTTGATCTTCATTATATACCTCCAAGCCCGCTCTATGTCTCTCGGTCTTGCATATCCTATCCCAACACGCTTATCACGCCTTATTCTCGTCTTTACACCTGTGTCCTCTATCCACATTGTATCGTTGTCATAAATCGTCTGCCAATTAGCGCTCATATTTATCCCCAACTGCTTTGTAAGCTTTCCCGGACCGTTGTAACTCCCCTCGCAGGCTCGAATCAAAACCGCCTGAGGGTCGCCCTCGTCTCCCGTTACAATATTTATAAGATGATGAACACCGTAGCATAGGTAAACATATACCGTTCCTGCCTTTCCCCAAAGAATTTTCGTCCTTTCGGTCTTGCCCCTGTGCGCATGACAGGCTGTGTCGTCCGTACCCTTATAAGCTTCAGTCTCGGTTATCATCAAGCGTCTTTCCTCGCCGTCGACTACGTGAACTAGCATCTTACCCACTAGCTCTGGGGCGACCTTTAAAACGTCTCTGTTAAAGAAATCATATCCAAGCTTCATTTCTACAGCGTTTCTCCTCTCACAATTATACCTTTGCTCTCAGCCTTTCAACAAGCTCCTCATCGGGCGTTACATATACCGTGCGGTAATTTGTGAATATCACCATTCCCGGTTTTGCTCCGTTCGGCTTTTTTACATACCTTATCTCTGTGTAATCAACAGGTACGTTTGACGACCCCTTAGCGCTGGAATGATATGCGGCTATCATACACGCCTCCTCTATTGTTCTGTCGGGAGGGGTTTCGCCCCTGCATTTTATTACAGTATGCGAGCCTGTTATCTTCTGCGTGTGAAGCCATATATCTGTTTTTTCGCTTTCCTTTAAGGTAAGCTTATCGTTTTGCCTGTTGTTTCTGCCAACTAGAATTTCAAACCCGTCTGACGATATGAACTTTATCGGCGGCAAAGCATTAGGCGGCTTGCCCTTTATGCGTGAGCTTTTTATATACCCCTGCTCGGCAAGCTCAGCCCTAAGCTCAATAACGTCGCTCTCGGTATCAGCTCGTGTAAGCGCATCAAATACGCTGTCTATATATCTTAATTCCTCCTCGCCGTTTTTAATAAGCGAGGTAAGCATTTTCTCGGCAGTATCGGCTTTTCTGTATTCCGCATAATACCTCTGTGCGTTCTTAGACGGTGTAAGCCTTTTGTCAAGCTTTATTTTAACTGTAGGCGTATCCTCTTTTGTGTAATCCTCAACTTCGGCATAGCCCATTCCCTTTTCAAGCCTGTAGATGTTCGACATAATTAGGTCGCCGTAAAGCTTCAGCGTATCACGCTCCGCACAATCTTTAAGCTCCTCTCGCTGATTGGCTATACGCCTCGATATCCTGTCAGACGTGTTTACCAAAAACTTAAACAAATCAGACGCTCTTTGCTTTGTTCTTGCTATTTTGTCTCTTGCAGAGTAGAAATAGTCTAAAAGCTCGCAGGCAGAATCAAAATCCTTAGTTACCATAAGGCTTCCGTACTGCGTGATATTGCAAAAGCAATAATCCTTTAGCTGACCGTCTTTATTTCTCAAAACTGTAAACTTGTTTTTATGAGACGATATTTCATCTGCCGTTTTATTTATAAAAAACAACGCCCTGTCAATTTCATCACCGCTAAGCTCAGAGCAAATTTTCTCCTCCCCTCGCAAGGCAAAAAACTCGATCTCACGGGCAAATACAGGCGATATGCCCTCAAAAATCTTCGTGAGCGACTTTGAAAAAATTTGTTTTGCGTTTTTATCAAGACCTTCCTTAAACTCCCCGACGGTAAAATCAAACATCGAAAGCCTTTTATCCTTCGGCGGCACTTTATATGTGATTCCAGGCAAAACCATTCGTACACTGGACATATCCTGTCCTACACGCTTTATGCTGTCGACTATCCTGCCATCCGAGTTTATCAAAATCAGATTAGAGCGTCTGCCCATTATCTCGACAGCTAATGTGAATCGGCATATATCTCCCATTTCGTTTGCAGAGTCAAAGTCAAAATAGAGTATTCTTTCAAAACCGTCCTGCCTTATTGATACAAGCTTGCCGCCCGATAAATGCTTTCTCATAAGCATACAGAACATAGGCGGAGTTTTTGGGTTTTCTATCTGCGAGTTTGTTATGTGAACTCTGGCTGTTCCTGCGCTTGTGTTGAAGATTAGCTTATATGCCCCCTCACGAGTGCGAATGGTAAAGAGTATTTCCTCTTTAGACGGCTGATGTATCTTATCCACCCGACCGTCTATCAATACGCTTTCAAGCTCTTTCTTTATTAAATTTAAAAACACTCCGTCAAGAGCCATTTTATCAAATCCTTATTGCGTTCTCTTAATTCTAATCCTTTGCTTCATACCAGCTTTTGCCCTCGTTTACATCAGCTATCATCGGAACTTTAAACTTTACGGCGTTTATCATTTCCTCACCGAGAATAGCCTTTGCCTTGTCCTTGTCCTCAATAGACGACTCAATTATAAGCTCGTCGTGAACCTGCAAAATCAGTTTGGCGTTTATCTTCTCTGCCTTTAGTCTTTGGTATACCTTTACCATAGCGATTTTTATTATATCCGCCGCCGTACCCTGTATCGGTGCGTTCATAGCTACTCTTTTGCCAAACGCTCTTAGCGGTCCGCTTGGCGCTGTAAGCTCTGGAATGTACCTTCTTCTTCCGAAAACCGTCGTTACATAACCGTTGTTTTGAGCGTCAATTACAGACTTATCCATAAACTCCTTTACTTTCGGGTAGTGGGTAAAGTAATCGTTGATGTATTCCTTAGCCTTCACAATGGGTACGCCCAGATCCTCCGAAAGAGAAAACGCTCCCATACCGTATATTATTCCGAAGTTTACAGTCTTTGCCGCTCTTCTCATATCATCAGTGACAAAATCCTCCGGCATATCGAAAACCTTTGCCGCTGTTGACGTGTGAACGTCCTCACCGTTTATAAAAGCTTCCTGCATATTCTCATCGCCGCTGACCTCCGCTAAAACCCTCAACTCTATCTGGCTGTAATCAGCGTCTAAAAGAACATTGCCCTCGTCTGCAACAAAGAACTTTCTCATATTTCTGCCTATCTTTTTTCTTACAGGAATGTTCTGCATATTAGGCTCGGTTGAGGATATCCTTCCCGTTCTAGTTTCAGTCTGCTTAAATATTGAGCGAACCTTGCCGTCGTTTTGAATAAGCTTTAAAAGCCCGTCAACATAAGTTGAATTCAGCTTTGTCAGCGTTCTGTATTCTAGGATCATTGACACGATAGGATGGAGCGCTTTGATAGATTCAAGAAGCTCTGCGTTTGTAGAATAACCGCCGCTTTTTGTTTTCTTCTTTTTATACGGCAGTGAAAGGTCCTCAAAAAGAACCCCTCCCAGCTGTTTCGGTGAAGAAATATTAAACTCTTTTCCGGCAAGCTCATAAATACCTTTTTCCAGCTCGTTTATCTGCTTTTTAAGCCCTTCGCCAAATTCCTTTACTCCTTTTGCGTCTACCTTTACCCCCTCGCACTCCATAGAAGCCAGCACCTCGCAGAGAGGCTGTTCTATATCATACAACAATGGCTCCATTTCTTTAAGCTCGATCTCGGCTTTAAGTCTTGAACACAGACTGTTTAGTGAAGAAATATCGGCATACTCCCCCATATCACGGCGGTATACCACACCGTATGCCGCACACAAATTCTCAACTGAATATTCGCTTGCCTGCGAATCCAGCAGATACCCTGCAAGGTCGCATATGAACTTTATGTTTTTAAGCTCAGCACCATTTGAGAATGCAAACTTATACGCTTCTTTTCCCTCAAAGCACAGCTTTTCATTACTTGTCTCAAAGAACTTCACAGCAAGCTCTTTTTCATCTGTGAAATACACATTATTCTCCGACATTATTTCAAGATAAATACTACCGCTTTGCCTATTGAAAATAAAGTAAAGCTTGTTTTTACTTTTTGCAATATTATCTGCTATTTCATTGTTAAGCCTGCATACCTTAATATCAGGTAAACCAGACCCCGTCATATCATTAATTAGTGACTTGTTCCCAAATTCGTCTTTTAAATTAAGCTTATCCATAAGCTTGAACATCTCAAGCTCCGTAAGAGTTTCAGTCAAAGCTTGTGCGTCGACCTTATCCGGCTTATACGCATTTACATCGGTATCTATAGGTACATTTAATACGATTTTTGCTAAAAACCTGCTTTCGACAGCCTGTTGTTCTCCAACTTCAAGCTTTGCTTTAACTCCGTTAGACAGTTCTTCATCTTCTCTGAAACCATTGTATAGATTTTTAATATCTCCGTATTTCTGTATAAGGCTTAACGCCGTCTTTTCGCCTATTCCTTTAACTCCCGATATATTGTCGCTGGAATCCCCCATAAGAGCCTTTACATCGATCATCTGCTCAGGCTCAACGCCGTATTCCGCCCTTATTTTTTCAGGAGTGTAAACCCTTGTTTCCTTGCCGGCAAGCCTTACTGTTACATTGTCACGGATAAGCTGAAAGCTGTCTCTGTCGCCTGTTAAAATAAAGCACTCGTTTCCGCTTTTTGAAAAAATATCGGATATCGTACCGAGTATATCGTCTGCCTCATACCCCTCAGCTTCAATTATTTTAACTCCAAGCTCCGATAATATCTCCTTTATCTTCGGCATCTGCATTGCAAGCTCATCCGGCATCCCCTTTCTGTTTGCCTTATAGCTCGATACCGCTTTGTGCCGAAATGTCGGGGCTTTCAGGTCAAACGCTACCGCTACACAATCAGGTCTGACTGCTTCAAGCTCCTTTAAATATGTGTTCATAAAGCCTGTTATGGCGTTTGTAAAAAAGCCCTTCTTGTTCGAGAGCGAATTTATCCCATAAAACGCTCTGTTCATTATGCTGTTTCCGTCAATAGCCAGTATTTTCATTGTTTATCTAACCTCTAATCTCTATTAGAACTTTGTGGAAAAGGTAAGTTCTTATTTCTTGCTTCTATCTTCTTATTTCTTGCCAATTGTACACATACAAACCCGCCGTTACGAAATGTCATACATTAGACAGACTTTCTAATAGGCGGCAGCACATCCGGCGGCTCGCCGGTCTTGCCTCTTGCTTCTTGTCTCTTGCCTCTAATTTGTACAGCGCTTTAAGCTCGTCCGAGAAATCTTTTCCGTCCTCCGACTGGGTATAAAACTGCGGTTCTATCTTCATAAAAGGCTTCGAGCCTTTCTTACCCTCAACCAGAACCAGCCAAGCGGCTGTGCTTTTATTCTTTGAAACGAACCTTACCCTTTTAGGCTCTAAATTATTTTTTCTCATAGCAACCATTATATCACACAGACGTTCAGGGCGGTTACAAACGCACAGTCTGCCTCCGAACTTTAAATTCCGTGACGCCGATAAGCATACATCGTCTATAGTACACAGCATTTCGTGCCTTGCTATCGAGCTTGCTTCGGTATCGTTCTTTATACCTGCTCCGTCCGCCTTATAAGGGGGATTGCAAATAATCAGATCAAGCTCCTCGTCTGACTTGAAATCCTTTAAGTCTCCAAGCACAGGTATTATCTTATCCTTTAATTCAGACTTCTCCGCCGACAAGCATAATTGGTCATACGCCTTCTTTTGGATTTCAAGCGCATATATCCTTTTAGGAGAATAGTCTCGCTCAAGCAACAGAGCGGCTATTCCGTTACCCGAACAAAAATCTGCGGCAATATCCTTGTGCCTTGCCTTTGCAAAATCGACAAGCAGAAAAGCGTCCGTTCCGAACCGATGCTCATTCGATATACAAACAACTATTTTATCAGACAATTTTTCAAAGGATAAGTCGTTATACTGCATATTTATCACCATTTCAAACATTATTCCTCTGCGGTTTTCAAAACCGTATCGCAAAAGCTTAAAAACTCGTCATATGTCGAAAGCCCTCCGCAGGCGTTTCTAAAGCTTGCCGCATTCTTAATTCCTTTTATATACCATGCAACATTCTTTCTTGCCTCTTTCATTCCCTGACGCTCACCCTTAAATTCAACTATCATTGAAATATGCCGCTTCATAACCTCTATGCGCTCTTTCAAAGTCGGCTCGGGCAAGCTTTCGCCCGTCTCAAGATAATGCTCTATCTCCTTAAACACCCAAGCTCTGCCGTATGAACCCCTGCCGACCATTACAAGGTCGCAGCCCGTTTCGTTATACATAGCTTGAGCGTCAGCGCCGCACTTTACATCTCCGTTGCCTATAACGGGAATAGATACCGCCTCTTTAACCTTTCTTATTACGCTCCAATCGGCTTTACCCGAATACATCTGCGTTTTTGTTCTTGCGTGAACAGCCACAGCGGATACCCCGACCACCTCCAGCCTTTTCGCAAGCTCGGGAGCATTTACGCTTTCACTGTCCCAGCCGGAGCGTATCTTAACAGTAACGGGGCAATTCGCCGCTTTTACAACAGCACTTGCTATCATCTCAGCTGTTTTAGGCGTTCTCATCAAAGCCGAACCGCTGCCGTTGCCTGCAATTTTGGGTACGGGACACCCCATATTTATATCTATTATATCAGGCTTGAAAGAATTTAAAATCTCTGTCGCCCTTGCCATATAAACCGGGTCCTCTCCAAAAAGCTGTAGCGCAAAGGGACGCTCTCTTTTATCAATTTCACAAAGAGCCTTTGTCTTTTTATCAGAAAAGCAAAGTCCTTTTGAGGAAATCATTTCGCTTACAAGATACGACGCTCCGTACTCCTTGCACATAAGCCTGTACGCTCTGTCGGCAACCGACGCCATAGGCGCTAAAGCGGCAGTCTTTTTTATTTTGACACTGCCTATATTAATTTCTTCTATCAAAAGTATTCTCCCAAAATCTTTATTATTTCAGCTTAATAGCCAAGCTCCTCGCCCACTAAAATAACCTTGATCCTTCCCTTATGCCGCTGTTTTGCAGAAATAAGATAACTGCAGCAGATTCTGAAATCGCTTTCACAGCCTGCGGTCATCTCATTCCCTTTGCCCTGAGAAACCGATAAACATTCTCCGCATTTACTGCAATATGTATCTATTCCCAGTCTTACTGTATTTTTAGGTGCGGCAATAGTCTTAACCCTCAGAACTGCCTCGTCCAGATTTTTTACTATCTTGTTATATCCTGCAACCATTATAACGCTTGACGGTCCGTGAGCTATCATAGAAACTCTGTTTGAATTTCCGTCGACGTTATACAAAACGCCGTTCTCGGTTATGGCGTTGCTGGAGCATAAATATGTATCGCATAAATACTGCTCACCGTACAGTCTGCGAACCTCATCAGGCGTTATGCCCTTTGAACGGTCGACAAAATTGTACTTCCCGCTTGTTAAAAGCTCGGTAATTCCGCATTCGCTTAAAGTTACCGAACCTCCTGTAGCAACGCTCGTTCCCTCTTTTAAAAGCGACTGAACTATTGCCTTTGCCTCCGCCTTATCTTCGGCAATGTAAGCCTCCATACTGTTCTTTCTTAGATTTTCTGCTACGCTTTCGAGTTTTGCTTTTAATTTTTGCTCCATAATTATCCTCCTTTTAGATGTTAGATGCAAGAAACCAGATGCAAGAGCGGCGAGCCGCCGCTGGCTCTCTGCCTTTGGGTAGTTTGATTAATTATAAAGTTTGAGCAACGGCAGGTCGGAATAATGGACAATGGATAATGGATAATGGACAATTAATTACTAATTATCTATTGTCAATCTGAACAGCTTATCGACCAGTTCAGCCAATCGCTTATTTTCAGGCTTTGAAAGAGTTGGGTCGTCCTTTATGATTGCCCTTGCTTCCTCCTGCGCCTGCCTTAGAATTTCCGTATCCTCCGCCATATCTGCTATTTTCAAAGCGGGCAGTCCGTGCTGGCGTCTGCCGAAAAAGTCGCCCGGACCTCTAAGCTTTAAGTCCTCCTCCGAAATCTTAAAGCCGTCGGATATTTTCGACATTATTTTGAGCCTTTTTACACATTCCTCAGTCGGGTTGTCGGTTATCAGAATACAGTATGACTTCTCACTTCCACGTCCCACACGTCCTCTTAGCTGGTGAAGCTGTGAAAGCCCGAACCGCTCGGAGTTCTCTATTACCATAACAGCCGCATTCGGAACATCAACTCCCACCTCAACAACAGTTGTAGAAACCAAAATGTCGATATTGCCGTTCTTGAACTCTTGCATTATAGCGTCCTTTTGCTTAGGCTTTAGCTTGCCGTGCAAAAGACCTACGCTGTACTCTTTAAAATACGACCTTGATATCCTGTCTGCGTACTCCTTTACAGACTGAAGCTCTAAATCGTTTTCCTCTATCATCGGGCAGACTATATATGCCTGACGCCCTTCTTTAAGCCTTTGTATTACAAAGCCAAACGCCCTTTCTCTGCCCTTGCCGGTTATGGCGAAAGTCTCGATAGGCTTTCTGCCTTTCGGGAACTCGTTGATTATTGATATGTCCAAGTCCCCGTAAATCATAAGCGCAAGCGTTCGTGGTATAGGCGTTGCCGACATAACCATACAGTGAGGATTGTTGCCCTTGTTTGAAAGAGTCGCTCTCTGTTCAACTCCGAACCGGTGTTGTTCGTCTGTGATGACAAGACCGAGATTGTCAAACTCGGTAGAATCTTCAACAAGAGCGTGAGTGCCGACAATTACCGAAACCTCGCCCGATTTTATGCTCTCCTTTATCTCACGCTTGTTTTTAGCGGTAAGCGAACCTGTCAGCAGACATATTCTAATACCAAACGGTACTAAAAAGTCGGACAGGGTTTTGTAATGCTGATTTGCAAGTATCTCGGTAGGCGCCATAAGAGCCGTCTGACAGCCGTTTTTGCAGGCGAAAAATGCACAAGCCGCCGCAACGGCAGTCTTTCCCGAACCGACATCTCCCTGAACAAGCCTGTTCATCGGATAACCCTTTTTCATATCACTAATGCAGTCGTTTATCGCATTTAACTGTGCGTTTGTAAGCTTAAAAGGCAGACCGTCATAAAACTCGTCAATTGAAACGTCTTTCATCTTACAGCCCGTCTTGCCTCGACTTCTTCCTCTGAGCTTTAACATCCCAAGACCAAGAGTAAGAAATTCATCAAACACTAGTCTGTTTTTCGCAATCGTTAGACTTAGAAAATCCTTAGGGAAATGTATATTCTCAAGAGCAAAATTCAACGAGCAAAGACCTCTCCTTGCCGCTATCTCTTTTGGAATAGTTTCGTATATCTCTCCGTCGAGATACTTCAAAGCATTCTGAACAGTCGTTCTCAAAAGCGACTGGGTAAGCCCCTCAGTAAGGGGATATACAGGCTGAATTTTATCAGCGGTATCAGCGTCTAAAATGATGGGAGAGGATATCTCCTTTCTGACAAGGTTGCCTGTGACCTTTCCGTAAAGCAGATACTCTCTGCCCTCGATAAGCTTGTTGAAGGCAAACTCGCTGTTGTAAATTACAATGGTTATATCGCTCTCGTCATCGGTCATAACCGCCTTGTAGATGGTCATTCCCTTGCGTATTCTGGCAGCAGCAAGCCTCTTTACGATACGTCCCTTTATGATGTTGTTCTCATCAAGCACAGCGTCGTTTATAGAAACAGGGCTTGAAAAATCCATATAAGAACGCGGATAATGGCACAATAAGTCGGCAACGGTCAACACACCGAGCTTTTTGTAATATTCGGCTCTTTTAGGACCTACCCCTTTAAGATATGTTATATCGCTGTCAAGCTTAGAAACCATTACTCTTACTCCGTTGGGAGACTTCCTCCTCACTTTTGTCATTTGAAAACTATATATTTTAATTCTAACATATTTTAAGTAAAATTCATAGACTTTTTTTTAAAATTATGGTACAATGACTTCAAAGTATTTTCAACAAGGTTTTAAGGCGATCATTTTCGCCGTAAGAAATATTAAAATATATTTGGGAGAACAAAATGTCAGGTACGCTTTATGTTGTCGGAACTCCTATCGGCAACCTTTCAGATATGTCAATGAGGGCTGTGGAAACTCTAAAAGCGGTGGATTTTATCTGCGCTGAGGACACAAGAGTTACAGCTAAATTATTAAATCATTTTGAAATAAAAAAGCCGCTTATCAGCTATCACGAACACAACGCTGTGCAAAGCGGCAAGAGCATAGTCGAGAGGTTAAAGTCGGGCGAAAGCTGCGCCGTTGTAACCGACGCCGGAATGCCGTGTATTTCAGATCCGGGCGAGGATTTAGTAAAACTCTGCGCTGAAAACGGGATCGAAACGGTCGTTGTACCTCTTGCGTCGGCGGCGGTATCTGCTCTTGCAATAAGCGGACTTTCAACCTCGAGATTTACATTCGAGGGCTTTTTGTCAACGACCAAAAAACAGCGTCTTGAACATCTGTCAAGTCTTGTAAACGAAACAAGAACTATGATTTTCTATGAAGCTCCCCACAAGCTTATCTATACGCTCAGAGATATGCTTGAATTTTTCGGGAATCGAAAAATATCTCTTTGCAGAGAACTTACAAAAATTCACGAGGAAGTTATAAGAACCACCCTAACTGGTGCAATAGAAAAGTATGAAGCTGTTTCTCCAAAGGGCGAGTTTGTATTGGTAATCGAGGGAAAGCCCAAAGAAGATGAAAGTCCTGACACTATACAAGACGCAGTCGCACAGGTAAACGAGCTTATAAGCAAGGGTATTCGGGCGGCTGAAGCCTGCAAGCAAATTGCAAAGATCACAAGCTTTTCTAAAAGCGAATTGTATTCAAAGATTTTAAATGAAAAACTGTAAATCAGAGGGAGCTTTATGTCAGTAATATATAAACCAATGAGCAAAGAGCATATAAAGGCTGTCTCGCAGATAGAAAGAGAGTGCTTTTCAAATGCGTGGAGCGAGAACGCCTTTTATCAAGAGCTTGAAAACCCACTGTCTCTTACGGTCGTTGCCCTGCATATAAATGACGTTTCTCAGCAAATTACTAAGGAGATAGTCGCAGGCTTTGTAAACGTGAGAATAGTAGCCGGCGAGGTTTATATAAACAACATTGCCGTGTCGCAGCCCTTCAGAAGAATGGGATACGGAAAAGGGCTCTTGTTGTCTTTAGAAAAGATCGCTGTGAGTAAAAATGCGTCGTTCATAACTCTTGAAGTTAGGGAATCAAACTTCCCTGCGATTTCTCTATACGCTTCTTTAGGCTACAAAACGGCAGGAAAGCGAAAGGGTTTTTACAGAGATCCCTCAGAAGACGCCGTATTGATGACCAAATACCTTATTTAGGAGTTTAGTGCATATGAAAATTCTTGGAATAGAAAGCTCATGCGATGAAACAGCCGCCGCTGTTGTCGAGGACGGAAAAGCCGTACTTTCAAATATTATTGCCTCGCAGATAGACGAGCACAAGCTTTACGGAGGAGTTGTTCCTGAAATAGCGTCCCGACGCCACTGTGAAAATATTTATACGGTTGCGGAAAATGCGCTGAGCGAGGCTAACTGCACTCTTAATGACATTGACGCTGTTGCGGTAACCTACGCTCCGGGTTTGATAGGGGCGCTACTCGTAGGCGTTTCATTTGCAAAGGGACTTGCTATGGATACAGGTCTGCCGCTTGTTCCTGTTCACCATATATCGGGACACATTGCCGCCAATTATATATCAAACCCGAACCTCGAACCTCCTTATCTTGCATTGGTAGTCAGCGGCGGACACAGCCATATTATCGAGGTTCTTGACTATACCGAATATCGAATAGTCGGACGTACTCGGGACGACGCCGCAGGAGAATGCTTTGACAAGGTCGCAAGAACGATAGGATATCCGTATCCCGGCGGCAAAAGCGTAGATGAAGCTTCAAAAAGAGGTGATCCCGACGCTTACATTCTCCCTCACCCTAATGTTGCGGGAAACGAATATGACTTTTCTTTTTCAGGGTTAAAAACCGCTGTTATCAACCTTGTTCACAACGCCTCTCAAAGGGGAGAGACGGTAAACTGTGACGACCTTTGCGCATCTTTTCAAAAAACCATTTCAGAAATTCTAGTTTCAAAGACAATAAAGGCAGCATATGATTTAGGATACAAAACGATCGCCGTTTCGGGAGGAGTTTCGGCAAATTCGGGCGTAAGAAGTCTGCTGTCGAGCGAATGTAATAAGAACGGGTTTGAGTTTTTCTGCCCTGAGCTTAAATACTGCGGCGATAACGGGGCTATGATAGCAAGTCAGGGGTATTTCGACTTCTTAGCAGGAAAACGTGCTGATGAAAGTCTTAACGCTGTTGCAACTTTGCCGATAACAGAGATTTATTAATAAAAAAAGACGCCTGACTTACAAGTCTAAGCGTCTTTTTCTTTTTGTTCACTTTTTTCAGCTTTTAATTTCTTAATTCGTTTGTCGTCTACTGAAATAACGGTAAACTTAACTCCGCCATACTCCACGACCGGTTTTTCATTTTCATTTGGTATTCTGCCCAAAAGATTTATTACAAATCCGCCTATGGTATCGCAGCCGTTATCCTCCGGAAGCTCTATACCAAGCTCATCGGCAACGTCCTCAGTATCTGATGTGCCTAAAATCTCGTAGACGTTTTGAGACACCTGCTGTATCTCCTCAAGCTCGTTGTCATACTCGTCCTGAATATTTCCCACAATAGCCTCAAGCAGATCCTCCATCGTTACAAGACCTGCCGTTCCGCCGTATTCGTCAACTGCAACGGCTATCTGTATCTTTTGAGATGTGAAAATTTCAAACAATTCATAACAATGATTGGTTTCAGGAATAAACTTTATCTCCCTCAAAAATTCTGAGATACTGTGCTTTGCGGGATTTTCGTCAAATATAAGCGTGAGCAGATCCTTTGCGTAAACAACTCCGCAAATATTGTCTATAGTCTCCTCATAAACAGGTATACGGGAAACGCCATTTTCAATTATGAGAGATACGGCGTCTTTTAAACCGCTGTTTAACTCAACTGCCGTTATATCCGTCCTGTGCGTCATAACGTCTCTGACCTCTATATCGTCAAACTCAAATATATTGCTTATCATTTCCTTTTGACTGTCGTCAATATCATCTGCGTCTTCGCCGTTTAATATCTCCATAATTTCATCTTCGGTAAAAGAGCCGTTCTTTCTCTTACCGAATATCTTTGAAAATAATCCTCCTGTTTGCCCCGCTGAGTCGTCCATTTAAGTAATCATATCCTTTCGAGATTAGTTTTATTTTTCAATTACATATTAACCTATTAATCCTAAGATGTCAAGACATCTTTGTAGGTAAGTTTTTGAATCTTGCTTCTAAATGCTTGACAAAATAAAATAATATGTTATAATATAAATATAAAAGAGAGTACTGCACATGGCAAATTAATGCCGAGGCGGTTACTCCCCAGTTTGGTTATGAACAACCGTATCCCGGAAAGATAGGCGGTTGTTCTTTTTTATTTATATAAAAAAGCTTCTAATTTTTCTTATTAAATATAAGAAAAGCTAGAGTGATAACGCTGATAAGAATATTACCTATAATGCTATCCGATGTTTTGTGTGGTTTTGCAAAGCAAAATTTCGGACATTGTCCGAAAAGCACAAAACTCGTATTTGAAAATCGCAGATTTTCAAATTTCACCCCCCTTTCGGGGAGAAACCGCTTGCCTTTTTATGTACAGCACTCTCTAATGAACATTATAAAATAAAATAAATAATTTGTCAAATAATAAAGAATTTTAAGACTTCTTAATTCTATATATCTTAATTAATTCCATTTTCCATTATCAATCATCCATTATTTTTATCTCTTTCCATAGCTTCATCAACCGCCCGATTAAGAAACTTGTTTAGAGAGCCATCATAATCCTTTGCGTGTTTTGAAATTATTTCCCTTTTACCTTTTGGTACTCGCATATCAATCCTATCATAGTGATTTTTAACATACTTCTTTGTAGCTTTTTTCTGAGCTTTACTAACCGGCATACTATACCACCTTATATCCGTCTAATCTTCCCTATACTCTAAAATATCACCTATATCACATTCAAGCAAACTGCAAAGCTTTGATAGGACAGCATAAGATACACTTTTGTTGTGCCTTAATCGTTGCAATGTAGCTTCTCCTAATATTTTTTCTTTTCTTAAACGTGATGTATTATAGCCTTTTGCTTTTAATTCTGCTAAAACATTAATTTTATAATTAATAGACATACAGTCAAACACCTGCCTTAACAATTTCACTAGATTAGTGTGTAAAATAAACAATAATCTATTCGAAAATTTGTTCAATATTACACATTGATTTTCACTAGATTATAGTGTATAATTTAAATAAATCAAATTAAAGGAAGTGACATCAATGAAAAAAAAGTTTAGAGCTATTCATTTAGTGGATTTTGAAGAAGTAATGAAAGAGGCTGAAATGTTATCAGGACTCGCTCAGGTATGCTTATTAAGCTATATCAATTCATTTGAAGACGACGTTTTTAGAGGAGCGTTTGAATGTTTAGCTTATGAAGCCACAAAATTAAGCGAACATTGTAATGAACTTATGCAAGAAGCGGAAGAATGATTTATTACAGCAATAATTATCCATTGTCAATTATCAATTATTTCTACCCGCCGTTGCACAAACTATAACATTTATCAAAATATCCAAAGACGACTGAACCACCGGCGGCTCGCCGGTCTTGCCTCTTGCTTCTTGCCTCTTGTCTCTAATATCCTAGCTCACCCTTGCTGACCATAGTAAGCGTTTTCGCCGTGCTTTCTAAAAAAGTGCTTGTCCAAAAGCTGCTGCTGCATTTTAAGGGTAGTTGTCTCCTTTTTATACGCAAGCATCTCCGTATGCCATGCCATAAAGGCGATCTCTTCGAGTATTACCGCCTTTTCAACAGCCGATATCGCATCGTCACCCCAGAGAAACGGTCCGTGAGAGTGTACAAGGCAAGCGTTCATTCTTGAAGGGCTTGTCCTGTGTGAAACAAAAGTCTCTACAATAACACGTCCTGTGTTTCTCTCATATTCAGAGGAGATCTCCTCTTCGGTCATTTTTCTTGTTATAGGAATTGCTCCGTAAAAGTAGTCGGCGTGAGTTGTACCGTAAGCGCTTATGCTCTTACCTGCCTGCGCCCATATTGTCGCCCATCTCGAGTGAGTGTGGACAACGGCGTTTGCATTCGAGAAGTTCTTATAAATCTCAAGATGCGTTGGCATATCAGAGCTGGGCTTTAAGCTTCCCTCAACTATGTTGCCCCTTAAATCGCAGACAACCATTTTATCAGGCGAAAGATCTTCATAAGCAACTCCGCTGGGCTTTATCGCAAACAGACCCTTATCACGGTCTATTTCTGATACGTTGCCCCAAGTAGAGATAACAAGCTTATTCTCGGGAAGCATCATATTTGCACGGTAAACTCTTTCCTTTAATTCCTCTAACATATTATTTATCCCCTTCGGATCTTATTTTCTTGAGCGTTTTCATAACATTGTTTTCTCCTCTGCCGAAATAGTCGTGCAGTTTTTTATACTCAGCATAAAGCTTATCATAAACCTCTGCGTTTTCTTTTATCGGAGAGTAGTATTTTTCCTTTACCTTGCCAAGCTTTCGTGCGGCTTCAAAAACACTGTCGTAACCGCCGTTTTCTTTTCCTGCCGCAACACTCGCAAAAATTGCGCTTCCCAGCGCAGGGCCCTGAGCCGAGCCCGCAATTTTTACAGGCATATTCAGAACGTCGCTGTAAATTTGCATAGCCATTTGGTTTTTAACAGCTATGCCTCCGCTTGCGTAAAACTCCTCAACTTCAACTCCGTTATCCCGGAAATTCTCTACTATCATTCTGGTTCCGTATGCTGTGGCTTCAATCAAAGCTCGGTACATCTCCTCAGGCTTAGTTGAAAGCGTCATACCTAGCATACAGCCTGTCAAATCAGCGTCAACAAGCACCGAGCGGTTTCCGTTCCACCAGTCAAGAGCCAGCAGACCGCTTTCGCCTGCTCTTTGCTTTTCAGCCAGAGACGTCAGATACTGATGAATGTCCATACCTTTTGCTTTTGCCTCTATATGATAGCTTTCGGGAACGCAGTTGTCAACCAGCCACGCAAAATGGTCGCCCACGCAGGACTGACCTGCCTCATAACCGAAAAGTCCCGGCATAACACCGTCCTCAACGACTCCGCACATTCCCGGAATCTGCTTTTCCTCCTCGCCCATAAGAATGTGGCAGGTTGAAGTTCCGATAATAGCGAGCATTTTCTTAGGACCGTCTATCGAAACAGACGGAACGCACACGTGTGCGTCAACATTACCTATACAAACGACCGTACCCTCTGAAAGACCTGTTTTCTCTGCAAATTCAGAAGTGATAGTTCCAGCCCTTTCTCCAAGCGGAGTTATCACCGTTCCCAGCTTTTCCTCAACGCAGTTTTCAAGCATAGGATCAAGAGCCTTAAAAAACTCTTTTGACGGGTAGCCCTTGCGCTTATTCCAAATTGCCTTATAGCCCGCCGTGCAAGAATTTCTCGTTTCATTTCCCGTCATCATCCAGACTATCCAGTCGGCGGCTTCTATCCACCTGTCCATTGCGCTGTAGATCTCAGGCGCTTCGTCGCATATCTGCATAAGCTTTGGTATTGCCCACTCGCTCGAAATTTTTCCGCCGTAGTTTTTTAGCCACTCTTCTCCTCTTTGTTCGGCAATATCATTCAGCCGATTAGCCTCATACTGTGCAGCGTGGTGTTTCCACAGCTTTACCCATGAATGAGGATTGTGTTTATACTCGTCTAAAAAGCAAAGAGGTGTTCCGTCCGCTTTGCAGGGAATCATAGTACAAGCCGTGAAATCAGTGCCTATTGCGGCTATATCCTTTGGGTCCACACCGCTTGATTTTATTACATCAGGAATTGTTTGATACAAAACCTCTAAATAATCCATCGGATGCTGAAGCGCATAGTCGCTGTCCAGCTTTTCACCGCTTGGCAATTCTTTGTCCATAACGCCGTGAGGGTACTCATATACTGACGAAGCCATCTCTTCACCGCTTGATATATCAAGCAGCAAAGCTCTGCCCGACAGAGAACCAAAATCTATTCCTATAGTGTACTTTCCCATATTACCTTTCCTTTATGATAAAATATCAAACTTTCCGAACCACTGCTTAAAATTTAGTAATATTGTATCATACTGTTAAGCTTAAATCAATATGTTATCCAAAATTAGTTATGGACTTAACCAATAAGTTGTGATACAATATACTTCAAACTACATAAAAAGGAATATTAAGAATGAAAAGAATAATAATTGTATTTATATCTGCCGCCTTACTGCTTTTAATTTCAGGATGCGGTAAAAACAACATTACAGAATCGTCTATGTCAGCCGCTGATTCAACTGCTGATTCATCGTCAACGGTAGAACAGCCTGCTGTTAAGGCTATGGCTAAAGCACATTCAACCGAGATCATTGATGGAGTAACTTATATAGACGGAATTTTAATTGTAAATAAAACGTATTCTTTGCCTAAAGATTATAATTACGGTCTAACTGACGAAACGCTTGAATCTTTTAATAAAATGAAGAAAGCGGCGGCTAAGGATAACATTTCTCTAGAGATAGCGTCCGGTTTCAGAAGCTATGAGGAGCAGGAGACGCTGTATAAAGAATATTCTGCCGAGAACGGTCAGAAGGAAGCGGACACGTACTCAGCCAGAGCGGGATATTCTGAGCACCAGTCGGGTCTGGCGATAGACGTAAACGGAGCAGATTTTAGTATGGTCGGGCAAAAGGATATGAAGTGGCTTGAAAAGCACTGTTCTGAATACGGATTTATAATTCGTTTCCCAAAGGGGAAAGAAAACATTACCGGATACAGCTACGAACCTTGGCATATCAGATATGTCGGCAAGAAAACAGCAAAGGAAATAAAAAAGCAGGGTGTGTGCCTTGAGGAATATCTGGGTGTAGACTCGGAATATAAATAAAAGCAAAAGCAGTGAGCTAATTGCCTTACCGTTCGTCTCTATTTGACAAACTATTTATTTTGTTTTATAATGTGCATAAGAGAGTACTGTACATGAACGGTAGACGGTTTCTCCCCGAAAGGGGGTGATAATATGGTATCATATTATGAATTATTTTCATTCATTAGCATGATAACCGAAATTATCACTCTAGCTTTTCTTATATTTAATAAGAAAAATTAGAAGCTTTTTTACATAAATAAAAAAGAACAACCGCCACTCTCCAAAGGTCGGTTGTTCTTATAACAATACTTTGGAAGAGACCGCCAAGGCAATTTAATTGCCCATGTGCAGTACTCTCTTTTATATTTATATTATAACATATATTTTTAATGTGTCAAGCATTTATATGCAAAAACTTATTCTTTTCACAAAGTTCTAACAGTAAATATCTTGTCTCTTGCCTCTAAGCTTCTTGCTTCTTATAGCCCAAAGGCGGCACTGTGTGCAGGGATCACCTCTGTCGGCTCGCCGGTTTTGCCTCTAGTTGATTTTTTTCTTTGTATAGTGTATAATGTGGTAAAGTTAAAAGCAAAGAATAATAAAGGTGGGAATTTAAAACTTGGAGATACTTGATAAAAATAATGCCGAGCAATGCAGTGAGTACGAAGCGTTTGCAAGTACGGATAAAAACGGAGTTTTTTTGCAGTCTCTTAACTGGACAAAGGTAAAGGACAACTGGGGTTGGGATGCTGTAATTTCAAGGGACTCAAACGGCAAAATACAAGGAACTTGTCTTGTGCTTATAAAGAAAATACCTATTTTCGGCTGTTCGTTTCTATACGCTTCTCACGGTCCTGTATGCGATTACCACAACAAGGACGTTCTTGAGGACCTGTTTGAGGGTATAAAGGTTCTAGCCAAAAAGCACAACTGCTATGAGTTTATGTGGGATCCGTGCTTTTCTGAAAAAGATGAAAAGGCAAAGAACATTCTTAAAGAAATGGGATTTTCGCATATTGAAAACGCTCCTGAGCTTTCAACCATTCAGGCGAGAAACAACTATATGCTGTTAAATATCGAGGGCAAAACTCCTGACGAGGTTATGGCAAGCTTTCATTCAAAGTGGAGATACAATATACGTCTAGCTTCCCGTAAGGGAGTAGTGTGCAGAGCGTGCGGACCAGAGGCTATAGATGATTTCTACCCTATGATGGCTGAAACGGGTACCCGTGACGGATTTTCTATAAGACCTAAAGAATACTTCGTCAAAATGCTGACCGCACTCGGCGAAGATCATTGCAGACTGTATATGTGCTATCTTCAAAACGAGGACGGAACAGAAACTCCTGTTTCGGGGGCAATAACAACTCAGTATGCAGGTAAGACCTGCTATGTTTACGGAGCTTCTTCAAATAAGCACAGAAACGTTATGCCTAATCATCTTATGCAGTGGACTATGATACAGTGGGCTTTGGAAAACAACAATTTTATCTATGATTTTCAGGGCATACCTTTTTATACCGACGAAACCCACCCCAATTACGGCGTATACAAATTCAAAAAAGGTTTTAACGGCGAAGTCGTTACCTATGCAGGAGAGTTTTATTATACATTTTCTCCATTCAAGAAAAAACTTGTGAACTTCTTTGAAAAAATATACAGAGGTCTCCACGAGCTTCAAAGAAGAATTAAGGTCGCAACAAGACATAAGTAATGTCTGATACTTGCATTTTATTTGTTATTTGGTTATAATATAAGTGTAACAATGATAATATAAATACGAAAGGATGTATAAATTATGGCTTTTGAAGTTAAAAGAGATACTATTATCGGCGATGTTCTTGACGCCGACAAAGATACTGCGCCTTTCTTTTTGGAAATGGGTATGCACTGTCTCGGCTGTCCTTCATCAAGAGGAGAAACTATCGAACAGGCTTGCGCTGTTCACGGTGTTGACGCAGACGAGCTTGTTGAAAAGCTGAACGCACATTTCGGCAACTAAAACCAAAACTACGAGGGCGGCAGTTGTGCCGCCCTTAAATTTTTTACAGGATACAAACTATGATAAACTTAGACAACAGATTAAAGCAGTGCGCCGAATTTGTATCGGGGAAAGGCTGTGCTGTAGACGTGGGTACGGACCACGCATATCTTGCGGTTTACTTGATTACAAGCGGTATTTGCAAAAAGGTCATCGCCTGCGATTTAAGAGAAGGACCTTTGCAAAGTGCAAAAGCGCATATCCATAACGAAGGCTTAGATGGTACAATTCAAACTGTTCTTTCCGACGGTCTTGACAATATTTCTCCCGACGGCGTAAGCGACATAATAATTGCAGGTATGGGCGGAGAGCTTATAGCAAGAATAATCTCAAGGGCTGAGTGGATAAAGAAAAATAAAGTAAACCTAATTCTTCAGCCTATGACAAAAGCAAGCGACCTTAGAAAATACCTTTTTGAAAACGGATTTATAATAAATAGCGAAAAAGCCGTTAGAAGCGAGCCGTTTATATATTCTGTGATAAATGCCCAATACTCTGAGGCTTTTGTAACTTACGAGGACTATGAGATTTATATAGGCGGTCTTGATTTTAACAATAAACTCGACAGAGAATATTTGCAAAATCAAGCAAACAGACTTATAATTGCCGGGCAGGGAATGTTAAGATCCGAAAACAAAAGTGATAATATTATAAACAAAGGCAAAGAAAAAATACGGCTTGGAAACATCATTTCAAACAAGCTTAAAACTTAGAGAGGACTAAACTTATGGCAAAGGTAAATGACATTTACAAGGTTTTAGATGAGCTTGCTCCGTTTTCTTCTCAAGTATCTTGGGATAACAGCGGAGTTTTGACAGGGAGCTTATCAAACAAGGCAAAAAGAATTATGCTCACTTTAGACATTACATACGAAACGGCTGTTGAGGCTCACAACTTCGGTGCTGACCTCGTTATTTCTCACCACCCAGTTATATTCTCGCCTTTAAAGCGGCTTGATGAAAACAACCCTGCTGTGATTTTATCAAAGCACAACATAACCGCCATTTGTATGCACACAAATTTCGATATCGCAAACGGCGGTATGAATGATATTTTATGCGAAAAGCTGGGGCTTTCTCCGAACGAGGGAGAAGTCCTGAACGAAAATGATAATATAGGCAGAATATGCTGTCTTTCAAAGCCGGCTGATGTTCCGACCATTGCAAAATGGGTCAAAGACGCTCTCGGCTGCAAAGCGTTGAGATATAGTGACACAGGCAGGGAAGTATCAAAAGTGGGTATTTGTTCGGGCTCAGGAGCGGAATACTTCGCTGACGCACTTGAAAAAGGCTGTCAGCTTCTGATAACGGGAGACATAAAGCATCACGACTTTATTGACGCTCACAATGCAGGTATCTCATTGATAGACGCTGGGCATTTTTACACGGAAAATATTTTTTACGACAAACTTAAAGCATATCTGCTTAGCAGGTTTCCCGAATTAGAGATAAAAGTCAGCGAAAAGAACATTGATATTGTAAATGTAATTTAATTGCAAACAGACGGCTTTTGTGTTATACTTTAAAAAGAAATAAATTCAGAAACGAAACGAGGACATTATAATGAAACTTTTAGAAAGAATCAGACGTATGGAGCTTCTTATGGCGGTGATAAGCCTTGTGCTCGGAATTATAATGGTTATTTTTCCGCAAAAGACTATGAGCGTTATCTGCTACGTTATAGCAGGGGCGATCCTCCTTTACGGAGTTATAGATATAATAAGCTATTTTACCTCAAAGTCTTACGAGGGAAATTTCAGCCTAACTCTGTTAAGAGGCGTAGTTGCATCGGTGATAGGAATAATAATTTTCATCAGACCGGCTTATCTGTCAACATTTATTCCTATTGTTTTGGGAATACTCCTTATCATAGACGGCATTACCTCAATACAGAAGTCGGTTTTTCTGAAAAACAACAACGTATATTTCTGGCACATCAGTATGATAGAATCTATTCTAACGCTTGCACTGGGCATCTTTGTACTTATCAATCCGCTTTCAGCACAGACGGCTATAATTATTTGTTTGGGTATCTCATTCATCTGGTACGGAATAACAAGCGTTTGGAACTATCTTTATGTTCAGAAGAAAATCAACTTTATAAGAGAAGCCGAGTTAAAAAACGAGATTATAGATATCGACTAAAGCGAATGCAAAATAAGAACCTCCGCCCAAACAGCGGAGGTTCTTTTATGTACTTCTACTATTTATTTTTATATTACATAAAATCAGTATTCTTTTAAACAGCCATACTGCCGCAAAAGAAATTACCAAAACAGCAAGCGAAAACCATAGAACTCCGAAAACGCCGCCGTACTTATAAGGGTCAAGCCTTAGCTTAACCATAAAAACCTTAATAGGTATAATGTGAACAAGGTAAATGCCGAACGAGCAGACATCAACCTGTTTTATTATTTTAAACAGCACACCGCTTTTTGCATTGCGCAGTGAATAAAAAAGTGAAAATACACCTAAAGCTATAAGCAAAAATCCGGGAGAGCTGTTAAAGCTGTAAAGCACATAGCAAATTGATTTAACAGTCTCATTATAAACTGTTTTTTCAAGCAAAACGAAAAAAGAAATAAAAACAATTCCGCTGATTATCAAAATAATACTGATAATTGGTTTTATTTTAATAAATTCCTTATGAACTGCGTACCCCAAAAACAGATACAGCGGCCATATCTTTTGAATGAAAATATAAAACGCAGGATTGCTTATATCCTGTAAATCCGAACTCAGACTTCCGCTTTGATTTAGTAAAATAGACTTGATAATTCCATTAAACGCAATATCAAAAGCTATCAGAAAAACGCCAAAAAGCACTATGAGATATAGCATATCCTTTTTGTTTGTATTCGCTGTGATTTTTCTGAAAATGGGAAGCATTAGGTATATTGCTATAACCATATACAAATACCACATATGTACCCAAGATTTATTTAACGCCGCATTTTTAAGTCCGTTAGCAAAAGTGTAAAGCGTTATGCTTTCACCCGAAAGCAAAGCGTCTATAAGCTCAAACAGTACCGAGAAAACCACAATGGCAATAACCATTCTCAGAATGTACTTGCCAAATATTTTTTTATAAGTAATATTTCTTGCAGGGTCGAGAAGAAGCGCTCCTGTAATCATAACAAAACAGGGAACTGCCCAATTCATAACATACTGGATAATCAAAGAAATGTTCATTTGATTATCGTTTATTACAAAAATACCGTCAGAGGCAAGTGAGCAGGAGTATTTAAAGCAATGAAGTACGACTATGCACACGCACGCCAATACCCTTAATTCGCTAAGATAACCTATTTGTTTACTGTTTTCACTCATATGTATGTATTAATATAATGCCGCATCGTTGCCGACGCATCCGCCGTTTTGATCCTGAACTCTGACCTCAGTCGAGGTTTGATTTTCAGTAGTTTGTTCGGCTTTGTATTCTGTTGTATATACTTCAGTTGTAGTAGTTGCTTCTTTACTGCTTGTTTTCTTCGGCTGCTTGGTCTTGCTTTTTGTCTTATCTTGCTTAGCTGACGAAGAGGTCGTCGTTGTGGTTGTAGTCGTAGTTGTAGTAGTTGTAGAAGCAGTACTGCTGTTTGTTTTTGCATCAGAGGCTGAATTATTTTCACCGCACCCTGCAAAAACTATACAAGACATTAAAATAAGTGCGGAAACTAACGCCAATTTACCTTTAAACATATGCATTACCTCATTATTTTATTTAATTTATATTTCCAATGCTTTCCGTCGCCGACGATATAGCCGTTATCCTGCCAATGATACTGAAATTTATATCCGCTTTTTCCTGTTTCGTATTCAAAATCGGGGTCGAACACATAAGTTTCGCCGGCTATTTTAATCAAAACCCAAGAGTGCGGTATCCAATTTCCCGAATTGCTTACAACTGATCCCGACGCCTGTTTAGCGTCATAACCTAAAAGCTTGGCAAGCACTGTGAATTTACCTGCCATAACATAACAGTTTCCCGCTGTGTGGGTAAAGCCGTAATTGGCAAAATAATCTGTTCCCAAACTTGAATTTGTAGTAGTTTTGACCCAAGTCATCTTGCTGTACTTAAAAGCTGTATGTAAATCTCTGCCTATCTTATCAAGAATTTTAACGCCCTTTTTTTCTGCAGGCGTAGGTTTATTTGAAATATTATAATAAGTCAAAACCGTTTTGCGTTTGCTCCAACTGCCGTAATACTTTTCGCTGTCTATTGTTTTAAACGCTCTTACTTTTATGTAATACTTCTTATTTGGTTTCAGACCCTTTAAATTCGCCTTGTTTTTCTTTACATTGACCGTCTTTTTATTTTTAGTAAACTTCTTATTAGTTGCCGCCTTGACCTGATAGCCAGTCGCCTGATTTACCTTTTTCCATGATACATTGACTTTCTTTTTCTTTGCGTGTACCTTTAATTTAACCGGTTTTGCAAGCTTAACATAAGGCTTTGTTGCATTTGTCGGCGGTTCAGTTTTTTGCGTTGGATCAGTCGGCTGTGTGGGCTTTGCAGGTTCTTCTAAGATTTCGCATTTTATATTATGCTCTGCCGCATATTGCTCGGCATAACTGCCCTTATAACACTTTATAGTCAACGATTGCTCTATACCTTCAAACGCCTCATCACCGATTTTTACAACACTGTTCGGTATCTTAATACTTGTTAAGCTTTCACAGTCCTTAAACGTTCCGTCTAAAATTCCCGTGACAGCCTTTTCGTCAATTTCCTCAGGGATATCAAGTTCTGCCGCACTGCCGTTATACGCGGTTATTTCAACTGTTCCTGCATCTGATATATGATATTCAAAATCGCTGTAGCTCTCAGCCGATGCCGACACTGCCGGCAGTATTCCAACTAAGCCCGCAGCCAAAGCGATCGCTGTCAGCAAACTAAAAACTCTTTTAATCATTTTGTGCCTCCGTTAAGCTTACCTTTTACCACATTTACGGAAATTATAACACCATGTGTGTTTTTTGTCAAATCAAGTATAAATACACTGTATATCAAAGAAAAATAAATACCTCTGTCATATGCACAGAGGTATTTTAATATTTTTATTTTACTTTAATCTGTTTCACCTTGCTCAGCTTGCTGTAGACTTTTATTTCCTTACCCTTTTTATTTCTGTAGGAAGCATAGGTCTGTACTTTTACATAATAAGTTTTGTTCTTCTTTATTTTCTTGCTATTGATGTTCAGACTGTTTGTTTTAACATTTTTCTTAAACACATTTTTCTTAAAATTCTTATCTTTAGATACCTGAACCTTATAGCCCCAAGCCTTCTTTAAATTTTTCCATGATACTTGAATATTCTTTGATTTGCTTTTCACCGAAATCTTTTTTATCTTAGAATTTTGCATAGCCTTATTTGCTGACTTTTTATCCTTTGCAACTGCTTTTGCACTGCGGATTGAAGAAATAGGCTTCATTGATTTTTTACTGCCTATCTTTGCATATTTCGCCTTTTCCCAATAACCGCCTTTTCCTTTTCCGGATATCATGTTTCCTTTTGAATCGTAAGAATATTTCATCCAACCAATTTCAGTCTCGTACTTAGTCTTAAAGTATGTTACATTTCCTTTTGAGTCATAAGTATACTTATCCCAGCTGCCCTCACTATCTCCATAATAAGTTTTGTTTCCTTTTGAATCATAACTATATTTTGTCCATACTCCATCGCTGTCTATGGTGTATGTTAAATTTCCCATGATATCATAAGTCGATTTGGACCAACTAGACCATTCTCCATTGGTATTTTTACAATATTGTGTCTTTACTTTTCCATTATCATAATATGTATATTCAAAAGTTTCTGCAGCACCGCTTTCATATTCACATTTTATCACATTTCCAGATGAGTCGTATGTATACTTTCTCCATCCATCATTTTTGTCATTATCATAGAGTATATTGCCGTTTTCATCATAGATACATTTATACCAATCACCGTCACTGTCCTTTAAATCTTCTGTTTTTATTTTTCCGTTCGTATGATATGTATATTTTCTTTTTGACCAATAACCATAATTGTTCTCATTTGATATGCAGTTTCCATACGCATCATACTTCAACTTTTCCCAAGAACCATCGCTTGACAAACAATATGTTTCATGTCCCTTTCTGTCATAAGAAAACTTATCCCATGTACCGTCGTTATTCTCAATATACTCAGTCTTCTTTTGTCCATTGTTATAGTAAGTGTATTTATGTATTTGAGAATCACCATTTTTGTATTCTCTGTATATCTCGTTTCCTTTTGAATCGTAAGTATACTTATCCCAGCCGTTATCTTTATCCTCATAATATGTACAAACATATCCTTTTGCCGGTTTCACAACACCATCACTATCTGAATCATCGCTTTCTGCTGACGAAGGCAAAACGCCAACTAAGCTGATTACCATAACTGACGCTGTTATCAAGTTTAGAATCCTTTTCATAATAATATTCCTCCTGTTTATTAGTTACGATTTTGTAAACTTATTTTTTGTTACAAAACGTAACATAAATATTGTAACACAATGTTACAATAAAGTCAAGAGGATTATTAATAAAGACGAAAAATGCAAGTTAACGGAGAAACGGTTATGTGTATGCAGGGACTACAGCTTTTAAGAAAAGCCCGTAATTTAAGCCAACAGCAGGTGGCTTTTGATTTAAACATCACTCGCGAAGCCCTTTCTCACTATGAAAACGGCAGACGTGAACCAAGCCTTGATATGCTTGTAAAAATGTCTCGCTACTTTAACAAATCAATAGACTTTCTTATAACAGGAAAAGAATTCTCGAAAAAAGATAATAAAACATAAAAAAACTAATCCGGGTACCATTTTGATATCCGGATTTTTATATTTGTCAACGTAAGCATTAACCTTTAACTTTTTAATGTTACAATTATCTTAATTTTATTCTTATTTTTTGAACACCGCCTGCATATGGGGCAATTTCATACGGATTAAATATAACATACATATAGCTGTCTTTCAAATAATAATTATAATCTTTAATCCGCTGATTTTTTACAGTTTGTAGTGCATCTTCAAAATAATTATCCGGATAGGCTTCTATTTTTCGCCTAAACTTTGAAACTATTTTAGATTTAATCTTGGTTTTGTATTTACTCACTTTAGAAATATTAATTCGTTTACCAGTTTTTAAATTGAATGTATAACCTTTGATCAAATTGATTCCGTGTGCTCCGCCTGTATAATCATCATAAGTTTCTTTTATAGAAACAATATTTCCTTTATTATATGTCAATTTTAATATTGATCTAACATGATAACTCTCTGAGTCCGGTGCAATATCTTTTGCATAATTTAAAATGTTTGAAACATATTCCGACTGTATTTTCTTCAAATAGTTATTTATTTTTTTATAAGATTTTTTATTTCCTTTTATTATAGGTCTTTTTAATGTTATTTTACATATTTGCTTACCACTATCCGAATAATAAGTTTTGTTGAAAGATTTGTAACTAACCGCCGCATCACTTGCCGAAGCATTAACTGTCGGCAAAACTCCTGTTAAGCTGATAATCATTACTAATGTTGTAATTAAACTGAAAATTCTTTTTTGCATTAAAAATTCCTCCAGTGCATTTGATATTGTATGGTAATTAATATCAACGTTAATTAAATTTCCTATAATTATTATATCCTTGGGAAAATATCAAATACAATAACAAAGAAATTACATTTTTCATCAAAATAATTACAACAGCAACAAAATAATTACAATTACAAAATTAATCCGGATACCATTTTGATATCCGGATTTTTTTGTTTTTTATTTATCAAGCCTTTGATGCTCGCTGTTGCTTCCCATTTTCTCTTATGTAAAGTAAATCCTGCCGTTGTACAAAATAAACACATTGTGCTAACTTTCCAAATGCAGAGAGCGTGCAGGGCTCAGACCTGCCAGTTAATAGGCTCTTGACCTGTTGAGATCAAAAACTGATTGACCTTTGAAAAATGCCTGCACCCGAAAAAGCCGTTAAACGCAGAAAGCGGACTCGGGTGTGCGGCTTCAAAAATTCTATGTACAGGGTTAGTGATAAGAGCTTTCTTTGCTCGGGCGTTTCCGCCCCAGAGAATAAACGCAATAGGCTTATTGCGCTGATTTAACTTTCTTACAACCTCGTCGGTTAGGATTTCCCAGCCCATACCTTTGTGGCTGTTTGCCTGACCTTCCCGAACAGTAAGTACCGTGTTCATAAGCAATACCCCCTGCTTTGCCCAAGAGGTAAGCGTTCCGTTTTTAGGCAGAGTACAGCCTAAATCGTCATTGAGCTCTTTAAAAATGTTTTTAAGCGACGGCGGAAAAGGTACTCCCTCCTTTACCGAGAAACAAAGCCCGTGAGCCTGTCCTGCGCCGTGATAAGGGTCCTGACCTAAGATAACCGCCTTGACATCGCTGTATGATGTGTATTTAAGTGCGTTGAAAATATCGTACATATCAGGATAGATAGTTCGTGTCGCGTACTCACGCTTTAAAAACTCTCTGAGCTTTAGATAGTATTCTTTTTTAAATTCGTCCTTGAGAATTTCATCCCATTCGTTTCCTATGTTTACCATTATGCCCTCCGTTACATTGAGCCTACTGCGCCCTGATATACTGCTGCGGCAACTATTCCAATAACCATAACAGCCACCACAGCAAGCACTATGATTCGCATTATAAGGCTTTTCTTTTCGTTGTTTTTCATAAGTTTCCTCCGTACTTCTGCTGAAATTTTTACTATTTATTTTTGTCAGACTTGTCAGCTTGCATTGTATTTTTCTTTATATCATCAGCCATAGCCTTAAATATCTCATAAGCCTTGTCGTAATTTTTTTGCATATCGTCCTTACTGTCTTTAAGAGTTTTGATAGGCGCTCTCATTCCAAGATAAATATTCTGCGGATAGTTCGTGTGATACTTGAAAACGTCCTCGATATAACTGCCTTTAAGGGAAAGCCCTTTGTTTGTCACAAATTCGTTGTCTGCAAAGTCAGCCGACACATCTGACAGCAGGTTATCGCTTTCGTTATCGCTGTAAATATCAGCGTCGGTTTTATCGTCGGTCAGAATAAATATTATCTCGCCCGTCTGCATATTAGCAAGGTAAACCTCCTGATACTGCTGTATCTGAACGTAATCATCAGTGTCCTCTGTAAGAGGTGCTGAAAGTATCTGAACATTGACCTCACCGTCGCCGTTTATGTCAGGGCAGAACCTCTCAAAATAATCCGCAACCTCCTCAGTTCGGTTTACAAGACCGTTGTTTACCGTCATCATAACTTTAATGTCAGGCTTTACTCTTGAAAGGCTGTCGTAGGTTATATAAGATACAACGGCAATAGCAAAAACAACTAAGATTATAATGATTTTATTGTGCCACCAAAAGTTTTTAAGCCACTCTTTCTTGCTTAGTTTAATTACCTCAGGCGCTTCTTCTTTAATAATATCGCTCTCGTCTATCACTCCGCTTTTTAGCTTGACCAGCTCGATTTTTTCATTGTCAAGCTGTTTTTCATAGTCTCTGCGCTCCTGCTCTTTGCGCTCGTTATACTCCGTTAGCTCTTTTTGATAACGCTCATAAGCCTTTTTCTCGTCCTCAAAACGCTTGCGCTCATAATCAAAATCGTCATCAGGAATAAGGTTTTTTTCTCTGATAGAGTCTATCTTTTCTGCTTTTTCTCGGTTTTTATCGTCTAAGCTTTTATCCACCCTTTTCACTTCCTTTCAAAGTAAATCTAATACACATTAAAAGTAGTATACCGCCTAATTATGAACTGGTGATTAATTTTAAGCTTAATAGTCAGGTATTTTTAAATTAAGGTGCAAAAAGCCATAAGCCGTGATATAATATTATAATACTTTACTTTGGAGAAATACAATGTTTAAAATTAGTGACTTTAATTATGATAAGGCTATGGATTTTATAATGGGCTTTTCACGTCTCGGGAAAAAGGTAACCGACCTCTCAAGAGTGCAAAGGCTTCTTGATTTAATTGATGATCCGCAGAATGACCTTGAGTTTATACACATAGCCGGCACAAACGGAAAAGGTTCAGCAGCAGAAATGATAAGCGAAATTCTATACAGTGCCGGAGTAAAAACAGGCACTTTCACATCGCCTTATATTGTTGAATTCCGTGACAGAATACGTTTTATGGGAAAGGTTATACCAAAAAAAGAGCTTACTGACATATGCTCTTACATTAGATCACGGCTTGAAGAATTAGATGACGCAAAGGACTTCTCCGGCTTTGAGATAACTATGGCTATCGCTCTGTTATATTTCAAAAAAGCAGGCTGCGATGCAGTTGTCTTTGAAACGGGGTTAGGAGGTCTTTTAGACTGCACTAATGTTATAAAAAGACCCCTTGTATCTGTTATAACATCTATCTCTCACGACCACACTTCCATTTTGGGCAAGACCATTCGTGAAATCACAGCGCAGAAGGCAGGCATAATAAAAGACGGCTGCCCTGTTGTGTTGTCAATTAATAATCCCGATGAAGCCGTAGATGTAGTTTCAAAAACCACAAAAGAAAAAGGTTCAACACTCATTATACCGGACAAATCAAATCTGACCATTAAAAGCACTCGGCTCGGTGATACTTCATTTGAATACAAAGGTATTCGATATTCTCTTTCAATGAGCGGAGAACATCAAATCACAAATGCGCTTTCTGCTATTGAAACGGCTTGCCTGCTCAAAAATCGGTTTAAAATAACAGAGCAGAACATTCAAACGGGGCTAAAAAAGGCTTTTGTTACAGGCAGAACCGAAGTTTTAGCATCGCCGTTAAAAGGTGAGAGCCATTACGTTATTTTAGACGGCAGTCATAACGACGGCGGAGTGGAAGCACTTGCAAATATTCTAAGTGAAATCCCAAAGCCTGTTACCGCAATTGTCGGCTCGCTTAAACGCAAGAACGTCAGAGACTCTCTGACAAAGCTGTTTGACAGTGTAGATAAAATCATCTGCGTTGACGACTTCACAACAGACACAATGCCGAAGCAGGAGCTTTGCGGTATTTTAAACGAGGAGTACGCAAAGAGTAATGTTGATAAAGGCAAAAAAATAATTGCCTGCTGCGGAGAGGATACAATATCCGAATACAAAAAGGCAATGAATGGCGAATATAATAACACCGTTATCTGCGGAACGCTTTACTTAGTTTCCTATATTAAAAATTTATAAATTTATACAAAAGCGGGCTGACGAAATTATCGTCAGCCCTTTATTTTTATGACTGTTTGTCAAGATACTTTTCTCTTACGTTAATATAAGTTACCATAAGGTCAACCGCTCCCTCTATACCTATTTGCGAAGAGTTAATGCAAAGGTCATAATTCCTTGCTTCTCCCCACTTCATATCAGAATAATAGTTATAATAGTTTGCTCTGTTTTTATCCGTCTTTTTGATGAAATCACGAACCTTATCCTTTTCTATGTCATAACGCTCAAGAATTCTCTTTTTCTTGTTCGCAAGATCTGCATTGATGAAAAAGTTTATGACATTTTTGTGATCTTTTAAAACATAGTCCGCACATCTTCCAACAATTACACAAGGACCCTTCTCGGCTATTTTCTTTATCGTTTCAAACTGCGCCAGAAAAAGCTTGTGGTTAAGCGGCATATTCGGATGTATTTTACCATCGGAGCTAATCGGATAGGTTCCCATAACTAATGAATAAAGAAGGCTGTTTGAATGTGACTCGTCGTTTCTGTAAAAAAGCTCCTCACAAATTCCGCTTTCCTTTGACGCCATCTCCAGCAGCTCTTTATCATAAAACGGAATGTTAAGCTTCTTTGCTAACTTTTCTCCTATTTCACGTCCTCCGCTGCCAAACTCTCTGCTGATTGTAATAATTGATTTCACAACAAAAACCTCCTTTCAGTGTTTACTATGTTTTGTTGTATTTTTAGTATAACATACTTTATTATACTTTTCACTGATTTTTTTATACAATTTTATGCAATATTCTTTGTGCAATAAGTCAATATGATTTTTGAATACATCTGCTTCTAATGGATAAAATATATGTAATTAAAACATAAAGAAAGGAGTAATGCTCCCACAGAGCATAAAAATCAATATGAAAATAAGTCAATCACAGTACAGTGAATTGTATAAAGAAGCGTCAATGGGAACAAAATCGTGGATAACCATTCCAAAAGCATTTGTAATAGGCGGTCTTATTTGCACGTTGGGCGAAGCTTTGCTTAATCTCTATGAGTATTTCGGTCTTAGTAAAGATAACACTGCAATGCTGACTTCAATAACACTAATATTTTTATCGGCATTATTCACAGGGTTGGGTCTTTACCAAAAGCTTGCTAAACACGGCGGCGCAGGTACACTCGTACCGATAACTGGCTTTGCAAACTCTGTTGTCGCTCCTGCTATCGAGTTCAAAACTGAGGGAATGATTTTAGGTCTCGGAGCAAAAATATTCATTATCTCGGGACCTGTTATCTTATACGGTACATTGGCGTCGATGGTTTACGGACTGATATATTATATATGCACAAGGCTATTCTAAATCAAAACGGCAGACTTGTTCTTAACAAGCTTGCCGCTTTTTTTACACAAGATGCAAGACGCCGAAACTTATACATTAGGAAAATTTGCAAACTAAAAAAATAACCTCCCGTTTTTAAGGGAGGTTATATTCAAATTACTTTTTCTTTTTAGAAGCCGCTGCCTGAGCCATAAGCTTTTTCGCTCTGTGTTCCTGCCAGCACACCCAAAGTGTAGGAGCAATACAGTTTGAAGAATATACTCCGGCGAGCATTCCGATGATAAGTGGGAATGCAAAGCTCAAAATCGATGAAACTCCGGCTACAACACATACTATGCATACAACAGCCATTGCCATAATGGTCGTAACGTTTGTATGGATCGAACGTCCGATAGTCTGAGTAACAGACATATTAACAAGCTCGTCAACATCGGCCTTTCTGCCGTAAATTCTCTTGTTTTCACGGATACGGTCGTATATGATGATGGTAGCGTTGATCGAGTATCCCAGAATTGTCAGTAAAACCGCCATAAAGTTAGCGTCAATGTCAAAACCGCAGATAACAAAGCATCCGAATACCATTAACATATCGTGAACAAGCGCTACAACTGCCATACATCCGGCTGAAATACCGCCGATTTTTCTAAATCTGAATCCGATGTATATTATCATTACGATTACTGAGAATATTACCGCAACCAAACACTTGATAAAGAACTCTTTACCGTTTGACGGTGAAACGTCGTTGGAGCCGTACACCTCAAGGTTGTTGTTCTTTAGCTCGCTTTGAAGTGCGTCTGTAAGCTGAGTCTGTACTGAGTTTGTAAGTCCCTTTTTAGACGCAAACGAGAGCGTCACCGTTTTAGAGGAGTCAGCCATACTCTCTCCTGTTGTTACAACAGCCTTTTCTCCTATAGAATCGCTTACTACCTTTTCAACCTTCGACGTGTCTATATCGCCTTCATAAGAATAGGTGATCTCCGTTCCGCCTCTGAACTGGATAGCCAAATTCAGTCTTCCGCAAAGGGCAACTACTATAGAAATAACAATAAGTGCTATTGAAATAATGTAGAATATCTTTCTGTGTCCGCAAACGTTAAGAGGCTTTCTTACCTTTGTTTCCTGTACGTTTTCGTTGATTGCAGCTTCTGCCGCAGTGTTTTTGGTCTTCTTACTCATGCTTAGCACCTCCGTAAAGTCTTGGATTTTTGAAGCACTTGAACTTTGAAAGTGACGAAAGCATTAATCTTGAAGCGAATATTCCGAATACAAAGTTCAGAATAATTCCGACAAGCAGCGTATAACCGAGTGAATAAATCGTTCCGGCTGTTGAAGCTCCGAATGCAAAGAAGATAAAGTTCAGCATCTTTGCGAATAAGCTGTCGGTAGGTCCGAAAGCTCCCATTAATATAACCGCAACAAATACTACCGTGATGTTACTGTCGAATACGGCAGACCACGCTCTCTTATAGCCGACTTCAATAGCGCCGTTAAGCGTCTTTCCGTTATTTAACTCTTCCTTTATTCTCTCAAATGAAACTACGTTAGCGTCAACGCCCATTCCGACAGCAAGTATAATACCCGCAATACCCGGAATTGTAAGCGTGAAGCTTTCAATGCTCGGCAAGAAGCCTGATATAGCCGCTATCGTGCATACAACTTGTCCTACAAGAGCTATTGATGCAACTGCTCCTGCCAGTTTGTAAATGAAAATCATATACAGGCAAATAAGCGCAAATGCAATTACTCCTGCAATGAGCATAGCGTTCAATGCTCCTGTTCCGAGCGTCGGAGAAATAATGTCCGTACTCGTTGCTTCAAGCTTAAACGGAAGTGATCCTGCATTGATTTTGTCCGCAAGCGCTTTTGCGCTGTCGTATGTAAAGTCACCCTCGATAATGCACTTTCCGTCTGTTATTGCAGCGTTGACCGATGGAGCAGATATACAATCCTCGTCCATATATATGGAAATGTATCCGCTTCCTGCAAGCTCGGTCGTAGCCTGAGCAAACGCTTCCTTACCTGCGTTATCAAACTCAAGGCTTACTACATTTTCTGTTGTGTTGTTCTCATTCTGCTGAATGGTTGCCTCTGCCTTTGTAACCTGGTCGCCTGTAAGGATCGTTTCGCCGTTTATATCCTCCTGACCTTTCTTAAAGCTGAGGATAGCCGTCTCGCCTAATTCTTTTACAGCTGCCTCCGGATCAAAGCTTGTGTCTCCTGCCTGCCACGGGAATTCAACTACAACCCTCTTGTTGTTATAGTCAACATAAACCTCGCTGTCAGTAATGTTCAGACTAACAAGTCTTTGCTCAATTACTGATTTGGCTGCGTCCATATTTGATTCGGATGCATTATATCCGTCGGCAGGTTCAAAAGTGGCGTTAACTCCGCCCCGAATATCAATTCCCCATCTGATCTCATCTACGCCCTTAATGTACGAGTTCCTTGTATCGCCGTATTGTGAGTGAATACCGAAAAATGTCAGGTATCCGATCAAAACAATAACCGCCACCACGATAAAGAAAACGGGCTTTTTAACTTTTCGCACTGTACGTCCTCCTAATATGTTAAATTGAAAATTGCAATCGAAATTGCAAAAATATTCACTAAGTAATTATAACTAATTAATATCGGCTTGTCAAGTGGTGGAAACAAATAATATTATTATTTTTTCCAAAAAAGTCCTATCCCAGTATATGGCATAGGACTTTGATGGATAATTTTCCTTATAAAATCACTTGAATACGTAAGAATTGATTATGATACAAAGAGTTATGTTATTCTTCCATTTGTTTTCCCAAGAACATTGCCGCCGCTTTTGTTAAAATAAGCTTATTCTGATCTCCCTTTGCATTGTCGTCTCCCGCAAGAAGAGCTACTGCGCCTGTAACAGTACCTTCTGAAATAATAGGAGATATTGCAAGTGCCTTTTTAGACACTCCCTCAATAGGCATAACAGGGCTTTCTCCGTCCTCGTAGGTGAACGACTTTCCGCTTTGAAAAAAGTCCTCAAGAGCCTGAGAAACTCTACGTTCAGAATACTCCTTCTTTCCCTGCCCCGACACAGCTACTACATGGTCACGGTCAAACACAACTACAGTTCCTCCGTCAAGCTTGTGAATAACATCGGCAGCCTGTGTTGCCGTTTCGCTAAGCTCGTGAACGGGCGAATACTTTCTAAAAATTACGTTGCCGTCGTTGTCGGTGTAAATTTCAAGCGGGCTTCCTTCTCTTATTCTCAATGTTCTTCTTATTTCCTTTGGAATAACTACTCTTCCGAGATCATCAATTCTTCTTACTATTCCGGTAGCTTTCATTTTTATTCCCTCCAAATTATTTTTTAAGCAATGCAGTAATATTGTTTACACAAAACTAAATTTTATACGATAATTTTAAATATAAAATATATTGTCATTATTTATCAAAATAAATATTTTTTTAATAAAAAGCCCGAGCTTTTTTGCCCGAGCCAAATTTTATGTATTATTAAATTTTTACTCCTGCTTTCTGTTCTCCTGCCTCTTGCATATCTTCTCTTGCCTCTGGCTTCTTGCTTCTTGCTTCTGACTTTTGGCTTCTTGCCTCTAATAGCAAATCTCTTATTTCAGTTAAAAGTGAGATGTCGGTAACAACTTCGACAGCTTCTTCTTTTGGTTCTTCGGTTTTCTTTTTTCCGAGCTCCTGCGCCTTGTTTACTGCTTTGACAAGCAAGAACACAGTAAACGAAATAAGCAAAAAGCTTACTATCGCATTTATAAAGCTGCCTATACCAAATCCGCCGGGAGCCCAGTCTGCAAACTTTTCGATACCGGCTTTTTTTAATATTATTCCTATGATCGGCGTCAAAAGATCCTCAACCAAAGACGTTACTATAGCAGTAAATGCAGAACCTATAATCAATCCTACTGCCAGGTCGAGAACATTACCTCTTGAAATAAACTGCTTAAATTCGGCAATAAAACCTTTTTTCTTATCCATTTTTCGCTCCTCCATAACTATTTAAAGTCAAATTAAAATATTTTTTTAACATAATGCAGTATATCATATTTTATTTGACATTTCAATCTTTATTACGACATAAATACACCGTGCTGACGCATACCAGCAAAGCGGTATTTATTCTTGCATTTTAATGCCAAAGGTAGTATAATAAATTGAAATATGTTAAAGAGGATGATGTTTAGTGCTTCGCAATCTTATACCTGAGCAATTTTCAAATATTTACTATGGCATTTTAGTTCTTGCCAGCTTTTTTATTACCTTTGGAGGTATAAAGCTTTTCAGAGGTTCTCTGCCGAAAGACAAGGGCAGAGAGTTTGCTTTAAACGGCAAGCTCTCGGAAGGAAAGCCTCGAGGAGCGGGTATTATACTTATAATAGCATTTATACTGTCATCTGTTTTGTTTGTTCCGCTTGATTTGGAGCTTATTATTTACCTTGCTTTGATTTTTATTGAAATGATGAGCGGATATTTAGACGACGCTGCAAAGGTGCCTTGGGGAGAGTACAAAAAAGGCTTTATCGACCTTGTTGTAGCAGTCGGAGTTTCTGTTACATACTACACATTCAACGGCAGTGTGATAAACTTCGCTATGCTTGGTATAAGGGGAGTGAAAATTCCTGCTGTATTGTTTATAATACTCGGTGTGATACTTGTCTGGGCGGCTATAAACGTAACAAACTGCTCGGACGGAGTTGACGGGCTTTGCGGAAGCCTGACATCTATTTCTCTAATAACGGCATATATTATGCTTCTCTTCTTGGGAAAAGGACAGAGCTATCGTTCGATGCTGCTTATTATAATAATCTGCGTTTTTACATACCTGTGGTTCAACGCATCTCCGAGCAAGCTTCTTATGGGCGACGCAGGTTCAAGAGCGCTGGGTGTTATTCTTGCAATTTCGCTTTTGCAGACAGGCTCGCCTGTTACTTTCATTTTTGTGGCGTTTATGCTTATACTCGACGGCGGACTAGGCTTGATAAAAGTAAGCGCTATCAGGTATTTAAAGCTTAAAAACTTTATGAGAGATATCAGAACTCCCATTCACGACCAGATGAGAAAGGTAAAAGACTGGAGCGATACTCAGGTCGTATTCAGATTCAGCATTTTGCAGATAATCATTTCATTAGTTGTTATTGCGTTTTCTCTTAAAATTTAGTTTCTCTCAAAACGCTTATATAACATACTTTATTTTGGCAACAAGTATATTTAACTGCAAACAGCTTAACTTATACAATAAGTAACTTTAAGGATAGATAAATTAATGAATATTCAGGATTATGAAAAATTCGATAGGGAGAACGCATATTTCGGCAATGATTTAGGGGCTTTGATCATTGATGATAAAACTCAGTTCAAGGTTTGGGCTCCAAATTCAACTGCCGTTTTTTTAAATTTATACAGCGATGGCGAAGGCGGAAGTCCTTATGAGATCACAACTATGCAAAAGCTTGAAAAAGGCGTCTGGACGGCAACTATTTCAAAAAATCTTGACGGAGTTTTTTACACCTACACTTTTGAATACGGAGGTCACCGAACGGAAACCATAGACATTTACGCAAAGGCGTGCGGGGTAAACGGAGACAGAGGAGCTGTTGTTGATCTCAAGACGACCGACCCTAAAGGCTGGGATAAGGTAAAAAAGCCCGAATGCAAAAGCCCTTGCGACGCTGTTATTTACGAAACAAACGTAAGGGATTTTTCAATTGATAAATCCAGCGGAGTGAGTGAGAAATATCGGGGTAGGTTTTTGGCTTTCACCGAAAACGGAACTTCTTATAAAGGTACAAAAACCTGCCTTGAGCATTTAAAGTCTTTGGGCATTACTCATATTCATCTTCTCCCTGTGTTTGACTTTGCAACTATCGACGAGAAAATTCCTATAACTGAAAACAAAAACTACAACTGGGGCTATGACCCGAAAAATTACAACTGCTTAGAAGGCTCATATTCAACAGATCCTTATGACCCGAAGGTTCGGATAAGAGAGTTTAAGGAAATGGTCAAGTCGCTCCACGAAAACGATATCGGCGTAATTATGGACGTGGTTTACAACCATACTTACGAGAGCGAGAAATCGTCCTTTCACAGAACCTTTCCGTTTTATTACCACAGAACGGCTCACAACTGGTTTTCAAACGGTTCAGGCTGCGGAAACGAGTTAGCATCTGAGCGTGCGATGGTAAGAAAATATATATTGGATTCTGTTGAATTTTGGGCAAGAGAGTATAAAATAGACGGCTTTAGGTTTGATCTTATGGGACTTATTGATATCGAAACCGTCAACTTGATAAGGGATAAGCTGAATGAGATAGACCCTCAGATATTAATGTACGGCGAGGGCTGGACGGGCGGAGAATCCCCTTTGCCATCGGCAAAGCTCGCTTATAAATGGAACTCTTATCAGTTTGCAAGAGTAGGTCTTTTCAACGACAATATAAGAGACGCCGTAAAAGGGGCAGTTTTCAACATCTATGATAAGGGTTATGTAAGTGGTAATCTTCTCACTGCAAATGTAATAAAGAGAGGTCTTGCAGGAAGTATTCCGCACAGCCAGTTAAACGGAAATGACGAAGCCTGCTTTGCTTACAATCCTACTCAGTCGATAAACTACTGTGAGGCTCACGACAATCACACTCTTTGGGACAAGCTGACAGTCAGCGCAGAGCATTTTACCGACAACGAGCGTGTGAAAATGGACAAGCTCGCAGCGGCTATTGTTATTCTGTCGCAGGGGGTTCCCTTTTTAGAGCTTGGACAGGATTTTCTGCGTTCAAAGCCGACAGTTTTAAACGAACGTGAAACCTTAGACAACAAATACATTTCCTACAGCGGGAACAGCTACAATGCTCCTGATGAGACAAACTCGATAAAGTGGGATCAGAAAAAAGATAATATAAGCGTTTTTGAGTATTACAAAAAACTCATTGCGATTAGAAAAAAATATCCTCAGTTAAGGCTTTCCAAAAGAGAAGATGTTGAAGCGCATATGAGATTTTTTGACACGGGAGATAATAATATTATAGGCTTTTCTCTTACAAGTCCGATAGCTGAAGATAAGTCTGTCATTACGTTATTGTTAAATCCCTATACAGATACAAGGTCTGCAAGGCTGCCCGAAGGCGAATATACCATTATATTAGATTCAAACGAAAAAGCTGAAGTTTATAACAGCGTATCAAATAATATTATTATTGACTCAATATCCGCTGTTGTTCTGTTGAAAAAATAATAGATAAAAGGCTATCTAATCTAAATATACTTAAAGAGGCAAAAAGCAAAACCGCCCGAGTGTTCCTGCACCCGAGCGGTTTTTTATATACATATTGAAATATTTATAAAGGCAATTATTTAGTCTTTTTCTTAACTACCTTTGACCACTTTCCAACATACTTCTTACCGTTTACAGTCTTAAATGCTCTTACCTTTACATAGTACATCTTTTTAGCTTTTAACTTTTTAATAGTTGCCTTATTCTTTTTGACTGTAGCAGTCTTTTTGCCTTTTGTGAACTTATTGTTTGTTGCCGCTTTTACCTCATAGCCTGTTGCTCCGCTTACCTTTTTCCAGCTTACATTTAATTTCTTTTTCTTTGCTGTAACCTTTACACTTTTAACCTTTGCAGGTTTAGTTACGTTTGTAACAGCCGGCAGTGTTGTTGTTTTCGTTGGAGCCGCTGTCGTTGGAGCCGGCTTAGGCGTTGTTGATGAAGGCTCTGTAAGAGCAGGCGCCGGAGTCGGCTTATTAGACTTATCTATAGTCTTAATAACATTTCCGCTTGCGTCAAGGAATTCAACACGTCTGATTAAGAACACATAGTCCGTAGCCTCTTTCCATGATGAAGTTTGCATATAGATATAGTAAGCGTCGCCTGTTTTTATCGGGTTTTTCAGACTCAATACCGATTCACATTCAGTAACGCCGGTCAAATCACTATCACCTTGTACAATAGCAGACGTTTTTGTTCCCGCAACGTTTGAAGAAAGCTGTACACTTGTATAAGCGTTAAAAGCTACCTTTGACTCACAGTCAAATACATATCTAACTTGTGCCGCACCGTTTATTTCCTCATCTGCAATGCCCGAAACGACAAGTGTGTTTTCTCTGTACATGATTTCGGCAAGCGCTTCATCCCTTGATATAGGAGGAATTATCTCAGGTGCAGGCTCAGCCTCACCCTTGTATGCATCCATAATTGCGGCGATTATTTCCGGCTGAGTTACTTTCAATTCTTTTCTGTCAAACAGTGCAAAGCCTGTTCCTCCGTTCCAGCCGTTATCCCAATAAACAGTGATCATACCTCTTGATCTTGCGGCTTTACATACCTCGCTTGCATATAAAATACGGGAATTTTTATTTTGCGGATTACCAAAAAAGTTTCCTCTATCGTTGCTCCAATCTTGAGTCTTGTCTATAGAGCCATATTCGCCGATAACCACAGGATATCCTTTTTGAACAAACGTAGCATAACATCTTGTAAAAGTATCTCGCAATGACTTGATTTGGGTATCTGTTCCCCATGTAGTAGTTTGCGTATCCTCTTGTCCGCAGAAGTCATAAGGATCATAATAGTGTACCGAAATCATTATTCTCTGCTCGTTTTCAGGAATTGAAGCGTCTCTGTTTGTATCTGTAGGCAGTTCAAATCCGTAATCTCCTACTGTTAATTCGATATTTGTATTCCAACCCGGAATCAATAGCCATCTCTTGGCGTTGTTGCCCTCTTCTGCTCCCGTTTTACGAACAGTATCTACAAAGATCTGGTTATATTTGTTTATGTTTGCATAATATGTACGGTCAACCGGTGCACCATAAGTTACACCGTCAAATTCCTCGTTCATTGACTCAAAGATAAGATGCTCGTCATATGTTTTGAATTTTTCTGCTATCTGTCTCCAGCAAGCCTCATACTTAGCCTTGATTGCAGGCTGCTCACTATCTGGAGCATTACATAACAGCCATGCGCCGTTAGCTACCATTGAGGTGTAACCGTCGCCGTGCATATTGATTATTGCGTAAAGTCCCTCCGCAAGAGCCATATCGACAACTTCTTGAATTCTGTCAAGCCATGCGGCGTTGATAGTATATTCAGGCGCAGCGCCGATCTTTGTAAAATAGGACACAGGGATTCTTACACTTTTGAAACCTGCTTCTTTAATTGTTTTAAATATTTGCTCCGTAATTACAGGGTTGCCCCATGCCGTTTCTTCCGGAGTTTTTCCGTTGACAGCCTCCAACTGATTTCCTAAATTCCAGCCGGGCTGCATAGCCTCAGTAATCTGCTGTTGATTCAAATCATCAAAAACGTCATTTGCAGGTTCTTCCGCAATAGTTGAAAATGCAGAGAATGACATAGCACTTACAGACACTACAACTGCTGAAATTCCAGCTATTATTCTTTTAAGTTTCATAGCAATTTCCTTTCTTGATTTTTAATTTTTGTTTGTTTTTAAGCATACAATATTTGCTTATGATTATTATACAATAACTTTATACCCAAAGTCAATAATTTTATTTATTTTTCCAAAAAAATCAGAAGTAAGTTTCTTGTCCTACCTCTGATCTTTCTTATTAAAAATTCTAACTACTTGTTTGACTTATCAATAGTTTTAATAACATTTTCGTTTGAATCAAGGAACTCAAGACTTCTTATTAAAAATACATAGTCGCTGGCATTTGCCCAAGAGACTGTATACGCTGATATGCTGTAGCTATCGCCTTGATTAATTGTATTAGTAAGATTTAAAACTGCCGTTAAATTAGTAACTCCCGTATCATAACTTTTTCCTCTAACACTAGCCTGTGAACTCGTTCCGGCAATCGTAGACGAAAGGTTAAGATATGTATATTTGTTAAAAGAAACATCCGAAGCACAGTCAAAGATGCATCTCACCTTAACAGCGCCAGCCATTGATGCGTCAGCCGTTCCGCTTGCTAATTCAGTAGCGTTTTTTGTGCTGTAGATCACCGCAAGAGCATTATCCTTTGTCATAATATCGGGAGCTGGCTCGGGGTTTCCGCTGAATGCACTCATTATTGCATTGATTATTCCCTGCTGAGTTACTTGATAAGACCATCTCTCGAATAAGCCAAATGCGTCAGCGCCTGAATTGTTTCCGTTGTTATCCCAAATAACAGGTATCATTCCTCTGCTTCTTGCAGCCTTGCATACCTCGCTTACAAAAGTTATTCTGCTGCTTTCGTTATACTTGTTTACTGCTCCGTATTCACCTACAACTACTGGATAGCCCTTTATAACAAATGATGAATAGCATTTTGTAAACAAATCCTGCAAAACTTGCTTTTCAGAATCTGTTCCCCATGTTGTTTTATTCCAAGAGCCGTCTCCGCAGAAATCCCAAGGATTATAGTAGTGTACAGATATCATTATCCTCTTTTCATCAGAAGGGATTGTATCGTCCCTATTTTTATCTGTCGGCATAACAAATCCGTAATTTCCCGTTGTATACTCAATATCTGTATTCCAGCCGGGTATAAGAAGCCACCTTTTAGCATTATTTCCGCCTGTTTTACGTACAGTATCAACAAAAATCTGATTATAATCATTTATATTATTGTAGTATGTACGATTAGGCGCTGTGTATGTACCGTCAAACTCCTCATTCATTGACTCAAAAATAAGATGTTCGTCACAGTCGTTTAAGCTTTGTGCAATCTGCTCCCAGACAGCTGCATATTTCTCCTTTATTGCAGCCTGCTGGTCACTGGAAGCATTGCATAACAGCCACGAGCCTGATACCGTAGTGTAGCCGTCGCCGTGCATATTGATTATTACATAAAGACCCTCAGATAATGCCATTTTAACAACTGTTCTAATTCTGCTTAGCCACGTAGCGTCAATGGTATAGCTTGGAGCCGCACCTATCTTCGACAGATAAGATATAGGGATTCTTACATTTTTAAATCCTGCGTTTTTTACCATTTGAAACGTTTGCTGCGTAATTTCGGGATTTCCCCATGCCGTTTCGCTTGGTACTCCGTTACTAGACGCCTCAAGTTGATTTCCTAAATTCCAGCCCGGACCCATAGCCTCTGTAATTTGTGTTTGATTGAGATCATCAAAAACATTGTCCGCAGTGTAAGCCGTAACGTTAGAAACAGCTGAAAATGATAAAGCGCTTATTGACATTACAACTGCTGAAATTCCGGCTAGTATTCTTCTAAATTTCATGTTATTTTCCTTTCATTTGATAAATTTTATAATATTTGTAAAATATTTTACAATCAACATTATACATATATTGTAATCTAAAGTTAATAATTCTTATTAATTTTTTATAAACAATATATGTATAGCTTTTATTGACTTAATTATATTAATTTATCACTTTTAAAAAGTCTTACCTTTTTCACTAACAAACTATTGAACATAATGGCACATTATCGGTATCATTACCAATAAATCTTTTGTCAAAAGCCTTTATTTTTTTGAAAATTTATTGTATAATCTAAAGGTACGAAAAATAACACAGACAATTATACTACTTAAATGCTAAAATAAACTTTAACTTATACTAAGATGAGATAAATCCATATAAAGAACGGAGAGTTTTATGAATAAAATTTATAATCTTGGTATTGACGTCGGATCGACGACAGTTAAAACCGTAATTTTAGACGGTGAAGAAATAGTATACAATAAATATGAGAGACACTATTCTAAGGTCAAGGAAACTGTTGCAGAACAGCTAAAAATAATAAGAGATAAATACAAGGGCGAGAGATTTAAAATCGCAATAACGGGTTCGGCAGGCTTAGGAATAGCAAACTCCAGCGGAATTGAATTTGTTCAGGAGGTTTACTCGGCATTTGTTGCTGTAAACAAAAGCTATCCCGACGCGGACGTTGTTGTTGAACTCGGCGGAGAGGACGCAAAAATCATATTCCTCACAGGCGGAGTTGAACAGCGAATGAACGGCTCGTGCGCAGGCGGAACCGGCGCTTTTATCGACCAGATGGCAACGCTGCTCGGCGTTACTCCGGACGAGCTTAATGAGCTTTCGTTAAAGGCGCAGAAAATCTACCCTATCGCCTCACGGTGCGGAGTTTTTGCTAAATCGGATATTCAGCCGCTTTTAAATCAGGGGGCAAAAAAAGAGGACATTGCGGCGTCGATCTATCAGGCAGTTGTCGACCAGACCGTTTCGGGGCTTGCTCAAGGCAGAAAAATAGCAGGCAAAGTCTTATTCTTGGGCGGACCTCTGTCATTCCTAAGCGGTCTTAGAAAGGCTTTTGTAACGACCCTAAAGCTAGATGACGAACACGCAGTTTTTCCTGAGCTTGCGCCTTGCTTTATGGCTTACGGAAGTGCGCTTCAGGCTGAGCAGATAGCTGAGCCTATGACAATAGACGAGGCTCTTGAAAAAATACTAAACGCAAAAGCCACAGATAACATCGTTGTCGGAGAGCCGTTATTCAAATCAAAGGAAGAATATCACGAGTTTGTAGAAAGGCACAAAAAGTCAGACCTTAAATACGAGGATATAAATACATATCAGGGCGACGCTTATTTGGGCGTTGACGCAGGTTCTACTACCACAAAGCTTGTGCTGATAACTCCCGACGGAGGACTGCTTTACAATCACTACTGCTCTAACAAAGGTCAGCCGCTTGATATAATTACTGACAAAATAAAGGAGATTTACAGGCTTTCAGGCGACAGGATAAACATAAAAGCCTCTGCTGTAACAGGCTACGGCGAGGACCTTATTAAAGCAAGCATCGGTATTGATTACGGCATTGTAGAGACCGTTGCGCATTTCAAAGCGGCGGCACATTTTTGTCCCGACGTTGATTTTATAATAGATATAGGCGGTCAGGACATCAAATGCTTTAAGATAAAAAACAACGCTATCGACAGCATTATGCTTAACGAGGCATGCTCATCTGGCTGCGGCTCGTTTATTCAAACCTTTGCTCAAGCAATGGGCTATGAGATAGCAGACTTCGCAAACTTAGGTCTTTTTGCCAAAGCGCCTGTTGAATTAGGCTCAAGGTGCACTGTGTTTATGAACAGCTCGGTAAAGCAGGCTCAGAAAGACGGCGCAAGCGTTGAGGATATCTCGGCAGGACTTTCTTCATCTATTATCAAAAACGCAATATATAAGGTAATCCGAGCTAAATCTCCTGAGGAACTGGGCAAAAACATTGTCGTTCAGGGCGGAACATTCTTAAACGACGCAGTTTTGCGCTCGTTTGAAATGGAAATGGGCAGAAACGTGACCCGTCCTGCTATCGCCGGATTGATGGGTGCATTCGGCTGTGCTTTATACGCAAAAGAAAAAGCCGAATCAGATAACTTAGAAAAATCAGGACTTATCTCAAACAGTGAGTTAGAGAACTTCTCGTACAAATCGACCTCTGCTCATTGCGGTGGCTGCGGTGCAAACTGCAATCTGACTATCATAAGATTCAACGACGGCCACAAATTTATTTCGGGCAACAGATGCGAAAAGGGTGCTGGTATAAAGACCGAGAACCTGCCTGAGAATATGTTTGAATACAAATACAATATGGTAAGGTCGTATGGTGACATAAAACCCGAAAAGCCGATAGCTAAGGTAGGCATACCTATGACGCTCAGCTTTTACGATATGATACCTTTTTTCCATACTTTGTTTACTTCTCTCGGGTTTGAGGTGGTACTGTCTGAAGAATCCACAAGAGATACATACTACAAAGGTCAGCAGACTATACCGTCAGACACCGTTTGCTACCCTGCAAAGCTTGCTCACGGGCATATTGAGAGCCTTCTTGAAAAGGGCGTTGACTTTATTTTCTACCCATGTATGAGCTACAATATCGACGAGGGCGGAAGCGACAACCATTACAACTGTCCGGTTGTGGCTTATTACCCCGAGCTTTTAAAGGCAAATATGCCTGTTCTCAATGACGATAACTTCATATCGCCGTATATTGATATCAACAAGAAAAACCACACTGCAAAGGCTATTTCAAAGGCGCTTAAAAAGTATTCTGTAACTAAGTCTATGGTCTATGACGTTCTCGACAAAGCATATACAAAAGAAGTCCGTTTCAGACGTCACATAGAAACAAAGGCAAGAGAGATAATCGCAAACGCACGCTCAAGAGGTCAAAAGATAATAGTTCTTGCAGGACGTCCTTATCACTTAGACCCTGAGATAAATCACGGAATACACAAGCTTATAACGTCATTAGGTCTTGCCGTTTTAACAGAGGACAGCGTTTCAAATTTGATCGACGTTCCGCCTCTTGATGTTTTAAACCAATGGACTTACCACTCAAGGCTTTACCGTGCGGCTGAGTATGTTACAACACAGCCTGATATGCAGCTTGTACAGCTTGTATCTTTCGGCTGCGGTATTGACGCAATTACGACCGACGAGGTAAGGGCTATACTTGAAGAAAACGGCAAGCTTTACACTCAGCTTAAAATTGATGAAATAAACAACCTCGGAGCAGCAAAAATAAGGCTAAGAAGTCTTGTTGCTTCTCTTGAGGAAAAAGAAACAAACTCTATCAAACAGAATTAAAAGGAGGAAAGCTCTTTAAAGAGCGGTGATGAAAATGGCTTCAAACAGAGTTGAACAAACTGTTTTCACTGAGGATATGAAGAAGGACTATACTATTTTAGTACCCGATATGCTTCCTATCCACTTTAAGCTTATAATCGAGATTTTCCGAGAGTACGGATATAATATGGAGCTTTTAGAAACTTCGACAAGATCTGTCATCGACGAGGGACTTAAAAACGTTCATAACGATACCTGCTATCCGGCGCTTCTGGTTATCGGTCAGTTTATGGACGCTTTGAAAAGCGGTAAGTATGATGTCAATAAAACCGCCCTTTTGATCTCGCAGACAGGCGGCGGATGCAGAGCGTCTAACTACCTCCACCTGCTCCGCAAATCGCTTTCAGCGGAATTTCCGCAGGTGCCGGTTATATCTCTTAATTTTTCAGGACTTGAAAAAAATCCTGCGTTTAAAATCACGCCCGTTATTGCTTTAAAGCTTGTCTACGCAGTAATGTACGGCGATATGCTTATGTCGCTTTATTACCAATGCAAGCCTTATGAAATTCACAAGGGAAGCACCGACAGGGTTTTGAGCAACTGGCAGAGAAAGCTGTCTGTACTTCTCCGCAAAAACAGATTTTTCAACACAAAGAAGATTTACAAAAACATCTTAGACGATTTTTCAGATATAAAGAGAACAAAGAAGAAAAAGACTAAGGTAGGCATTGTTGGTGAAATCTATGTGAAATATTCGCCGCTGGCAAACAATCACCTCTGTGACTTCTTGATTGAGGAGGGCTGCGAACCAAACGTGCCGGGACTGCTTGACTTTGTGCTTTACTGTGCGGCAAACACCCTCAATGACGAAAAGCTGTATGACGTCAAGACAAAAACCACTGCGCTTTTCAAAATAGGATACGACGTTTTATATAAGTTTCAGAAACAGCAGATAAAGGTTATGAAAGAGCACGGCGAGTTTGAGCCCCCACACGATTTTGAACACCTTAGACACTACGCTGATAAATACATAAATCAGGGCGTTAAAATGGGAGAAGGCTGGCTTATAACCGCTGAAATGGCGGCTTTGGCGGAGTCGGGAACAAAAAATATAATCTGCACTCAGCCGTTTGGCTGTCTGCCTAATCACATTGTTGCAAAGGGAATGTCAAGAGTTATAAAAAACGCATACCCCGACGCTAATATTGTCGCTATCGACTACGATCCGGGTGCAACAAAGGTCAATCAGGAAAACAGGATAAAGCTTATGCTTGCCAATGCAAAGATGTAAATTAAATTATGATTAAAATGGCTAAAAATCAGTATAAATTAATTTTTATGTGTAAACAAATTCATTTATTAAGTGTTTGACAAAAAGTAATACTTTATGTTAAGGTTAAATTACTTTAATGTTTATAAAAATAAAAAATCGGAGGTAAACAAAATGAACAAACTATTCAAAACCGGACTTTTGAGTTTTTTAACGTGCAGTATTATACTACAGTCGTCTGTTATTGGTTATTCACTTGATATAAAAGAAATCTCAAATACGCCCGACGACATAATCTCATCATACAATTCGGATAATAATGATATTACAACAAATGAAATTACCGAAGATTACATAAATGATGATACAAAAGATTACACCGAAGGATTGAAAATTCTGCAAAGTGATGAAGTCTCTGAGGATTACGCAAGAGAAAACGACCCATTATACCAAAAGTATATGGGTACTTCAGTAATCGCCGCCAATACAAAGGCAAAGAAATATGGCGTTACTGAACCGACAACTCCCCCTGCTTTAGTCGGTGTTAATTCTGTAGACGGCATTGACGTTTCAATGTATCAGGCATACTCCACTCCTATTGACTGGAACAAAGTAAAAGCAGCCGGAATATCTTATGCAATTATCAGATGCGGTTATCGAGGCTGGGGAACAGGAGAAATCGTTGCCGATTCATATTTTAAACAAAATATCGAGGGCGCTTTAGCGGCAGGTCTGCAAGTCGGCGTTTACTTCTATACACAGGCTATCACGACAACTGAGGCAAAACAAGAAGCTGACTTCTGTAAAAACGCCGTAAAGGGCTACAACATTACGCTTCCTATTTACATAGATATTGAAAATGCCAATTCAAAAGGCAGGCTTGATTCAAGCGGTCTTTCAAAAGCAGAAAAAACAAACATCTGCAAAGCGTTTGCAAACAGAGTTCAAAGCGCAAATTATACAGGCGGAGTTTATGCAAATAAAACCTGGCTTGAAAATTATATTGATGGTGCAGCTCTTGCAAAAAAATTCGCAATATGGCTTGCCCACTACAATACAAGCACCGATTATGCAGGCGAGTTCAGTATGTGGCAGTATTCTTCAAGAGCAACTATAAACGGCATAAGAGGAAGCGTTGACGTAAATAAAAACTATCTCACTAAGCCGCATCAAGTTACAAACCTTACAGCAACTGAAAGCCCAACAAATCCTTCTGAATTTACTTTGTCCTGGACCCGTGCGGCAGGAGCATACAAATATCAGATAAAAACATATGACGCAGGAACAAATACTTGGATCTCATTGGGGACGACCAAGTCTAATAAATTTACTGTAACCGAACCTTATTCAACCGAAGAACGCCAATATAAAGTAAGAGCATTCAAATTGATAGGTACCGAAAAAATATTCGGCGCTTATTCTTCTATCGTTACCTTTGGAGTCAATTTGAAAAAAGTAACCGGACTCACTCAGACTGCTTCTGCAAAAAAATCTGTTACGATCAAGTGGAATAAACTGTTAGACGCCGCAGGTTATTATGTAAATATGTATAATTCAAACAAAAAAGAGTGGTCGCAGGTCAAAGTAATTTCCGGCAACGGCAACGTAACTGCAAAGATAACAGGTCTTGACTATTCTACAGTTTACAAATTCAGAGTTCAGGGCTATGCTGTTAATGAAAACGGAGCTATTGAAGCCCTTACAAACTCATCAACACTAGCAACCGCTACCACACCTAAAAAAACAAGCGGTCTTAAATATTCAAAATTAACTCCTGAAGCCCTTAAACTTACATGGAAAAAAGTCGATAAGGGTTCGGGGTATCAGGTCCTTCGCTATGATACGATGCAAAATAAATATGTCATTTGTAAAACTGTTTCAGGAAAAGGCCACAACTATGCAACTATTAAAGGACTTAATAAGGGTACTAAATACAAATTCAAGGTTCAAGCATATAAGCAGGCAGGTGAAATTAAATGGGCAGGTGATAGAAGCTCCGCTTACAGCATTCTCACTGTTCCAGCTAAGGTAACCTCGTTGAAATACTCATTCAGCGGCAACAAATGTACCTTAAAATGGAAAGCTTGCAACGGAGCCGGCGGATATGAGGTTCAGAAGTACAACAAATCTGCAAAAGTATGGTATACTGTCACAAATAATAAAGGTATTAATTCCGTCAAATACAAGTTCACTCTCGCTAAGAATAACTCAGCTAAATTCAGAATACGAGCATTTAAAAACATCAAGGGCATTAGACGCTATGGATATTATTCCAAAGTTAAAACTATTAAACATTAATTAAAATTGCTCCCCCGTTATCGGGGGGTTTTTTTGTATATATTTACAAATAAAATATAATAGTCATAAAAACAGCTTTTGACATATTTTTTAGTCAAGGGCTGTTATTATTTTATCAGAACGTAACTCGGACAGGCTTTACCGCCTTTAGATTTGGAAAGGAAGATGAAAAAACTTGGGACTTAAAATATATAACGAGGTTGAAGAGAAGTCTAAGCTCACAGCTTTTATAAGCGGTGAAATAGACCACCATACCGCAAAAGAAATAAGAAAAGAAATCGACATAAATGTTCAAAAGCTTAACCCCACAGACCTGTATCTCGACTTTTCAAAGGTAGACTTTATGGACAGTTCAGGGATAGGTCTTGTTATGGGAAGATATAAGCTTCAAAGCGAAAGGGGCGGAAAGGTTTATATTCAAAATCCGCCTCCGCTGATAAAAAAGGTAATGCTTGTCGCAGGAATCAACAAGCTTGCAAAAATAGTGAGTATCGACGTTCCGCTCTCTCAAATGCAAAAAGCAAAAGAATGTGCCGAGAATTCAGATAAGCCGTCTATTCAGGTGCAATCGGCAGATATAGACGTTCACAGAAATGACGATGATAAAAATAATGAAAAAACAGAGGAGGCTGATAAAAATGCCGAAGAAAAAAATTCTTAATGAAATAAAACTGAGCTTCCCCAGCCTTTCGGAAAACGAAAGGTTTTCACGTCTTGCGGTATCGGGCTTTGCGTCCCAGCTCGATCCGCAGGTCGACGAGATCTCAGATATTAAAACCGCAGTTTCCGAAGCGGTGACAAACTCAATAGTTCACGCATACAAAAACGAAATAGGAAAGATAGAGCTTGTAGCCAGAATCTATGAGGACAACGTGATTTACATAAAAATAAAAGACAGAGGCTGCGGGATCCCCGATATAAAAAAGGCAATGGAGCCTCTCTTTACAACATCTCCCGAAGAGGAACGTGCCGGTCTTGGATTTGCGGTTATGGAAAGCTTTATGGACAAGCTGAAGGTTCTCAGCAAGGAGGGTAAAGGAACGTCTGTAATAATGACCAAAAAGCTCAGAACTAAGCTGGAGCAATAACTGCATTTTCGCAATTCGCATACATACGGATAAGTAAAAAATCTACTCAGGAATGGTATAATATGATTGGACTTGAGAGCAATAAAAAATTCATAGAGGACAACTTGGGACTTGTTCATCTGTGTGCGAACAAATTTCGTTCAAAAGGTATAGATTACGACGACCTTTACGGCGCAGGCTGTATAGGTCTGTTGAAGGCTGCCAAAGGCTTCGACGACACAAGAGGAGTAAAATTTTCTACCTATGCGGTTCCTGTTATTTTGGGTGAGATAAAAAGGCTTTTCAGAGACGGCGGAACGATAAAGGTTTCAAGAAGTCTGAAAGAATTATCGCTAAAAATCACCCAGATACGAGAACGCTTTATACACACAAAAGGCAGAGAACCTACTATCGAAGAACTCGCTAAACTCGCAGATATACCCGAAGAAGACGTTGTTGAAGCGCTCAATGTTTCCCTACCGCCGCTCAGTCTTGCCTCCGGAGGGTATGATGACGATTCGTCTGTTGAGATAGATATTCCGGTATCAGCCCCCGACGAGGATATCGCAAACAGTCTGACGCTAAAGCAAATCATATCCTCTCTTGACAAAAAGGACGCTAAGCTTCTTTATCTCAGATATTTTAAAAATAAAACACAGACCGAAACCGCTAAAATACTTGATATGACGCAGGTTCAGGTTTCAAGAAGAGAGAAAAAGCTTCTTCTATCTATGCGTGAGAGAATGACTTGAAAATTAGAAGCAAGAGGCCAGAAACAAGAAGCAAGAGGTAAGAGGTAAGAATTTATATAGTTGCAATAAAGTCGGCAGCATTTTATTGCTTTCTTGTATTTAGTATTATATCCCTATAAAGCAAAAAAAGGCTCAGGCTTTGCCTGAGCCTTTTTGATATTTAAAAAATTAATCTATTGCTTTAAGTCCCTTTTTAATGTCCTCGATAATATCGTCAACATTTTCAAGACCGCAGGAAAATCTTATCATTCCGCCGTTTATTCCGGCTGCTGCAAGCTGCTCGTCTGTAAGCTGTCTGTGAGTAGCCGACGCAGGGTGCAGCACGCAGGTTCTTATATCCGCAACGTGAACCTCATTAGATGCAAGCTCAAGAGCATCCATAAACTTGATAGCGTTTTCTCTTCCGCCCTTTACAACTATAGAAATAACTCCGCTTGCGCCCATAGGAGTATACTTTTTAGCAAGCTCGTAATACTTATCTCCCTCAAGTCCCGGATAGATTACCTCCTCGATCTTATCCTGCTCTTTAAAGAACTTGGCAACCTTTAAAGCATTCTCACAATACTGTTTCATTCTTAATGCAAGCGTTTCAAGACCGAGATTTAAAAGAAAAGATGAATTAGCAGCAGGGTAACAGCCAAAGTCTCTCATAAGCTGCATTCTCGCTTTTACTATAAACGGAGCAAAAGCGTAATCCTTCGTATAAACAACGCCGTGATAGCTCTCGTCAGGCTCGGTAAAATCAGGGAAGTTTCCGTTTGTGAAGTCGAACTTTCCGCTGTCTACAATAACTCCGCCTACCTGTACTGCGTGACCGTCCATATATTTGCTCGTTGAATGTATAATAATGTCTGCTCCCCACTCAATAGGACGGCACAATATCGGTGTTGCAAAGGTGTTATCTATAATCAGCGGAACGCCCTTTTCGTGAGCGATCTTTGCAAATCTTTCAATGTCAAGAACAGTAAGCGCAGGGTTTGCGATAGTTTCTCCGAAAACGCATTTTGTATTCGGCTTAAACGCTTTGCGAAGCTCATCATCAGATGAGTCGGGACTTACAAAAATGCACTCTATCCCAAGCCTTTTAAGTGTAACTGCAAATAGATTTACCGTTCCGCCGTAAATTGTTGAAACGGCAATAAAGCTGTCTCCTGCCGAGCACAAGTTCAAAATTGAAATCAAAGACGCCGCCTGTCCGCTGGACGTACACATTGCGGCAACGCCTCCCTCAAGTGCTGCAATTTTCTTTTCAACTGCATCTGTAGTAGGATTTTCAAACCTCGAATAAATCATACTCAGCGTAGGGTCGTCAAAAACGTCTCCCACCGCTTTTGTTGAATCATATACATATGTAGTGCTTTGATAAATCGGCATAACTCTCGGTTCTCCGTTTTGAGGATCATACCCCTCGTGCAAGCATTGTGATTCGATTTTCATACTGTATCATTTCCTTTCTGTTTATTAACTTAATCTCTGAAAAATGGAGAAACATATTCTTCCTCCGCTTGTTTTTTCTTAGCAAGCCTTTTCTTTTCTTTGTTCTTTTGCTCGATTTTTCTCTTTTGCTCCGGCGTTTTTATAGATACCGCACTCGCTATAAATGCTACCGCAAATGCAAACGGCCCGATAACAAGCGCAACGCTTCCCCAGCCGGTCGCTACCAAAATAATCATAAGTATAGTCAGCGCAGAGCAGACTGCTCCGGCAATTATATATATTATCTTTTGCTTTGGCATATTCTCTCAGCTTCTTTCTTGTTCCTAGCCTCTTGTTTCTAGTAACTAAACATTTATTTCTACGCTCTCGTGCTTGAAATTATTTTTATCAAGAACAGGCTTAACGCAGCTTTCAATAAACTCCTCAACCTGCAAAACGCTTCTTCCAATAAAGTTTTCAGGCTTCATAATGCCGTCCATTTCCTCTTTTGAGATCATAAACATCGGGTCGTTTAAAATAAGCTCGCACAGATTGTTGTCTAATCCCTCGTCTTTGACCCTCGAACCTGCCTTCATTGAGTATTCACGTATCCTCTCGTGAAGCTCCTGACGGTCACCGCCCTTTTTAACAGCGTCCATCATAATATTTTCAGTCGCCATAAAGGGAAGCTCCGCCATAACCCGCTTTTCAATAATTTTCTCGTGTACTACAAGCCCGTCTGTTACATTAAGCATAATGTTGAGAACAGCGTCGACGCCTAAGAAAGCCTCTGCTACTGAAATTCTCTTGTTAGCCGAATCGTCAAGAGTTCTTTCAAACCACTGTGTACCTGCCGTAAACGCAGGGTTGAGCATATCTGAAATTATATATCTCGATAGAGACGTTATTCTCTCACATCTCATAGGGTTTCTCTTATAAGCCATTGCCGACGAGCCTATCTGGTTCTTTTCAAACGGCTCCTCGATCTCTTTAAAGCTTTGTAAAATACGAATATCGTTTGAAAATTTCATACAGCTCTGGGCAATTCCCGAAAGAGTTGAAACAATAGCAGAATCTACCTTTCTTGAATAGGTCTGCCCCGATACGGGAACAACGCCGTCAAATCCCATTTCCTCCGCTATCATATCCTCCAGCTTCTTCACCTTTTCGGTGTCGCCCTCAAAAAGCTCCATAAACGAAGCCTGCGTACCTGTCGTTCCCTTTGAGCCTAGCAGCTTTAAATTTGACAGTCTGAAATCAATTTCCTGAAGGTCCATCAAAAGCTCGTTACACCAAAGAGTCGCCCTTTTGCCCACAGTTGTAAGCTGTGCGGGCTGAAGGTGAGTATAAGCCAAACAAGGCAGACCTTTATATTTTTCAGCAAACTCGGCAAGCTGACCTATAACCCCTACAAGCTTTCTCTTAACAACATTAAGAGCGTCACGCATAACGATAATATCTGTGTTATCTCCGACATAGCAAGAAGTCGCACCCAGATGGATTATTCCCTTTGCTTTAGGGCAAGCCTGTCCGTATGTATAAACGTGCGCCATAACGTCATGGCGAACCAGCTTCTCACGCTCTGCCGCACACTCATAATCTATATTGTCTATATTAGCCTCAAGCTCGTCGACCTGCTCTTGGGTTACAGGCAGTCCCAGCTTCATCTCCGCTCTTGCAAGAGCGACCCATAGCTTTCTCCATGTCGTAAACTTCTTATCAGCAGAAAAAATATACTGCATTTCCTTGCTTGCATACCTTGTGCAAAAAGGACTTTCGTAGCTGTTTGTCATTTTATTTTAACCTCTCTGTTTTTTATAATTTTCTCTACTCCGCAGATAAAATGTAATAATAAACAGGCTGTCCGCCGTTTATCAACAAGACCTCTGCGTTTTGATATTTGCTCTGAACCTGCTCTCTAAGCGCCTCTGCGTCCTCGTCTGTAACGTCGCTGCCCTGAATGATAGTGATGTATGAGGTGTCGCCCTTGACGAGCTTTTTCATAAGCTTAAACGCCGCCTTTGAAACATCCTTGTCAACAAAAGAGAGCTTTCCGTTTTCCAAAGCCAGTATCTCGTTTTTCTTTATCTTATGTCCCTCATAGACGCTGTCACGGGCGGCAAATGTTATCTGACCGGTGGATACCCTCTCAAGAGCGTGAGTCATTTCCAGTCTGTTTGTTTCAAAGTCAGCCACGTCATCAAACGCAAGCATTGCGCTCATACCCTGAGGAATGGTCCTCGTTTGAAGAACACATACCTTTCTGTCTGCAAGTTTGCCTGCCTGTTCAGCCGACATAATTATATTCTTGTTGTTGGGAAGCACAAAAACTGTCTCCGCCGGACATTTGTTTATAGCAGCTAAAATGTCTTCGGTCGACGGGTTCATAGTCTGTCCGCCTCTTACAATACAGTCAACGCCGACGTCCTCGAAAAGAGCCTCAACACCGTGACCTGCGGCAACAGCCACAAACCCGAACTCCTTTTCCGGCTTGACAGGCTTGATGTCGGGAGCCTTAGCGTCAATAATACGCTGTTCGTGCTGCATTTTCATATTCTCGATCTTCGGCAGATTTATAGTTCCGAATTTAAGAGCCCTTTCAATAGCCTTTCCCGGATTATTGGTGTGAACGTGAACCTTTATAATATCGTCGTCGTCGACCACAACAACGCAGTCTCCTATAGTTTCAAGATACGCTCTCAGCTTTGAACTGTCCGCACAGCCGCTTGATTTGGTAATAAGCATTTCAGTGCAATAGGTAAAGTTAATTACCTCGTCATAATCCCCGACCGTTGATGAAAACGTGTCGATAGTCACAGCCTTTTTCTCAGAAGGCGAATTGGGTTTTGTGACCTCTCCGCCCTTGAAAACATTCAGCATAGCCTCAAAAATTATCAAAAGACCTTTACCGCCTGCGTCGACGACCCCTGCCTTTTTAAGTGCAGGAAGTAAATTTGGTGTGTCCTCTAGCGCTTTTCTCGCAGAGGTGCATACCTCCTCCCAGAGGGAGATCTCGTCCTTTATAGAAACAGAAACAGCGGCGGCTCTTTCGCTTGCAAGTCTTACAACTGTTAAGATCGTACCTTCCGTAGGCTTCATTATAGATTTATAAGCGCCTGAAACGCCTTGTTCAAGGGCAGATACAAAATCACCTACCGATGCTTCCTTTTTTCCGCTGAAGCCCTTTGCAAAGCCTCTGAAAATCAAGGAAAGAATCACTCCTGAATTTCCCCTTGCGCCCCTTAACAAAGCGGACGCCGTCTGCTCGGCTACCTCGCTCACTGTTACGTCGTCGTGCATTCTCTCGAGCGCAATAAGAGCATTTCCCATTGTCATAGACATATTTGTTCCCGTATCTCCGTCCGGAACAGGGAATACATTAAGCTCGTCAACCGCCGTTTTTTGATTTGCGATACTGTTAGCACCGCTGATAAAAGCGTCCCGAAGTGTTTTACCGTTAATCACTAAACTGTCCCCCTTTGCTAAGACTGCATCTCATCGACAAAAACATTAATCTTAGCAACCTTGACCGCAGCCTCAGTTTCTACGGTATACTGCACCTTTTCCATAATGCTTTCTACAACTGTCGAAACATTTACCCCGTAAGAAACAGTTATGTGCAAATCAATAATCAGTTCGTTATCCTTAGTTTGGTGAATAATAACGCCGTTTTCCAGGGATTCTCCTTTTTTCAAAAGAGAGCCTATCCGCTGTTTTGGTCCGAATGTGTTCATTCCCACAACGCCAAAGCAATTTGTCGCAGTATTACCGATAAGAGAAATCAAATACTTATTTGAAATTTTAATCTCGCCTATATGATTTTCAAACTTTATCACTCAGCACAGCTCCCTTTACCATAACAGATAAAAAAAGTATACCATATTCCGCATTAAATTGCAAACTAAATTTGAGAATCTATACTAACATTAATATCAACCATTTTTAAAACTTCTTCAGGGTTCTTTTTATACTCCTTATATAACTTATAATCATTGTGGTTCAACAGCGAATGAATTTCAAATAAATCGGCATTATCTTCTTTTAACACCTTTTTAATTGCCTTATCGCAAAAATTGTAAATACGCTCGTCAGCCTTCTCACCGGCGGTCTTTTGCTCCTCTTTTGTATAGCTTTTGTAAAACTCGTAGGAAATTACAAGCCTTATATCCACAACAATTCTGTTGTTTTTTACGCTTACTTTGGTGTTCTTATCAACGCTTCCTGCTGTAACACCTGTAAGAATATCTCCGAGCTTAACGTCAATTACCTGCTCGGCAATATCGTTGTTTAAAAATGATAAGCCAATGACCTCGTCTCTGGTCATAACGCTGTAAGGCTTTCTGTTTTTGACTATTACCGCTCCGTCTATATAAAATGCGGTCGCCTCTGCTTCCTCTGAGCTTCCTCCGCCTGATTCTCCGCCGCCTGAGCCTGATTCTTCTCCGCCGCCCGACTCGCTTTGCGATTTAGAACTGCTGTCTGATTTGGAACTTTCATCCTGCTTAGAACTGCTGTCTTCCTTAGAACTACTGTCCTCCTTTGAACTGCTATCTGAGCCTGATTCCTCACCGCTTTCGGTTTTCACCTTTTCATTTTCCGCTTCAGTGCCGCTGCTGTCGCTTTTGCTCTGCCCAAAGTTTATTTCTGAACTTGAGTTTTCCTTTTCTTCAGACGACTTTTTATCGTCCTTTATTTTTTTTATAATAGGCATTATGGTAGTTCCGTTTGTATTTTCCAAATTATCTATATGCCTTATAAGCTCGCACTCGGTGCTTGTTCCGTATTTCTGTGATTCTTCAAAAATTTCTTTCAGCACCTCCGCCGAATATGCTCCGCTTGTTATTTTTATATTGAGTATTTCCTTAGCCGTTATATCCGTATAAGCCATAAAAGTACCCAAAGAAATTCCCTCTGCATTTATAACATAGTCCAAAATAGGCTCTAAGTCCACTACGCTTTTTCCTAACAAAATAAGCTCTGAGTGTCCCAAAAAGGCTCTTTTACCCAAGTCAGTCTCACATCTCTCGATAGCGGCAGGAATAGTATCCGCAACCTGAGATATTGCCGCACTGTTCGGCTTTGAGGGGTCTATAGGCGTATTTGAGCCTGCGCCCTGCTGTGAAAGCATCTGCAATGTGACCTCGAATTTTCCGTCTTTTGTAATGTCAATTCCCAGTGCGTGAACGATAATTTTTTCATCAATGTCTCTTTTTGCATACCTTCCCGTTGAATTGCAGGAGCATAGGCTAAAAATGAAAAGTACGCAAACAGCTATTACAAAAATCCTTTTAAAACCGATTCTATTCCGTTTCACTTTCATCACCCTTTCCAAAGCAGTAAACAAGAGGCAGCAGCACTCCTAAAACGAGTATCAGTATCGTAACGACCACCTTGTCCCACACTGGGAAATTCCACTTTTCCTGCAAAACGGCTGCAAGCGAAGCTGCAAGAGCGGCTACTGACAGTATAAGCAAATAGACATTTGCTTTTGTTCTTTTAAAGCTTGTAGAAAGCGCAATTTTGCCGATAAACATAAACAGAGCCGCTTTTATAAAAGCTACCAAAATCCACGCGGGAAGCAAAAATGCGTCTAATCTTTCTATAATAAAGGTTTCGGCATAAGTTCCCAAATCAAAGAACGGGAACTTGCTGATATTCAAATAGCTTCCCAGCGTCAGCACGCACACAGTAGTTATAACATAAACGAAGATAAGCTTCAGCGCTATTGCACCGTAAATACTTTTCCCTGCCTTTTCTTTTACGTAAGGGTATAAAATCGGGAACAGTAAAAGCTCGCTGAATTTAGAAAGCTCATTAAACACCTCGTGAGATATATCGGATATTTCCGGATAATCAAACATTACATTACTGTAAGACATTTTAGTTGAAAGAGCCGCTATAACTATAACAAACGAAACGATAAAGAAAGCAAACGTCAGACCTGCGCTTCTTGATATAGCCTCAATACCCTGGAACGCAGCGTAAAATGATATTACAGCTATTGCGCTTATCACAACCCACGACGGCAGGAAGTCAGGGAAGGTTACGTACATAAAATAGCCAAAGAACCTGAGCAGGCGGTTGATAATCAAAACAGCGGCAAACGCAAAGGCAACGGAGATCAGTATTCCGCAAAGCTTTGATTTTTCATATGCTATCTGACATAGATTTTTGTCTGGATGCTTTTTATACAATATAATTGCAGGTATAACCGCCAAACACTCGATAGCCGTGCTTATGGCAAAGCCTATCACTTGACAGGTTACATCGCTGTACATAAACGGCACAAAAGTAAGACTGTAAAAAATTCTCGAAATAAAAAGAATTACCGTCATTTGTCCGAAAGATATTTTTCTCATTTATAAATATACTCCTTTAAGAAGAATCCGTAATTTGTTTTGAAAGGTTTAAACACTGTCAATTAAATCTTTTTAGCGCCGTTTAAATTTTCAACGATAGTTTTCGTTCTTCCCAGCTTTAAAAAGCTTGGTCTTGTAACAACGTCACGCATAGCCTTAAACGTAAACGGCGACAGAGGAGCGTTATAAGGTACTCCATAGTTTTCAAGTGCTGAAATGTTGATAAGCATAAACGCAAAGCATAGAGTTATACCGAATAGCCCTCCGAATCCGCCTGCTAGGATAAAAAGCATTCTAAAAACCGACGTCTGCGGATTGAGATTCGGAATAACAAACGACGCAGTTGCGGTAAGTCCTATTATAATGAGCAGAGGTGCGGATACCAGACTGCTGGAGACAGCCGCATCTCCTATAATCAGAGCGCCCACTATCGAAACCGCCCCTCCGATGGCTTTAGGTAGTCTTATACCGGCTTCTCTCATCAGTTCGTACATTATAGTTATGATAATGGCTTCAAAGAAAAAAGAGTAGGGTGTAACCTCCTCGCTTGCCGAAAGGTTTATCAAAAATTTGTGGGTCAATATCTCGGGGTGGTTGGTTGCTATGGCAACGCATATGCCGGGAAGTGCTATAGCCAGAAAAAATGCCAGATACTTTATCCACCTAATATAAGTCGTATAAAAAGGCTTGTTTACATAATCGTCAATAGTCTGGAAGTTTTCAATAAACAGCGAAGGACATATAAGCGCAAGCGGTACCCCGTCGACCAATACACCTACCCTGCCCTCGTTTAGCTTGGCGCAGAACGAGTCAGGTCTGTCGGTTGCAAGAACATTGGAAAATAAACTCTTGTGCTTTCCCTGTAAAAACGGCTCGACATATCCTGTCGTTATAATCGTATCAAGATCTATTTTGTTCAGATTTTCCTTGACCTTATCTATAACGCCTTGAGGAGCTTTGTCAGTAATATAAGCAACACAAACGTCCGTTTTACTGTCGTTTCCTATCTGCTGCATATCAAATCTCAGCTTGGGAGTTTTTAGCCTTCTTCTAATTAGCGATATGTTTGTTCTTATAGTTTCTATAAAGCCTTCGTGAGAGCCGTTTAAGTTTCCGTCGCTTGTAGGCTCCTCTATCGAACGCTTATCAAATCCCTGTATGCCAAACGCTACGCACTTGTCGCAGCCATCTATAAATACGACCGCAAAGCCCGAAAAAAGTGTGAGAAAAACCTCTCCGTAAGTTGTAAGAATTTTTCTCTCCGCCGAGAGCAGACTTTGCTTGGTCAAGAAATTAAACACATCTTCTTCTGTAGCGTAGCCCTTGACGTCAAACTCCATAAGAGGTCTGAAAACAAGCTCCGCCATTGAGGCGGTAGACGCCATTCCCTCAATAGAGACAACTGCACATTTGTGCTCAGAAATCTCAACCTCCATAATGTTCAAGTCCATTGTCTTACCCGATATTATTTTCAAATCCAAAACAGCCTGCTTTAAGCTTTTCGCAATCAAAGCCGTTTCATAATTGTTTTCATTTACCTTAACAACTGTTTTCTTTTCCACAAACTTTCCTCCTTTAAAACTTTCTTTGCTTCTTTTGATACTCATTAGTTAATATTAGTGTATTTTCAAAATTTATACGCATTTTGTTACTGAATAAATATAAAATCTTATGTTTATTACTTTGCAGTTTTGGAAAAGTTATTTATATGTATTAAATTTTGAGAAAGGACTGCTTAATTTGCTTATAGTTTTTTTCAGAGCCATAATTCTTTATGCGCTTGTTATATTTTCTATTCGGCTTATGGGAAAACGTCAGATAGGAGAGCTTCAGCCATCTGAGCTTGTAATAACTATCCTCGTATCAAACATTGCCACGCTTCCTATCGAGGATACGACTATCCCAATGACAACGGGGATAATACCTATACTCACGCTTGTAAGTCTGGACGTTATTATGTCTGCTTTAACTCTGCGCTCAAGAAAGCTGAGACAGATAGTATCGGGGAGTCCGAAGGTCATAATCTCAAACGGAGAAATTGATCAGGCTCAGATGAAAAAGCTAAGATTTTCGGTCGACGATCTTATGGAAAGCCTTCACGACTATAACATCTTCGACATAAGCGAGGTACAATATGCCATTGTTGAAACTACGGGAAAAATCAGCGTTATGCAGAAAAACGACTACCGTTCGCTTACGCCGTCGGACATAGAACTTTACGGCGAATCAAAAAATCCGCCGCAGATTTTGATAGACGACGGAGTTGTTATGCACGGTGCTATTGATTTTTTGGGTTTGGATATGAAATTCTTAAACGAAATTCTCAAGAAAAACAACGTCAATGCGTCTGACGTATTTCTTATGTCCTGCGATGAAGATAAAAATTACAAGCTAATTAAAAAGGAGGACTCACATTGAAAAGAATTATACTTTGTACGACCATACTTGTTGTAATAGTAACAGGCTCAGTTTTATCCTTGTATTTGATAAAAAGCAAAAATCAGCAGCTTATCAATACTCTCGACTATGTAACAGAGTATGCGGAAGACAAAAAAACCGACCAAGCTCTCGAAAAAATCGAAGAGTTCAGCCGGTTGTGGAAAAAATATTATATTTGTGTTTCGTTTCTAGTGGAAAGCTCCTGCTTGGAGGATGTTTCAGCCTCCTGCGCAAAGCTCAAAGCGCTTTTGTTGAAAGACAGTGAAGAACTGTATTCTGAATGTGAAACCATTAAATACGGAATTACTCTCATTTATAACAACGAGTTTCCATACCTTCATAGTATTTTTTGATTACTTAATAATAATTCAAGCTAACTTATCTCAGCAATTATTTTAATAAAGCTGTCCAAATCATTAAAGTCTTTGTAAACAGACGCAAATCTGACATATGCAACGTGATCAAGCTTTTTAAGACCAGCTAAAACCTTGTCGCCTATCTCGCTTGTTGTCGTTTCTGTCTGCATTGCGTTTGCGTAGGTGTTTTCAATTTCATCAACCAAAGAATTTACATCTTCAACGCTTACCGGTCGTTTCTTTATTGCGTTACCGATAGCCTTAATGATTTTCTCCCTCTCAAACGGTTCAAAGCTTCCGTCTTTTTTATAAACCATAAGAGTAGGCTTTTCAACAACCTCATACGTGGTAAATCTCTTGCCGCAATTTGTACATTCACGTCGGCGTCTCTTTTTTTCATCACTGGGACGTGAATCGATTACCTTTGTGTCCTCATAATTGCAAAACGGACATCTCATAATTAGCTCTCCTTATCATTATATTTACAGTTATTATATCATATATAGTGTTTAATTGCAAGTAAAAATACCAAATATATCAAAATGTTGTTTTAACTTTAAGTTTATTACTTCAATGATTATAAGAAGAACTTGTATTTTTAACGGTCTTTCTTAATTACAAATACTATTCTTGATGTCTTATAACAAATGCCTTAACTCTAAGAATTTACAAAATCCTCAGCGACATCCTTTAACGTCACAGGAGTAATTTCTAACTGAACCATCGTATTAAACAAAATCTCAGCTTTTTCATAATCCGTCGTAATGTCAAGAATCTCAGACTTTTTCTTGTTTGCCGATTTAAGACTTTCAATTCTTATCCCGTAAGTAAGCGCTTTCTCACCGTCGAACTGAACCTCGCTCTCAACAAGGCTGTACCTGATTGAGCCGTCTTTTGAATTCAGTGTACTTAATACCTTCTCCATGTCTAAACACTCCTTTTAAATAATTTTTGCATTCAGGAATTAAGAATCATACCGTTAAAATATAACATTTAACTTCTTTTTTTAATTATACAACATAATTCGACAATCAGATTAAAAACTTTTCGACAAAATTCGACAAACTGAATACATATATTGGTTCAATCTTGACATTTTAAGTTATATACTATATAATATTTTGATAAGCTATACTATAAAAGTTAGGCTTTTATATGAAATTTTAACGTGAGGAGATATAACTATGGCAGTAAAAAATTTATCTGTTTCAAAAGAAGGATATGAAAAGCTGGAAAAGGATTTAGAATACCTTGTAACAGTAAGAAGAAGTGAGGTTGCCGCAAAATTAAAAGAGGCCCGCTCATTCGGAGACCTTTCGGAAAATGCCGAGTATGACGAGGCAAAAAACGAACAGGGTATCTTAGAAGCCAGAATCACAGAGCTTGAACAGATGATAGCCAATGCAGTTATCGTTGATGATGACAATATATCATTAGAGGAAGTTTCAATAGGCTCTAAAATCAAAATTGAGGATCTAGAGCTGGGTACTACGGAAACTCTGCAAATTGTAGGTTCGACAGAATCCGACCCCGACAATGGAAAAATCTCTGACGATTCACCTATAGGCAAAGCTGCTTTAAAGAAAAAGGTAGGAGAAACCTTTGATGTTGAAGCCCCTGTGGGACTTCTGAAATTTAAGATTTTAGAGATAAGTAAATAATTATTTCAAGACAACAAATAAAAAGGAGCATATACACAAATGAGTGACGAAATTAAGACGGAAGCTCTTCTTGAAGAAGAAATTTCTCAGGAGGAAATAAACGGGCTAAAGCAAATAAGAATCGACAAGCTTAACGAATTAAAGTCGAGAGGCGAAAACCCTTATGAAATAACAAGCTACGACGTAACCATAAAAAATGCCGATGCTAAAGCTGAATACGAAAAGACAGAAGCAAAAATCATAGCAGAATCGGGCGACGATGAAGACGCAAAAAACGCCGCACTTGAAAAGCTCAAGGAAAAGACCGTCCGCATAGCAGGAAGAATCGTAAGCTGGCGTGATATGGGCAAGGCAAACTTCATAGACGTTCGTGACGGGAGCGACAGAATACAGGTTTATATAAGAATGAACGACATAGGCGAGGACACCTTTGCCGAGTTCAAGAAATGGGATATAGGAGACATTGTCGGAATTGAAGGCTTTGTTTTCAGAACAAGGCGGGGCGAAGTTTCAATCCACGCCAAAGAGATAAAGCTTTTATCAAAGTCTCTGCTCCCTCTGCCTGAGAAATGGCACGGTCTTAAAGACAGAGACCAGAGATACCGTCAGAGATACGTTGACCTTATCTGCAACCCAGACGTTAAGGATACCTTTATAAAGAGAAGTCTTATCTTAAAGGAAATAAGAAACTATCTTGACGAGCGCGGTTATCTTGAAGTCGACACGCCTGTTCTCCACACACTTGAAATAGGTGCGGCGGCACGTCCGTTTGTCACTCACCACAACGCTCTCAACCTAGATATGTACCTTCGTATCGAGACTGAGCTTTATCTGAAAAGGCTTATTGTCGGCGGTTTTGACAAGGTATACGAGGTTGGCAGAATTTTCAGAAACGAGGGTATGGACACATCTCACAACCCAGAGTTCACCACAATAGAGATGTATCAGGCTTACACAGACTATCACGGTATGATGGACTTGATAGAAGATATGTACGTCACCATCACAAAGAAGGTCTGCGGAAGCGACGTTATAAACTATCAGGGAACGGAAATCAATATGGCTTCTCCGTGGGAGCGTTTAACTATGGTCGAGGCTGTAAAGAAATACGCAGGCGTTGACTATAATGACTGGGCTACCGACGAGGACGCAAGGACTTGCGCTAAAGAAAATGGCGTAGAAGTAGACGAGGGTGACAAGGCTACTAAAGGTCACGTTCTAATTGCTTTCTTTGACGCTTTTGTTGAGGACAAGCTGATTCAGCCGACGATTATTTACGACTATCCTGTTGAGAACTCACCTCTTGCTAAGAGAAAGCCTGAAAATCCTGCATTCACAGAGAGATTTGAATATTTCATTTATTGCAGAGAAATGGGAAATGCGTTCTCTGAACTTAACGACCCGATAGACCAAAAGGAGAGATTTGTCCGTCAAGTTGAGGCAAAGCGTGCTCAAGGCGCAAATGCCGAAGTAGACGAGGACTTCATAACAGCGCTTGAATACGGTATGCCGCCTACAGGCGGACTTGGTTTCGGTCTTGACCGACTGGTTATGCTTCTTACCGATTCGGGTTCAATTCGAGACGTATTATTGTTCCCCACAATGAAGCCGTTGGGGAAGTGAACCCCGTAGAATTGGGGTTTTGAGGGTGTTCAGGGCAAAATTTACGCCCAATTTACGCCCAAATTTATAAAAATGACAGAAAGCTGATTTAATTAAACATAACAAGGAAGTGTTTTTATGGTAAGAAAATTATCAGCAATATTAAGCATAATTTTGACAGCGGTAATTTCTTTTACTGCTGTTTCTGCACCTGTTTCCGCTTTACATAGTAAAGCTAAACCGTCAAAGGTTAAAATAAAATTAGTAAAAGCCACTTCCAAAACGGCTATCAAAATCAAATGGAAGAAAGTCTCTAAAGCTAAAGGCTATCAAATCAAAGTAGCCACTGATAACAGCTTTAAGAAAGTCAAAAAGACCGTAACAGTCAAAGGCGGTTCTAAGAAAACTAAGACCGTTAAAAAGCTAAAAGCGGGCACTAAGTATTATGTAAAAATGAGAGCATACATCAAGAACGGCTCTACTAAGGTCTACGGTGCTTGGAGTAAAGTAAAGACTGTCACAACTAAGAAAAAATCTACTACAACCACTAAAGCAACTACTAAGGCTACGCAGCAGCCTACGCAACCCACTACAGCACAACCTACTACTGCACAGCATACTCACAACTGGATACTCAAATCCAAAGGCGACCCCGTGAAATACTGGGACAACCAACTCGGACCGCAGTATATGTGTGAGTGCAAATACCAATGCTCTATCTGTGGCGATTGGCAAGTAAAGAACGAAAGAGTCGTTATCGACCAAGATACTTGTCAGCACGTGTTCAACGATACGCCTGACTACACAAGTCCTAACGGCTTGTATGATTTCTATTACTGTCAGAATGGCTGTGGTTATACTAAGAAAACTGAACACGTTGAAACACCTACCAGTCCTACAGACCCAACTGACCCACCTAAGACTACTGACCCATCAGAGCCTAATACCAAACCTAGTGAACCTTCAGATACCAAACCCACTAAATGTGAACACACTAAATGGACTGAAGCTATTCCGTTGGTATATACAACGCCATACGCAGGTACAGGAACAGTATATGCAATACTGAACCACGAACACACTTGGGTCACTGATAACCCTGCTCCCGCATGTTCAATCTGTTACAACGTAGCATGGGAAAACTATGTGAGTAGTAAACTCAAAAACAATAAAAACGAAGAACACGATGAATTCACAGGATTTGTAAGAAACTACTATTGTTCAACCGGCTACGGTGGAATGGGATATGACTATACAGGTCCAATGCAATACTATTGCGGTAACATCCAAGTAATCCGTTGCCAAGATTGTAACAAAATTCTCTATGCTAAAGTAACCAATGTCAACTACAACGAAGATGCACAACCTGACCCCAATAACCACGATGTATTCTACTACGACTACATGGGTCTCAGAATTACAGACGAAGACGGTAAAGCTATCTTCAATAACAAAGAGCATAGGACAAGCGTCACCAGAACAAACCCTGATATCGACATCAGACCGTCAACAGGCGACCCTGAGAAAGACGCTAAGGCTCAAGATTACTTCTACGAAAGATACGACCAGTATATCATACTGTAACGTAACCTAACAACTTAACCCGTGAACAAACTTCACGGGTTAATTTTTAATACATAGCTAACATTAAAATTTTAAAGACTTTGAGAGTCAAACAAAAAGAAAGGAGATAAATACGTATGGGAGTAGCAACATTCTACATATGTCTTCGTTTAGTACTGAGTGTAATCATCGGCTTATACATATCAGCTATATTTTCAGATGACTAATAAAACTAACTGCAAATACTCTCAATCCTTCAGTAGTCTTTAAAACGACCCAAGAACGGCTATTAATGATATAAATAATCACTTACTACATTCCAAAAGGAGATAAACTGATATGGGTAACAAAATAGAGATACAACACGTACGCTTAATCAGAGAAGAAAAAGATGAAAAAGACCGAGTAATCTACCGTGAATACAGCGACGGTTACTGGGAGTGCTATCAATACGATGAACGTGGCAACAGGACTTACTACAGAGATAGCTATGGTAAGTCTGAAATACGTGAGTTTGATAAAAACAACAACCTAACATACTACGCAGACAACTCAGGAACAGCAGTAAGACTTAAATACGATGAACACAATAACCTGCTAAGTATTGAAGACAATAACGCAAATATACTTTTATAAATAAAATTAGAAAGGACAATACTATGCGACCTGATATGAACCCTGTACGTGTGATAAAAGAAACTAAAGACGAGAACGGTATGACAATTTACCGTGAATGGAGTAACGGCTATTATCAAAAATCCGAATATAACAAGGAAGATAACACAGTAATCACTAGAGATAACAACGGTAAAGTAATACTTCACGAAAAACTAAACGATAAAAAGCAAGTAATATCCCGTGAATGGAATGACGGTTATCGTGAGCAATACACATACGATGACAATGGTAACTTGACTTATGCCGTAAACGACAAAGGTGAATGGCTAAAACGCACCTATGACGAAAACAACAATTTAATAGATGAAAAAGGCAGTGAAATATACTAAGAAAGGATACCGATATGCAAGCTACATCAAAACCCGTACACATAACAAAAGAAACTAAAGACGAGAATGGTATAATCAGAAAGTTAGGAAGATTAAATTAAAAAAACCACAAAGTCGTATAAAATAAAAAAGACTATTGAGAAAAAATCTCAATAGTCTTTTTTATTATTGTCGTCGTTGACATTTTCAATGAAATCAAATTTTTCAAGAGCAGTTTTACATCTTTGATATTCTAAGTTTTGATTAATTATAGCTTTTTGTCTTTCCAATTCTATAGAAGAATTTTCATCTATCTCCGTTGAAAACTCGTCACAATCTTCGAGATTAAGGTCTTGCATGGATTGTGTGATACTAAGGCATTTTTCTATTTTAGAAATATCAATTTTTATTTTCAATTTATCTTTCAAAATTTTTAAGATTGTTTTAATAATAATATGGTCAACATCCGTTTGCAATGCATGGTAAAAATTTTTAGCGTGATTTTCAGCTAAATCTAAACCCCCACCCATGTAATAATCATAAATTCTGTATGTATTTCTGCCTTCTTGTAACATTTTTTCGTTGTCAGATACCCATGTGTCGTATGTCGGCGCAAGAAATTGTGGGAAATACTTTTCTAAAGCGTTGCAAAAATCTGTATACGCTTTTTCCCTTTCTTGCTCATCATCTGTATTGGGGTAGAAATATTTAAACATAATAGATACTTTATCGTTATGTTTTTGCAATTCTATTTTTGCATCAATAAAATTTTTTTCAATCTGTTTTTCTATCTTGTTTTTAATTCTACTGCGTTTATGATCATCAACGTAATTCTCCAATACCGCTTCTTTAATGTCAATATAAAGAAATTTTTCTTGTTCCAAGTCAGTTAATTCATTCCAATCCTTCCCACCATACTCTTTTGATAATTTTCTATTGATATATTTTCTGACCTTTTCTTTAGTTAATTTTTGTTTTTTTCTCTTACCTTCATCATATACTTTTTCTTGTGAAATTTCGTAGAGTTTAAAAACTTTATTATATATTGAGTCTTTCATAATCTAATCCTCCTTAATTTTAAATTTTTATTGTTAAATTTTATATGGTTCATAATCTAACCCTCCTTAATTTTAAATTTTTATTTTTAAATTTTATACGGTTCATAATCTAATCCTCCTTAATTTTAAATTTTTATTGTTAAATTATATGATTCATAATCTAATCCTCCTTAATTTTAAATTTTTATTGTTAAATTTTATATGGTTCATAATCTAATCCTCCTTAATT
>CANQCL010000002.1 GCA_947589215.1 uncultured Clostridia bacterium
CTTATATGCTGCATTTGGTGAATGTACCGGACTTGAAGAGGCATACATAGAAGAAGGCGCGCAGATAGTAGGACAGGATAAAGTTGGTGGTAAATCATTTGGTTTTCAAAATGCTTTTAATAATTGTACAAATCTCAAAAAATTAGAAATACCTTCAGGTGTTGAAGTTGATTATAATAATGCAAAATGGTGCTATGGTTGCGCTTCATTAACAGATTTATATATACACGGAAAAGATTATAGTTATTTCCCGGTAAGTAATAATATGTCAAAAGTACATTGTTATTCTGGTACAGAAACATACAATTCTCTTATGAAAAATGGAGTTGGAGGTCCTAGACTAGTAGATATTGAAGAAGAAATAGAAAATACACGTGAAGAATTGAACAAAGCGGTAACAGAAGCAGAAAAATACTCAGAAGATGATTATACACCAGAAAGTTATGGTGTATTAAAGGCATTACTCGAAAAGGCAGGTAAATACGGAGAAGATCCAAGCGTAATGTCAATGGAGGACACGACAGAGGGAATATATTCAGCAATTGATGGGCTTGTAGAAAAGTCAAGCGAGCCTCCTTCATCTGATCCTTCTTCATCAGACCCATCAGATTCGTCAAATCCATCAGATTCATCAAACTCATCAGACAATAACAACCAGTCACAATCACCAAACACTCCGGCTACACCATCTACATCAGCACCTACAACGGCAACTCCTAAACCTATAACACCGCCTACTGTTACTACAACTGTAGCTAAACCGGCAAAGGTAAAAGCAGTTAAGGTTAAAGCAAAGAAAAAGAAATTAAATGTAAGCTGGAAAAAGGTTAGCGGTGCGACGGGGTATGAGGTTCTGTCAGCAACTAATAATAAATTTACAAAGAACAAGAAGACAGTTACAGTCAAAAAGAACAAGGTGACTCTTAAAAGGTTGAAATCTAAGAAAAAATATTTTGTTAAGGTAAGGGCGTACAAGCTTGCAAATGGTAGGAAGTATTTTGGAAAGTGGTCGAAGGTTGTTAAGAAAAAGACTAAATAGCGGCGAGCCGCCGCAGGTACAGCCGCCTTTGGGTAGTTTAATAAATGTTGTAACTTGATAAACGGCGGGTCGTACATAGCTGTTAAAACAAGAGCGTTCGGAAAAATTCCGAACGCTTTTAACTTGCCAATAGCTTCTTGCCTCCTGCAAACTTAAAAAAGTCAGTACCGAAGGCAACGTATTGTTGTAGCTTTCGGTATTTTTTATAAAAAACACTTGACAAATAATTTAAATAAGTATATAATGTTGCTTATGCTGACCTCTTATGGTCTGCGGAAGATTTTAGGAAAGGAGAGAGATTATGCCTACATTTAACCAGTTGGTTAGAAGCGGAAGGAAAATGTCTACGTCAAAGTCGACTGCGCCTGCACTTCAAAAGGGTTTTAACGCTCAGAAGAAGGCTGTAATTGACCAGAGCTGTCCTCAAAAGCGCGGCGTTTGCACAGCAGTTAAAACGGCTACGCCTAAAAAGCCTAACTCAGCTATGAGAAAGATCGCCAGAGTAAAGCTTACAAACGGTCAGGAAGTTACTGCATATATTCCTGGTGTTGGACACAACCTTCAGGAGCACAGTGTTGTTATGATCAGAGGCGGAAGAGTTAAAGACCTCCCAGGTGTGCGTTACCACATCATCAGAGGAACACTAGACGCTCAGGGCGTTACAGGAAGAATGCAAGCCCGTTCAAAGTACGGTGCAAAAAGACCAAAGGGCAAATAATTAATAAGCCCGAAAAATTAAGGTAGAACTCATTAACCACAGTTGATGTGGAGTATTATATATATAGTACCTCTGCATTGGACTGACGGGGCTGCGGTCGAGGCCGCAGAGCGAGTACCTATGATATCATTTTATGAAGGAGGGAATTCTAGTGCCAAGAAGAGGTAAAGTTGCAAAAAGAGACGTTTTGCAAGACCCGATATACAAATCAAAGCTGGTAACACGTCTTATCAACAACGTAATGCTGGACGGTAAGAAAGGTGTTGCGCAGAAGATTGTATACGGAGCATTTGAAATCGTAGAAGAAAAAACAGGTAAGCCGGCGTTAGAGGCTTTTGAACAGGCTATGGAAAATATTATGCCAAGTCTCGAGGTTAAGGCTCGTCGTGTCGGCGGTTCGACATATCAGGTACCTATGGAGGTACGTCCTGAGAGACGTCAGACACTGGGGCTGAGATGGCTTACGACTTATGCGAGAGCAAGACATGAAAAAACTATGAAAGAAAAGCTTGCAGCAGAAATTATGGACGCAGTAAACGGCGTTGGCGGAGCCTGCAAGAAGAAAGACGATACGCACAAGATGGCAGAAGCAAACAAGGCTTTCGCTCACTATCGTTGGTAATATAAGTAGGAGGATTTTATGGCAAGAGATTGTTCATTACAGGATACCAGAAATATTGGTATCATGGCTCATATTGATGCTGGTAAAACCACCACAACTGAGCGTATCCTATTTTATACAGGTATTAACCATAAGATAGGTGAGGTTCACGAGGGTGCAGCTACTATGGACTGGATGGAGCAAGAGCAGGAAAGAGGTATCACTATCACTTCGGCTGCCACTACTGCATTCTGGAAAAAGCACAGAATCAATATTATAGACACTCCCGGACACGTTGACTTTACAGTTGAGGTTGAGCGTTCGCTTAGGGTTCTTGACGGATCTGTAACAGTTTTATGTGCAAAGGGCGGAGTTGAGCCGCAGACTGAAACAGTTTGGAGACAAGCAGACAAATATCATGTTCCCCGAATGGTATACGTAAACAAAATGGATATTATGGGAGCAGATTTTTACAACGTAGTTGATATGCTCAAAACAAGACTTAAAACAAACGCAGTTCCAATACAGCTTCCTATCGGCTCTGAGGATACATTCAAGGGTGTTATCGACCTGCTTGAAATGAAAGCGTATGTTTACTATGATGATCTTGGAAAAGATATAAGAGTTGAGGAAATTCCTGAGGATTTGAAGGAAAAGGCTCAGCAGTATCACGATGATATGATCGAGCACGTTGCAGAGCAGGATGAAGAAATAATGATGAAGTATTTAGACGGTGAGGAGCTTACTATTGACGAGATAAAGCTCTGCATCAGAAAGGCTACTCTGGCAAACCATATGGTTCCTGTAGTATGCGGTACTTCATACAGAAATAAGGGCGTACAGAAGCTTCTCGACGCTATTGTAGATTATATGCCGTCGCCGCTTGACGTTCCTGCAATCAAGGGTATAAACCCTGATACAGATGCTGAGGAAGAAAGACCTTCATCAGACGAAGAACCGTTCGCAGCATTGGCATTTAAGATCGCTACCGACCCGTTTGTTGGAAAGCTCTGTTTCTTTAGAGTATATTCGGGAGTTCTTGAAAAGGGCTCGACTGTGTATAATGCTTCTAAGGACGATAACGAGAGAATCGGTAGGATCCTTCAGATGCACTCAAACAACAGAAAAGATATAGATCAGGTATATGCGGGCGATATCGCGGCAGCCGTTGGTTTGAAGAATACAGGTACAGGTGACACACTGTGTGATGAAAAGCACCCTATTATTCTTGAGTCAATGGAATTCCCTGACCCTGTTATTGATTTGGCTATTGAGCCAAAAACAAAGGCAGGACAGGAAAAGATGGGTATTGCATTGTCAAAGCTTGCTGAGGAAGACCCGACATTCAGAACTCACACTGATGAGGAAACAGGACAGACTATCATTTCAGGAATGGGTGAGCTTCACCTTGAAATCATTGTTGACCGTTTGCTTCGTGAGTTTAAGGTAGAGGCTAATGTAGGTGCGCCACAGGTTGCTTACAAAGAGACTATCAGAACAAACGCTGACGTTGACCATAAGTATGCAAGACAGTCAGGTGGTAAGGGTCAATACGGACACGTTAAGATTCTTGTTGAGCCTAACGTATCAGGTAAGGGTTATGAATTCATTAACAAAATAGTTGGAGGAGCTATTCCTAAGGAATATATTCCAGCTGTTGACGCAGGTATTCAGGGCGCAATGCAAAGCGGTGTTCTGGCTGGCTATCCAGTAGTAGACGTAAAGGTAACCCTTTACGACGGTTCATACCATGAGGTAGACTCGTCTGAAATGGCATTTAAGATTGCCGGTTCTATGGCATTTAAAGAGGCTATGAAGAAGGCTGACCCTGTTATTCTCGAACCTATAATGAAGGTTGTAGTTATAGTTCCTGAGGAGTATATGGGAGACGTTATCGGAGATTTGAACTCACGTCGTGGACAGATTCAAGGTATGGAGGCAAGACCGGGCGCACAGCAGATCAACGCTTTGGTACCGCTTTCTGAAATGTTCGGATATTCAAATGAGCTGCGTTCAAGAACACAGGGACGCGGACAGTATTCAATGGAGCCTGACAGTTATATTGAGGTTCCGAAATCAATTGCAGAGAATATTATGTCAAACAGAAACAAGAATAACGACTAAAATTTGTATTTAGATAAAAAAATACGTAAAAAGACTTGAAATTCTTGGAGAAGTGGGTTATAATATTTTTGTAACTTTAAAAAGTAATAATATTAATTTATTAAAGGGAGGAAAATCCAAATGGCAAAGGAAAAATTTGAAAGAACTAAACCCCATGTCAACATTGGTACAATAGGCCACGTTGACCATGGTAAAACAACTTTAACAGCAGCAATCACAAAGGCACTTCACTTAAAGGGTCTTGCACAGTTTGAAGCTTATGATCAGATCGACGGTGCTCCTGAGGAGAGAGAGCGTGGAATCACTATTAACACGGCTCACGTTGAGTATGAAACAGATAAGCGTCACTATGCACACGTTGACTGTCCTGGACACGCTGACTATGTAAAGAACATGATTACAGGTGCTGCTCAGATGGACGGAGCTATCCTTGTTGTTGCATCATCAGACGGTCCTATGGCTCAGACTAAAGAGCACTTGCTTCTTGCTCGTCAGGTTGGAGTACCTTATATCGTAGTATTTATGAACAAGGCTGACCAGGTTGATGACCCAGAGCTTCTTGAATTAGTTGAAATGGACATCAGAGAAACTCTTAACGAGTATGAATTCCCAGGTGATGATATTCCAATAATCAAGGGTTCAGCTCTTAAAGCATTAGAGGCTCCAGACGATATTAATGATCCTGCATATGCTCCTATTCTTGAGCTTATGGATGCAGTTGACGAGTATATCCCAACTCCTGAGAGAGCTTCTGACCAACCATTCCTGATGCCTGTTGAGGACGTTTTCACAATCACAGGACGTGGAACAGTTGCTACTGGTAGAGTAGAAAGAGGAAAGCTTACAACAGGCGACGAGGTTGAGATCATTGGTTTGACAGAGGAAAGAGCTAAGACTGTTGTAACTGGTATCGAGATGTTCAGAAAGATTCTCGACTACGCTGAGGCTGGAGATAACATCGGCGCACTTCTTCGTGGAGTTCAGAGAGAGGACATCGAAAGAGGTCAAGTTCTTTGTGCACCTAACTCAATTCACCCTGAGACAAAGTTCAAGGGACAGGTTTACGTTTTAAAGAAGGATGAAGGCGGACGTCATACACCTTTCTTTAACAACTACAGACCTCAGTTCTATTTCAGAACAACTGACGTTACAGGCGTTATCACACTTCCTGCTGATAAGGAAATGTGTATGCCTGGCGATAACGTAGAGATCGGCGTTGAGCTTATCACTCCAATCGCTATCGAAGAGGGACTTCGTTTTGCTATCCGTGAAGGCGGCAGAACAGTAGGTTCAGGCGTTGTTACAGCTATCGAAAAGTAATTAACGTAAAAATATAAAAACCATCGGATGCTTTCCGGTGGTTTTTTGTTTACAGTTTTTATTTTGTATGGTACAATAAAGCAAATAAATATATCAATCGGAGAGATAAATGGATAAAACCTTTTATATGAAAAGAGCGTTGGAGCTTGCATTTAAGGCAGCAGAGATCGGAGAAGTTCCTGTTGGGGCTGTTGTTGTGAATAGCAAAACAGGGGAAATAATAGGCGAGGGCTATAACCGTCGTGAAACGGATAAGTCTCCGCTTGCGCACGCTGAGATAATAGCTATTAACGAGGCGAGCAGTATTCTTGGAGGCTGGAGGCTTATAGACTGTGATATGTATGTTACACTTGAGCCTTGTGCAATGTGTGCTGGCGCTATAATAAACAGCCGTATAGAAAAAGTTTATATCGGAGCTTTTGACCATCGATTCGGGGCTGTGGGTTCTACAGTAAATCTGTTCGACGGAAGGTTTAATCATTGTCCAAAGGTTGAAAGTGGGATTCTGCTTGATGAATGTTCTGAGATAATAAGTGATTTTTTCAGAAAACTGAGAAGAGAGAAATTATAGGGTTATATTAAAAAGGGTGTACATCTAATTATGATGTACACCTTATTTTATACTGTCAAGTGTTTGTGTTCTTTAAGAAGATTTTTTATTTTCTCGTGCGGATCAATGATAGATGAAATTGATAGATCGTGATTCAACGACGCTATGAAATATGCAATGTATTTTGAGACGTCTACTTCATAGAACCAGTCTCTGCTCAAAAGCTCGGGAGAACGGTAAGTAAGGTTGGTACCGAAAACTCCGTCGATTATGCCGTCTTTAACAGCTGTGTCAAACTTCTCAAGACCGTTTGTGAAAATCGCATAGGTAGCATAAGCATAGATTTTTCTGGCATTTCTCTTTTTAAGTTCATATGCTATGTCAAGAACCGACTCTCCCGACGATATAATATCGTCTGCTACGAAAACATCCTTGCCCTCGACGTCGTTACCCAGATATTCGTGGGCAACGATTGGATTTCGTCCGTTTACAATGGTTGAGTAGTCACGCCTTTTATAGAACATTCCAAGATCAACGCTTAAAACTGACGCATAGTACATATTTCTGTTGATAGCGCCCTCATCAGGGGAGATGATCATAAAGTGATCCTTGTCTATAACTATGTCGTCGAGGTTTCTGAACATTGCCTTTAACACCTGATACGATGGTATTACATTGTCAAATCCCATCAGCGGAACTGCGTTTTGCACACGTGGATCGTGTGCGTCAAAGGTGAGAATGTTTGAAACTCCCATAGCCTCAAGCTCTTGAAGAGCTACGGCACAGTCTAAGGATTCACGATAGCTTCTTCTGTGCTGTCTGCCGCCGTAGAGAATAGGCATAATAACATTTATTCTGTGCGCTTTTCCTCCGGCTGCCTGAATAATTCTCTTTAAGTCCTGATAATGGTCGTCGGGGGACATATGGTTTTTCATTCCGAAATAATCGTATGTGCAGTTGTAATTACCGACATCGCAGATGATGAATAGGTCGTCGCCGCGAACGGTTGATTTTATAATACCCTTTCCGTCTCCTGATGAAAATCTAGGACAATCAACCTCGATAAGATAGCTGTCTTTGAGAATTCCGCTTTCTGCCGCCCATTTGGTAAGGTAACCGTCGATTTTAGCGCAAAGCTCCTGAGTGCCGTTCATACCGATGATCCCTAAAGGTCCAACCTGAGTTTGCGGTTCAAATAAAACACCGTTAGTATTGCTCGTCATAAAAAATCTCCTTATATAAAATTTAAAAAATATCCTGTTTTTTCTTTCTTGAACGTCTTATGTTTAAGAAAATAGTAAGAGCCAGAGAAATCAAAAGAAAAGAAGGCACAAGCCAAGGCGATTTTGATTTCTCAATTTTAATTTGATTCCAAAGCTCTTGAGTATATGCATTAGTCTCATCAGACAGATTTATAAACACTTCTGTTTTTTCATTAAGATAATCGTCAGGTGGACAGCGAAGCGGATTCGCTTTTACTTCTTCATCAAAAAGATTGTAAACGCCTGTGTGCGGAGTTGAATAGCATAGATAGTCGCAGTTTGCATATGCAACCTGAACCTCATTCAGAAAATTTATATACATTTCTGCGGCTTCCTTGTTTTTTGCAGCTGTCGGTATACAGGCTGCGTCTACAAACTTGTTAGTGCCCTCTTTTGGTATGCAGAAGTCAAGATTAGGATTTTCGTCGATCATCGTCTGCACATCGCCTGCATAATAGGGTGCTATTGCCGATGATTCGCCTCCGATTTTATCGAAAATCTCGTCCATTACATAAGCCTGTACAAGGTTTTTCTGTTGTTTTAAAGTGCTTGCGGCTTCCTCTAACTCTTTTTTATTCTCGGTGTTCTGAGAATACCCAAGATAGGTAAGCGCAATTCCGAATGCGTCACGGGGATTGTTAAACATCAAAATGTTATTGTCGTTAGCCTCGTTCCAAAGGTCGCACCAGCCTGTTATCTCTTTTTTAACCATTTTTTTATTGTAAACAATACATACTATTCCCCAAGTGTAAGGCACAGAGTATTCGTTTTCGGGGTCATATTCAAGTCCTACAAACTTTTTGTCAATATAGCTGAAGTTTGGAATTTTGCTGTAATCCAGCTTTTGAATAAGTCCCTCTTTTATCATTTTAGAAATCATATAATCGGAGGGGATAACAATATCATAATCTCCGCCTCCGCTTTTCAGCTTTGAATAAAGTTCTTCATTGGTGGCAAAGGTCTTATAGTTGACGTTTATTCCGGTTAGTTTTTCAAATTCATTATTAACGTCGAAATAATCGTCTTGGTTTATTGCCATATATTCGCCCCAGTTGCAGACATTAAGGGTTATATTCTTGTCCTTCAGTCGGGTATAATCATAGTTAGACAGCAGACTTTTATCAAATTTAGTCAATATGGTGTCCATATCAACATCTTCACGGTTTATTGTCTTTTCAGTCTGCGAACTATCATTGACGCTTTTATCGCTGACGTTATTTGAATAATCTTTGCCGGAAGTATTACTTGCAGCCGAAGAATCTTCGTTTGACTGGTTGTTATTTACGCTACAGCCGGTAAGCATTACAAGCGATAGCATCAATGTAACAAATATTACAAAGCGTTTTTTCATTTACAAGCTCCTTTGTCAGTATAACACAAATTTATAAAAATATCAAAACAAAATCATATCACGATTTTGACGCCAAGTATTCCAGTCTTTCTTTTCTTAGCATATAGTTTGAAATTGCATTTTTGATAATTAAAACTGCAAGTATAACTATAAATATTATTGCTGAAAGAGCGTTTATCTCCGGCGATACTTTTTTTCTGGTCATAGAGTAGATAGTTATAGGAAGTGTTTCAACTGTAGTTCCCGAGTTGAAATAGCTGATTATAAAGTCGTCGATAGAATAGGTTATAGCCATTAAAAAGCCTGAAAGCACGCCCGGCATTATTTCAGGAATCGTAATCTTGAAAAAAGCTTGTCTGGGATTGCAGCCTAGATCCTCCGCCGCTTCGACTAGGTTTGGGTTCATTTGTCTTAGCTTTGGGATAATGCTGTAAATGATGTAAGGAATGTTAAAGGTTATGTGTGCAAGTATAAGCGACACAAATCCGAATTGAAATCCCGAATATACTGTAAATGCTCTGAATAAAAGCATAAGCGAAACTCCGGTGATAATTTCAGGATTTATAACTGGAATATAGGTTATGTTCATAATAGTTGCTTTAGTTATAGGTCTCATTTTGTTTATCCCTATAGCCGCCGCTGTTCCGATAATAGTTGCTAACAGAGAGGAAATAAGAGCAATAATGATAGTATTAAAAAGAGCTGAGAGAATAGCCTCGTTATGGAACAGCTTTTGATACCACTGTAAACTGAAACCCGTGAAATACGCCCTTGATTTTGAGGCGTTAAATGAAAAGACGATTAGTACAAGTATGGGAATGTACAGAAAAACAATAACAAATGCGGTTGTTGTTCGTGAAACGATTTTATTCATTAAATAACAGCCTCCTCACTGCCAAATTGATTGAACAGACTCATAATAAGTAAAACTATAACCATAAGAACCAAAGACATTGCAGAGCCTAAGTGAGGGTTATAAGAATTGCCCAAGAACTGAGATTCAATAATATCACCTATAAGATCGTTTGTTCCTCCGCCGAGCATTCTCGATATGATAAATGTAGATACCGACGGAACAAATACAGTAATGATCCCTGTAGAGATTCCTTGCTTTGAAAGGGGGAGAATGATTTTTGTTATAATATGAAAGCCAGAACAGCCTAGATCCTGAGCTGCTTCTATTACGCTTTCGTCTATTTTAGTCATAACAGAATATAGCGGAAGAATCATAAAAGGAATGTAGTTGTATATCATACCTAAGACTACTGCTCCCGAATTGTTTATCAAATTAAACGGTCCCAGATGGAAAAGTCCGAAAAATCTGTTTATCAGTCCGTTTTCCTCAAGGAGAGTCATCCACGCATAGGTTCTTAGTAGAAAATTTATCCACATAGGAAGTATGACTATCATAAGCATAGTTCCTTGCTTTCCTTTTGCAAGCCTTGATATTAAATATGCGACCGGAAGACCGAGTATAAGACATATTATCGTAGCGATGACCGAGAACTCTATCGAACGGAATAAAACGTCCAAATAGTCGTTCATAGCTACTATATTTGAAATTGTGAACTCTCCGCTCTGGGTAGTAAACGCAAAGAATATTACAAGACCGAGCGGGATTACTGTAAATATAATCATCCATATAATGTATGGAACAGCTAAAATTTTTGATTTCATCAGTATTGTTACGCTCCGTTGGGAGCATTCCTCCTCTCGCTGTTTTGTACAAATTCAAATAGTTCAAATTGAGATTAAGAATCTTTGATTTTTAATTGGTTCTCCATTTTGTGCATTATATGGATATCCATAGGTTCAATACTCATTCCGACAATAGAGCCTACATCTTCATGCAAAGTGGATTGGACTTTCCACTTATATCCGCTTGCTTCGACTATCATTTCGTAGTGGACGCCCTTGAAGATAACGCTTTCAACAACGCCTGTTATCGCTCCTTTTATCTGAGGAACGATTTTAATGTCCTCAGGTCTTATAACAACGTCTACAAGCTCATCTTTTTCAAAGCCTGAGTCAACACAGGTGAATGAGTTTCCGGCAAAGTCTACAAGGAAATCCTTTCGCATAATGCCGTCGATAATATTGCTGTCTCCTATAAAGTCAGCGACAAATGCGTTTTTAGGTTCGTTGTAAATATCAACAGGAGTGCCTATCTGCTGAATAACGCCGTTGTTCATTACAACGACCGTATCAGACATAGTAAGAGCCTCCTCCTGGTCGTGGGTTACATAAATAAATGTTATCTCAAGCTCCTGCTGAATGTTTTTAAGCTCAATCTGCATTTCCTTTCGCAGTTTTAAGTCCAAAGCACCCAAAGGCTCATCGAGGAGCAGGACTTTAGGTCGGTTTACCAATGCTCTTGCGATGGCAACTCTTTGCTGCTGACCGCCCGAAAGACTGTGTATAGAGCGTTTTTCAAAGCCTATAAGATTGACAAGCTCTAATGTCTCCTGAACTCTTGATTTTATTTCTTTGTCGCTTAGCTTTTTAAGCTTTAGACCGAAAGCTATGTTATCGTATATATTCAAGTGAGGGAAAAGTGCGTACTTTTGAAAAACAGTATTTACCTGTCTTTTATGAGGAGGCAGCTTTGTGATATCCTTATTATTGAAATAAAGCGAGCCGCTTTTCATTTGCTGAAATCCTCCGATAATACGGAGAGTTGTAGTTTTTCCGCAGCCAGACGGACCGAGCAGGGTAACAAATTGCTTATCAATAATGTCGAGATTAATATTTTTTAAAATCTGCTCTCCGTCGAATTCAACAATAGCGTCTTTAAGACTGATAATAATATTTTCCAACTTAGCTAACACTTCCTGTTCATAATAATTTTGACAATAAACGCTATGATGATTATAAATTATTTTATTTCAATTTACAATACTTTTTTTAATATTTAGTTTGTTTCACAAAAAAAGCATTTAGAATATTATTTCATTTAAACATTTTGCAGTGAAAAACAGAAAAAAACATTGCTATTTATTTTCAGATAGTATATAATATAATAGAGTATTTATATCTAATTTTAATTAATTTTTATACATAATGTGTATTTGCAAAGAGGAGAATATAATATGACAAAAGCGGAAAAGTTCTTCGATGAAATAAAAGATAAAAGAATTGCATTCATCGGAACGGGTGTAAGCCACAACGAATTAATAAGATTATTTTTAAAAAAGGGTTATAATATAGTTATCTGCGATAAGAATAATCTTGAAGAAAAAAATAAAGAGCTTTACTGTGAGTTCAAACAGGCAGGAGCGGAGTTTTCATTCGGTGAAAATTATCTTGATGAGATTTTCAGATGCGATATAGTTTTCAGAACACCGGGAATGTATTATAACGATCCGACGCTTACAAAAGCACGCAAGAGGGGTATTGTTATAACAAGCGAGATGGAGGTTTTCTTTGACCTTTGCCCGTGTAAGATTTATGCTATTACAGGTTCTGACGGCAAATCTACTACAACTACGCTCGTTTCTGAATTTTTCAAAGCAGACGGTAAGACTGTTCATTTAGGAGGAAATATAGGAAAACCCCTTTTGTATAAGATAGAAAAAATCAAAGATACTGATGTTGCAGTTGTTGAGCTTTCAAGCTTTCAGCTTATTTCAATGAGAGAATCTCCGTATGCTGCGGCGATAACAAACATTTCACCTAATCACCTTAACGTACATGGTACAATGGAGGAGTACATTGGCGCTAAGTGCAATATACTCGCACATCAAACTGCCTTTTCTAAGGCAGTTTTGAATATGGATAATGATGAAACTATGAAACTGTGCGATATTGTGAGGGGTAGGCTTTCTCTTTTCAGCAGAAAGAGTGTTCCCGAATGCGGAAGCTTTTTAGATAATGAAGGAAATCTCTGTTATAATGAATACGGCAAGGTTACAAAGATAGTCCATATGGACGATATAAGGATTCCGGGCATACACAATGTAGAAAACTTCCTTACGGCTATTGCGCTTACATGGGGAGATGTTTCTATTGAAAGTATCGTAAAAACGGCTAAGGAATTCGGCGGGGTTGAGCATAGAATAGAGTTTGTAAGAGAGCTTGACGGAGTAAGGTACTATAACGATTCTATTGCCACAAGCCCTACACGGGTAATGGCAGGGCTTAACTCGTTCAAGCAGAAAATAATCGTAATTGCAGGCGGTTCTGATAAAGGAGTTCCATTCGACGCTCTTGCAGAGCCTGTAAATGAAAAGGTCAAGGTTTTGATACTTATGGGTCAGACTGCTGAAAAAATAAGAAGTGCAGTTACTGAATGTGATTATTTCAAAACAAGCGGGCTAAAGGTAATAATGGTAAAAGATATGGAAGAAGCTGTTCACACTGCAAGGGGTATTGCTGAAAAGGGAGATATAGTTTCTCTGTCTCCTGCCTGTGCTAGCTTTGATATGTACCCTATGTTTGAGGTAAGAGGCAGGCACTTTAAGGAAATTGTAAACTCACTTTAATATATTTTTAAGGGATAATTTATGAATAAAAAAGAATTAACTGAAATATTATTTAAGCTTACCCGTCAAAACGGCGTTTCGGGTGATGAATTTTGCGCTTCAAAAACAGCGGCGGAACTTCTTAAAAAGTACACATCTGATGTTACAGTCGATGATTTTGGCAATGTTATCGCAAATATCGGAAAGCGTGAAGAGGGTAAGCCTCATATTATGCTTGACGCACATATAGACGAGATTGGATTTATTGTAACATATATTACCGACGAGGGCTTTTTGAAAATATCAAACTGCGGCGGTATTGACAGACGTTTGCTTTTGGCTCAACAGGTTGAGGTCCTTTGCTCAAACGGACAGAAAATTACCGGCGTTGTTACTTCAACTCCTCCGCATTTGGAATCGGACGATAAAAAAGTGCCAAATTTGGACGATATCTTTGTTGATATAGGAATGTCAAAGGAGAATGCTCAAAAGCTTGTATCGTTAGGCGATAGGATAATTATATCAAATGAACCGTATACGCTTTTAGGTGATAGAATAACGTCAAAGTGCCTTGACGACAGAGCGGGAGTTGTAACACTTATTGAAACTCTCGACCTGTTAAAGAATGAGCTTGAAAGCCTTAACTGTTCGCTCTCGGTGGTATTTTCTTCACAGGAGGAAACAGGCGAGAGGGGAGCAAAAACTGCTGCTTATAAGGTGAACCCTGATATTGCTATAGCTGTTGACGTTTCCTTTGCAAGAGTTTTCGGAGAGTCTAAAGAGAAATGCGGAGAAATGGAAAAGGGTCCTATGATCGGAGTTTCGCCGTCTCTTTCTAAATCCCTATCAAACAGACTTATTCAGATTGCAAAGGATGAGAAAATACCTTACCAAATCGAAGTTATGGGCGGAACAACAGGTACAAACGCAGACGCTATAGGCGTAACTAGGGGCGGAGTTAAAACAGTTACGGTTTCAATACCGCTTAAATATATGCATACGCCTGTTGAGGTCGTTTCAATTTCGGATATTGAAAATTCAGCACGCCTTATAGCAGAGTTTTTAAGAAACGGGGTGGAAGCTGATGCTTGATAAAATGCGTGACCTTTGTCTTATTAATGGTATTTCAGGCGACGAGGATAAGGTCAGGGAATATATAATTTCAAAAATATGCGATAAATGCGAGTATACTGTTGATGATCTCGGAAATATTATTGCCTTAAAAAAGGGTAAAAAAACACCAAAAAATAAGGTTTTGCTCTCTGCTCATATGGACGAGGTAGGACTTATCGTTAAATATATTAACGATGACGGAAGTTTGAAGGTTGAAAGCGTCGGCGGAATTGACCCAAGAGTTGTTTTCGGACGTCAGGTTATTGTTGGGAAGAATAACACGTTCGGAGTTGTCGGAGGGGTCGCTGTTCACAATCTTTCAGGTGATGATAGGGATAAGGCGGTTTTGTTTGACAAACTGACTGTTGATATTGGGGCTCAAAGCCGTGAAGAAGCAGAAAAAGCAGTATCGCTGGGCGACAGCGTTTACTTCAAATCTGATTATGTAGAGTTCGGAGACGGCATTGTAAAATCAAAAGCTATTGACGACAGATTTGGCTGTGCGCTTATGCTTGAGTTAATTGAAAGCGTGCCTGAGTATGACACTTATTTCACCTTCGTTGTTCAAGAGGAGATAGGACTTAGAGGTGCAAAGGCGGCTTCATACACAGTAAATCCTGATTACGCAATAGTTATAGAAGCTACAACGGCGGCTGATATACCTGCCTCTGACGAGGAAAAGTCTGTCTGCAAATGCGGAGACGGTCCTGTTGTATCTTTTATGGATAAATCAACAATTTATAATAAAGAACTTTACAAGCTGGCTTTTGATACTGCAAGGGAGAACAACATTCCCTGCCAGACAAAAACAATGATTGCAGGCGGAAACGACGCAGGTGCTATTCATATTTCAAGAGGCGGAGTTAAAACAATGGCTGTATCTGTTCCGTGCAGATATATACATTCTCCGTCTTGTGTTGCAAGTAAAGACGATATAGAAAACTCACTGGAGCTTGTTAAGCTGGTTTTGAATAAGCTCTACAACAGGCAGTGAAGCTAAGAACTTAAAAACGGAGGAATGCCCTTTTTAGGGTAAGTCATATAAATGATAACAGAAACTCACGACATTACAGAAGAATTATTGAATACTCTTGAGAAAAATCACTATTCACGGCGTATAAAGTCTCACTTTTTAGCATACGGTGTAAGCTATGATTTTTGCAGGTTTTATTTTGTCCGTGAAAATCAGGATTCGGACAACGACGCTGTGGTTTCAATATTCAATGCATCAATGGTAGTTTCTGTTTTTGAGGGTCATACCCTTTCAGATAATGAGATCTCTGAGATTGCTACTCTTATTTCTATGACAAAGCCTGTTACCGTTGAATTGGGACTTGATTATTCAAAGAGGCTAAGCGTCCTTATAAGTGAAGATTATAACGTGTTTGACAGAACAATGTTTGAGTTTGTGTGCAAAAATCATATTCCTAAGCTTGATGTAAATGAACTTCCCAAGCTTGACGATGTTTATGATATTCTGGCAACGAGCTTTCCGGCAATAAGAAACTCCTATTCGCTGTGGCTGACCGATACGTCGCACAGGGTAAGAAAGGGGCTTTCTCAAAGCTTTACTCTTAAAAACTGCTCGTCTGCAACTATACAGTATATTATAGACGGCATTGCTTTTGTAGGTCATGTTGCTACGATACCCAAAGAGAGGGGAAAGCATCACGCAAGAGAGCTTTTATACTGGCTTGGAGAACGGCTTAATGAGGACGGGTTTTCTGTTCAGCTTTTTGCAAGAAGTTACAATGTAAGCTACTATACTGAAATCGGTTTTCTTCCAATTTATGATGATATAGTGCTTGAAAGGAAAGACATAGATGAATAATTCTTTATTTGATATAGATAAAAGGCTTTTGGAGCTTGCTGATGAGGCTGAAGCTGAATGTAAAGATATTTTTGCCGATTTCAGCGATACTGCCGATTACAACGGTCAGAAGGTTTTAAAAGCGTTTATAGATAACCGTGTGTCGGAGAGCTGTTTAAAGGGTACTACAGGCTACGGCTACGGAGATATAGGCAGAGATACAATAGACAAGGTGTTTGCTCAGGCATTCGGCGGTGAGGACGCTTTAGTGCGTCATACGTTTGTAAACGGAACTCATGCTCTGTCTACCGCTTTGTTTGGGGTGTTAAGAGCAGGTGATAAACTGGTCTCTGTTACGGGAAAGCCGTATGATACCTTAGAAGAGGTAATAGGTATAAGAAATAAAAAGGGAAGCGGTTCGCTTGTTGATTTTGGCGTGGTTTATGATCAAGTAGATTTGCAATATGACGGAACTCCCGATTTTGATGAAATTTCTAAAAAAGCACAGACTGCAAAGGTTATTTACATTCAGCGTTCAAGAGGATATTCCCTTCGTCCGTCTATTTGTATTGATACCATTGAGAAGATAGTCAAGACTGCAAAAGCGGCTAATAAAAATGTTATCGTTATGGTAGACAACTGCTACGGCGAGTTTGTTGAAAAGCGTGAACCGCTTGATGTAGGAGCGGATTTGATAATAGGTTCTCTTATAAAAAATCCGGGCGGCGGGGTTGCGTCAACAGGCGGTTACATAGCAGGAAAGTCTAATTTGGTAGAAAAGTGTGCAGAAAGGCTTACTTGTGTTGGAATGGGAAAAGAGGTAGGCTGTTCGCTTGGTCAGAACAGAGAGATTTTGCTTGGGTTTTTTATGGCTTCTCAGGTTGTAGAGTCGGCTTTGAAAACTTCGGCGTTCGCTTGCAGATTTTATGAAAAGCTCGGGTTTGAAACCTTCCCTAAAAGCGGTGAAAAGAGGACTGATATAATAGCTTCTATTCTTCTTGGCAACGAGCAAAACCTAACTGCGTTTTGTCAAGGTATACAAAAGGGTTCACCTGTTGACAGTTTTGCTGTTCCTGAGGCTTGGGATATGCCCGGTTATGACAGCAAGGTAATAATGGCGGCAGGAGCTTTTACAATGGGAGCTTCAATAGAGCTTTCTGCCGACGCACCCATAAGAGAGCCGTTTGCGGTGTGGCTTCAGGGAGGAATTACATATCCTACCGGAAAGCAGGGAGTTATACTTTCAGCAATGGAGATGCTCAATAAGGGATTGATAAGCATAAAATCAAGGAATTAAAAGGAGGGTACGTTTATGAGCGATGTATATACAGTTGCGTTAAGTCAAATAATTGACGAGTTTAAATTAGAAGTGATCTGTGCGCCTGATAATTTAGATGAAATATTAATCTCAGATAATGATTTGAACAGACCCGGACTTCAGCTTAAGGGTTTTTACGAATATTTTAACTCAGAGCGTATACAGGTATGCGGAAATATGGAGTTTGCCTTTTTGGGTTCTATATCGCCTGAGGAGAGGAGAAAAGCTGTAAGCAGACTTTTTGAAACTAAAATTCCGGCGTTAGTTGTTGCCAGAGGACATGAAATATTTGCTGAGGTTATTGAGGCGGCAAAGGAGTATGATATTCCTTTGCTTAGAACTGAGGAGAGTACGACAAGCTTTATTGCAGCGCTTATAGGTTTTTTAAATCTCCACCTTGCGCCCAGAATCACCCGTCACGGAGTTTTAATTGAGGTATATGGCGAAGGATTGCTTATTGTGGGAGAAAGCGGAGTTGGAAAGAGTGAAACGGCTGTTGAGCTTGTAAAGAGAGGTCACAGACTTGTTGCCGACGACGCAGTTGAAATAAGAAAGGTTTCAAACAAAAGCTTAGTCGGTTCGTCGCCAGACAATATAAGGCACTTTTTAGAGCTGAGAGGCGTGGGTATTATAAATACCAGACGTTTATTCGGTATGGGTGCTGTTAAGGTTACAGAGAAGATAGATTTGGTTGTCGAGCTTGAAACTTGGGACCCAACAAAGGTTTACGACCGTATGGGAGTTGATAACGAGTATACTACCATCTTCGGCATAAAGATACCTAGCCTTACTATACCTATAAAGCCGGGAAGAAACCTAGCTATTATTTTAGAGGTCGCCGCTATGAACAACCGTCAGAAGAAGATGGGATACAATGCGGCTCAGGAGCTTTTAAATAATCTGGGTTTAGAGGTCGATAAAAAAGACACAATAAAGAATTGGGATACATTTTAGAATTAAGAATATATTTCAGAAAGAGGAACAAATGAGATACGAGGCAGATTTACACACACATACATTGGCGTCAACTCACGCTTACTCAACAATAATGGAAAACTGCAAAGCGGCGTATGAAAAGGGTGTTAAGATAATAGCAATGACAGACCACGCACCTTTGGAGCCTGACGCTCCGCACATATGGCACATTGAAAATCTTGGTGTATTGCCCGATAAAATTGAGGGTGTAAGAGTTTTAAAGGGCGTTGAGGCTAATATTTGCAATTTAGAAGGTAAGCTGGATATAAGCGAGCGTGTTTTAAGCAGACTTGAGTGGGTAGTAGCTTCCTTTCACAGTCCTGTTTTTTGGATTGAAACTCCGAAGGAGTTATATGATACATATAAAAAAGTATGTCAGAATATTCACGTTGATTTAATGGGACACCCGACAACATCGAATGTTGATTATGATGCTAAGGAGCTTGTCAAGTTGTTTAAGGAGTACGACAAGCTGGTCGAATTGAACGAGGCGTCGCTAGTTTCGGGAAGGACAAAAAAAGATAAGCTTGTTGAGCTTATGAAGGCTTGTAAAAAGTATGAAACGCCTGTTGCGGTTGATTCTGACGCACATTTTTGCTATAAAATAGGCGATGTTACAAATGTGGAAAAACTGCTTACAGAGCTTAATTTCCCAAATGAGCTTATTGTAAACAGCGACGCTGAAAAGTTAAAAGAGAGAATAATAAAAAAACGGTCGTGGATTGAGTTTTGATTATAATTTATGCGGGGGATAGCTTATGAAAGAAGATAATGCTATAATTAAAATAATACAAAAAGCAAAAGAACACGGCTGTAAGGTGCTGACAGATGAGCGTTTAAGTGAGCACACGACCTTTAAAATAGGAGGTCCTTGCAAGGCTTTCATCTCAATTAACGGCATTGATTGTCTTAAAGAGCTTATTCAGATTGCTGATAATGACGAGTATCCGTATTTTGTTATGGGAAAGGGTTCTAATCTGCTTTTTGACGACAGAGGATTTGACGGGGTTATCTTTCATCTGGGCAGTGATTTTTCAAATATCAGCTTGGTTGACGACACAACTATCAAGGCGGAAGCGGGCTGTTCGCTTATTAATGTTTGCAGGTTTGCATACGAAAACGGTCTGGGCGGACTGGAGTTTGCGTTTGGTATACCCGGTTCGGTAGGCGGAGCTGTTTATATGAATGCAGGAGCGTACGGCGGTGAGATAAAGGACGTTTTGATTTCTGCCAAAGCATTTAATAAAGGTAAAACATTTGAATTTGACGTTGGAGATATGAATTTATCCTATCGAAACAGCATATTTCAGGAGAATGGTTTTATTATAACTGAGGCGGTTTTTAAGCTGGCTAAAAAGGATAAGTCTGAAATAAAGGCTTTAATGGATGATTATTTAAACAGAAGAAAAAGCAAGCAGCCTTTGGAGTACCCAAACGGCGGCTCGACCTTTAAAAGACCGACAGGTCAGTTTGCAGGCAAGCTTATTGAGGACAGCGGACTTCGGGGTTTCAGCGTTGGCAATGCTGAGGTGTCTCAAAAACACTGCGGATTTGTAATAAACAAAGGTAATGCTACCTTTGAGGAGGTAGCGAGTCTTATTAAAAAGGTTCAGAAAATTGTAAAAGAGAAAACAGGTTATTTTCTTGAATGTGAAGTGGAAATTGTAAGATACAATGCTGAACAGTTGTAATTTGAGTTAAACTGATAAGACGTTGTATCGGCATTGAAGGGGATGAGTTAAAAATGAAAGATATGGAGTTTGTTATTGTTACGGGAGTATCAGGCTCCGGCAAGTCGACAGTTGTAAATGTTTTAGAGGATATGGGGTATTATTGTATTGATAATATGCCTCCTGAGCTTATACTTAAATTTGCAGATATAACTACTGTAACGGCAGGTACTAAGTCTATTGAAAAGGTAGCTTTTGTTACAGATATCAGAGGCGGAAATTTTTTCAGTCAGCTTTATGATACTATAAAACAGCTTCAAAAAGAGCAGAGAAATTTAAAGGTGCTGTTTGTAGACGCAAGCGATGAAACAATCATAAGACGTTATAAGGAAACAAGAAGAAAGCATCCTCTTGACGATCAGATGAAGGGTAATATAGAAAAAGCTATTCAGGCAGAGCGTGATATGCTTGCTAATGTAAAGGGGATTTCTGATTATTTTATAGATTCATCTTTTCTGTCTGCAAATCAGTTGAAAGAAAAAGTTAAAAGTATGTTTTTAGCCGACGACGATGAATTTATGCAGATAGATATTATGTCGTTCGGGTTTAAATACGGTCCTATGAGAGAGGCGGATCTGGTATTTGACGTTAGATGTTTGCCAAATCCATATTATGTTGACGAGCTTCGTCCTAAAACAGGTCTTTGCACAGAGGTATCAAGCTATGTGATGAAGTTTGAGCAGTCTGTTCAGCTTAAGCAGAAGCTGGAGGATTTAATGGATTTTTTGATACCGCTTTATAAAAAAGAGGGTAAAAGTCAGCTTATTATAGCTTTTGGCTGTACGGGCGGCAAGCACAGAAGCGTGACATTTGCGGAAAATATGATGAAATACTTATCAAAAAAGTATCACAAGGTAAGAATTTCTCACAGGGATATTAATAAGTACACATAAAATCTTGGTGATTAAAATGCAGTCTTTTTCGTATATGGTAAAATCAGAAATTATTGATAATCTTTATTCCTTTGAAAAAGCAAATGCTGCGGTTCTGGGAATTTTGAAGCTTTCAAAAAGCTTTGGTAATGATGGTATTGCATTGGTGACCGAAAATGAAAAGACAGCGGAATTTTTAGCAAACCATATGAATAAAATCTTCGGTCATACAGCTGTAAGTATAAAAGACTTGAGAAAATCTGAAAAGTCAAATCTTTTTACTGTAAGCGTTGACAGTAAAGACGACAGAGAATTTATAGCAAGCTTTTTCAATGTCAATGATAATAGACTTTCAAAAGATGATTTACCCAAAAAAAGATATATCCCAAGCTTGATAGCAGGTATTTTTCTAGCGTGCGGAAGTATTATAGACCCTAATAAGGAGTATCATATTGAGTTTGTAATGCCGAGCTTGGAGCTTTGCAACGACTTAGGATTGATTCTTATAGATCATTTTGGTATATTGGCAAAGCACACTGAGAGAAAAAACGCTAATATAGTTTATATAAAGGAAAGCGAAAACATAGAGGATATGCTCACGCTTATGGGGGCTTCAAAAGCAAGTCTTGAGATTATGAATGTAAAAATTCTTAAAGATGTGAGAAACAAAATCAACAGAGCAGTAAATTGCGACAACGCCAATATAGAGAAGTCATTAAAAGCGGCGGAAAGGCAGATAGAGGATATTGAGCTCATTGAGAGGACAATAGGGTTTGCAAGTCTTTCAGAAGATTTGAGAGAAATTGCAGAGGTAAGATATAATAATCCCGATTATAACTTAAAAGAGTTAGGACTTGCTTTGAACCCACCGATATCCCGTTCGGGAGCAAACCACAGGCTGGAGCGAATAAAAAAAGCGGCTGATGAGATAAGACAGAGAAAAGCTGAAAAAAGTAAGTAACTGCGTTAGCAGAATATAGAACAAAAAACAGGAGGTACAAATTATGATTATCATTTTGTTGTTGGGAGTATTGCTGACTGCGTCAGGCGTATGGCTTATTAAAACGGTCATAGACGCCAAGAAAAACAAATCAAAACAAAACGGCGACAAGATTGAATTTACCGAAGAAACAGGATATAGTCTTGCTTCTATGGGCATTGTTATGATGATTTCGTCTATTGTGAAAATGTCGGGAGGAATTGGAACAGGCGGTTTTGTCTTTGTATTTCTTTTAAATATTGCCGGTCTGGCAGGACTTCTTTATCTTATTTATCAAAAGCATTATTCTCATAATTAATTGTATTTGAGGCTTGTTATTTAGTTTCAAGCCTCGATTTGTTGTTTGTTATTTTGCAGTTTATAGAAGGGAGTGTGGTCGATTATGACTGATTTTGTGCATCTTCACGTTCACAGCGAGTATTCGCTTTTAGACGGTGCTTGCAGAATAAGCGAGCTTGTAAAAAAGGCTAAAGACTTAGGTCAGGACGCAATAGCCGTAACCGATCACGGAAATATGTATGCCGCTGTTGAGTTTTACAATGAGTGCAAAAAGCAGGGCATAAAACCGATAATAGGCTGCGAGGTTTATGTTGCTCCGAGAACAAGGTTTGATAAGGTGAACCGAATTGATACTTCTCCTTATCATTTGATTTTACTGTGCAAAAACATGAAAGGCTATAAGAATCTTATCAAGCTTGTTTCAATCGGATATACAGAGGGCTTTTATTCAAAGCCAAGAGTCGATATTGAGAGCTTAAAAAAATACAGCGAGGGACTTGTTTGTCTGTCTGCGTGTTTGGCGGGAGAAGTAGCGAGAAAACTTTCAAATAACGATTATAACGGCACTAAGGAGACGGCACTGCTCTACAGAGAGATATTCGGAGAGGGCAATTATTTTATTGAGGTACAAAATCACAAGTTCTATGATCAGGAAAGGATACTGCCTTTGCAGTTTAAGCTTTCTGAGGAAACTGGTATACCGCTGGTCGCAACAAACGATTGTCACTACATTTCAAAAGATGACGCAAATGCTCAGAGAATTCTGATGTGCATTTCAACAAACACAACTGTAAACGACCCAAAGTCGATGGAATTTCCAACTGAAGAGTTTTATGTAAAAAGCGGAGACGAAATGCTTGAGCTTTTTAAAAGCACTCCACAGGCTGTTTCAAACACAAGAATTATTGCCGATATGTGCAATGTTGAATTTGAGTTTGGTAAGACAAAGCTGCCTTATTTTCACATTGACGGTGTAAGCGATAACACAGAGTATTTTATATCTATGTGCCAAAAGGGATTAAAGGAAAGGTACGGCAACCCAACAGAAGAAGCCTACAAAAGGCTTGATTACGAGATTAAAATTATAAGTCAGATGGGATATGTTGATTACTACCTCATAGTATGGGATTTTATAAACTATGCAAAACAGCATGGTATCCCTGTGGGTCCGGGCAGAGGTTCGGGTGCGGGAAGTCTTTGTGCTTACTGCATTGGTATAACGGAAATCGATCCGCTTAAATACAATCTTCTCTTTGAGAGGTTTTTAAACCCTGAGAGAGTTTCTATGCCCGATTTTGATATTGACTTTTGTATTGACGGGCGTCAGAATGTAATAGATTATGTTCAGAATAAATACGGCACAGACCACGTTGCTCAGATAGTTACCTTTGGTACATTGGCGGCGAGAGCGTCTATAAGAGATGTTGCAAGGGCTATGGCGCTTCCGTATCAGACAGCTGATATGGTAGCTAAACTTATTCCCAGAGAGCTTAATATAACTATTGAAAAGGCTTTGGAGAAGTCGTCTGACTTAAAGGAGTTATATGATAAGGACCCTAAAATAAGAGAGCTTTTAGATATGGCAAAGAAGGTTGAGGGCATGCCCAGAAACACCTCGACTCATGCCGCAGGTGTGGTAATTACAAAAGAGCCTGTTGACGAGTATGTTCCTCTACAGAGCAACGACGGGCAAATCGTAACGCAATACACAATGACGGTTTTGGAGAGTCTTGGGCTTTTGAAAATTGATTTTCTGGGACTTCGCAACCTCACTGTTATAAACAATTGTCAAAAGCTTGTCCGCAGTAAAGAGCCTGAATTTGATATCAAGAATATTTCATACGATGATAAGGCTGTTTACGAAATGCTTTCAAAGGGTAAGACTGAGGGTGTTTTCCAGTTTGAAAGCGCAGGTATGACCGCCACTATTATGAGACTTCAGCCGGAAAGGCTTGAGGATCTGATAGCTGTAATTTCACTATACCGTCCGGGACCTATGGATTCTATACCAACATATATAAGAAACCGTCACAACCCTGAATATGTAAAATATAAAACTCCGCTTTTAAAGGATATTTTAGACGTAACCTACGGATGCATCGTGTATCAGGAGCAGGTTATGCAGATTTTCAGAACGCTTGCGGGGTATTCATACGGCAGAGCCGATATTGTAAGACGTGCAATGGCAAAGAAAAAGCACAAGGTTCTGGAGGCGGAGCGAAAGGCTTTTGTGTACGGGGAAAAAAATCCCGACGGCACGGTAAACTGCGTTGGAGCTGTTGCAAACGGCGTTGAGGAAAGCGTTGCAAATGAAATTTTCGATGAGATGACTTCCTTTGCGTCATATGCGTTTAATAAATCTCATGCGGCGGCTTATGCAACGGTCGCTTATCAGACGGCTTATCTGAAGTGCCATTATTACAAGCCTTATATGGCGTCATTGATGACCTCTGTAATCACGGATAATACTTCAAAGCTTGTTGAGTATATTAACGAGTGCGAAAAAAATAACGTTAAAATGCTTCACCTGGATATTAACAAAAGCCAAGAGGGATTTATTGCTGAGGATAACGGCATACGCTTTGCGCTTTTGGCGATAAAGTCGCTGGGCAGAGGGGTTATAGCTAAAATAATTGCCGAGCGACAGATGCGGGGTAGCTATAAATCTCTACAGGATTTCTGCGAGAGAATGTTAGACGATATCAATGTAAGGGCGGTGGAGGCTCTTATAAAAAGCGGAGCGTTTGACTGTTTCCCGACTAACAGACGGCAAATGATACAAAGCTATGAAATGATTTTGCAAAGTCTTAACGACAACAAGAGAAGAAATATTTCAGGGCAGATGGATTTGTTCGGTGATGTTTCTGAAAGCGACAGTTCTATGGAACTTGAAATACCTTATGTAGCTGAATTTGACAGAAACGAGCTACTTGCAATGGAAAAGCAGATCATAGGCATATATTTGTCGGGACATCCGCTGGACAGTTACTCTGAAATTATTAAAGCGTCGAGGTTTACGCTTATAGGAGACGTAGTAAATCAAAGCAGTGAGGGCAATTATACTTCAAAATACAAAGATGACGATAAGGTGAGTATTTTTGCAATGCTCTCATATAAAAAGATGTATACTACTAAAAGCAACTCGCAAATGGCTTTTACAAGGTTTGAAGATAAGACGGGTGAGACAGAGGTTATTATTTTCCCTAATTTGTTTGAACAGTATAAGAGCAAGCTGGGAGAGGGCGCTATTCTAATAATCAACGGCAGAGTTTCGTTCAAGGACGACGAACCGCCCAAAATAATTGCGGAGGAAATTGAAGATCTTGATGCTTTTGAAAATTCTCTTAAAGATAAATCGGTATGGCTGAAATTAAATTCATCTGACAAGCAGAAAATAAATGAAATAGTTAGGTGTTCTCGTGAAAATGAAGGTCAGTCGAAGGTGTATTTTTACTTTGACGATATAAAGAAAAAGACAATGCACAGAGAAGTTACAGGGGTCAAGATAACAAATGACTTTTTGATTCAGCTTGCGGAAATTTTAGGCAAGGGAAATGTTGTTGTAAAGTAGCAGGATAATAAAATAAAAAAAGCGTGGTAAAACTTAATAATTTATGGTATACTAACCGTAAGTAAGTATTTTTGAATGGAGAATAACAATGTCAAATGTTAAAAAGAGAGAACAAATTTCAGATGGTGTTTATATTACGACCATACATGATAAAAAGTTCAACGTGAATACAATAGGGATAAGATTTATTTCAAAGGTTGACGAGAAAAAAGCGTCGGCATATTCTTTGGTTACCAGAGTGCTCCAAACCTCAAATTCTAAATACACAACTAGAACAAAGCTTACAAAGGAGCTTGCAAGGCTTTACGGAGCAGGGATTTCACAAAGCGTATTCAGGTTAGGTGACAGTCAGGCTTTCTATTTGGGAGCAAATTGCGTATGCGACAGGTATGCTCTTGAGAATGAGGAGATAACAAACAGCGTGACTGAGATTTTGCTTGATTGTATTTTTTCGCCCAATCTGGTAAACGGAATATTCAACGAGAGCGATTTTGAAATAATCAAGCGTGAGCTTATTGACAATATAAACAATAAGATAAACGATAAAAGAGGTTACGCTATAGACAAGGCTCTGGAAACTGTTTTTGAAAACGAGCCGGCAGGCGTTCCTCTGGACGGAACGGTTGAGGAGCTTGAAAAGCTGACCTGTAAAGATGCTTACAACGAGTATAAGGAAATGCTTAGAACATCTCGAATTGAGATAACCGTTTCGGGCGGTGGGGATTTTGATGAAACAGTTAAACTTATAAAAAGCAGATTTGAAGGGCTTGAAAGAGCGTTTACAAATGATGAGTTTGTGTTGATAAGCCCTGTAAAGGAAACCACTGCAAAGGTCAATGAGAAATTTGATGTTTTGCAGTGCAAAATGGTGCTTGCTTTTAAAACTGATATTAAAGACCCCGAACAGCTAAAGCTATTTTCACTTATGTTCGGAGGACTGCCGTCGTCAAAGCTGTTTATGAATGTTCGTGAAAAGCTTAGTCTTTGCTATTACTGTTCTTCCAATATCATTTCTGAAAAGGGTGTAATGCTTATAGACAGCGGCGTTGAGGATTCTAATTTAAGCAAGGCAAAGGACGAGATTTTAAAACAGCTTGATGAAATGGCAAATGGGAACTTCTCTGATGATGAGCTTAACAATGCCAAAACAGCGGTATGCGGTTCTATGCGTTCTTATAATGACAGTGCCTCAGGGCTTGCGACTTGGTGGCTTACTCAGCTATGCGTCTGGAACAGGGATTTTTCGCCTGAGGACGCAATAGAAAAGTACAAAGGTATAACAAGAGAGGATATTATTGAAGCAGCAAAAAGCTATAAGCTTGATACTGTTTATATTATGTCGGGTGATGAAAAGGGAGGTGCTGAATAATGGGTGTTGAAAAACAAACGATAAAGAGCGAGCGTTTGGGCGAAAGCTATTACAAAATAAAGCATCCGTCCGGGCTTAATATTTTGGTTTGGGAGATGCCAGAGTTTTCGTCTGTGTATGCTTTATTCGGCACGAAATACGGCTCGATAAACACAAAATTCAAGACAAAGAACGACAAGGATTTTATTGAAGTTCCCGAAGGTATAGCTCATTTCCTTGAGCATAAGCTGTTTGAAAATGAGGACTGCGACGTTTTTGAATTATATGCTAAAACAGGTGCAAGCGGAAATGCGTATACTTCATTTGACCAGACGGCATATCTGTTTAGCTGTACGGAAAACTATGAAGAATCCTTAAAAATTTTGCTTGACTTCGTTCAGGCGCCGTATTTTACTCAGGAGACTGTAGATAAAGAGCAGGGTATAATCGGACAGGAAATAAGAATGTGCGAGGATACTCCGTATAGGCAGGTTTTCTTTAATCTTTTGAGATGCTTGTATGTAAACCACCCTGTTAAAATAGAGATCGCAGGAACGGTCGAGTCTATTGCGAAGATTGACGCAGATTTGCTTTATAGTTGTTACAACACCTTTTATAACCTAAACAATATGGCTCTTGCCATTGCGGGAAATGTGAAGCTTGATGATGTTCTTGCAATATGCGATAAACATTTGAAAATAAAAGAAAACCCCGAACTCGTAACTGCGTTTCCTGATGAGCCAAAAGAGGTAAACAAAGAGATGCTTGTTCAGAAAATGCCGGTAGGTACTCCTCTTTTTGCTATTGGTTATAAGTCTATTCCTTTTGACGGAAAGGAAAGAGTAAAGAAAGAGCTTGAGGCTTCAATTTTGCTTAATTTGATTTGCGGCTCAACATCAAAGCTTTACAAGGAATTATATGACGAGGGTCTTATTAATTCTAACTTCTATACAGAGGTCGATTCAGGCGACGGATTTTTTGCAAGTGTTTTCTCGGGTGAGTCAAAGTCGCCTCAAGAGGTATTTAAAAGAATAAAGTACGAGATTGATAGAATAAAGCAAGACGGTATAGACTCCGATTTATTTGAGATCATCAAAAAGGCTGAGTACGGAAAGTTGATAAGCGGATTAAACAGTGCGGAGAAATGTGCAACGCTGATGTTTGAATCGGACTTGCTTGTCGGAGTTGACGCCTTTGAAAATATTGAAGCTTTGGCAAGCATAACTGAAAAAGATATTATGGATTGTATAGACATCTTGTTTGACAATAAAAAGACCGCTATTTCAATAGTGGAATCAAACACCTAAGGAGGACTTAAAATGACAGCATTGACGCTAGAAATGTTAGCAAAGACAGTTTCTAATACAATGAAGAGAGAAATCGTTTCTTCAGATAAAGTATATTTTCCATTTTTGGGACATGACAACATTTTCACAAACGGATTTAAGCTAAACAATGTTATGTTTAAAATTCCGGGAACTAATTTTGTGATTTACTGGTATGGGTTTTTAATTGCGCTCGGAATTTTAATTGCGATGATATACGGTTTCAGGAAAATGAGGAGCTTTGGCATCAATCCCGACAGTGCGACAGATTCGGTTATAGGGGGATTGATAGGCGCTATTATCGGAGCAAGGCTTTATTATGTGATATTCAGTTTAAGTGATTATATGACAGAATCAGGTTCGCTTGACTGGAAAGCAATAATAAGCGTTCGTGACGGCGGACTTGCCATTTACGGAGGCTTGATAGGTGCAATTTTAGTTGGAGGAATAATAGCTAAAATAAAAAAGCTGAAGCTTGTAACTCTGCTTGATGTTGTTGCTCCCTGTTTTTTGATTGGACAGGCAATAGGCAGATGGGGCAACTTTTTCAACCAGGAGGCCTTTGGTTCAAATACGACGCTTCCTTGGGGAATGATGAGCTCGAAAACAGTTTCATACCTTTCTGAGGTTCAGACCGATCTTGCCGACAAAGCAGGAGTTGTGGTAGACCAGTATGCACCTGTTCATCCATGCTTTTTGTATGAATCGCTGTGGTGTATCTTAGGCTTTGTGCTTCTACACCTATATGCAAAACACAGAAAGTTCGACGGAGAGATTTTCTTGATGTATATCGGCTGGTACGGTTTAGGAAGATTCTTTATAGAAATGCTTAGAACGGACAGTCTTTACCTTGCAAATATAAAGGTGTCAGAACTTGTTGCTGGTACATGTGTTCTAGTGTCAATAGTCCTGATCATTATATTCAGAAGTATGGTCAAGAGAAACGGCGGCTATAAGCTGTATGCCGATACGGAACTTTCAAAGGCACAGCTTGCAGAATACGATATGTTTGAAAAAATGAAGGCTGAAAAATCAGAGCTCAAGAAAAAGATAAACGACGCAAAAGCAAAGGGCGAGGACTTTTCGGCTTTACAGGATGAGTATGATAAAAAGTTCGGAAAGAATGCCGTTAAGCCGGAAATTAAAGCAGAGTCATTTGATGACGGAGAAAATTACAAACCAATTGCAGATAATGACTCTTTAGATTTGGATATGGATAATATCCAAGATGAAAAGGATATAAAAGAGCTTGATGAGCTTGAGCCTGTTGAGCAGAATGACAGTAATGACAGTAATGACAGTAATGACAGTAATGACAGTAATAAGGAGGAAACAGAAGATGAGTAAGATTATTGACGGGAAAGCGGTATCTCAGAGCGTAAAGGACAGAATTAAAGAGCAAGCCGCTCAGCTTAAAGAAAAATACGGTGTTACAGCGGGTCTCGCAGTAATAATTGTGGGAGACGATCCAGCGTCAAGAATTTATGTAAACAACAAGAAAAAGGCGTGCGAGTATGTTGGGTTTGATTCGTATGAATATGCCCTGCCTGAGGAGACTACAGAGAGCGAGCTTTTAGAGCTTATAAATAAGCTGAATAATGATGAAAAAATAGACGGCATACTCTGTCAGCTGCCTTTGCCGAAGCATATTGACGAGAATGTGATAATCAACAATATCTCGCCTAATAAGGACGTCGACGCTTTCCACCCTGTTAATGTAGGAAAGATAATGATAGGAGATTACAGTTTTTTGCCGTGTACTCCTGCGGGAGTAATGGAGCTTATAGCGTCAACAGGAGTTGACGTAAAGGGCAAGGAGTGTGTGGTCGTTGGAAGAAGCAACATAGTAGGTAAGCCAATGTCTATGCTTTTGCTTCACAAAAGCGGTACGGTAACTATATGCCATTCAAAGACTAAAGATTTGAAAGCTGAGTGCAAGAGAGCCGACATTCTTGTTGCTGCTGTGGGAGTTCCGAATTTAATAAAGGGAGATATGATAAAAGAGGGCGCTGTTGTTATCGACGTAGGAATGAACAGACTTGAAAACGGGAAACTGTGTGGAGATGTAGAGTTCGAGACTGCCTCAAAGGCAGCAGGTTATATTACGCCTGTTCCAGGAGGAGTAGGACCTATGACCATAGCTATGCTTATGCAGAATACTCTTACGGCGGCTAAGGTGAACAGAAATATAAAATAAATGATTTGTAATTGAAATTATTAAAAATTTGTAAAGACTATTTACATTTGAGATAATTTGTGGTAACATAATTAGCGTTGTAATTATAACGGTTAAACCCGGATCTTGGATTATGGCGAATGCCCGTAAAAATGGGAGGTATCCATACCATAATCTATGACTGCGGAAAATTTTAAAAGAAAGAGGTACAATTATTATGCTGAGAAAAGAAGAAAAAACCGCTGTTATCGAGGCTAACAGAAAGCACGATACAGACACAGGTTCACCGGAAGTACAAATCGCAATTCTTACAAGAAGAATCAATGATTTGACCGAGCACTTAAAGGTTCACAAGAACGATCACCACTCAAGAAGAGGACTTTTGAAGCTGGTTGGTAAGAGAAGAAATCTTTTAAGCTATCTTCAGAAGAAGGATGTTGAAAGATACAGAGCTACTATCGAAAAGCTTGGTATCCGTAAGTAAATTTTGTTATCAATAAGGCAGAGGCGAGTATTCGCTGTCTGCCTTTTGGTATATATTGGCAGTGGGTGATTAGCAATAAATAGAGGGTTATTAAGCTTTAATAATCTTGTATTTTTTGCTAAAGCTCCTGTCATAAAAATGAAAGCAAAAGCTTTCGATTAAGTAATTTTAATGAATAGGAGTTTTGCGTGAAAGATACCATTCACGCATATTCGGGCATTCCGCGAAATCAATGCGGAGATTTTTGCAAAAGCGAAATTGGCTCGAATTCCTAAGAAAGGAATGGTAATTTAAAATGTTTGAGAATTTCAAGACCTTTGAGACTACCTATGCGGGCAGACCGCTTGTTGTTGAAACAGGTAAAACGTGCGAGCTTTCAAACGGTTCGTGCTGGGTGCGCTACGGCGAGACGGTAGTAATGGCAAATGTAACAGCTTCGGCAAAGCCGAGAGAGGGAATAGACTTTTTCCCGTTATCGGTTGATTATGAGGAGAGACTTTATTCAGTTGGTAAAATTCCGGGTTCTTTTACAAAGAGAGAGGGCAAGCCAGCTGATAAGGCAATACTCACTTCAAGAATGGTTGACAGACAGATAAGACCTTTGTTCCCGAAGGATATGAGAAACGACGTTGGAGTTGTAATGACAGTTTTGTCAGTTGACCCTGATAACTCACCAGAGGTAGCAGGAATGGTTGCAGTATCTATTGCGCTTTCTATTTCTGACATTCCGTTCAATGGACCTATAGCAGGACTTAGCGTAGGACTTGTTGACGGGGAAATAGTTTTAAATCCTACGTTGGAGCAAAGAGAAAGAAATCATCTTAATCTTACGGTTGCAGGTTCTGCTGAAAAAATCGTTATGATAGAAGCTGGCGCTGACGAGGTAGACGACGACACAATGCTTGAGGCTATCTTAAAGGGTCACGAAGAAATAAAGAAGATGGTTGCATTTATTTCAGATATTCAAAAGGAGATAGGAAAGCCTAAGTTTGAGTTCGAGTCGCAGGAGGTAGACCACGATTTATTTGACGAGATTGAGGCTTTTGCCGCTGAAGATGTAAAGGTCGCTCTTGACACAAATGATAAGAATGTACGTGATGCAAGATTACAGCCTATTATTGACGCTATTCACGAAAAATTCGATGATGAAGAAAAAGAAAACGCTGTAATGATCGACGAGATAATCTACAAGCTACAAAAGAAAATCGTAAGAGCGTGGCTTTATGAGGGTAAGAGAGTAGACGGTCGAGGCATAGATGAGATAAGACCGTTAGCTTCTGAAGTAGGAGTTCTTCCTAGAGTTCACGGTTCGGGTATTTTTACAAGAGGTCAGACTCAGGTTTTAACGATTTGTACGCTTGGTCCGGTAAGTGAGGCTCAAAAGCTTGACGGACTGGACGAGGAGGTTTCAAAGAGATATATCCACCATTACAATTTCCCGTCTTATTCAGTCGGTGAAACAAGACCTTCAAGAGGTCCGGGAAGAAGAGAGATAGGTCACGGAGCATTGGCTGAAAAAGCTCTTGTTCCTGTAATACCTAGCGTTGAGGAGTTCCCGTATGCTATAAGAATGGTATCTGAGGTGCTTTCTTCAAACGGCTCTACTTCTCAAGGCTCTATTTGCGGTTCTACTTTGGCGTTGATGGACGCCGGTGTACCTATCAAGGCTCCTGTTGCAGGTATTTCCTGCGGACTTATCACAAAGGACGACGGAAGCTTCCAGACTATGGTTGATATTCAAGGTCTTGAGGATTTCTACGGAGATATGGATTTTAAGGTTGGCGGAACAAAGAAGGGTATTACTGCTATTCAGGTTGACATTAAGGTTGATGGACTTACACCTGAGATTATTAAAGAAGCCTTTGAAAAGACGCATAAGGCAAGACTTTACATTTTAGATGAAATAATGCTCAAGGCAATCCCTGAGCCAAGACCTGAAGTCAGCAAGTGGGCTCCTAAGATGTTTACAACAAAGGTACCTGTTGATAAGATAAGAGACGTTATCGGTTCGGGCGGAAAGGTAATTCAGAAAATTGCCGCTGACTGCGATTGTAAGATTGATATTGAAGAAGACGGAAACGTATTTGTATCAGGTCTTGATAAGGAGAAATGCTTGGCTGCTGTTTCTATTATCGATACTATTGCAAACGACCCTGAAATCGGTTCAATATATAAGGGCAAGGTTGTAAGACTAATGAACTTCGGAGCATTTGTTGAGATCGCTCCGGGAAAAGACGGATTAGTTCATATTTCAAAGCTTGATAAGCAAAGGGTCAACAAGGTTGAGGACGTCGTTTCAATAGGCGACGAGATAGTTGTCAAGGTAATGGAGATCGACGATCAGGGAAGGATCAATCTTTCAAGAAAGGACGCTTTAGCTGATATTGAAGCTAAAAAGGCGGCACAAAGTGAATAACTGAAATTTAAAGCGCTTATGAGAATTTATTTTCCGTAAGCGCTTGTTTTTTGTACTTGAAAATGAGTATCAAAAATAGTATAATTATTGTATCACAATTTACCTCTGGCACATATTATGAATCAGAGGTGAGTAAGATGAGTGAGCTATTTGCTGCAGTATTTTTGTTGGTTTTTGTATTGGCGCTTATTTACGTTGTTAAGAAGCTGTTAGATTCGGGAAAGACATCAAATTACAGAAAATTTTTAATAATACCTATAAACAACAGTATGTCTGATATCGCTAAGACAATAAAATCAGCATATTGGGATAATAAATTCAGCGGTGCGGATGAAAGCGAGATTTTAATTTATCCAACGCAAGAGCCTGATGAAAATTGTCTTGCTGAATTAAACGGGGTACACGATGAGTTTGAGGGTGTAAAAATAATCAGGCAAAATGAGCTTGAGGACTATATAAATTCAAAGGTGTAGAGTTAATATATTTGTACATAATTTTGCTGTATAGTATTGTATAGTAAGTTTTGGTGATTAAAATGAAGGAAAAAGAGCTTTGTCAGATCGAGGGCACAGTTGATTGTGTCGTTTATAGTAATGAGGAAAACGGGTTTGCCGTTCTAACGCTTGACGTTGACGGCGACCCTGTTACTGTTGTTGGAGAAATGGGTAATGTAGACGAAGGTGAGGATTTATCACTTACAGGTGAGTTTATAAATCATCAAAAATTCGGCGAGCAGTTTAAGGTAACTCTCTGTGAGAGAAAAATGCCTACTACTGAGTTAGCTATAAGAAAGTATCTTGCAAGCGGAGCAATAAAGGGAATAGGTCCGGTCATCGCCGGAAGAATAGTAGATACTTTCGGAGATAAGTCGCTGGAGATTATGGAAAAAGATCCTGAACGTCTTTGTGAAGTTGAGGGCATAACGCGAAAAATGTGTCAAAAAATCTCTGACGAATTTAAAAATGTCAACAGTGTGCGCTCATTGATGGGGTATCTGTCGAAGTTTGGGATTTCGGCAGGCTACGGGGCTAAAGCATGGAAAAGGTGGGGACAGCCCACTGAAGAAATGGTGAGGACTAATCCGTATGTTTTATGTACTCAAGGGATAGAGCTGCCCTTTTTCAAAGCCGATGAAATGGCAGCAGATATAGAGCTTCCAAAGGACAATGCAAACCGAATTAAGGCAGGCATAACAAATGTGCTTATCCAGAACTCGTATGCGGGGCATACCTGCCTTCCAAAGGACAAGCTTAGAGCGATAACCTGTAGGTTTTTAGGCGTTGATGAGGATAAGTTCAACGAGGTTCTGGAAGAAGAGATAAATGAAGAAAATCTTTGTGTGTTTAGAAAGAAAAACAGACCTTTCATATTGCTTAAAGACTACTACACAGCAGAAAACTATATTTCAAGACGTCTTAACATTATGAAGGAGTGTCTTTTTGACAGCAAGATAAACTATGATGAAATAATAGCCTTAGCGGAGGAGCAGAATAATATAGAGTATGAGGAACTTCAGAAAAAAGCTATAAATACGGCGCTGTCCTGCGGATTTTTGGTTTTGACAGGAGGACCGGGTACTGGAAAGACCACTACTCTTAACGCTATAATTTCGCTATTTGAACAGCAGGGACTGAATGTTTTGATAACCGCTCCGACAGGGCGTGCGGCAAAGAGAATATCAGATTTAACAGGGTATGAGGCAAAGACGATCCACAGAATGCTTGAGGTAGTGTTTTCAGACGGCGACAAACCTAGATTCAAACACAATGAAAACAATCTTCTTGACTGCGATGTTATGATAATTGATGAGATGTCTATGGTGGATACTTTGTTGTTCGAGGCTCTTTTAAGGGCAATACCTATGACTTGCAAGCTTATTATGGTAGGCGACAGCGACCAGCTTCCGTCTGTTGGGGCAGGGAATGTTCTCAAAGATATAATAGACAGCGGAGTTGTGCCGATTGTTACGCTTAAAGAGATATTCAGACAGGCAAGCAAGAGTTCGATAATTGTAAATGCGCATAAGATAGTAGGCGGCGAACACATCAACCTCAATGAAAAGGATAACGACTTTTTCTTTTTTCAAAGATTAAAGCACAGCGAGCTTCAGTCGTTGGTGGTAGAGCTCACAAAGGTCAGGCTTCCTAAAGCTTATGGGTATTCTTCTATTGATGATATACAGGTTTTGTCTCCAACAAGAAAAGGTCCGTCGGGTACGGTCGAGCTTAACAAAAGGCTTCAGGCTGAGCTTAATCCGCCGTCTAAGGATAAGTCGGAGATAAAGACGTTTTTATATACATATCGTGTAGGCGACAAGGTTATGCAGACAAAGAACAACTACGATATTGTTTGGTCTAAGGATCTGGGCGACGGAGCAAAGGAAAACGGAGCAGGTATTTTTAACGGAGATATAGGAATCATAACTGCTGCCAATAAGTACACAGGGCTTGTCACTATTGATTTTGAGGGCAGGGTGTGTAATTATACTATCTCTATGCTTGAGCATCTTGACCTTGCGTACGCAATAACTGTTCACAAAAGTCAGGGAAGCGAGTTCGACGCAGTGATTTTAACGGTATTCGGCGGATTTGATAAGCTGTATTACAGAAATCTGCTTTATACGGCGGTTACAAGGGCTAAGAAGCTTTTAATTATTATCGGTTCTGCAAAGAAGCTGGAGTCTATGATAGACAATAACAGAAGGACACTTAGATATACCGTTTTAAAAAATATGCTTATTCAGGATGGTAATTCAGATGAATTTACAGAGGAAACCGAGTTTTGACAGTGTAAAAAAGTATGTGCTTGATATTTTCTTTCCCAATAGATGTCCGTTTTGCGGGAAGGTCATAAAATGGAGCGATACCTGCTGTAGAAAGTGTTTTGATGAAATACCGTTTATTGTCACAGAACACTGCAAAAAGTGCGGACAGGAAATTTGTATTTGCAATAAAACAAACATTTATTATGACAGCTGTGTAAGCATTACAGATTACAGCGGAATTGTAAGAGAGGGGATAATAAATTTTAAGCTGGATAAGGCGGTAAATCTTGTTGACGTATTTAAAGATGACATTTATAAAAAGCTTTCAGACACTATAGACATTAACAAAATTGATGTTGTTACGGCAGTACCTATGCATAGATCCACAAAGAGAAGCAGGGGATATAATCAGGCTGACATTATTTCAAAGACAGTTTCAAAGGTTATAAATAAGCCAGCTAATTCAAGGCTTTTAATAAAGCAAAGCGGCGACATTGCTCAGCATAAGCTTACCCGATTGGAGAGAGAAAAAGCGGTAAAGGGTTTGTTTTCGGTGAATAAAAAGCATATAGGCGAAATAGATGGCAAGACCATTTTGCTCTGCGACGATATCATCACTACCGGAAGTACACTTAATGAGTGCGCGAGAATTTTGAAGGATAATGGCGCAAGATACGTACATTGCTTTACTATTGCTTCCACTAGTATGGGTAGCGGTAAAAAGGAAAGCATATAATATAAAGATTGTGTAAAAAATAACAATAAGCTATTGAAAATATGCTCGATTTAAGGTATAATTGTTAAGAATAATATTAATTTGCAGGGAGATATTGAAATGAATTTGTTAAGTTCCTTATTGGCTGGGGATATTGATATGAACTTTGAATATGTAGCGTCTGTTGTGATAACAGGAATAACCGTAGTGTTTATAGGTCTTGTTTTGCTCGTGGTTATTTTATTGTTGTTCGGACTTATATCAAAGGCTAAGAGAAAGTCTGCTGATAAAAAAGCGGAACTGAAAAATACTGTTAAAACTGATGTTAAGTCAATGCCTAAAGTCGAGCCTGCAAAACCGGCGCTTGAAATAGATGATAATATAGAAGAAGAAATAGTAGCAGTTATTACTGCGGCTATTGCACATATGAGTGAAAAAAGCGGTAAAAGGCTTACGCTTAAAAGTATTAAAACTGCTAAGCCGCAGAGAACCGCATGGGCTACCGCAGGACTTATAGACAACACACGCCCATTTTAATGAAAGGACAATAAAACTATGATAGATAAGTTTCTTGACACACTTGTAGATTTAGCGACGACCTCCGGTTTTGCCGGCTTTATTGCCGACGGTGGATGGAAATCGCTGATTATGATAGGCATTTCATTTATATTTATGTATCTGGCTATTTCAAAGGGGTTTGAGCCTCTGCTTTTACTTCCAATAGCTTTCGGTATGCTTTTGACAAACCTGCCGTTTACGGAAATGTACCACCCCGATCTTTGGAAAATAACAGGAGAGGGGATAGACTTTGGAAAGGTTCTGCACGACGGAGGGTTGCTAGACATACTCTATTTAGGCGTTAAGCTCCAGCTTTATCCGCCGCTTATATTCCTCGGTATAGGCGCTATGACCGACTTTGCTCCGCTGATTGCTAATCCAAAGAGCTTTTTGCTCGGCGCTGCGGCACAGGGAGGAATATTCTTCACCTTTATCGGAGCGGCTTTGCTTGGATTCTCTGCTGCTGAGGCAGGCTCTATTGCAATTATCGGAGGCGCTGACGGACCAACGGCAATTTACGTTTCGTCAAAGCTGCTTTCATCGGGCGGATTTAAAATAGATACGGGTACTATTGCTCTTGCGGCGTATACTTATATGGCTCTTGTACCTATCATTCAGCCACCGATCATGAAAGCTCTTACAACTCGAAAAGAGCGATCTATCGTTATGGGTCAGCTAAGACCTGTTTCAAAGACGGAAAAAATCATTTTCCCGATAGTTGTTACAATAGTTATATCACTGCTTGTACCTTCGGCTGCTCCTTTGGTAGGTATGCTTATGCTGGGAAATCTATTGAAAGAAAGCGGAGTTTGCGACAGGCTTGTAAAGACCGCACAAAATGAGCTTATGAATATCATTACGATTTTCTTGGGCATTTCAGTAGGCGCTACAACAACAGCCGACAAAATAGTTAATAAGGAATTTTTGGGAGTTATCCTTCTCGGCGTTGCCGCATTCTGTCTTGGAACTGCCTGTGGAGTGATTTTCGGAAAGCTGATGTGTTTCTTTACAAAGGGCAAGGTAAATCCGCTTATCGGTTCGGCAGGAGTGTCTGCTGTTCCTATGGCGGCTAGAGTGTCGCAGAAGGTAGGTCAGCAGGAGAACCCCACAAACTACCTGCTTATGCACGCAATGGGACCTAATGTTGCCGGAGTTATCGGTTCGGCTGTTGCGGCAGGTGTGCTGTTAAGTATTATTCCGTATTAATAAAAACTTTGATTTAAAGGCGGATTGAAAATGAAAAGCAGTAAGTTTTTCGCTATAATTTCAAGAATGAAGTATATAAATCGTTGGAGTCTAATGAGAAATACCGTTACCGAAAATATAAGCGAGCACTCGCTTGAGGTTGCGTTTATAGCGCATCTTTTGGCAGTTTTGAGAAATAAGCGTTTTGGCGGAAATGTAAATCCTGAGAGGGTAGCTCTTTTGGCAATGTACCACGACACTCTTGAAATAATAACAGGTGATCTGCCCACGCCTATAAAATATTACAGCAAAAAGATAAAATCTGCTTATTCTGAAATAGAGAACAATGCAAGCAGACAGCTTTTATCGTATCTTCCTGATGATATAAAGGGAGAGTATGAATCATTGTTTTATAAAGACGAAAGCGAAAGCGAGCATTGGGAACTTGTAAAGGCGGCGGACAAGATTTCTGCACTTATAAAATGCGTTGAGGAAAAGCAGATGGGAAATAAAGACTTCAGCGACGCGGAGATTGCGACATTAAAAATTATAAAAGAGCTTAATGTCAAAGAAGCAGACGTATTCTTAGAGGAATTTATGCCGTCTTATGGGCTTACTCTTGATAGGCAGACGTAAATTTGATAGCGTAAAATAACAGCGTTCGGAAATCTTCCGAACGCTGTTATCATGCGCTTTGGCTATAATCTCAATCTTCAACAGCTAATTTTATAGGTCAGCGTTAAAAGACTGTCTCCAATATGCACGTTTTCAACAACGATATTGTCAAAGTGTAGGTTCAAATCGAAATGCGAAAAGTTCCAAAACGATTTAACGCCGAGCTCGATAAGCTTTTTCGCAACGCTGAAAGCATTTTCTTTCGGCAAACATAGAACTGCAATAGACGGAGAGTTTTTTTTGCAGTAGCTTTCAAGATTTTTTATATCTGAAACTATAATGCCTGAAACGGTTTGTCCTATAATTTCGGGGTCGTTATCGAATATAGCGGTAAGCCTGCAACCCTTTTTCTCAAAGCTTATCTGAGAGGTTATGGCTTTGCCTAAGTTGCCTGCACCTATCATAATGGTTTTGTATTCCTTGTCAACACCCAAAATACTGCCGATTTCTTCATGCAGAGCTATGATATTATACCCATATCCCTGCTGACCAAACCCTCCGAAGCAGTTTAAATCCTGTCGTATCTGAGAAGCGGTGGTTTTCATTCGTTCAGCTAGATCCTTAGAAGAAATGCGCTCAACATTTTCTTCTATCAGATCTTCGAGATATGAATAATATCTTGGCAGTCTCTTTATAACAGAGGCCGAAATATCATTATTTTTAGCCACTAATCTCATCCCTTAAATCTTACAAATTATTTTATTGTTCTGGTTATGCGTTTACAAGAACATCCAAACGCTTTCCTATTTCTTTTAAGAAGGTTTCTGAATCAACCTTTTTCTTTTTTTCAAGGCTTGATAGAAGATATAAGTCTCCGGTCATAACACCGTCTTCAATTGTCTGAATGGTAGCCTGCTCAAGCTTGTTTGCGAAGTCGACTAAATCAGGGGTATTATCAAGCTCACCTCTTTTTCTCAAAGCGCCGCTCCATGCAAAGATGGTTGCTACTGAGTTTGTCGAGGTCTCTTCACCCTTAAGATATTTATAGTAATGTCTCTGAACAGTTCCGTGAGCGGCTTCATATTCATAAATGCCGTCAGGAGAGACTAATACAGACGTCATCATAGCGAGCGAGCCGTAAGCCGTTGAGATCATATCTGACATAACGTCTCCGTCATAGTTTTTGCAAGCCCAAATGTAGCCGCCGTTTGAACGTATAACTCTTGCAACAGCGTCGTCGATAAGCGTGTAGAAGTATTCAATACCTGCCGCCTCGTACTTTTCCTTATATTCGTTATCGTATATTTCCTGGAAAATATCCTTGAATCTATGGTCGTATTTTTTTGAAATAGTGTCCTTAGTAGCAAACCAAACGTCCTGCTTTAAATCAAGACCGTAATTTAGGCAAGCTCTTGCAAAGCCTGCGATGCTTTCATCTTTGTTGTGTATACCTTGAATAATACCGTCGCTGTCAGAGAAATCATAGATGAGCTCTCTTGATTCTTTTCCGTCCTTGTCGGTGACAACAAGCTCAGCCTTTGAATCTTTGCCGACACGCATTTCTGTGTTCTTATAAATGTCGCCGTAAGCGTGACGGGCAATCGTAATTGGCTTTGTCCATGTAGGTATGTAAGGAGAAATGCCCTTTACGATAATAGGAGTTCTGAAAACAGTACCGTCTAGGATAGCTCTGATAGTACCATTAGGAGACTTCCACATTTCTTTTAAGTTGTATTCGGGCATTCTTGCCGCATTAGGGGTTATAGTTGCGCACTTAACAGCTACTCCGTACTTCTTTGTTGCCTCTGCGCTGTCAAATGTGACCTTGTCGTTGGTTTCATTTCTGTGCTTTAAACCTAGGTCGTAGTATTCACAGTTTAAGTCTACATATGGCTCAAGAAGTATCTCCTTTATCCACTTCCAAAGAATTCTTGTCATTTCGTCTCCGTCCATCTCGACGAGAGGCGTTTTCATTTTGATTTTTTCTGCCATAGCAATTCCTCCTTATAATAAGTTATTTATTCATTCCACATCCACACAATAAATATCTGATTTATTCCTTCAATATTAACAGGGCAAGATTTGTAATCTTTTATATCGTTTTCATCAAAGTATTCTGTAAACTGGTCATACTGCTCACTTCCAGAAAAGTCTAAACCGAAACGGAAATCTCCCTTTGAGGAAAACTTCATTTTCTTTCCCTGCATATCCTTTTTGTAAGTATCAATATTAAGAGAACTGTACCTTTTCAAGCACTTATAGCTTTTCTCATCACCAGAGCCTTTCACCTTAATATAAGAGGCGGAAAGCTTTCCATTATCAGTATAGGCGCATACATAAAGATTGTCTGAAACCTTAATGTCCTCGATTATTTCTGCGCTTTTGCTTCCTGTAGCTGTCAGAACATCGGTAATTTCAGGCTTGTAGCTGAAAATGTTGATATATAAAACTATATAGACAATTATAACAGCAATTAGCAAGCATACGAGCTTGATCAGCAGTGATAATCCAGGAGTGTTTTGCTTTTTCCTTTTATCAGGATAGCTAACAGGTCTTTGCGGATTTTGATAATAGCCATTCTGATTTGTATTTCTGCCAAATTCTCTGTAGCTTTGGTTTTGTCCGTCTCTGAAACTAGAATTATTCGGCGAATTGTTTTTTCTCATAGCTTTGATCCTTATTTGTTAAGCTGTTCTCTTGTGTAATCTAAAAGTCCTCCTGCAAGAACAATATCCTTAGTACGTCCGCTTAATTCGCACAAAACGGGAATTTCTACATTCTTAGATTTGTTTACAAGAGTAAGCTCGCTCTTTCCGTCTACTATATCCTGCCTTATGTTCTCAAGCAGAAGCTCGTCACCCTGACCGATTTTGTCGTAATCATCTTCGTTTACAAATGTAAGAGGCAGAATACCTGCGTTTATAAGATTCGCTCTGTGGATTCTTGCAAAGCTCTTTACCAAAACCGCCTTAACGCCTAAATAGAGTGGAGCGAGTGCGGCGTGCTCTCTTGACGAGCCTTGTCCGTAGTTTGAACCTCCGACAATAATGCTCTTACCCAGCCTTAACGCTCTTTCGGGGAAATCCTCGTCGCACACCGTAAAGCAGTGCTTTGAGATGGCGGGAATGTTAGAACGCAATGGAAGTATTTTAGCGCCTGCCGGCATAATGTGGTCTGTTGTTATATTGTCTCCGACTTTAAGTGAACAGGGAGCTTCAATAGTATCGTCAAGCGGAGAGGTTTTCGGAAACGGCTTTATGTTAGGACCTCTTAAAATCTCAACGCTGTCCATCTCCTCAACAGGGGCAGGAGGCACTATCATATTGTCGTTTATAACAAACTTTTCAGGGAGTTTAAATTCAGGCATATCGCCCAAAGTTCTCGGGTCTGTCAAAACTCCTGCTATTGCCGATGCGGCAGCCAGCTCAGGAGAAACAAGATATATCTGTCCGTCCTTTGTTCCTGAGCGTCCTTCAAAGTTTCTGTTAAATGTTCTTAAAGATACTCCCTTTGAATTAGGCGATTGTCCCATACCAATGCAAGGACCGCAGGCAGATTCGAGAATTCTTGCACCTGCGTCTATCATAATTGACAATGCGCCGTTTTGAGCAAGCATATTTAGAACTTGTTTAGAACCCGGAGCGATTGAAAGGGAAACGTCAGGGTGTACGGTTTTGCCCTTTAAGATGTGAGCGACCTTCATCATATCCATAAGAGATGAGTTTGTGCAAGAGCCTATACAAACTTGATCTATCTTCATAGGACCTAACTCGTCAACAGTTTTTATGTTATCAGGAGAGTGAGGACAGGCAGCCATAGGAACGATTTTTGATAAGTCGATTTTTATTTCCTCGTCATAAACTGCGTCGTCGTCTGCTTTAAGCTCTGTCCATACGTCTGCTCTGTTCTGGGCTTTGAGAAATTCAAGCGTTGTTTCATCAGAAGGGAATATAGAAGTCGTTGCGCCGAGCTCCGCACCCATATTGGTTATTGTCGCTCTTTCTGGTACAGACAGGGATTTTACTCCCTCTCCGCAGTATTCGATAACCTTTCCGACTCCGCCCTTAACGGTGAGTATTTTAAGAACCTCTAAGATAACGTCCTTTGCGGCAACCCAAGGAGAAAGCTTTCCTGTGAGTTCGACCTTAACGATTTTAGGATAGGTAATATAATATGCTCCGCCGCCCATTGCAACTGCAACGTCAAGACCGCCTGCGCCTATAGCTATCATACCGATACCGCCGCCTGTAGGAGTGTGGCTATCAGAGCCTATAAGCGTTTTTCCCGGAATGCCGAACCTCTCTAAGTGTACCTGATGGCAGATGCCGTTGCCGGGACGTGAAAAGTAGATGCCGTGTTTTTTTGCCACCGAGCCTATAAATCTGTGATCGTCGGCGTTTTCAAAGCCCGACTGAAGTGTATTGTGATCTATGTAAGCTACTGAGCGTTCCGTCTTAACGCGCGGAACCCCCATAGCTTCATATTCAAGATAAGCCATTGTTCCGGTTGCGTCTTGTGTTAAAGTCTGGTCTATTTTAATGCCGATTTCTTTTCCCTTAACAAACTCGCCGTCTACAACGTGACTTTTAAGAATTTTTTCTGTTAATGTAAGTCCCATAATCTCAAATTCCTTTCTTAATTATCATTTCTTTTATTTTAAAACAAAACAGGGTGATTGTCAAGAATTTAACAAGCATTCGACAGTATAGTTAATCAAATATTAAATATTTATATTAAAGTGTGGTAAAATTATTGAAAATATAAAATGCAAACTGCTTTTTTAATAATCAGAGCTTTCATATTCGGGAAAGAGAGAAATATATGTTATGTTACACAAAGAAAGACCCTTGTGTTTGTATAATCCTACAGAATTAATTATTTTACATATAATTTCCTTTACTTTCTAAACTTACATAATATAATATAAATATAGAATTATTCTATAAAATTAAATATTATTTAATAACAAGGACGTGACATACTTTAGGATATATGAAAGGAGTTTTTATGAAAAGATTAAAAAGATTATTTAATCTAACAATGGCGTTAATTATGTTGGTAACTATATGCGTATCAAATATAGGCGCATCTGCTAGTGAGCATTATGTGCCTCCACTTTTTGAAAATGATAAAAATACGGTATATTTTAGCGAAAATGATTTTTCGGGGTTTATTGACAGTGAAATATCAGCTGCAGTAATTCTTGATATAAAAGCAGGAACTAAAGTATTTAATATTCCTGAAACAATAGTATGTAACGGTACAACATATCCTGTAAAGCACTTATATATTTTTTGGGCTGTATATGGGTGTTCATCATTTAATAAAAGTATAGAGACAATAAATATCAGTAAAAATATTGAGACCATATTTTGTGATTTAAGCATTAGCAGTGAGTATAGTGATACATTTGACACTTTAAAAACTGTAAATGTACCTGCAGGCTCAAAGCTTAAAAGCATAGTTTTACCTACTTGTCCAAAGCTGGAGAAAATAAACATACCATCTAATTCGGCGTTGAAATATATAAGTATTGGCGGCTGTCCTATATTGAAAAAATTATCTCTGCCTAAAACCCTTGAAACTTGTATTATTAACAGTTGTCCTAAATTGACAAAGTTATCACTTCCAAAAACGCTTAAAAATTGTGATATTGGTTATGACGCACCAAAGCTGAAAGTTAAAATAGCAAAGGGTAATAAGTATCTAAAGGTTAAAGGAAATCAGATACTCTCCAAAGATGGAAAAAAATTAATTAATATAATAGGAAATAAAAGCAAAGTTACAGTTTATAAAACAGTAAAAGTAATTGGCGATTTTGAAAACAAATATCTGAAGCAGCTGACCATAGGTGAAAATGTTACCAATTTTTCAAAAGATTTTTTAAACACAAGTAAAAAACTTAATATAGTGTTAAAGCATAAAAATAAAGCACCTAAAATCAAAAAGTATTCAATTTGGCAATATGACATAAAAGGAATAAATTTTTATGTTCAAAATAAAAAGGTAGCCAAAGACCTTAAAAAGAAGTTAAAGGTTGGCGGAATAGAAAAAGCAAAAATCCTTATAGGCAAGAAGGTTATCTATAAGATTGAAAATTATTAGTTCAAAAGCAGGTACAGAAATGTGCCTGCTATGATGTTTTGATAAGTGGGGTGATAAATTTGATAATTAAAAAGCTTGTAAAATTGTTATATTTGTTTTTAATTAGCTCAATTATGACTACAATGTTCAGTATAAATGGAATGTCATATTATAAACTGACGTATCACCATAGCACGGAGTATGGTATTGATAAGTATTATAATTTTAATATTAATGGTATTTATTATAATATCGACTTATACGGAAAAGATAAGGGTAAAGAAATTTATAATGTACAAGCCTTTTATCCTGTTATTAATGGAGATGTTCTAAAAATTCCTGATAAAATTATACTTAAAGGTAAAAAATATAAAGTCAAGGATGTATCTTTAGACCCTAGATGTGAAGCGTCATATTTCACAGATTATGACTTGCCCAAGTTAACAGGTAAATTAGTACTACCTTATAAGACTATATATTTACCTAAATATGCGACCAATTTTAATATAAGTTCAGACGTAAAGCTTCCCAATATAAAGAAAATATATGTTTCAAAAAAAATTAAAGATTTAATCGGTTTTTCAGATATGCAAAATGTGAAAGTAATAATTGATAAAGAAAATCCGTATATAAAAATGAAAAATGATGCTTTGTACTCAAAAAATGGGAAAACTCTTATTAGATTGATAAATAAGAAAAAAGTATATAGGGTAGCAAAAGGAACGAAAAAAATAGAACTGACTGGTTTTGACTGTGTAAAAAGCATTGAAAAACTATATTTGCCCGCTTCAATGAAAAAAATATCTGATGGTGCGTTTGACAGATGTAAAAAACTAAAAATGGTTAAGATTAATAATAAGATCACTAAAATAGGTGATTTTGCATTTGAAAAATGTAAATCACTAAAAAAAATATCAATGCCAAATAATCTTGAAAGAATAGGTAAGTCAGCTTTCCATGACTGTATATCGCTAAAGAAAATATCCATACCCCAAAAAGTTGAAAAAATTGATTTTTGGGCATTCAAAGACTGCGCTAATCTGTCAAAAGTAACGCTGGAAGGCGAAGAAAAAGCACCAACTATTGAAAAAGCATCATTTAAAAACACAGCCGATGGAATTCAGTTTATTGTAAAAAATCAAAAGGTAGCTGACCAGTTAAAAGAACAACTCACCGGCAGCGGCGTTAAAAACGCAAAAATACTGATAGGTAAAAAGGTTGTTTATCAGAATATTAATGGATAGCATTTTAGCAGGAACAGAAATGTAAGTATATTAAGATAAAAGTAAGATGAACAGTATAAGCGTTCGGAAAAATTCCGAACGCTTTTCTTGCCTTTTGTCTTTGATTTTTTGACTCTATACGGAAAAACACTTGCTGTTGCTATATTGACTTATTTTGTGTAAGTGGTATAATAATAAAATATGGAAAGCAATATTATAAAAGACTAAAAAGCGGTTTATATTTTATTGTTTTGAATAATTTCTGTTATAAAAAGAAAAAATATTAATATATTTTTTCTTGGAGGAATTATTCAAAATGTCGGAAGATAATAACAACAATAACAATGAAAATCAATCGCCTCAGACCAATTCGGATAACAGTGATAAGCCGTCTCAGACTGAGCAGATAGAGCGTGTTGGCCATATTAGCCTTAAAAACGCAAGACATCTAATTCATTGCCTAACTATAATTGGAGAAGTCGAGGGGCATTATATACTTCCTCCGCAGAATAAGACGACAAAGTATGAGCATATTATGCCGGCTCTTGTAGCAATAGAGCAGGACAGTTCGATCGAGGGACTGGTAATAATAATAAACACCGTCGGCGGTGATGTTGAAGCGGGTCTTGCGATAGCAGAGCTTATAGCAGGAATGAAAACTCCGACAGTTTCTATTGTTCTCGGTGGAGGTCACTCAATAGGCGTTCCGTTGGCTGTTTGTTCAAAGAAGTCTTTTATTGTTCCGTCTGCTACTATGACTATTCACCCTGTGAGAATGAACGGTCTTGTGTTGGGTGTTCCGCAGACGCTTTCATATTTCGATAAGATGCAGGACAGAATTATAAGATTTGTTTGTGATAATTCCAATATCACTCCCGAGCGTTTCAGAGAGCTTATGATGACAACAGGCGAACTTGTTATGGACGTCGGTACGGTTTTGGACGGAGAAGGCGCTGTTAAAGAGGGAATAATAGACAGTCTCGGCGGATTATCAGACGCTATTGAGTGCTTATATGAGCTTATAGAATCCGAATCAAATGAAAAGAAGTGTAAAGAAAATAACGGTGGTTGATAATGTTTCAGACTATTTTAAATACTTACGATGTTTTTTGTGATATTGAAAAGATAAATAAAAGCTATGTCACAAAAACAGGAGAATTTAACAATGTCAAGTATGATTATCTAGATTACAGAAACCGACAGAGTATAAAGAGTATTCATTCTACCGATCCGTATGACTACTTGATGTTTTTAAACAGATATTAGATATAAAAAGACAGAGAGAAAAAACAACGACAACAAAGCTAATTTAAGAAGGGAACGGCACAATGTCAGTAATCAGTGCAATTTTTCAAGCGATCATTCAAGGGCTAACAGAGTTTTTACCCGTATCAAGCTCGGGACATTTATCATTGTATCAGCATTTTACAGGCAACAGCGGAGAAGGCGCTTTGCTGTTTTCTGCGATACTTCATTTGGGAACGCTGTTTGCGGTATTTATAGCGTTTTGGGATACCATATGGGATTTGATATGCGAATTTGTAAGAATGGTAAAAGACATATTTAAAAGGCAGTTTACCTTTAAAGAAATGAACGCTGACCGAAGAGCGGTGCTTATGGTAATACTTTCAACAGCGGTACTTATTCCTTTTTACATATTCAAGGACTTTTTTGAGGGCTTTGCGGAGGACTCTACCATATTTGCAGAAGGCGTATGCTTTTTATATACTGCGGCTATATTGCTTCTTGCCGATAAATGCTCTAAGGGTAAGAAAATGCTTGGCGATATAACTGTCAAGGATTCAATTTTCGTGGGATTTTTTCAGAGTATTGCACTTTTGCCGGGAGTATCACGATCGGGCTCTACAATTTCAGCAGGACTGTTTTCAGGCTTTGCCAGAGAAACGGCGGTTAAGTATTCATTCATTTTAGGCATACCGGCAATTCTCGGCGGCTGTTTGGTAGAAGTTAAAGACGCCGTTCAGACTGATATGTCGTTTAGCTGGACTTATATTTTGGGGTTTGTGGTTGCGGCAATTGTAGGTATATGTGCAATAAAGATGGTAAACTGGCTTGTTAAGACAGATAAATTCAAGATATTTGCATATTACACAGGAGTGTTGGGAGCAGTCGTTATAATAGTTTCGATTTTTGAAAAGATTGCCTCATAGATCATTCGGATAATTACATTAAAGATTATTTGTAAAAGAGAGAATATAATTAAAACAAAGGAGTAATTTAAAATGGCTGCAAAGAAAAAGCCTGCAACAAAACGTAAAACAAAAGTATCCTCCAAGAAGCCTTCTTCCAAGACGGCGAAAGCCTCAAAAAAGAAAGCGGTATCTCAAGCAACAGCGGCGCAAAAAGCAAATCATACCCGTACATATTCTATTATTTTATTTGCATTGTCTGCATTTTTATTCTTGCTTACATATGTCTCAGGCTCTGCGTTTTGGCATTCTATGCACTTGGGTATAAGAGGAATATTCGGTTTGTCGGTGTTTTTGCTTGCACCTGCTTTTTTATATATAGCTGTGATCTGTGCGCTTGATAAATCACAGAGCATTGTTCTGGCGAAAGTAATAGAAAGCGTAATACTGCTGCTTTTGATTTCAGCGCTTTTCCACTCGATTATGATAGGTATTCCTACTCCTGTCAGCAGTTCGTTTTTCAGAAAAATAACTTCTCTATACAACAGCGGTATCAGTTTAAAGGGCGGAGGAGTTATCGGTGCAGTTATAGGCTGGCCGTTATACGCTTTTTTAAATAAGGCAGGCTCAATAATAGTTATTATTCTTCTTATTATTGTATTTGTAATGCTTCTCACAAATAAAACCATTGTCGATTTGTTCAGGGGTGTATCAAAGCCGATAAGAACCGGATATAAGGCTGTTAAAGAGGATAACGCTCAAAGAATAAGAAACAGCGAACACAAACGTGCTATGGAGCTTGAGGAGCATAACAGAAACGCAAGAGTAGATATTGCAAAGTATCTTGATGCAGACGGTTTGAACCGTAAGCCGACAAGCCGTAAGAAGATTGAAGAAAGGGCAATGCCTGACAAACTGTTTGATCCTGATCCGACTGATTTTATTGATGTTGACAATGTTAATGCAAATAAAAAGCAGTCAAAAAAATCTAAAAGAGCTAGTGCTGTTAAAGCGAAGGATCTGCAAGAGATAGTAAAAAATGCGCTGCCTGATGAAAAACCGTCAAATGAAAAGGAGCAAAGCTCGGAGATATATGTTGAAAACAGCGGACAAACAACTTTCTTTGGCGAGGGAAACTCCAAAAAAGTATATAGTATGCCGCCTATAAGTTTATTAAAGCTTCCTGCTCAGAAGGGCAGCTTGGCTAGCTATAAGCAGGAGCTTGCTAACCGTTCAGAGACACTTGTCGATACGCTTAGAAGCTTCGGGGTTCAAACGAGGATAGTCGATATTCACAGAGGACCATCGGTAACACGATATGAGCTTCAGCCTGCGGCAGGAGTTAAGGTGTCTAAAATTACAGGTCTTGCCGACGATATTGCGCTTAATCTTGCGGCTGAGGGTATAAGAATCGAAGCTCCTATACCGGGTAAAGCCGCAGTAGGAATAGAGATTGCGAATGAAAAGAGAGACAGCGTATCTATAAGAGAGCTTATAGACAGCAGTGAGTTCAGAAAGGCAAAGGGCAAGCTGTCGTTTGCGGTGGGCAAGGACATAGAGGGAAATATCGTTATGGGGGATATTTCAAAAATGCCGCATATGCTTGTTGCCGGAACGACGGGTGCAGGTAAGTCTGTGTTTACAAACTCTATAATAATGAACATTCTCTACAAGGCAACGCCTGATGAGGTCAAGCTGATACTTATAGACCCTAAGCAGGTTGAGTTTCCTATCTACAACGGAATACCTCATTTGCTAATTCCTGTAGTTACCGATGCCAGAAAAGCGGCAGGGGCTTTGGGCTGGGCAGTTTCGGAGATGCTGAAGAGATATAAGAAATTTGCAGATAACGGCGTCCGTGACCTTCAAGACTACAACGAATTTGTTAAGGACAAAGAGGATATGGAGCCTATGCCGCAGATAGTAATTGTCATAGATGAGCTTGCGGATTTGATGATGGCGGCGCCAAAAGAGGTCGAGGATTCTATTTGCAGAATTGCTCAGCTTGCCCGTGCGGCAGGTATGCACCTTATAATTGCAACGCAGTCTCCGCGTGTTGACGTTGTAACAGGACTTATCAAGGCGAATATTCCGAGCAGGGTTGCACTCAAGGTTTCTAACAACACCGATTCGAGAGTAATACTCGACGAGGGCGGAGCAGAGAAGCTTCTTGGAAAGGGAGATCTTTTATATAAGCCTGTGGGTCTTGGCAAACCTATGAGAATTCAGGGAAGCTTTGTTCCTACAAGCGAGGTAAGAGCGGTAGTTAATTTTCTTAAGAACCAGGCAAAGGCTGAATACAGCGACACTATTATTGAAGAGATCGACAGCCATGTTCCTCAGCAAAAGGGCGAGAAAAGGGGAGGTTCTGATTTTCTTTCTGACGACTCCGACGATAAGCTGGAAGAGGCAATCAAGGTAATCGTTGAAAACCAGACGGCTTCTACATCATTTTTGCAGAGAAAGCTGAGTTTAGGCTATGCAAGGGCAGCAAGAATAATGGACGAGCTTGAGCAGATGGGCGTTATAGGAGAGGCAAACGGCTCAAAGCCGAGAGAGATCTTAATGTCAAAAGAGCAGTGGCTTGAGCGTTCCGCAACAAGAAGCGAATAACAGGGGAAAATCATATGGCAAGGAAATCACTTAGCAAATCGCAGAAAATAGCGTCTGCTGTAACGGTTGCAATAGTAGCGGTAGTTGCGGCGGCTGTTACGCATTTTACAAACTTAGGCGAGAGCCTTAAACAAAACAGCGGTCTTGCAGGTAAGCCTGCGTCAAGCGCTGACTTATCAGTACATTTTATAGATGTCGGTCAGGGAGACTGCACCCTTATTATGTGCGACGGAAAAAATATGCTTATTGACGCTGGGGAGACAGATCAGGGAGAAAAGGTGGTCGAGTATCTGAAAGCTCAGAATATTGAAAGTCTTGATTATGTGATTGGAACTCACCCTCACTCCGACCACATCGGAGGTTTTAGAGATGTTGTGGAAAGCGACATAAAAATCGGCAAAATAATAATGCCTAAAATCCCTGATGAACAAGTTCCTACATCTTATACATATACAAAGCTTTTAAAAGCGATTATAAGTAAGGGTCTTAAAATAACAAGCGCAGATGATTTTACCTTTAATTTAGGCTCCGCTGTTATAAACACGTACACACCCAAAAATAAGTATAATGATTTGAATGATTATTCTGTTGCGACTAAGATAACTCATGGCGAGAACAGCTTTCTTATAACGGGCGATTTAGGTAAGCAAAGCGAAAAGGAGCTTGTAACTAGAGGCTGCGATTTATCCGCAAGGGTGTTGCAGGTGTGCCATCACGGAAGCAGAGAATCGTCAAGTGATTTGTTTTTATCAAAGGTAAAGCCAGCATATGCGGTTATTCAGTGCGGTGCTGGCAACAGTTACGGTCATCCGCACGAAGAAGCACTTGAACGCTTAAGCGGTTACACGTCTGAAATTTACACAACTGATACAAACGGAACAGTGGTGTTTGAATCGGACGGAGAGGGAATGAATATTAAGACTGAAAAGTCTGACAATAATAATGGTGAGGAGTAATAATACTATGAAAAAAGAATTATTTATTGTAGAAAAAATTGAAGATGGTGTAGCTACCATTGAAAAATCGGAAAAGGAGTTTTTTGATATAAGATTAAGTGAGCTCGGCTGTAAGGTTAAAGAGGGCGACGTTTTACGTTGTGAAAACGGAAGGTATTATGTTGATGAAGAAAAGACAGAAGAGCTTAGACAGGTTTCTATTTACCTGCAAAGTGCTGCCTATGACATTGATCAAACAGACATTTAATAATAAAATATTCGTCTAAAAACACCGAAAGGAGGATTGCTCCGATAGGAGCATGGTCATAAATATGGAAAAGGATTTATTGGTGACTTTAGAAGAAAGCTTTTCTCATTTTTCAAAAGGGCACAAGCTTATTGCAAGCTATGTTTTAGAGCATTTTGATAAGTCTGCGTTTATGACAGCATCAAAGCTTGGACAGACAGTCGGCGTGAGCGAGTCTACCGTAGTGAGGTTTGCTATAGAGCTTGGTTTTGACGGCTATCCGGAATTTCAGAAGGCTTTACAGGATCTTATGAGAAACAAGCTTACTTCCTTTCAGAGAATGGACGTTACATCCGATCAGCTAGGCGAGGACGATATTTTAGATAAGGTTTTAAGTCTTGATATCGACAGAATAAGAGGCACTTTAAACGAGTGTTCAAAGAAAGATTTTTACGAGGCGGTTGACAGGATAGTCAACGCTCATACCATATATGTAATAGGAAACAGAAGTTCATCGGCATTAGCTTCGTTTACTTCATATTATCTTAATTTGATTTTTCCCTATGTAAAGCTTGTTCATTCATCATCTACAAGCGAGATGTTCGAGCAGATTCTAAGAGTAGACAGCAAAGACGTTGTAATAGGATTTTCATTTCCGAGATATTCAAAGCAGACGCTTAACGCTCTAAAATATGCTCACGACAACGGAGCTGGTGTTATTGCATTTACCGACAGCAAACATTCGCCGTTAGTTAAGTATGCAGACAATGTTCTTATAGCGCAAAGCGATATGGCTTCGTTTGTGGACTCTCTTGTTGCGCCTTTGAGCTTAATAAACGCTTTGATCGTTGCAGTGTCTATGAGCAAGAAAGAGAAGATTTCAGATAACTTTAAAAGGCTTGAGTATATTTGGGAAAAGTACGACGTTTACGAAAAAAGCGAGTCAGATGAAGATAATTAGAATTTTATGCTGATGGAAGGGAAGATGTTATATTGACAAGCAAATATGACGTCATAGTAATCGGCGGGGGAGCTGCCGGTTTGTTTTCCTCAATATTGCTTGCCCGCAGAGGGAAATCTGTTTTGATTTTGGAGAGAAACAAAATTCTCGGAAAAAAGCTTATGATTACTGGAAAGGGCAGATGCAACGTTACAAATAACTGTGACGCCCAGACTGTGCTTAATAACATTCCGCGCAACTCTAAGTTTCTCTATAGCGCAGTTTATTCTTTTCCTCCGAGTGAGACAATGAGCTTTTTTGAAGGGCTTGGTGTGCCGTTAAAAACAGAACGGGGAAACAGGGTGTTCCCGATAAGCGACGACGCAAAGGATATTGTAAAAGCGCTTTGCGATGAAGTAAAGAGACTAAGCGTAACAGTTTTAAATAAAAGAGCAACAGGATTGATTGTTGACGATAACAAGGTTATCGGCGCAGAGTGCGGAGATGAACGATTTATCTCAGAAAGCGTTATAGTGTCAACAGGAGGAAAATCGTATCCTAAAACAGGCTCTACAGGCGACGGTTATAAGCTTGCAGAGCAAGCCGGTCATACTGTGACGGATATACAGCCGTCGTTAGTTCCGCTTGAAACTAAGCAGGATTTTCCTAAAAAACTTATGGGGCTATCTCTTAGAAATGTTACGTTAAGTCTCTGGCAAAGCGGAAAGAAAAAGCCTTTGTATTCAGAGCTGGGCGAGATGCTCTTTACTCATTTCGGAGTGTCAGGACCGCTGGTTTTGTCATCAAGCGCACATATAAATAATATAGATAAAAATGATTATTATATGGTAATAGACTTAAAACCCGCTCTTGACGAAAAGACTTTAGACAAGCGAATACTAAGAGACTTCAATGATAATCCGAACAGAAATTTTGCAAATGTTTTGAAAAAGCTTTTGCCTGCGAAAATGATACCTGTTATAATAGAATTATCGGGTATTGACGGTGAAGAAAAGGTAAATAATATTTCAAAGGAGCAGAGAAGAAAGCTAATTGAGCTTCTTAAAAATCTGCGGATTGATATAAAAGGCTTTCGTCCTGTTGACGAGGCGATCATAACAAGAGGCGGAGTAAGCACAAAGGAAATAAATCCGAGCACTATGGAATCAAAACTTGTCTCGAGGCTTTACTTTATCGGAGAGGTGCTCGACGTTGACGGCTATACTGGCGGATTTAATCTGCAAATTGCCTTTGCTACTGCAAATCTGGCAGCGAAGAACATTTTATAAATTAGGGTATATTAATAGTATGCAGGAGGATATTATGAGCATAAATATTGCATTGGACGGTCCATCAGGGGCAGGAAAATCAACGATTGCAAAGGCTGTTGCAAAGAAGCTTGGATATGTTTATGTCGATACGGGTGCGCTCTATCGCTCTATCGCTTTATATATGACCGAACACAGCGTGGATATAAATAATAATGTAAAGTCTGCGTTGAACGAAGTTAATATAAAGCTTGCCTATGTTGACGGTTTGCAGAGAGTTTTGCTGTGCGGTGAAGATGTTTCAGATAAAATAAGAACTCCTGAGATTTCAATGGGAGCTTCAAGGGTTTCCGCTATTCCTGCGGTCAGAGAGTTTCTGTTTGACCTTCAGCAGAATATAGCAAAAGAAAATAATATAATTATGGACGGCAGAGATATTGGTACAGTTGTGCTGCCAAAAGCCGATGTTAAGATTTTTCTTACGGCGTCAGCTGAGGAGCGAGCAAACAGAAGATTTAAAGAACTTCAAGAAAAGGGAGATAGCTCCTCATATGAGGAGGTTCTGGCTGACATAAAACAGCGTGATTACAACGATATGCACAGAGATATTGCACCTCTTAAAAAAGCAAATGACGCTGTTGAGGTAGATACTACAAGCTTGAACTTAGATGAGTCTGTTGAGGTTATATACAATACTATAATTGAAGAACTTAAAAAAAAACCTGATAATTCAGATAAGATAAAAGAAGATGTTTCAGGTGGTCAACATAAGGATAACAGTAACGGCTATCTAAGAGGATTAGATGTTAGACCGGTTGACACAAGTAACAAACTTTCTCGTTTAAGACTGATTTTCTACAACTTTCTAAGATATCTAGTGCTGTTAGTTTATCACATTTTTTACAACTTAAAATTTGTTGGTAAAGAGAATATACCGAAAGGCGGTTCGCATATTTTTGCAAGCAATCATAGAAGCTATGCCGATCCGGTGCTTATATCTCTTGCTGTAAGAGTGCCGTTTTCTTTTATGGCTAAGGAGGAACTGTTTAAGCAGAATATTTTTTTTGCGGCTCTTATAAAGGCACTGGGGGCGTTTCCTGTAACAAGAGGAAAAGGAGATACTTCAGCGATTGATACGTCGCTCAAATGCCTTAATAAGGGAAGAAATCTTGTGATTTTTCCGGAGGGTACACGTTCTAAGGACGGAAGAGTTGGCAGAGGTAAAACCGGAGTTGCTCTGATTGCGGCAGTTGCTCAGATGCCTGTGATTCCGGTGGGAATTATCTTTGAGGGGAAACTGAAATTCAGAAAAAAGGTTGTTGTAAAGTTCGGAAAAGCTATCTCTCCTAATGAACTTGATGTTTCAAAAACAGATCCTAAGGAGTTAAAAATACTAAAGCAAACAATAATGAACGGAATTGTAGATTTGGTTGAAACCGATAATCCTTATATTCATAATTCTGATAATCAATAGTTTTCTAATTACTTTTTGGGGGTTTAAATGTTAACAAAATGTAAAATTTTAGTTGCAGAAACGGCAGGCTTTTGTTTTGGTGTAGACAGAGCGGTTAAAATAGTGTATAATAATCTAAATAGCCTAAGCAATGTTGTTACATTAGGACCTATTATCCATAATCAAAGCGTTGTTTCCGACTTGGAAAGCAAAGGTGTAAGCGTTGTAAACGATGTAGACGAAGTAAAGTCAGATCAAACGGTCATTATACGTTCTCACGGCGTTTCGTCTGATGTTTATAAGCGTTTGAACGAGCTTTCTGTTAATGTTGTAGACGCTACCTGTCCTTTTGTTTCTAAAATCCACAGAATTGTCAGTGAGAAATCTCGCGAGGGTTATCTTGTTGCAATTGCAGGGGACAGAACACACCCTGAGGTTATTGGTATCAGCGGACACTGTGAGAGTAAATGTTATGTGTTTTCAGGCATTGATGAGCTGAAGGCGGTTCTTTCAGAAACCGAAAATGAAAAAATGATCTTCGTTGCTCAGACTACCTTTAACAAGCAGACTTGGAAAAAGTGCAGGGAATACATACATAGCGTCAGAGAATCTGCGTTGATTTTCGACACTATCTGCGACGCTACTTCAAAGCGTCAGGAGGAAGCAATAAGTATTGCGTTAAAGTCAGATAAGATGATTATCGTGGGCGGACGGCACAGTTCTAATACGCTGAAACTTAAGTCTATTTGCTCTGAGTATTGTCCGTGTTATCTGGTTGAGAATGCAGATGAGCTTTATGATTTGGATTTTGATGGAGTACATTATTTAGGGATTTCTGCCGGTGCATCGACACCGGCGTATATAATAGAGGAGGTTAAACAGACAATGAGCGACATTCTGGAGAACAGAGAAGAGGAATTTAACTTTGAAGAGGCTATAGAGCAGTCTTTGAAAAAAATATATATAGGAGCAAGGGTAACCGGAACTGTAACTGCTGTAAACAAAACAGAAGCTTTAGTTGATATCGGCACAAAGCATACCGGCGTTATACCAAAAGATGAGCTTACTGACGATCCGACTAAGTCACCTGAGGATATTGTATCTGTAGGCGATGAAGTTGAAGTTATTGTTTTAAAGACCAATGACCAGGAAGGTGTAGATACTCTTTCTAAAAAGCAGGTCGACGCTATTGCCGGCTTTGAAAATGTTGCAAAGGCATATGAGGAAAAAACAATCTTAACAGGCGTTGTCACCAATATTGTAAGACGTGGAGTTTTAGTTTCTACAAACGGCTTTAAGGTGTTTGTTCCTGCGTCTCAGGCTACTGAAAGACGCAGCGACAGTCTTGATGATTTACTGAATAAAACTGTAGAGTATAAAGTTATTGAGGTCGACAGAAGCAGAAACAGAGCAGTCGGTTCAATAAGAATTATTGCCAGTGAAAAACGTGCGGAGGAAAGAGCGAAATTCTTTGAGAGCGCTGAAGTCGGTAAAAAAGTAACAGGAACTGTCAAGTCTGTAACGGATTACGGCGCATTTGTCGATTTGGGAGGAATAGACGGTCTGGTAAGAAAGGCTGATCTTTCATGGTTAAGAATCAGACATCCTTCTGATGTTGTTTCTGTCGGTGATGAGATAGAAGTTACAATTAAGAGTATTGACAAAGAAAGCGAGAAGGTCTCGCTTGTATATAAAAAGGATGAAGATAATCCTTGGACAATTTTTGATAAGAATTACGGAGTAGGACAAGTTATAACTGTAAAGATAGTTTCTATAACTTCATTCGGAGCATTTGCTCAGATAATTGAGGGTATTGACGGACTTATTCACATTTCGCAAATTGCCAATCAGAGAGTTGACAATGTTGCTGATATTTTGAGTGTCGGTCAAGAGGTTGAGGTCAAGATAACTGAAATCGACGAGGAGAATAAGAGAATCAGTCTCTCCATGAGAGCTTTACTTCCTGAACCTGAAAAGAAAGAGCCTGCTGATGAAGAGGCAGAAGCTGAAACAAACGCAGAGCCTGAGTCGAATATCGTTTACTCAACTGAGAATCCTCCTGTTGAAGATGACGAGCCTGTAGTGGAGACAGCAGAGGAAACTGTTGAAGAATCAGCAGAAGATACTGTTGAAGAAAAGGCAGATGAGTCTGTTGAAGTAACTACAGAAGAGGCTGTCGAAGAAAAGGCAGAGGAAACTTCTGACGAAAAAACAGAAGAACCTGCTGAAAAGCCGACTGAGGAACTCGTTGAAGAAAAGACAGAGGAAACTGTTGAGGAATCGGCAGAAGAAAAGGCAGAATAATAACTTGAATATGCTTTGATTATCAATGGACAGGGTTTTCCTGTCCATTTTTATTTATGTTTCTTGACAAATTATATAATATGTGATATTATAGCCTCAATATTTCAAGGGATGTGAAACTATGTGCAAGGCAACTAACTCCAATAATTGTAAATGGGAGGGGGGCTTATTTTAACAGCTCTTATTAGTTATGCACAGAATATCTCTCTGGTGTATAGGGCGTAGTATGCTGTTTTGCGTGCTGCGTTTTTATTTTTTAATAACATTTATTATCAATCAAACAAAGTCAAAACTAAAGAGGAGGGTTTTATTTGACAATTAATTTAATGATAAATATTGTGAAACTGTATTAAATCATACAGTAAATGAAACACCAATCAAAAACAAGAGAAAACATTGGAGGTATTATGAGTAAAAAAGACAAAAATAAATCAGTAAAAGAACACTCAATTTTTTCTAACTTCATATATGTTTACAAATATGTATGGAAGTATAAAAAATCAATGCTGATTTTGACGCTGTTGTGGATAGCGTCATGTGTATCTTTGAATTATATTTGGAACTTTACGTCAAAGTTTATTATTGATGATGTTATGGCAGGCGCTTCTGTCAGTTCGCTTATTGCAACTCTGATAATAGCGGGAGTGATAAGTGCAGTTACAAATTTCGGGGCTCAGGGAATTGATTATTTGTGGTGGCCGAGAGCACATTTCATTACTTTTAAATTTGTAACAAGATACAACCAAAAATTTATGACAATGAGATATGAACATCTCGAAAGACCAGAAATTCTTGACAAAGCTGAAAAGGCAAAAAAAGCTGCCGACTGGGGAGGCTCAGCAGGATTTTTAAATAATTCAAAAATTTTTATGCAGGATGCTGCAAATATTGTTGTTTCTGCGGTAATTATATGTACGCTTAATCCGCTTTTGCTTATTGTATTTACGGCTACCGGTCTTTTAAAGGCATATATGAATGTTAAAACCAAGAAAGAGGACAAAAGACTTTGCTGGGATAATATGGCGCCTTTTAATCGTAAGATAAGGTATTTAGGTCAGGTTCAAAGCGACTTTTCATTCGCAAAGGACATAAGAATCTACAATATGCGTTCTTTTCTGAAATCAAAGCATACTTCGGTAAATAATCAGGCACATAAGCTGTTTATAGGTCATAAAAACAGGTGGCTTAAATGGGAAATGAAAAATTATGTGGTAACGCTTTTTGAAACTTTATTTCAGTATGGTTACTTGATTTTTATGCTTGTAAACGGCAATCTTGAGCTTGGAAACTTTGTATTATATTCAACGATTATAAACAATTATACAATGTTTTTGAGAACGACATTTGTTATGTATTCTGAAATGAAACAGAATTCTATGGAAATAGATGATTTTCGTGACTTTGTAGACGATGACTCAACAAATGACGTTTCGGAAAACACAAAGCCTGTTCCAAAGGCAGACAGCTATGAAATCGAATTTAAAAATGTGTCGTTTAAGTATTACGGTCAGGAAAAGTATGCTCTTAAAAATCTTAGCCTAAAACTGACGCCCGGTAAAACGCTTGCGATAGTCGGTTTAAACGGTGCGGGCAAGACAACATTTATAAAGCTTCTGTGCAGAATATACGATGTAACAGAGGGGCAGATCCTTTTAAACGGAGTTGATGTAAGAGAGTATGACCGTTTGGATTATTTTAAGATATTCAGCCCTGTATTTCAGAATGTCGAGATGTTTGCTCTTAATTTGGGTGAAAACGTCGCAATGCTTCCTGATAAGAGAGTGGAGAGTGACAAAACGGTCAGAGTTTTAAAGGCATCGGGACTTAGTGATAAACTGAAGTCAATGAAAGACGGTCTTAAAACTCAGATGACTAAGGTAATTTACGATGAGGGTATAGATTTATCAGGCGGAGAAAAGCAAAAGCTGTCGCTTGCAAAGGCGCTTTACAAAGACGCTCCTATAGTTCTTTTAGATGAGCCGACAGCGGCTCTTGACCCGCTGGCTGAGTATGAGCTTTATCAGTCGTTTGATGAGATAATCAAGGGAAAGACCGCTGTCTATATTTCTCACAGACTTTCGTCTACAAGGTTCTGTGATAACATTGCTATGTTTGAAAACGGCAGTCTTATTGAGTATGGCACTCACGACTCGCTTTTAAAAAGCGGAGGAGCTTATGCACATTTGTTTGAAGTGCAGGCTCAGTATTATAAGGAGGAGCAGAAGAAAAAAGAAATGGAGGCTTATGAAAGCGAGGTGGCTTTCAGTGAGTAAGAAAAAAGTAAAGATAAGCGATTTAAAAAAGAGCTTTATAACATTAAAATATTTTTACAGTATTATATTTAGAAAATTTAAAAGCTACATAGTGTTCAATCTGATAGCGGCTGTTATGAGGTCTGTATATCCGTTATTTATAGTGTTTTTGCCAAAGCTGCTTATCGACGAATTCCAGTCGGGCAGAAATATAAAGCGTATGGTAATTATAACTCTAGTATTTGTAATAGCATACATTATGGTTATGGCGATTGACTCATTTTGCACTCAGACATATCAGAAGAAGGTAGATGAGTTCACGAGATATTTTGAAATGCAGCACAAGCAGAAATGTGCAGAGATGGATTTCGACCTAACGGAAGACCCCAAAATACTTGACCTAGCCTCAAAGGCTCAGAACGGTCTGGACTGGTACGGCGGAGTTGACGGCTTTATGACCCAATTTACAAATATGGTTTCTGGTTTTCTTTCTATTCTTTCAACAGGAGCGGTGCTGTTCACAGGTTCTGTGTGGGTTATTTTGATTTCAATAACTGTTCTGGTTCTTAATTTTCTGATTACAAATAAATCAAAAAGCATTGTGAGAAAGCAAAATGAAGATACAGCAATTCTCGACAGAAAGCTCAACTACAACTTTTGGCAGTCTTATGATTTTAAATATGGCAAGGACATAAGGCTTTATGATGCGTCGGATATGCTTATAAATAACTGTAATGAGGTCGCTGATGAATTTATCGACGTAGTAAGAGTTGGAAACAATAAAATAGCAGGGCTGTCAGGTATCTCTTCTATTATTAATACTGTAAACAGTGTCGGAATGTACGGGATTTTAGGTTTAATGGCTATAAATAAGCTAATCACGATAGGTAATTTCACTATGTATGCTTCTGCGGCAAGTCAGTTTACAAACGGTATGATGTCAACAATTGGCTCTTTGCAAAATCTGTTTATGGTTTCTACATATTTGTATAACTATGTCGATTTTATGGGAATTAAAACAGATTCAGCGTTCGGAAACGACCTCATTGACAAAAACGGCAAGCATACTATTGAATTTAAAGATGTGTGGTTTAAATATCCGAGAACGGATAAGTATGTTCTGCAAGGCGTTAATATTAAGATAAACAGCGGTGAAAAGCTGTCTATTGTTGGGCTGAACGGAGCAGGCAAGACTACATTTATAAAGCTTCTATGCCGTTTGTACAAGGTAGACAAGGGAGAGATACTCATAGACGGCAAGAACATAAACAGTTACGATTTTGACGAGTATGAGTATCTTTTCTCGGTCGTGTTTCAGGATTTCAAGCTGTTTGCGTTTTCCATTAAAGAGAATGTGTCTATAAGTGAGAACCCAAATGATGAAAGGGTACAGAATCTTTGTGAGAAGGTCGGGCTCGGAGATAAAATAGCCTCTTTGGATAAGGGTATTGAAACTTCGCTTTTCAGACAGTTTGACAAAGAGGGAATAGAGCCGTCGGGCGGCGAACAGCAAAAGATGAGTATTGCAAGAGCGTTATACAAAGATTCGCCAATCGTTATTTTAGACGAGCCGACAGCGGCACTCGACCCTGTTGCAGAGTATGAAATATACAGGCAGTTCAACGGCTTTGTCGAGAGCAAAACGGCTATATATATTTCTCACAGGCTTTCAAGCTGCAGGTTTTGCGATAGAATAGCCGTATTCTCGGGAAACAATATCGCAGAATACGGAACACACGATGAGCTTGTGAGCATTGAAAACGGTATATATTCAAAAATGTGGAAAGCTCAGGCACAGTATTATGCTTAATATTTCTAGAACGCCCCAATTGGGGCGTTTATACTTTTTGAATAAAATAAATAATAAAAAATAATTTTTTTTATAAAACTTGACATTGAGACTTTGATATAATATAATCTAAAGCGTAAGTGTAAATATATAAATTTTTTGTATATAAATATTTGAAGGTGGATGTATAAATGAGAACTAAGAAAGTGTTTGCTTGTATATTAGCAACCTGTACAATGCTGGGTTCTTTGTCAATGCAGGGTATATCAACTGTTACGGGAATGGCTGACGACGGAGTAATGCGTGACGATATGACAGCGCAGGACTATGCCGACGATATGGGACTTGGAATTAATTTGGGTAATACAATGGAGGCATACTATCTTGACTTAAACAAACAATATTCTGGTGCGCAGTCTATAGGCAGAAATAAGCCTGAGAATTATGAAACCTGCTGGGGGGCTGTTGAAACTACTCAAGCAGCTATCAGAGGAATGAAAAATGTTGGCTTCAAAACTGTCAGAATACCTGTATATTGGGGCAACATGATGAAGGAAGACGGAACATATACTATAAATTCAGAATATATAGGCAGAGTTAAGGAAATAGTAGATTACTGTCGTAATGCAGGAGTTTATGCTGTTATAAATATGCATCATTATGATGAATTTGTAATAAGACATTTTTCAACCTTTGGAACTTTGGAAGAATGTGCTGAAACTGTCAAACATCTCTGGACGCAGATTGCAAATTATTTCAAAGATTATTCTGATTATCTTATTTTTGAAGGCTTTAATGAATATTTAGGCGGCGGTCCTTATGAGCTTGATAAAAACGGTAAAATTGCACTCGACAGCAAAGGTGATGCTAAAATTCTTAATCTTTCCACTGAAGATGCTTACAAGTGGACAAATACTTTAAATCAGGCATTTGTAGACGCGGTAAGAGCTACCGGCGGAAATAATGAAAAGAGAATGCTTGTTGTTTCAGGTTATTGGACAAATATTGACAACACGACCAAATCATCGTTCATTGTGCCCACTGATTCAGCTAAAGACAGATTGATGGTATCTGTTCATTATGTAGACAACAGTATGTATTGGTCAAATCAAATTGGAAACGAAAATTGGAAACAGTATAGCATAAATCAGTTAGAGCTTTTAAAAAGAGCTTTCACATCAAGGGGAATACCTGTGTTTATCGGAGAGACAACCACGTCTACATCATATAAGGGTCACTTTGCCAGTGACGCTGAAATAACTGAGCCATACAAGGCTATGGATTATATGCTCAGACTTATTAAGAGCTATGGTTTTGTTCCTGTTTTGTGGGATACGTGTGACAGCTTTTATTTGAGAGACAAAGGCTATATATATCTGGAAACTGATGAAGAAGTTATAATGAATCTTTCTAAGGAACTTGCTGACGGAACTTTTGTTCCTATTGAAACCGGTTATCTTGATCCTATGTCAAAAGAAGATGCTCTCGGTGTGATTAACAGCGGCGATTCACCTCTTAATTTGGCAAGCGGAACGGCTGACGCTTCAATGGCGGGAGCTGTAAAGATAAAATACATATTCGACTGCGCTATGGATGTTTCATTCAATGAGTGGTCAAGTATAAGTTTATCGGCAACTGTCGCCGACAAAGATTATTATTATGATGCTTATGGCTGCGATGGCATGAAATTTACTGGTAATGAAGCAGTTTTAAACCTTACTGATCAGATTAACGAAGGTGACAGCTATAGTGTTTATGCATCAACGGGTTCGTGGGAGAATGCTGAAGACTATGTGTTTTTAATCAGATGTATTGAATTTATTGATAAAGACGGAAATGTAATCAAGACGATTGATAAATCAAATAAGTCTGAAGAACCATCATCAGAGCCAACGTCCGATTCTTCGTCTGACACATCATCAGAACCGTCTGATAATTCGAGCATCCCGTCGGATTCATCTAACAATCCTACAAAGCCTTCACCTAATGCGTCTATCTCTACAACGGCTCCTAAAGTAACTGCTGATAATAGGGCAGAACAGGCTTTAAAGGATAAGCAAAAAGCTGAAAATAAAGTCAAGAAGGCAAAGGTTAAAAAGCTTACTGCTAAAAGCGGTACAAATAAAAGGATAACTGTCAACTGGAAAAAAGTCAGCAATGCAAAAGGTTATGAGATTCAGGTTTCAAATAAGAAGAACTTTAAAAACGTAATCTTTAGAAAGTATACAACAAGCAGGAAGCTGACTATAAAGAGCAAAAAGATAAAGAGCAATAAAACCTACTATGTTAGAATCAGAGCATATGCTACTTATAAAAATGCAAATGGAAAGAAAAAGAAAGTATACGGTAGATGGACAAAGAAAATAAAGGTTAAGTCTAAATAATTGTGAGATGAAAGCAAAAAATTAAAAAATATATATAGAAAGGAAATATACTATGAAAACTAAAAAAATAATCGCTTTCGTATTGGCAACCTGCACAATGCTGGGTTCTCTGTCGTTTCAGGGCATTTCTTCTTTGACAGGAATGGCTGACGATGGAGTAATGCGTGACGATATGACAGCACAGGATTATGCCGATGATATGGGGCTTGGAATCAATCTGGGCAACACTATGGAAGGCTATTGGCTTGATAGCAGCAGAGTTGACTCAGGAGCTTCCACAGAACCGGGAAACAAACCGCAGGATTATGAAAAATGCTGGGGAGCTGTTGTAACCACTCAGGAGATTATAGATGGAATGAAGAATTCCGGCTTTAACACTGTCAGAATCCCTGTATACTGGGGCAATATGATGAAGGAAGACGGAACTTTTACTATAAATCCCGATTATATCGGAAGAGTTAAAGAAATCGTTGATTATTGCCGTAATGCAGGAGTTTACGCAGTTATAAATATTCATCATTATGATGAGTTTGTAATAAGACGCTTCACAGCAAATGATGATTTAGAAGGTTGTTCTAAAGTATTTAATCATCTTTGGACTCAGATTGCAGAATATTTTAAAGATTATTCTGACTATCTTATTTTTGAAGGCTTTAATGAATACTTAGGCGGAGGTCCTCTTGATGCTAACGGCAAAGTAGTTGATCTTCCTAAAGAAAAGGCTTATCTGTGGACTAATACGCTAAATCAAACATTTGTAGACGCAGTAAGGGCAACCGGCGGAAACAACGAAAAGAGAATACTTATCGCATCTGGTTATTGGACTAATATTGATAACACGACAAAGCCAGATTTCAAGATGCCTACTGATACAGTCGAAGATAGATTAATGGTATCGGTTCACTATGTGGATAACGGTTCATATTGGTCTAATCAGATAGGAAATAAAAACTGGATTGATTATAGCAAGAGCCAGTTAGAGCTTCTAAAAAATGCGTTTACTGAAAAGAATATACCTGTATTTATAGGCGAGACAACTTCTATTTATAGTAACGAACATTTTGCTAATAATGCTATTGTTAAAACAACATATGAAGCTTTGGACTATATGTTAAGACTTATTAAGAGCTATGGATTTGTTCCTGTTTTGTGGGACACAAATGACAATTTCTATTCAAGAACGCAATATCAAATTAAACTGATATACAATAAAATTGTTATTGATAATCTTACCAAAGAGCTTAAAGACGGAACTTTCACTGCACCTGAAACTCCTACGGCAGCACCTTCATCCAGTAATTCTACAACACCGCCAAGTAATTCTTCACAAACAACGTCTAAGCCAACGGCAGCAACAACTGCGGCAGCACCTCAGGTAAAAGTTCCTACACAGGCAAAATTGACAAAGCTGAAAGTAAGAAGTAAGAAAAAAGGTAAGATAAATGTTGTCTGGGGAAAAGTAAGCGGTGCTAAGGGATATGAGGTTCAGGTTTCCAAATTAAAAACTTTTAATAAACTGATTCTCACAAAGAAAACTTCTAAATTAAAACTTGTAATCAAAAACAGTAAGATTAAAAGTAAAAAAATTTACTATGTAAGAGTAAGAGCGTATAATACATATAATGATGCTGGCGGTTTCACAAGAACAGTATATAGTAAATGGAATTACGTTCTTAGAAAAGTTAAGGTAAAATAGTCAAATGAACATTAATAAGTCCGCCATGGCAGGTTTGTCAACGGCGGATTTTTATTATCTTTTGCATGGAGGCTATTGCCTCTGACTGACAACTTAGCAACCTGTTGGCTCGATAGTTGACAAGGTTTGTGAAATTTGTTATAATAACCTATTATGTGCGTATGTATGTGCGCGATTTCAAAAATGAATTTATTTATCTTTGATAAATATCAGGAGGTTATCCAAAGTGGAAGATAAATTTTCAACTGACCTGGATGATGTATCTTTAGATGATAAAAATAAATCTCATAATATAAATAGTAAGCTTTTTAAAATAAAAAACGGAATAATTAAGTATATAAAAAATAATATTTTGTTTTTGACATATGTAGTCTTAATGCTGCTGAATGCAACGGTTTTACGTTTTTTCACTGTTAAAAACTATTTATCAATAAAGCCTGTGCTTGCAGATGTTGCTGTAATACTGATAATCGGATTGTTCGGGTATTTTATAAAGCCGAGAAAAAGATTTGTATATTATATGATTTGGATAAGTTTGTTTTCTGTGCTGTCTATGGCAAACTCTATTTACTATACTAATTATAAGTCGTTTATATCGGTATCTCTTTTTTCAACAGCGTCGCAGCTTGGCGGTGTTATTGACGCTGTAACGGAAAATATTCTTGAAGCTAAAGATCTGGTTTTCTTATTGTCGATTTTAATTTATATAGTAATCTATATATTATTAAGAAAAAAGAAAACATATTTTGCCAGATTGGATAATACAAACAAAAAAAGCTTTAGAAAGGCTGCAAGAAACACTTTATTTGTGGGTTTGGCATTTGCAGTATTATTCGTATCAACTCTGACAAAAACAGATATATCAAGATTAGGAAATTCATGGAACAGAGAGTATGTTTTATCTGCGTTCGGTTTATACACATATACATTCAGTGATATTGTAACAAGCACAAAAGCACAGCTTAATGTTCTGTTTGGAGAAAGGGAGAGTGCAGATGCGTTCCATGCCTTTTACGACGACAAGGAGGACGCTGACCCTGTAAGCGATGATAACGAATATACCGATATTTTTAAGGGTAAGAATGTTATAGTGATACACGCAGAGAGTATTCAGCAGTTTACAATGGATACCAAAATAAACGGTCAGGAGCTTACGCCGAATCTTAATAAGCTTGCTAAAGAGGGTATTTACTTCTCCAACTTTTACGCTCAGGAAAGCGTTGGAACAAGTTCTGATTCAGAGTTTACTTTCAGTACTTCGCTTATGCCGGCTTCCAGCGGAACTGTTGCGATAAACTATTGTGACAGAACTTATGTATCAATACAAAAGCTCTTAAAGGAGCAGGGGTATTATACATTTTCAATGCACGGAAATAACGGCTCGTATTGGAACAGGTTAAAGCTGCATGAGTCGCTTGGATATGATAAATTTTATAACTATACGACCGACTATGATATTGACGAAACTATTGGACTTGGGCTATCTGATAAATCATTTTTCCGTCAATCGAGCAATATAATTGGAAATCTTTCAAAAGAGTATGATAAGTTTTACGGAACATTGATCATGCTGACTAACCACACTCCGTTTACCGATATAGAAAATTACAGCGATTACGAGGTCGACTTCAAATATCTAAGGATGAATGAAGAAACAGGGAAGTATGAGGAAAAGTCTGCTCCGTTTTTGGAAGGAACAAAGCTTGGCAGTTATTTTAAGTCGGTTCACTATGCGGACGAGGCAATAGGAGAGTTTATAAACGAACTTGATTCTAAAGGAATTTTAGATAATACGGTAATTGTTATATACGGCGATCATGACGCAAAAATTAAAGAAAGCGAATACAATTATTATCTTAACTATGACCCTTATACAGAAACCGTTTTGAGCGAGGGTGATGAGGGATATATTCCTGTGAACGAGTATTGTTACAATATCAACAGACGTGTTCCTTTTATAATCTGGACAAAGGATCACAAGGAGTATGAGCCGATAGAGGTAAAATCCGTTGCAGGAATGTACGACGCTTTGCCTACGCTTGGAAATATGTTCGGATTTCACGATGAATACGCTTTAGGACATGATTTATTCAGCAGTTATGCTAAGGACAATATAGTAGTTTTCCCTAATGCGAACTTTATTACTAATAAAATATACTATTCGAGTTCAAAGCATGAATACTTTGATTTGGATAAATATGAAAATGCAGTGACATCTATTCCGTGCAATCAGGTTTATAGTTATTCAGAAGGCTTGCCAAGACTAAAAGACAGCAAAGGATTTCTAACTGAAAACAGATTGAATTATTCTTCAGACAAGCTATTGGAAAGGTATAATAACAACGCTGTAAATGAGCTATATATTAAAGAACGAAGCGAGTATGCAGAAAACAGAATGAATATATCGAGTTCAATAATTTTCCACGATATGATTGCTAAAAATCAAGAAAATGCTGTGTCGGACAGCGTTGAAAGTACGTCAGAAATAAATCAAACTGAAAAGAGTGTTTCTACAAAGGCTAAAACCAAGAAAGCTTCATAAAAAATAACATCCGTAAGCTATATGCCTGCGGATGTTTTATACCAATAAAAAAGAACAGCAGATTAAAATATCTGCTGTTCTTATCATACTATTTTCCTTATGCTCTTGTTACCTTTCCGGAACGTAAGCATCTTGTGCATGCGTGAACGTGACAAGGAGTGCCGTTTACGATTGCCTTTATTCTTTTAACATTAGGCTTCCATGCTCTGTTTGTTCTTCTGTGTGAGTGAGATACTGCAGCTCCGAAAGTTACACCCTTTCCGCAAAAATCGCATTTTGCCATTGACTGCACCTCCTTTAATCCTTTTTATAATTGTAACTATATCAGTTTAACAGATTTCTTTTTAAATTGCAAGCACTTTTGCAAAATTTCTTAAATTATTCATATTTTCTCGTTCAGCGACTTTTAGTTGGTAGTAATTCAATTATAAAGTTTTGCCCTTTCTTTATCTTATTTTATTTTACGATGAACCACAGAAAATTTGTTCCTTTTTCTTTTTAAAAGTACTTGAATTTTGTATGTTTTTTTGTTAGAATTATGTTATATTTAAAATAAAGAGGTATTGTTAATGGAATATAAAGATAATGAGATTTACAGCAATGATGATTACAAAAAGTTCAATGAAAAAAAGTCTGTAGGGAACGAGGTTATGGAATGGCTTGAATCCATTGCTATTTCAATTTTTATAGTTATACTTGTGTTCTCCTTTGTTTTTAGAATTGTAATTGTTGACGGAAGCTCAATGGTTCCAACACTTGAGGACGGACAGAGACTTGTTATATCTCATCTTTTCTATACACCTAAGCAGGGAGATATAGTAGTAGTAAACAGCAAAGGTCTTAACAAAACTATTATAAAAAGAGTTATAGCAACTGAGGGACAGACTGTTGATATAGATTTTGAAAAATGCACAGTAACTGTAGACGGAAAGATATTAGATGAACCTTACATTTATGAACCTACTGCAAGAGATGACGGAGGAAACAACTATCCATTGGTTGTACCTGAGAATACTATTTTTGTTATGGGTGATAACAGAAACAATTCTACAGACAGCAGAAACTCACTTGTTGGATTTATTCCTATCGATGATGTATTGGGAAAGGCAGTATTCAGAATTTATCCGTTTGATAGGTTTGGAAGGGTTAAATAAGGATTTGTTTTGATTCGGAAAGGTGTATTAAAATGAGCAGCGAAACAAGTGTTCAGTGGTTTCCCGGTCATATGGCGAAAACTCGCCGGCTGATGCAGTCTAATTTAAAATTGGTTGACGCAGTTGTTGAGATGACGGATGCCAGAATCCCTATTTCAAGCAGAAACCCTGAAATGGATAGACTTGTAGGTTCTAAGCCTAGACTTGTAATTCTTAATAAGAGTGACGCTGCTGATAAAACGGTCACATCAATGTGGCTTGATTATTATAAAAGAAACGGTATCAATGCTCTTTCAATGGACTGCCGAAGCGGCAAGGGAGTAAATAAGTTTATACCAGCGTTAAAAGAGCTGTTAAAAGAGCAAATTGAAATCTGGAACAGCAAAGGAATGGTCGGCAGACCTATAAGAATAATGATTGTAGGAATTCCCAATGTTGGGAAATCATCTTTAATAAACAGGCTTGCAGGTTCAAAAAGAGTAAAGGTCGAGGACAGACCGGGTGTTACAAGAGGTAAGCAGTGGGTCTCAATAGGAAATGAAATCGAGCTTTTGGATATGCCGGGAGTTTTGTGGCCAAAGTTTGAGGACAAAACTGTCGGAGAGCATTTGGCTTTTACAGGCGCTGTTAAAGACGATGTGATGGATTTGGAATATCTCGCTTGCAGGCTTCTTCAATTTTTGTATGAAAAATACCCTGAAAGTATTATTGAGAGATATAATGTAAGTTTGGATGATATTGAAAATGACGATATGTCGCTTAGTGATTGTACAGCAGGTTTTGAAATTCTTGAAAGAATAGGCAGAAAACGGGGCTTTTTGATTTCTGGCGGTGAGATAAATACTGAAAGAGCTGCTATAACTGTTGTAGATGAGTTCAGAGGCGGAAAGCTGGGGCGTATGTCAATAGAAACCCCTAAGGATATAAAATAGGAAAAGCTATGGAATTATATGAATTTGACAAAAGTATAAGAAACGGCAGGATTATCTGCGGTGTTGATGAAGCTGGCAGAGGTCCATTAGCAGGTGATGTATATGCCGCCGCAGTTATCTTTGACGAAGATACCGTTATTGAGGGTATTAATGATTCAAAGAAGCTGAGTGAGAAGAAAAGGGAAGTTCTTTTTGATAAAATAATAGAAAAAGCAAAGGCATATTGTATTGCTAAAGCAACTATAGAAGAAATTGAGCAGTTGAATATTCTGAATGCAGCTATGCTTGCAATGAAAAGAGCTATTGAAGGTCTTGAAATAAAGCCTCAGCTTGCATTGATCGACGGCAATAAGTCTCCCGATATTGATATACCTGCCGAGACTGTGGTTAAAGGAGATGCTAAATCGCAGTCTATTGCGGCGGCATCTATTTTAGCTAAGGTCGCTAGGGACAGATATATGAAAGAATTAGACAAAAAGTATCCGCAGTATCAGTTTTCAAAGCACAAAGGCTACGGCACAAAATTGCACTATGAAATGTTGGAGAAGTACGGTATTTCACCTGTTCACAGACCGAGCTTTTTGAAAAAGGTTTTAAACAAATGAAAAGCAGAGAGATAGGTAATATTGGCGAACAGGCAGTATGTGATTATTTAGCAAAGAACGGCTATGAAATTGCAGATAGAAATTTCACCGTCAAAGGCGGAGAAATAGACATAATAGCCAAAAAGAACGACACTGTTTGCTTTGTTGAAGTAAAAACAAGAAAGGCTAATTCTTTAGCTTCGGGAGAGGAAGCCTTGACCGTTGCTAAACGCGAGCATATAATATATGCTGCGGAAAGGTATCTTCAAGCTTTATCATCTGTTCCTAAGTGCAGATTTGATGTTGCAGTGGTTGAAATGAGAGATAAAAAGATTATGAAGCTAAAGTATTATGTTAATGCATTTGATAACAGTCATAAGTAAATCTAGGAGGTTTTTATGTATTATAAAAGTACAAGAGACAGCAATGTAAATGTAACGTCTGCGCAGGCTATAGCGCAGGGAATTTCAAAAGACGGAGGACTGTTTGTTCCGAGTGAAATACCAAGTATTACATTTGATGATATTAAGACGATGGGGGATATGAGCTACCCTAATAGAGCGGCATTTGTATTTTCAAAGTATCTTACCGATTTCAGCGACGCTGAAATAAGATACTGCGTTGACAATGCTTATACTGATAAAAATTTCGACACAAAAAATATCTGTGAACTGGCAAAGCTTTTTGACGGTACTTATATGCTTGAGCTTTGGCACGGTCCGACGTGCGCTTTTAAGGATATGGCGCTCCAGATACTTCCGTATCTTATCACAACTTCGTCTAAGAAACTCAATCTTGATAAAAAGGTCGTTATTCTAGTCGCAACATCAGGAGACACAGGTAAAGCCGCTCTTGAAGGCTTTAAGGATGTTGAGGGTACGCAGATCATGGTCTTTTATCCTGTTGACGGAGTGTCTAAAATGCAGAAAAAGCAGATGACAACTCAGGAGGGTGAAAATGTCGCTGTCTGTGCTATTAAAGGTAACTTTGATGACGCTCAGAATGGCGTCAAGGCGATTTTTACAAACCAAGAGGTTGAGAATAAGCTAAGCAATAACGGTCTTATGTTCTCATCTGCAAACTCAATAAACTGGGGACGTCTTGCTCCGCAGATCATTTATTATGTTTCTTCATATGCTCAGCTTGTTAAAGACGGAAAGGTTGAATTGGGAGAAAAAATAAATATAGTAGTTCCTACAGGAAATTTCGGTAACATTTTAGCTGCATATTATGCAAAGAAAATGGGTATACCTGTTAATAAGCTCATTTGTGCTTCTAATTCAAATAACGTGCTTACCGATTTTATAAATACTGGAATTTACGATAGAAACAGACAATTTTATACAACTATTTCGCCGTCTATGGATATTCTTGTTTCTTCAAATCTTGAGAGACTTCTCTATCATATTTGCGGTGAAAACGACGCTCAGATAAGAGAGTGGTTTTCGACTCTGTCTGATTGCGGTAAATATGAGGTTTCAGATAGCGTTAAGGCTGTTTTAAAGGAAGAATTCTATGCAGGCTTTTGTAATGATACACAGACTAAGGCTTGCATAAAAGAGCAGTACGATAAACATTCTTTTGTATGCGACACTCATACGGCAGTTGCTGTAAAGGTTTATGAAGACTATAGAGAAAAAACAGGCGACACGACAAAGACTGTTATAGCGTCTACTGCAAGCCCTTATAAGTTCTCAAACAGCGTTTTAGAAGCGCTCGGCACGTTTGACTCTTCATTAGATGAATTTGAGCTTGTAGATAAGCTTTATGAGGTTTCAAAGCTTGAAGTTCCAAAGTCTTTGGCGGAGCTTAAAGATAAGGAAATCAGGTTTAAAGATACTATTGAAAAGTCTGATATGAAAGATTTTGTTTTGAAGTCACTGGGAATATAAAAGGATTATATGTAAAATCGTCTGCCGATAAAGACAGACGATTTTCTGTGATTTTATTATTTAGCCTTTTGGCTTGAAGGTTCTGCATATTGTTTCATCACAACAGTCTGGCTTGTCGCAGCAGCAGCAAATATCTACCTTGCCTGCTACACATTCGCAGTTATCTCTGTTGTAAACACAGCTTGAAACATCACAGTTGATTCCTTGAATCTTATGATTTTGCATAATAAAATCTCCTTTCGCAAGCTTGATCTTGCAAAATTATTATTAGCAGAACACTAAATAGTATTCATAATTTTTCGTAAAGTTGGAGGACTGGTTTTGTCATTATTTACTATTGGAGATCTTCATTTATCATTTGGAGTAAACAAGCCTATGGATATTTTCAAAGGCTGGAATAATTATCAGGATCGTTTGGCGGAAAATTGGCAAAAAAAAATAAAGCCTGATGATACTGTTGTACTTCCCGGTGATTTTTCCTGGGCAATAAATTTAGAAGAGGCTGTTCCTGATTTTCGGTTTGTTGAAAATTTAAACGGAAATAAAATTTTGCTAAAAGGCAATCACGATTACTGGTGGGAAACCAAGACGAAGATGGATAGTTTTTTTGAAGAAAACGGATTTAAGACATTTTCGATATTAAATAACAACCATTATAAGTACGGCGATATAGGCATTTGCGGTACAAGGGGCTGGATAAATGAAAATGGAGTTTCAGCTGATAGAAAGGTGCTGTTAAGAGAAGCCGGCAGACTTGAGATGTCTATACAATCTGCTTTAAAAGAAAATTTAAAGCCTGTCGTATTTTTGCATTATCCGCCGATTTATGCTAACGACAAAAACTATGAAATTCTTGAGGTCATTGAGAAGTATAATATAAAAAAATGCTTTTATGGACATATTCACGGCAGCGCTGCGAATTACGCTGTAGACGGAATTGTAGATGATATTTTGTACAGGCTTGTGTCAAGTGATTATTTAGAATTTGATCCTTTGGATATTTCTGACATAGTTTTAGATTAATTTTTTACAAATTTGTCTTGAAATATAATTTATGCTGTGATATAATATTTTAGATATTTTAAAAATTTGGAGGATGTCAATATGAGTGTAAAATCAAATAAGGAAGTAGAGACAAATAAACACGAGTTGGAGATAGAGATTTCAGCGGAGGCTTTTGAGGCTGCGGTTGAAAAGGCATATCAGATGAAAAAGAAAAACATTTCTGTTCCCGGCTTTAGAAAGGGAAAGGCAACAAGAAAGATAATTGAAAAAGAATACGGAGAAGGCGTTTTCTATGAGGATGCTGTAAACGCTTTAGTGCCAGGAGAGGTAGATACAGCTGTTGCAGAGGCTGGCTTTGAGCTTGTTACAAGACCTGATGTAGAGGTAGTTTCTGTCGATAAAGAAAAAGGTCTGGAAATCAAGGTAACTTGCATAACAAAGCCTGAGGTTAAAATTGAAAAGTATAAAGGATTAGAAGCAACAAAAACTGTCAAAGCTGTAACTGATGAGGATATTGACAAGGATATTGAAAATTTAAGACAAAAGGGTATGAGAATCATTGACGTTGACAACAGACCTTGCCAAAACGGTGACGACGTTGTTATTGATTTTGACGGATATAAGGACGGTGTACCTTTTGAGGGCGGAAAGGCTGAGAAGTTTACTCTTTCGCTGGGAAGCGGTCAGTTTATTCCGGGATTTGAGGAGCAGGTATGCGGTCATAGTGTAGGAGATGAATTTGATATAAATGTTACTTTCCCGGAGGATTATGGCGCTGAGGAATTGGCAGGCAAAGACGCGGTATTCAAAATCAAGCTGCATGAAATCAAGGCTAAGGAGCTTCCGGAGCTAGACGATGATTTTGTAAAAGACACGACCGAGTTTGATACAGTTGAACAGTTAAAGGAAGACGTTAAGAAAAAGTTGGAGGAAGCAGAGGAAAAGAAAGCGGATTCTGAGGTCGAGGGCACGCTGTTTGACCAAATCATTGACAATGTTGAGGGTGAAATTCCTGAGGTAATGTATGACAACAGAGTTGAAGAGATGATTCAGGATATGTCACAGAGACTTGCACAGCAGGGTATCAGCTTAGATATGTACCTTCAGTATACAGGCTCTGATATGGACACTTTGAAAAAAACCTATCGTGAGCAGGCTGAAAAGCAGGTAAAGCTCAGACTTGCTCTTGAACAGGTCGTAAAAGCTGAAAACATTGAAGTTCCTGATGATGATGTTGAAGAAGAGTTCAAGAAAATGGCTGATAACTACAAAATGGATATTGAACAGGTCAAGTCTTACGTAACTGCTGACGCATTAAAAATGGACTTAGCAGTCGCAAAGGCGGCAGACTTGGTAAAAGATTCTGCTAAAATCAAGTAAAAGTAATTCGCCCGCAGTTATTGTGGGCGATAAGCGTATATGAACAAATTAAAATGGAGGAGATATTATGTCGACACTTGTACCTTATGTAGTTGAACAAACCAGTCACGGAGAAAGAAGCTACGATATTTTTTCGAGACTTTTAAATGACAGAATAGTAATGCTTACAGGACCTATTGATGATTCTGTTGCAAGCGTTGTGGTTGCACAGCTTTTATATCTGGAGGGTCAGGATCCTGACAAGGATATAGACCTTTATATAAATAGTCCGGGAGGATCTGTTACTGCCGGATTTGCAATTTACGATACAATGCAGTATATTAAATGCGATGTTTCTACTATTTGTATTGGTCTTGCGGCATCATTCGGTTCTTTCCTGCTTTCAAGCGGAGCAAAGGGAAAGAGATTTGCTTTGCCTAACAGTGAGATTTTGATTCATCAGCCGTTGATTTCAGGAGGCGGCTTAAGCGGTCAGCAGACGGATATACAGATACACGCTGACAATATGCTTAAAACTAGAGAGAGACTTGAAAGAATTTTGGCAGAGAACTGCTCAAAGGACATTGAAACAATTCACAAAGATTGTGAAAGAGATAATTATATGACAGCAGAGCAGGCTATGCAGTACGGATTGGTAGATAAGGTTATTACAAAGAGATAAGGACGGTGCTTATGTCTAACAAGAACGGTTTGAATTTCTGTAGTTTTTGCGGAAATGCCGAGAACGAGGTCAGACACTTGTTTTCGGCAGGCGATGTGCATATATGCGATAACTGTGTAATGCTCTGCTTTGATATTATGGCACAGCAGGGCGACGCTGCCCGTTACATTGATAGAAGGAGTCAAACCAAATCAAAGAAGGAAACAACTGAAGAAAAAAAGAAAATTGCTCTAACTAAACCTATTGAAATAAAAAATGTTCTCGATCAATATGTTATCGGACAGGATGAGGCTAAGATTTCTCTAGCTGTATCTGTATACAATCATTATAAGAGAATTTTAAATAACAAGGAAAATAACGATAACGATGTTGAAATTCAAAAGAGTAACATTCTTCTTTTAGGACCAACTGGAACAGGTAAAACTCTGTTAGCTCAAACTCTTGCAAAGATACTAAACGTACCCTTTGCCATAGCAGACGCAACAACGCTTACAGAGGCAGGATATGTCGGAGACGATGTAGAGAATGTGCTTACAAGGCTGATTCAGGCGGCTGACTATGATATTGAAGCTGCGCAGAGGGGTATAATATATATTGACGAAATAGATAAAATCGCAAGAAAAAGCGAGAACACCTCTATTACCCGTGACGTCAGCGGAGAGGGCGTACAGCAGGCTCTTTTGAAAATAATAGAGGGCTGTGTATCAAATGTACCGCCTCAGGGCGGAAGAAAGCATCCTACTCAGGAGTTTATTCAAATCGATACTAATAATATTCTTTTTATATGCGGCGGAGCATTTGACGGTCTTTCTAAAATCATCAACAAAAGAACTGACAAATCATCGCTGGGCTTTGGAAGCGAAATAAAATCAAAAAGTGATAAAAAAAGTACGAATGTTTTTGAGAAAGTCGAGCCGCAGGATCTGGTCAAGTACGGTATGGTACCGGAGCTTGTAGGCAGGCTACCTGTTATCACTGTTTTAAATGATTTAGACGAAGACGCTTTGGTTAAAATTCTTACTCAGCCTAAGAATTCCCTTATCAAGCAGTTTACAAAGCTGTTTGACTATGACAACATTGAACTTGTTTTTACGGAAGAAGCCAAATCTGCGATTGCCAAAAAAGCACTTGCTCAAAAAACCGGCGCAAGAGGTCTTAGGGCAGTTGTCGAGGGAATACTTATGAATGTTATGTTTACATCTCCGTCTGAAGACGATATTGTAAGCGTAATAATTAACGAAAACTGTGTTACAAACGGCGAAGAGCCGGAAATCTACAGAGCGAATAAGGCAAGAAGAATAGGATAAAATAAAGCTCCCGTTTGTCGGGAGCTTTTTATATTTCTATATTTTTTTGAGATTATTTAAGTCAAAAGGCGTTGCTTGATATACTAAATAGTTAAGCCAGTTTGAAAACATAAGATTTGCATGGCAGACCCACGAATGTACCGGCTTGTTATTCGGATTATCATCAGGGAAGTAATTATAAGGTATGTCTATATCAAGACCTTTTTCTAAGTCACGACGGTATTCGTTTTCAAGCGTTCTCTTATCATATTCGGAATGTCCTGTCAAAAAGAACTGCCTGTCCGTTTTATCTGCGATGATATGTACTCCGCTTATATCGGATTCTGTAAGTATAGTAAGCTCTTTTACCTTTTCAATATCCTCTTTTCTCACTTCGGTATATCTTGAGTGAGGAACTAAAAAAACATCATCAAAACCGTTTAAAAGAGGATGCTTAGGGTGCAAGACTCTATGAGGAAACACACCGAACATTTTTTTCTCAAGCGGATATTTTGGTATTCCGTAATGGTAGTAAAGACCTGCCTGAGCCGCCCAGCAAACGTGGATAGTTGAATAAACATTTGTCTTTGACCACTCGAATATTTCACAGAGCTCATTCCAATAATCAACTTCCTCGTAATCCATTTGTTCAACAGGAGCGCCTGTAATTATCATACCGTCATATCTATTGTCTTTTATCTCGTCAAAAGTCTTATAAAATGAAAGCAAATGCTCCATTGGAGTATTCTTAGATTTGTGCGATGCCATTTGAATAAGCTCAATATTTACCTGCAATGGCGTGTTGGATAAGAGTTTTAAAAATTGTGTCTCAGTTTCAATTTTCTTTGGCATAAGATTTACAATAGCAATCTCAAGCGGTCTTATGTCTTGATGTTCAGCTCTTTCTTTAGGTATGGCAAATATGTTTTCCTCTTCAAAAACCGAAAATGCAGGAAGGTTGTTCGGTATTCTAATCGGCATATTAATGCTCCTTCTGTAAAAAATCTAATTTATATATAGTATAACACAATAGAAATGTCATTTCAAGAAAGAATATTGTTAATGTCAGAATTCGCTATTGTATAATACCTCCTCCTACAACAATGTCTCCATCATATAAAACAACCGCCTGACCTTTTGTAACAGCTCTCTGCGGCTCGTCAAATTCGATCAAAAGGGTGTCGTCATCAAGCTGTGCTGCTGTTGCCCACTGTTCTGCTTGACGGTAACGAACCTTTGCTTTAACCCTCAAAGGTGTGGTAAGTTTTTCTTTTGATATTAGGTTTATGTTTTTTGCTGTAAGCGTTTTGGTGTATAAATCCTGCTCTCTGCCGAGAGTGACGGTGTTTAGTTCGGGATCAACCGATAGAACAAAGGTAGGGTTATTTGAGATTGATACGCCAAGACCTCGCCGCTGACCTATTGTATAGCGAATAATTCCTTCATGCGTACCTAGAACATTGCCGTTTAAGTCAACGAAATTACCTTTAGGATAAGATCTGCCGGTATACTGCTCAATAAAATCATAATATTTTTTATTCTGAACAAAGCATATGTCCTGACTGTCGTGCTTATTTGCATTTACAAAGCCTTTTTTTTCTGCGATTTTCCTTACTTCTGTTTTTTCCATTCCTCCTAAAGGAAACAAAGTGTGTTTAAGCTGTTCCTGAGTCATACTATACAAAACATAGCTTTGGTCTTTTGTTTTGTCTACGGCTTTTTTGAGCAAATAACGGATATTCTCTTTGTCAAATTCAATTTGGGCGTAGTGCCCTGTTACAACGTAATCAAAGTCTAATTCTTTTGCACGCAAAAACAGCTTTTCAAATTTCAGATAGCGGTTGCAGTCTATACAAGGATTAGGCGTCATTCCGTTTTCATAGGCATATACAAACTTGTCTATTACTTTTTCTTTAAAGCTTTCAGAAAAATTAAAAACATAGTATGGTATATCAAGAGAATATGCAACGCTTCTTGCGTCATCAACATCTTCAGCAGAACAGCAGGTGTACTTTCTGGAAACGCCGATATCCTCGTTGTTAAACAGCTTCATTGTAGCGCCGATGCACTCATATCCCTGTTTGGTTATTAAATAAGCGGCTACGCTTGAATCAACGCCTCCGCTCATAGCTATAACAGCCTTTTTATTCATAGTTAAGTTTCACCTTGTTACTTAATAATTACAGGCACATTATAAAATAATATCTTAATTTTGTCAAGAGAGTCAATAAATAGAGGGCGTAGAAAAATAATGTAAAATAACTTGAAATAGAATGAAATTTAGTATATAATATTTATATTAATTATATAAGGAGTAGAAGACTATGGAAATGATGGATTCAATTGGTTATGTAAAAAAGTATGATAAAGAAGTAGGAGAGGCTATGGACGCCGAGCTTGCACGCCAGAGGAGAAACCTCGAGCTTATAGCAAGTGAAAATATTGTTTCAGGTGCCGTTATGGCTGCAATGGGAAGCGTTTTAACAAATAAATATGCAGAGGGTTATCCGGGAAAAAGATATTACGGCGGATGTCAGTGCGTTGACGTTGTTGAAAATATTGCAATAGAAAGAGCCTGCAAGCTTTTTGGAGCAAAGTATGCAAATGTTCAGCCCCACTCGGGAGCTCAGGCTAATATCGCAACTTACTTTGCACTGGTCAATCCGGGCGACACAATTATGGGTATGAGTCTTGCACACGGCGGTCACTTAACTCACGGAAGCCCTGTAAATATGAGCGGAAAGTATTTTAATTTTGTTTCTTATGAGTTGGGCGATAACGAAAGAATTGACTACGATGAGTTAGAAAATCAAGCAAAAGAGTGCCAGCCAAAGCTAATTGTAGCGGGAGCATCGGCTTACCCTAGAATTATTGATTTTGAGAGAATTTCAAACATTGCAAAATCAGTCGGCGCATATTTTATGGTTGATATGGCGCACATCGCAGGTCTTGTTGCTGCAGGCGAACATCCGTCGCCTGTGCCATACGCTGATGTTGTTACGACTACTACTCACAAAACTTTGAGAGGTCCAAGAGGAGGACTAATTCTTACCAATGACGAGGAAATTGCTAAGAAAATCAACAAAGCTATCTTCCCGGGAACACAGGGCGGTCCGCTGGAACACGTTATAGCAGGTAAGGCAGTATGCTTTGGCGAGGCATTAAAGCCTGAGTTTAAGGAATATCAGCATCAGGTAGTTTTAAACGCAAAAGCTCTTTCGGAGGGACTTGTAAAAAGAGGTTTCAGACTAGTCTCAGGCGGAACGGACAACCATTTAGCACTTGTTGATTTGCAGCCTTTTAATATTACAGGTAAGGAATTAGAGCACAGACTTGACGAGGTTTACATCACAGTTAATAAAAACGCTATTCCGAACGATCCTCAAAGTCCGTTTATAACAAGCGGAATAAGAGTTGGTACACCTGCCGTTACAACAAGAGGACTTAAAGAGGATGATATGGAGGTTATTGCAGAGTGCATTTATCTGACGGCTACTGATTTTGAAAATAAGGCAGACGAAGTCAGAGAAAAAGTTAATGATCTTTGCAAGAAGTATCCTTTATACTAATTAATAAAATATAATTTAAGGAGTTGACCGACAGTGAACAAGCCTTTGGCAGACCGTATAAGACCGAAAACGCTTGATGAAGTTGTCGGTCAATCTCATTTGTTGGGTAAGGACAAGCCGCTTAGAAGAATAATAGAAAGCGGTCAGATACCGAATATGATTTTCTATGGTCCTTCGGGAACGGGAAAAACAACTGTTGCTAGAATTATTGCTGACAATACTAACTTAAAAATGTACAAACTAAACGGCACATCTGCGTCAATTAATGACATTAAAGATATTATTGCAGAGACTGAGACTTTTGAGGGCTTTAACGGTATACTGCTTTATTTAGATGAAATTCAGTACCTCAATAAAAAGCAGCAGCAGTCTTTGCTTGAATATATAGAAAACGGTAAGATAACGCTTATTGCGTCTACTACTGAAAACCCGTACTTTTATGTGTTTAACGCAATTATAAGCCGTTCTACGGTTTTTGAGTTTAAGCAGGTGAGTTCAGTTGATGTCATTCCTGCTGTAAAACGTGCGTTTCAGATAATTGCTGATGAGATGGGCGTAAGGCTCAGACTTGAAAACGGAGTTGTTGACTATATCTCCACCGGCTGCGGAGGAGATGTGAGAAAATCGCTTAATACAGTAGAGCTGTGCGTTTTGTCTGCTGATAAAAATGGTGAATGCTTGGAAATTACGCTTAATAATGTTAAACTGCTTACACAGAAAAGCAATATGCGTTATGACAAAGACGGCGATGAGCATTACGATATTTTGTCTGCATTTCAGAAGTCTATCAGGGGAAGCGATGAAAACGCAGCTTTGCATTATGCAGCAAGACTGATGACAGCAGGGGATTTTACTTCTCTTTGCAGACGTCTGCTGGTAGTAGCGTCAGAAGATATTGGGCTTGCTTATCCTATGGCAGTTTCTATTGTAAAATCGTGTGTAGACAGTGCACTTCAGCTAGGACTTCCAGAAGCGAGAATACCGATTGCAGAGGCTATTATTCTTTTGTGTACCGCACCAAAGTCTAACAGCGCATATATGGCTATCAACTCTGCGATGGACGATATTGAAAAGGGGCTGTCGGGTGCTATACCGAGACAGCTTCAGAATGTTCATTTTGACGGCGACGACGCAGAGGTTAAAGGGCAAAACTATAAATACCCTCACGATTTTCCTAATCATTATGTTAAGCAGCAGTATCTTCCCGATAATTTAAAAGACAGAGTTTATTACGAGTTCGGGGATAATAAGCAGGAACAGACGGCTTTACAATATAGAAAAAAGATAAAGGGACAGTAATATAAAAAAGAAAAGCTAAGGAGTTATAAGATTCCTTAGCCTTTTTATTTAAAACTCGGTATATATTTGCTTGTGACATTCTTCTGTTGAGTAATTCCACTTATCAATATGACCTTCGGTTATATAGTAATTTAGAGATTTATCAAATCCGCTGGATGAAAAAACATCAACAATGATAAGTTTGACTTTCATCTTTTCTGGTATAATTGATTTTATGAAAACACTCGCAGACTGACCTATATGTACATTATCCTTTGGCTCTGCAAGACCGGCGAGATTTGGAGTAAGCTCAATAAAAATCCCATAGTCCTCTATTGAACGGATAATACCTCCCACTGTCTGACCGACTTCAAACAGTTCGGCATTTTCAGACCATGTGCCTAAAAGCTCTTTATGCGTTAGAAAAATTCTGTCGTTTTCTCTTCCTTTAACTACAGCGTAAATATCCTGACCGTTGTAAAATCTGTCCGACGGGTGTGATATTCTTGATACGGAAATAGCGTCTATGGGGATAAGAGACGCAACACCGCAGCCAATATCAACAAAGCATCCGAACTGTTCTATATGAGTTATTTTTGCTGGAATTACATCTCCGCTTTCAAGATTGTTTATATAATTTGCAATGCACTCCTCCTGTGCGGCTTTTCTTGAAAGTATCACTAAAGTTTCATCACTGTCATTTGTAATTATATCCATAACCTTAAAGCATACAGGCTTGTTTACTCTTGATAGCAGGGCAATATCCTTTGTCTCGCCGGTCTCAATACCTATAGCACCCTCTACTCTTGGGATTATAGCTTTCGCAAATGGAATATCTACTACAATATTGTGCTCGCAGTCGCACATTAAAGCTTTTGCCTCTAAAATAACGCCGGCTTCTTTTGCTTCATTTAATGTTGATATGGATTTTAAGTAGCTTTTGTTGGTGTTGTTACTTATCAGTTTGCCCTCAGGCATATAATTTTTCATTAAATTATCATTCCTTCCTTTGTGATTGAGCTTTTGTATTTATACAATAAAAAGCGCAATGTAACTGTTTGTTTTATACTTTTCTGACAATAATCATAATATACTGTATAAAAAGTTTTATATCTAATACTATGAAGGCAAAATGTCAATTATGCCTTTATTGATAAAGGCAAGAAAATAAGAAGTTCTATTTGCTTTTTTGATAAATATATGATATACTAACATCTTGAGTTGAAATATTTTCATATTATTAACAGGAGTGATAATTACGGATATAAGACCTGATGATATATTAATTATGAAGAAAAAGCATCCGTGCGGGGAAAAGAAAATGTTTGTTCTGCGTTCGGGAATGGATTTTAAACTTAGGTGTATAGGCTGCGGACGTGAATTTATGATAGCACGTTCAAAAGCTGAGAAAAACATAAAATCTGTTATCAGAGATGAGGATACCTAGCAATTTAAGACATTCAGTCATAATCTTAAATATATAATATAATTTATAGGAGAATATTTATGTTTGAAAAGCTAAAAGCGCTTGAGGAAAGATATGAAGAAATAAATAATAAGCTTATGGAGCCTGATGTTGTCAATGATCAGGCGCTTTATACATCACTTATGAAGGAGTATAAGAGCATTACTCCGATAATAGAGAAGTTCAGAGAATATAAAAAGGCAAAAGAATCGTTCGACGAGGCTGTAGAGCTTCTTGACGCAGGCGGACTGGATAAGGAATTCAAGGAAATGGTACAGCTTCAGTATGATGAGTCAAAAGAGCAGGAGGAGGCTTTAACTGAGGAGCTGAAAATTCTGCTTTTGCCAAAAGACCCCAACGATGATAAAAATGTTATAGTTGAGATAAGAGGAGGAGCAGGCGGAGAAGAGGCTTCGCTTTTTGCAAATTCCCTTTATAGAATGTACACTATGTATGCCGAAAGAAACGGCTGGAGTATTGAGGTAATTAACGCTAATGAAACAGAGCTTGGCGGTTTCAAAGAAATATCATTCAGTATTCAGGGTGAGGGCGCATACTCAAGGCTAAAGTATGAAAGCGGAGTTCACAGAGTACAGCGAGTTCCCGAGACTGAGTCTCAGGGCAGGGTTCATACATCAACTGTAACAGTTGCTGTGTTGCCTGAGGCTGATGATGTTGAGTTTGAGATAAATGAGTCTACCGATTTGAAAATTGATGTTTTCAGAGCGTCGGGAGCAGGCGGACAGCATATAAATAAAACCGAGTCTGCTGTGAGAATAACTTATCTCCCGACCGGTTTAGTTGTTGAATGTCAGGACGAGAGAAGCCAGCATAAGAACAAGGAAAGAGCGTTAAAGGTTCTGCGTTCAAAGCTTTATGAGGAACAGCAAAGAGCTCAGGAAAATGAAATTGCGGCTGTAAGGCGTTCTCAAGTCGGAACAGGGGATCGCTCTGAGAGAATTAGAACTTACAATTTCCCTGAGGGCAGAGTTTCAGATCATAGGATAGGTCTTACAATATACAGATTAGAGCAATTTTTAAACGGCAATATGGACGAGGTTATCGACGCTCTGGCAACTGCTGATCAGGCTGCAAAGCTTGCTATGCAGGAGAGCGAAAACTGATCGGTATACGTTTTATGAAAACTAAAGTTTTAAAGCCTACAAAGGAAAATATAAGCTACTGCGCTGAACTGATTAAAAGCGGAGAGGTTGTAGGAATGCCCACTGAAACTGTATATGGTCTTGCCGCAAACGCTTTTGATGAGGTTGCTGTAAAAAAGATTTTTGCGGCTAAGAAGCGCCCTGCTGACAACCCTTTGATTGTTCATATTGCGGATATAGAAATGCTCAAAGGTTTAGTAAAAGATGTTCCTGCTATTGCATTTGACGTATGCAAAAGATTTTGGCCCGGACCTTTGACGGTTGTTTTGCCAAAAAGCGATAAGATACCGTCTGTTACAAGCGGAGGTCTTGAAACAGTAGGTATAAGACTGCCGTCTAATGAGATTGCAAGAGAGCTTATTAGAGCGAGCGGTTTGCCTCTTGCGGCACCATCTGCTAATTTGTCCGGAAGTCCAAGTCCTACAACGGCAGGTCACGTTTATGACGATTTAAACGGCAGAATACCCGCTATACTTGACGGCGGAAAATGTTCTGTCGGCGTTGAATCGACAGTTATCTCTTTTGAAGGTGATATAATCAGATTGTTAAGACCGGGCAGGATTTCTGTTGATGATTTAAAGACGGTCACATCAAAGGTGATTATCGACAAGGGAGTTTTAGAAGTTATTTCAAATGATACGAGGGTAAAATCACCGGGTATGAAATATAAGCATTACTCGCCTAAGGCTGATGTTACTCTTATAGATGGTTCGGCTGAATTCTTTGAAAGATATATAAGTGAAAGAAATTCTGCTGACACATACGCTTTGATTTTTGACGGTGATATTATCTCAAAAGATATTAAGTCTATAAAGTACGGCGGCAGCAGCGAACAGCAGGCAGAAAGAATTTTTGCAGTTTTAAGAGAAATTGACAAAATTGGAGCAAAAAAGGTTTATGCGAGATGTCCTTCAAAAGAGGGAATAGGACTTGCTGTTTATAACAGAATGCTTCGTGCGTCGGGATTTAAAGTTATTAAAGAAGGTGACTGAATGAAGTCTTATATTATCGGGCTTACAGGTCAAAGCGGCGCAGGAAAAACAACCGTTTGTGATACTTTTAAGTCACTTGGTTTTCAGATTATAAATGCAGATTCAGTTTCAAAATATATTACTGAGAACAGCAAGGCTTGTATTGATGAACTTCAAACAGCGTTTGGTGAAGAATATATAGAAAACGGCGTTTTAAACAGGCGCAAGCTGGGTTCGTTAGTCTTTGCAGACAGAGAAAAGCTTGACAAGCTTATGGAAATAACTTTTCCGTATATAATCGAAGAGATCGACAAGCAAATTGCGAGAATCGGTAGTAATAAGCTGATTGTCGTTGATGCGCCTACTTTATTTGAAAGCGGACTCAATAAAAGCTGTGATAAGATAGTCAGCGTTATATCGGATAAGACTTTAAGACTTGATAGAATTATGAAAAGGGATAAAATTTCTAAAGAAGAAGCTGAAAAAAGGTTTTCATCTCAGTTTAGTGAGAAGTTTTTTAAAGATAACAGTGATTTTATTATAGAGAATAACGGCAGTGAAGATGAATTAATAAAAAAGACCATTTTAACTGCACAGAGCATTAAGGAGATTTACAATGACAAGAAGAGCAAAGAGGAAGAATAGAGGAGCTGTTTTTTTATTAGTTTTAATAATTCTTTCTGTTGTTGCATTTGCCGTTTACAAGTCGGTGCCGGCATTTTTGAAGAAAAATGTTTACCCTAAGAAGTATTCTGAATATGTAGAGAGATACAGCGAAGAATATGATATAGACGAAAATTTCATATACGCTGTTATTAAAACCGAAAGCGGATTTGATCCCGACGCACGGTCAAATGTCGGGGCAGTTGGGCTGATGCAGCTTATGCCTATTGCATTTAAAGAGGTAAGCAATAATATCGAGGACAACAAAGGTCTTAAATATTCGGATATGTATGAACCGGAATATAACATAATGTACGGAACATGGTATTTGGATTATTTGTATAAGCAGTTTGGCTCATATGAGCTTACAATAGCTGCTTATCATGCAGGTATGACCGAAGTCAGAGGCTGGTTATACAGCGGAGTTCTTGATGAAGATAACTTAAATCTTGATAATATACCGAGCGAATATTCTGATACAAGGCATTACATAAACAAGGTTATAAGTGCTTATAAAGAGTATAACAGACTATACAGATAAAACAGAAAGGATGATTTCAATGTCAGAATCTAAGGCTAAGGACTTAAAAAAGGAGCTGTTTACTAAAAAGAAGAATGCTGTTTTTTTATTAGACGACAGTGAAATAAGTAAAGCAGATGATTTCTGCAAAGGGTATATGAATTTTCTTAATGCCGCAAAAACCGAAAGGGAGGCAGTATGCGAAGCTGTAAAGCTCCTTGAAGAAAATGGATTTGTTCAATATAATTTTGATAAAGAGTTAAATCCCGGAGATAAAATTTACATTAACAACAGGGGAAAAGCAATTATTGCCGCAATTATCGGAAGTGAAGACGTTAGCAAGGGTTTCAGAATAAACGCTGCACACATTGATTCACCGAGACTTGATTTAAAGCAGAACCCTGTTTATGAGGATAACCAAATCGGATTTTTCAAAACTCATTACTACGGCGGAATAAAAAAATACCAGTGGACGACAATTCCGTTGTCGCTTCACGGCGTTATTATAAATTCCAAGAATGAAAAGATAGAGGTGAAAATCGGCGAGGACGAATCTGACCCGGTATTCTGCGTCTGCGATTTACTTCCTCATTTAGCAACTCAGCAAATGAAAAGAAATCTATCAGAGGGCGTTAAGGGTGAGGAGCTTAATATAATTATTGGCTCAAGACCGTTTAAAGATGACAAGGAATCGGAAATGGTCAAGCTGAATATTATCAAAATCCTCAATGAAAAATACGGAATTGATGAGGACGATTTTATTTCAGCAGAGCTTGAGGCAGTACCTGCTTTTAAGGCAAAGGATATCGGTTTTGACAGAAGTATGATAGGCTCTTACGGACAAGACGACAGAGTTTGTGCTTATACTGCTCTTAAAGCGCTTCTTGATTGTGATAAAGCTCCAAAGAGAACCGCTGTAACAGTCTTAACTGATAAAGAGGAAACAGGTAGTGACGGCAATACAGGACTTAACAGCTCGTATTTAAAATATTTTCTTTACGATTTAGCTGAAAAGCTGGGAGGAAAGCCAAGACAGGTCATATCTGCGTCCGAGTGTCTATCTGCTGATGTGAACGCTGCTTTTGATCCTACATTCCCCGATGTTCTGGAAATCAGAAATGCATCAAAAATCAACTACGGCGTATGCGTAACTAAATTTACAGGCTCAAGAGGAAAATCAGGCACGTCTGACGCCTCTGCGGAATTTGTTGCAAGGATAAGAAATCTATTAGACAGCAAAAATGTTATCTGGCAGACAGGAGAGTTGGGAAAGGTTGATTTAGGCGGCGGCGGAACGGTAGCTATGTATTTAGCGAACCTCAACATTGATGTAATTGATGTAGGAGTTCCGGTACTTTCAATGCACGCGCCTTTCGAGATAACTTCAAAAATAGACACATATATGGCTTATAAGGCTTTTAAAGTATTTATTGAAAACTGATTTAATATATTTTTAAATGCACCTGCAATTTTTTGCAGGTGCATTTTTTATGCTTTAAAATCGACATTTTTATTAAAAGGCTTGGATTATAATATTCATAAAGCGTGAGGTGAAGCTTTTTGAAGTGCATTTATGCTGATGTTTTGGTTATTACGAATATATATTTTACATATTTCTTTATTAAAATATTATGCTTAGTATTTCACATAAATACAAACGCAAAACGTATTGCGTTTTCATCAGCGGCAGGAGGTTTTTCTGCACTTTTGATTTTACTTCCAATAAATGATTACATAATAATGCTGTTTAAGCTTGCAGCCGTTTTTATAATAATTTATATCTGCGGCTTTTCAAAAGACAAATACGATATTATAAAATACTCGCTTACGTTTATTCTTATCAATATTATTTTTACAGGTATTTGCTTTTTTATATGGAAACTCTCAGGCGGCAGAATGATATATGTAAAGAATTTCACCGTATACTTTGATATATCTTTGATAATGCTTATAATAATCACTATTTTTGTTTACTTTATAATGACTATAGCTGATTACTTTTTAATGAACAGAAGAAATCTGTCAGGCTTATATACGATATCCTTTAATCTGTTTAACAAAGAATATTCATTTAAGGGAATAGTCGATACGGGGAATAATTTATATGATTATTTTTCAGGACGTTCAGTTGTAGTATGCAAAAGTAACGAACTTATGGGTTTATATAATGAACTTCTAAACCAGAATGTAAACACCGGCTTTAGGCTTATACCGTATGCCACTGTTGCAGGAGACAGTCTTATACCTATTAAATCAGTGCAGGAAATTAAAATAGAAGATGAAAACGGAAACTGTAAAGAGGTGAGAGCGTGTATAGGTATAGTAAGCAGTGAAACAGATGAGCCATCGGCGATATTTAACCCAAGTATATTAAGCTGAATTTAATATTAGGTTTAAATAAAATTAGAGAGGAGATAAGCTTTTAAAAGGCAAAACAAAATGAAATTAAATTTATTATTCAATAAAATATTAAGCAAAATAACTATTCTTCTTAACAGAAATAAAAAATATATAGATTACATAAACGGCGCAGAGTCCCTTCCTCCGCCGCTCACAGCAGAGGAAGAACAAAAAGCATTTGAGCAAATAAAGAACAACGATAAGCGAGGCAGAGAAACGCTTATCGTCCATAATCTGAGACTTGTAGTTTACATAGCGAAGAAGTTTGAATCTACCGGCATTGGGATAGAGGATTTGATTTCAATAGGAACTATAGGCTTAATCAAAGCTGTAAACACATTTCAAGTAGATAAAAATATAAAGCTTGCGACATATGCCTCACGGTGTATTGAAAATGAAATACTTATGTTTTTAAGAAAGTCAAACCAATACAGAAACGATATTTCAATTGACGAGCCTCTTAATGTCGACTGGGACGGAAATGAACTTCTACTTTCTGATATTCTAGGCACAGATGAGGACGTAGTAATAAGGGGAATTGAAAACGAGGTCGAGAAAGAGTTAGTTTTGATTGAAATAGAAAAGCTGGGAGACAGGGAAAAACAGATTATGAAGATGCGCTTTGGTCTTTTGGGTCAGAGAGAAATGACCCAAAAAGAGGTTGCGGATATAGTTGGCATATCGCAGTCATACATATCTAGGCTGGAAAAGAGAATACTAAAAACAATAAAGGATAACTTAGAAAAGATATGTTAGCACTCAAAAATTATAAATGCTAGCACTCGCATTAATGGAGTGCTAATTTTCATCTTAATATCATTAAACTTTCACAAAACTAACACAATAGAGCAATATTATGTAATTGTTGAAAGGAAAGAAGTGATTCCGATGAACAAGGATTTATAAAACGAGTAAACAAACAAAACTAAAACTTTATCAGGAGGAATTTATTATGTTATACGGATTAACACCATTTGAAAGAAGCACATACGATTTGTTCAATGTTTTTCACGAGTTTGAAAAGGACTTTTTTAACACAAAGCCATCGAACGATTTAAGGTCATGCAGAACTGATATTTGCGACAAGGGCGATAAATTTGTTCTTGAGGCTGAATTGCCGGGTTTTGATAAAGAGGACATAAACATTGATATAAACGGAGATTATCTGACATTATCGGCTACACATAAGTCTGAGAAGGAGGATAAGGACAAGGACGGCAACTATATTTGCAGAGAGCGTTCATACGGCTCATATCAGAGAAGATATGATATTTCAAATATAGATTCTGAGGCTATTCAAGCAGAGTACAAAAACGGTATACTAACGCTTGATTTGCCTAAGAAGGCTAAGACAGAGCCTGAATCAAGAAGGCTTGAAATTAAGTAAGATTATTTGCTTTATACTTCCATTTCTTTTATATTTATGCTTTTCACCTGCTATGTTAAATCTAGCAGGTGTTTTTTTACCAGAAATTGACCTTGCAATCATTTTGATTTTTTGCATATAAGAAAATCTCACAGCCAATAATTATATTAAACTAATTGTTGGAGAAGATTAAAAATGCAGTATAATAAAGTTGAGATAAGCGGGGTAAATACTTCTGAGCTGCCCACGTTAAAGGAATCTGAAAAGTTGGAGCTGTTAAAGAAGGTAAGGGACGGCGATAAAAATGCAAGAGACGAACTGATAAACGGTAATCTAAGGCTTGTTTTAAGCGTTTTGCAGATGTTTGCGGGGAGAGGAGAGTCTCCTGATGATTTATTTCAAGTAGGAGTTGTAGGGCTAATAAAGGCAATAGATAATTTTTCTCTTGAATACGACGTCAAATTTTCAACCTATGCTTTTCCGATGATTTTAGGAGAAATAAGACGGTATTTAAGAGATAATTTTCCAATAAGGGTAAGCCGTTCGCTTCGTGATTTGGCATATAAGGCTATGCAGGCAAAGGAGAAGTATATAAACGAGCATCAAAAGGAGCCTAAAATTGAAGAGATAGCAAAGATGATTGACGCAAAAACCTCAGATGTAGTGACAGCCCTTGAGTCTATATGCGACCCTATTTCGATATACGAGCCGGTATATTCAGATTCTGGAGACGCTTTATTTGTTCTTGACCAAATAGGTGACGGAAATAATGATATAAGCTGGCTAAATGAAATATCCCTCAAGGAGGCTATTTCAAAGCTTATGCCCAGAGAGAAAAACATACTCAGTTTAAGATTTTTTCAGGGTAAAACTCAAGTAGAGGTTGCAAAAAGCATTGGTATTTCACAGGCTCAGGTTTCAAGACTTGAAAAGGGCGCATTGGAGCAGATAAAAAAACAGTTCTGCTAATTTCTGAAATTTATTATTAATTGAAAAAGTGCGGTAAACAATGATAAAATACCGCACTTTTTTAGCAGATAAATTTAAGCGTCGGTCTTGACAATAAGAAAATTATATGTTAATATATCAAAAATTAAAGGCTGTGATAAGAACAAGTAGCATATCATTGTTGTTTTAAGAGAGCTTTCGGTCGGTGTGAGAAAGCAATAACTCGATTTGTGAATACATCTTTGAGCTGATATTCTGAAATTCAGTAGGTTTATTCGTCTGACGCCCGTTAAAGCGTTATGAGTTCACAGTTAATGTTTGGCTGTGATAAATTGAGGTGGTACCACGATTTATTCGTCCTCTGGCTTTTGTCAGAGGATTTTTATTTTACTAGAAAGGGGTGATATTCTTGAAATCAGTGTTTGATTTCATCGTTTATGAGTGATTAAGGTATAAATTTCTGTAAAGATTAAAATACAATTTCGGAGGAAGAAAAATGACATTATTTGAGGAACTGAAAAGAAGAGGTCTGTTAGCTCAGCTTACAGACGAAAAGGAAATTGAGGAATTAGTCAACGCTGGAAAAGCCACATTCTACATCGGCTTTGACCCAACTGCTGATAGTCTGCACGTTGGTCATTTTATGGCGCTTTGTCTTATGAAAAGAATGCAGATGGCAGGGAATAAGCCAATAGTTCTTATCGGCGGCGGAACAGCTATGATAGGCGACCCGTCTGGAAGAACTGATATGAGAAAGATGATGACTAGAGAAACCATTCAGCACAATGTTGACTGCTTTAAAAAGCAGATGAGCCGTTTTATTGATTTCTCAGACGACAAGGCTATTATTGTAAACAATGCCGACTGGCTTATGGATCTGAATTACGTTGAGGTTTTACGAGAAATCGGTCCGCACTTCAGCGTAAACAGAATGTTATCACACGAGTGCTATAAGCAGAGAATGGAAAGAGGCTTGTCTTTCCTTGAATTCAACTATATGATTATGCAAAGCTATGACTTTTATGTACTGTATCAGAAGTACGGCTGTAATATGCAGTTCGGCGGAGACGATCAGTGGGCAAATATGCTCGGCGGAACTGAGCTTATAAGACGAAAGCTCGGTAAAGACGCTTATGCTATGACAATTACTCTGCTGCTCAATTCTGAAGGCAAAAAAATGGGTAAGACAGAAAAGGGTGCAGTTTGGCTTGACGCTGACAAGACATCTCCGTATGATTTTTACCAATACTGGAGAAATGTAAATGACGCTGACGTTATAAAATGCTTAAAGATGCTCACATTTGTTCCTATTGAGGAAATAGAGGAAATGGAAAGAACTATGGAGGGCGCAGAGCTTAATAAAGCAAAAGAGATTTTAGCTTTCGAGCTTACAAAGCTGGTTCACGGAGAAGATGAAGCAAATAAGGCTCAGAACGCCGCAAAATCTGTTTTCGGCAAAGCGGGTGTTAGCGATGATATGCCGACTACTAAAATCAGCGCTGACGATTTAAACGATGACGGCTGTATAGGACTTCTAACGCTTTTGGTCAAGTGCGGTCTTGCTGCATCAAACGGAGAGGCAAGACGTCTTGTTCAGCAGGGCGGAGTATCAGTAAATGATGAAAAGATATTAGATGCGAAGGCTATTGTAAATCTTGATAAGGCGGTAATAATCAAAAAAGGAAAGAAAGTTTTCCACAAAGCTGAAAAAGAATAACAAAAAAGGTGAAGAGCAATACTGCTTTTCACCTTGATTTTTTATCTGTCCATCATTCGTCTTTTAACTTGTCTTATATCCGTTCCGAAAAATCTGTATGGCGTAAACATTCCTGTGAGCCTTGATATAATTCTGTCGTCGTATTTTTCATTGAGTTCTGAAAGTGAAAGGTTTGTAGAAACGATTGTCGGAACATCCATATTGATTCGTGTGTTTATTATGTTATACAGCGTTGAATTATTGAAAGGAGTGGAAAACTCCGAGCCTAAATCGTCAAGTATTACCAAGTCTGCGTTGATGATCGTTTCAACTGTATTTCCATTGCTCCTTCCAAAATGTTCGTTTTCTGTCTTAGTTAGAAAATTGTTTATTGAATCAAATACAACATTAAAGCCTTTTTCGATAAGCGACTTCGCTATCATTGAGGATATAAAGGTTTTTCCCAAGCCAGTTTTTCCTAAGAAAAACAACGAACAGGAGTTTTTTGAAAAAGTGTCAACATAATTTTTGCACTGTATAAGAATTTCATTCATTCGTTCTCTGGGTATAATGCCAGACTTTTCATCAGGTATGTTTGAATACAGACCAAGATTAAATTCGTCAAAATCGTGAAGCTCGATTTTACAGCTTTCGTTAAGCTCGTCAACAGTGTACTTTTTTATAAGCTCATTAAAGCACTGGCATCTGCTGCCGTTTACATATCCGCTGTCATCGCAAACAGAACAGGTGAATTTTGCTTTTAGATAATCTTCCGGATAACCGAACTCTTTAAGCATTACTTTTATCAATAGTTGGTTTTCGAGATTTTTATTTTTCAGCTCGTCAATAATTTTTCCAATATTATCACTGCGAGACAATATTGCCTTTGATAAATCAATACTTGTCTGAAAAATTCTGTTGTATAAAGAGTCGATTTCCGGAGCTTTTTTACTGATCTCTGCTTTGTGAAGCTCAAGAGTTTGAAAAGCATTGTTCCGTCTGCTCTCAATTTCAGAAGCAGCTTTTGTGAAAGCCGAAGGCGATATATTGTTATTCATTTTTGTTTTTATCCTTTCCTTTTATTTTAGGAACATGATTTAAAGTGAATTCATAAAACTCGTCAAGGTCGTAGGAATGTTCTTTTTCTTTACCTTTATTACCTTTATTCTTTGAATTATTTTTTTTAGCTTTAGCGTCATGAATATTTACCTCGTCAATAGTAAATATCTTATCGTTTGCCCAACTTGTGATAATTTTATTTATATATGGGAAAGATAGCTTGTTTATCTGGTCAACGCACTTTTCATATGCAAGCTGGATCATATCAATATCAAAACCTAATTCTGTCCACGAGCTTATATATTCTTTTTGTTTTTTTGTAGGGTTTGTTGTAAGCCCAAAAATCTTTGCTACCTTGTTTTCAATTTTGTGTAGCTTCATTAATTTTATGATTTCAGCCTCAACCTGACGGTATGAAGTAATATCCTGCTCAAACCAAGATTCAGCAATGCTCTCAACGTATCTGATACTTGCTTTGCCGATATCTTCGCAGTATTGAACTAACATAAGAACCGATGCAACAGGGAAACCGTAATTTTCTACTAAATTTATATAACCGCATTGCTCAGAAAATCTTAAATTCCTTTTTAATATAACTTCAAGCTGAGAAAACATTTCTTTTATTTCTTTTTGACTGTTTACAATATCAGCTACGTCCTTTGAGGAATATTTAACATGGCTTTTCTTTTCAAGAGACTTATCACTAGGATTTTCAGCCGGAAGTATAGAAATCGTTTCAGAATTTGTTGCTGGCGAAATATCTGACGAACTGCTATTAGTTGAAGTATGTATGGGTTTAATTTCTTTGTTTTTTAAAACTGTTACGTTCAGAACTGAAAAAATCTCTGCCTGACTCCAGTAAACAATGGCGTCGTCTATAATGTCGGTTGAAATACCTGTGGCATCGCTTATATCTTCAGATATTATTTCATTTTTATCACTAGATAAAATAAATAACAGTACCTTTAAAAAATCACCGCTGCACAGCTTTATATGCTTTGAAACTACATTGTAGGGAACGGTAAAGAATTGTCCCCAGTTTTTTCTCTCTATTTTATACTTCATCTTGCACCTCAAAATAAAATTCAGCGAAAAAGTCTTTGGCTGATAAATAAAATAATACAATATATTTTTTTATCCGACATTAATTATAATTAAGTATAACACAGAAAAAAATCATTTGCAATTCAAAATATTGATAAATTGACTTGAAATAACTGTTATTGTATGATATAATACACTATATATAAATAAAAGGGAGCTTTATTTTGGAAAAAAAGTCTATATGTTGTGTTAATAATAATTTTTCGATTGATGATCTCAAACGATTAATTTTAGATATTTACGGGGATAAAACTCCGCTTTGCTATTTACATTCTTTCGGCTGTCAGCAGAATGCCACCGACGGCGAAAAGCTTAAAGACTTGATCTCAAAAATCGGGTATGAGTTTACTGAAAACACCGAAAACGCTTCGCTTATTATACTGAATACCTGTGCTGTAAGAGAACACGCAGAGGACAGAGTTTTCGGAAATATAGGCAGATATAAGCGTTTAAAGAAGGAAAGACCGAATACCGTTATTTGCATATGCGGCTGTATGGCACAGCAAAAGCATATTGCGGAAAGAATAAAGCAAAACTATCGTCAGGTAGATTTGGTATTCGGCACTTTTGCTTATAATCAGTTTTATGAAATGCTTTATGAGGTATTAAAAACCAAAAGCAGAGTTTTTAACATAACTGAGCAGGAAAGCGATATCAATGAAAACTTAAAACAGCTAAGGGATAGTAGTTTCAAGGCGTCGGTTCCTATTATGTATGGATGTAACAATTTCTGCACATATTGTATAGTGCCATATGTAAGAGGCAGAGAGCGTTCAAGGACTGTAGAGGCAGTTTTTGACGAAGTATCAGGCTTAGTAAGAGAGGGCTACAAGGAAATAACTTTGCTCGGTCAGAATGTAAATTCATACAGCTATGGTTTTCCAAAGCTTTTGAGAAAGCTGAATACAATTGAGGGCGATTTCAGAATTCGCTTTATGAGTTCACACCCCAAAGACGCATCGAATGAGCTTATAGACGCGATACTTGAGTGCAATAAGGTCTGCAAGCATTTACATCTTCCTATGCAGTCGGGCTGCGACAGAGTTTTAAAAGAGATGAACCGAAAGTACACTGTTGAAGAATATGCGAAAATTATTGATTATGCACGAAGCAAAAAGCCGGATTTTTCTTTCACAAGCGATATAATTGTAGGGTTTCCCGGCGAGACATATAAGGAGTTTTGCGAGACTAAGGAAGCTGTAAAGAGATTCAAATTTGATAATATATATTCATTTGTCTACTCAAAAAGAAGCGGTACTAAAGCTGCTTTGATGGAGGATAATATAAGCAGCAAGCAAAAGGGCTTGTGGCTAAGAGAGCTTTTACTCGAACACAGAGAAGTCAATGTTGAGTGGATGTCACGTTTTGTCGGCAAGACATTAAGGGTTTTGGCTGACAAAGAGGGAAGAACCTCAGACCAGCATATTCAGGGAAGAAGCGATGAAAATATTATTGTCGAGTTTATCGGCAGTAAAGATCTTATTGGCAGCTTTGTTGATGTAAAGATAGTTAAGGCAATGAACTGGGCTCTGCTCGGTGAAATTGTTTAATAAATATGATAAAGGAGATTTTTTATGACTGTTATTGAAATGGCAAGAGAACTAGGAAAAGCATTGCAGGAGGACGAAAGATACAAGAAATATCAAGAGGCAAAGGTAAAGAACGATAAAGACGTCGAGTTACAAAATATGATAGGCGAATTTAACGTTAAGAGAATGCAGCTTAATCAAGAGATGCAGAAAAAAGAAAAAGACGCAGATGCAATGAAACGTCTCGACAGCGAGTTAAAAGAAATTTATAACAAGATTATGGCAAACCCCAATATGGCAGAGTTTACATCAGCACAGGAAAAGGTCGAAAAGCTAATAAACTCGGTAAACTTTATTATCAGTTCTGCTGCTAACGGAGAGGATCCTATGACCTGTCCTGAAGAACAGCCTGCAAGCTGCGGCGGCAGCTGTTCGACCTGCGGAGGATGTCATTAAATTAAAAAGTAGGAAAAGGGAAGTGAGTTCAAGTGAAATTAGCCGATATTGATGTGTCGAAGCTATCTCCTATGATGCAAAAATATGTAGAAATCAAAAAGAATTATAAAAATCACATTGTTTTTTATAGGCTGGGTGATTTTTATGAAATGTTTTTTGATGACGCTATTGTTGTGTCTCGTGAGCTTGAACTTACCTTGACCGGTCGTGACTGCGGCTTGGAGGAGCGGGCTCCGATGTGCGGAGTTCCTCACCATGCCTGCGAAACATACATAAAAAGGCTTATTGATAAGGGATTTATGGTTGCTATTTGTGAGCAAACAGAGGATCCTTCTCAGGCAAAGGGACTTGTTAAAAGAGAAATTGTAAGAGTTGTAACTCCCGGAACGCTTATTGAAAGCAGTATGCTTGATGAAACGCAGAACAACTATATATGCTCGATTTATTATAATGACAGTGAAATATCGCTCTGTCTTACCGATATTTCAACAGGCGAAGTGCATCTTTATCTGTTCACAGACAGAAATGCAGTTTCTGACGCTGTAAACGAGCTTTCAAGGTTTGAGCCTGTTGAGGTGTTAATGAACGACAACGTGCTGAAACTTAAAGAGGTAACGTCTTTTATAAAAGAGAAGCTTAAAGCAAGCGTTTCAATTCTCGACGACAAGGATTTTGATATTTCAGCTAACAGAGAGGTTGTATGCGAGCAGTTTTCTGTAACTGATTTATCTAAGCTTTCTGTCAATGTTGATAGCATTGAAGCAAATGCTGTTAGCGGTTTGTTTAAATACATATACGACACTCAAAAGGCTTTAATAGGCAGATTTACCAATATCATAAGACACGAAAACGATCCTTTGATGATATTAGGTCTAACGGCAAGAAGGAACTTAGAGCTTACCGAAACCTTGAGAAACAAAGAAAAGAAAGGCTCACTGCTTTGGGTACTTGATAAAAATAAGACATCTATGGGCAAAAGGCTTTTAAAGACGTTTATTGACCAGCCTTTGACTAATCCTGCAAAAATAATTCAAAGGCTTGACGCTGTTGAACAGCTTGTAAAAAATCCTGTTGTTCTAGGTGATTTAAGCGAGGATCTAGCAGGTGTTTATGACATTGAGCGTCTTATGACAAGGGTAATGTATAAAACTGCAACTCCCAGAGATTTAAAAGCATTGTCTGCAACAGCCGAAAGGCTCCCTGAAATAAAAAGGCTTTTGTCAAACTTTTCTGCTAAACTTTTGGTTTCGGAAAATGAAAAAATTTCTACCTTAGAGGATATTGCAAATCTGATTGAAAACTCTATAGTTGACGAGCCTCCTGTAAACACTAAAGACGGCGGAGTTATAAAAGATGGCTTTAACAAAAATTTGGACGAGCTTCGCAATATAATTCACGGCGGAAAAAGCATTATTGAAAATATAGCCGAAAAGGAACGGGAAAGAACGGGAATCAAAACCTTGAAAATCGGTTATAACCGTGTGTTTGGATATTATATTGAAGTAACTAAATCAAACATTGATCTAGTTCCTGAAAGCTATATCAGAAAGCAGACTCTTACAAACTGCGAAAGATACATAACTGAAGAACTTAAAGACGCTGAAAATACCATACTCGGCGCAAACGATAAAGTCATCTCATTAGAGCAGGAAATTTTTATTGAGGTTAGAGATTATATTGCCAAACAGCTTACAGTTGTTCAGGAAACTGCATCTGCCATTGCATTAATTGACGTTTTAGCGTCTTTCGCAACAGTTGCTACGGCAAACAACTATTCTAAGCCGGAGATTGCCATTGACGGCGTCATAGATATTAAAAATGGCAGACATCCTGTTGTCGAATTGATGCAAAAGGACGAGATGTTTGTTCCGAATGACGCTTATTTAGACTTGACGGAAAACAAAATGAGTATAATTACAGGTCCGAATATGTCGGGTAAATCCACTTATATGAGGCAGATAGCGCTTATTACTCTTATGGCTCAGATAGGCTCTTTCGTGCCTGCTGATTATGCCAAAATCTCAGTTGTAGATCAAATTTTCACAAGAGTAGGCGCATCTGATGACCTAACTTCAGGTCAGTCGACGTTTATGGTCGAGATGAGCGAGGTTGCTGAGATCGTTAAAAATGCAACGCAGAACAGCCTTGTTATTTTAGACGAGGTCGGCAGGGGAACATCGACCTTTGACGGTATAAGCATTGCAAGAAGCGTTGCGGAGTTTATTTCCGGTTCTAAAAAGTTGGGCTGTAAAACCCTGTTTGCAACCCATTACCACGAGCTTATTGAACTTGAAAATGAGTTAAGCGGTGTAAAGAATTACAGCGTTGCGGTTAAGCGAACTGCTCAGGGAATTAAGTTTCTGAGAAAAATAGTAAGAGGCGGAGTAGACGAAAGCTATGGAATTGAAGTTGCAAAACTAGCAGGGCTTCCTGCTAAGATAATAAACCGTGCCAATGAACTTTTGAAAGGATTTGAAGAAGAAAGCAACAATACAAAGGTATCAGTGCAAGGTGATATGCAGATTGGTATGGACGATATTAATGAAAAAATTGTAATAGAAAAGCTAAGAAAAACAAACATTGATGAAATGAATGACGAGGAACTAAGGTTCTACATAAAGGATATTTTGAAATATATTTAGCGAACGGAGCGTACCATAATATGCCAAAGATTAACGTATTGACAAAGGAAGTTGCCGAGCTGATAGCGGCAGGCGAGGTAATTGAACGTCCATCGTCTGTTATAAAGGAGCTTTTGGAAAATTCAATAGATTCGGGTGCCAATGTTATAACCGTCGAGATAAAAAACGGCGGTCGTACATATATGAGGGTCACTGATAACGGCTGCGGAATCAATCCTGAGGATATTCCTACTGCTTTTTTGCGGCACGCCACAAGTAAAATAACGTCAAAAAGCGATTTAGATAAAATTCTTACTCTTGGATTTCGAGGAGAGGCTCTGGCGTCTATTTGCGCTGTGTCAAAAACAGAGGTTCTTTCAAAGGTTATAGATCAAGAATACGGAACGCATTATGTAATTGAAGGCTCAGAGGAAAGGGTCAATGAAAGATCCGGCTGTCCTAACGGTACGACTATAGTTATTAGAGATATATTTTATAATGTTCCAGCAAGGCTTAAATTTCTTAAAAAGGATGTTACCGAAGGAAACGCTGTTTCTGCTGTAGTTTCAAAGCTTGCATTATCTCACCCTGAGATATCCTTTAAGCTTATTCGGGATAATAAGACAGAGCTTGTAACAGCAGGAGACAGAAAACTCTTTTCTGCAATATATTCGGTGTTCGGAAAGAGCTTTGCAAGCTCCCTTATTCCTGTAGATTACTCTTATAACGGGATAACCGTAAATGGGTATACTGTAAAGCCTCTTGAGGCAAAGGCTAAAAGAACCTTTCAGAATTTTTTTATTAACAATAGATATGTGAAATCAGTAACTTGTATGGTTTCGCTTGAGGAGGCATATAAAAATCAAATTATGACAGGGAAATTTCCTGCCTGCGTACTGTGTTTGAATATACCTCCCAATCTTGTTGATGTCAATGTGCATCCTGCGAAAATTGAGGTAAAGTTTTCAAACGAGAAAATGGTATATGAAAGCGTCTATTTTGCTGTCAAGAACGCACTTCTTCAAGATGCTTCTCCTAAGGAGCTTGAGCTTGAGAATAAAAAGCATTTTACAAACAGTGAACTTCATCAGCTTATGAATACCAACAGCGGAGTTCAGACAACACTGAACTCTAAGCGGGAATTGGCTGACGGCGTTAATAAAACAGATAAATTTACCATAAAAACATATTCAAAGCCCGAAGAAGAATTTTATTGTGTTGAAGCGCCTAAGGCTGAATATTCCACTGAAACAGATACTTATAATAAAGATAACGACATTTCTAAACTTAAACCTGAAGAACCAAGAGATTTAGACGATTTTAAGTTTTTAGATAGTTCTTCCTTTGTTAAGAAAGAGCCTAAATCAGAGACTGTTGTTACTGATAATTCAGATAATGAGGATAACGAGTTTTCAAAATCAAAGCCATTAGTTATCGGCGAGATTTTTAACACTTATATTATTGTTGAAAAGGATAGTGATATGTACCTTTTTGACAAGCACGCCGCACATGAGAGATATATATTTGAAAAAATCAAAAGCGAAGCAGATAAACTCGATTCGCAGATGCTTTTTGAGCCGGCGGACGTTTTGCTGTCATATGATGAATATGATGCAATAATATCAAATATTGAGACTGCAAGACAGTTTGGATTTATTTTAGAAGATGCCAATGCTCCTAGTATTAAAGTATTGGGCGTTCCGGTGGTTATTGAGGATACAGACCCTTCAGATATAATTTCAGAGCTTGCGCATAATTTCTTAGAGCATAAACAGAATCCTAATTTATCGCTTTTTGACGAGCTTTACCACTCTATAGCCTGCAAAGCTGCAATAAAGGGTAATATAAAATCAGATAAAATAGAGCTTCAAAGTCTAATTGATAAGATATTTGGCGATGAAAATATTAGATACTGTCCTCACGGCAGACCTGTGTTTACAAAAATCTCAAAAAGGGAAATCGAAAAGCAGTTCAAACGCATTGTGTAACATCAGCTTAATTAAGGAGAGTTTTAATTGGCAAAGCAACCTATTATCGTAGTCGTCGGACCGACTGCCACAGGTAAAACTGCATTAGCTGTTGAATTGGCAAAGCTATATAACGGTGAAGTTATTTCTGCCGACTCTATGCAAATTTATAAGGGTATGGATATACTTACCGCAAAGCCGACTGAAGTAGAGAAACAGGGTATAAGACATCATCTTATGGACTTTTTAGAGCCTGAGACCGATTTCAGCGTTGCCGACTATGTAAAGCTTGCAAACATAGCAGTTGATGATATATCAAGCAGAGGAAAGCTTCCTGTGCTTGCTGGAGGAACTGGGCTTTATATAAACTCGCTTATTGACAATATAAAATTTGATGATACAACAGGTGATAAAGAATATCGTGAAAGACTTTTATCTGTTGCTAAGGAGAAAGGAAACCATTATCTTTGGCAAAGGCTTTTAGATGTTGATGAGAAGTCTGCGTTGGCTGTTCACGAAAACAATGTTTCGAGAGTTATAAGGGCACTGGAGGTCTATGAAAAAACAGGGGAGAAATTATCTGAGTACAAAAAATCCAGTCGTCTTGAGGAGTCGAGATTTGTGCCTGCAATGATAGGTTTGACATTCTCAGACAGGCAATTGCTTTATGACAGAATAAATGAAAGAGTAGATACTATGATTGCAGACGGTTTAGTCAACGAGGCAAAAGGTATTTATTGTAGCAGAAATCTTAATACTGCACATCAGGCGATCGGATATAAGGAGCTTATTCCTTATTTTGAAGGACAAGCTTCGCTTGAGGACTGTATAGAAAAAATTAAGATGGAAACAAGGCGTTACGCAAAGCGCCAGCTTACTTGGTTTAGGCGAGATAAAAGAATTAACTGGATTGAAGTAGATAAATATAAAAATATTGAAGAAATTTCAGAAAAAGTAAAAAAATATATAGCCATTTGTATAAAAATGTGATATAATATTAATATATTTTATCAGTAATTAGTAATTTCATATTACTTTGCTTTAAAATTCAACAGAATTTTAAGTTCTTAAAAGAAAGGAAGATATAATATGAACAAAGCAATGAATTTACAGGACGTATTTTTAAATCAGGCAAGAAAAGAGAAAGTTCCTGTAACAATCTTTTTAGTGAACGGATTTCAGTTTAAGGGATTAGTTCACGGCTTTGACAGCTACATTGTCATTTTAGAGTGCGACGGAAAACAGAATGTAGTTTATAAGCATGCAATTTCAACAATTGTTCCTTCAAAAACAATTAATCTGCTTGATTCTAATAGTGACAATTAAATTTAGTTTGTTTATTTATTTGAGGTTGTTATCAAAATGAATTCAATTACAGTTAAAGTTTTAGGCATTGCTTTATCTGTTTTTATATTGATTATGGTCGGAAGTCAGATAGCTTATAAGATACAGGATTCTCACGATACTGAAGAAGCCGTACTTTATACAGTTAATGAGAATATAACTTTTAAAGGAATGTTTCTTCGTGATGAGCGGGTTGTGAAGTACAACAACACAATCGACGGTGTTATTAATTATCTGTATGACGACGGTTTGAAGGTTTCTGAGAACTCGGCTATTGCCAAGGTTTATAGTAATCAAGACCAAATTTATTACAGAAACAGATTGTCAAGGCTGAAAAAGGTTTTATCTGATTTAAAAAGAGCTCAGAGTCCGGGTACGACAAATTATGTTCAGGCTGAAACTTTGAGGAGTAAAATAGAAGATTATTATACGAATTTGTCAAATATGATTCAGCAGAAAAAATACTCCTCTGTTAGTTCTTATAGCGATGATTTGCTTTATACTATGAACATATATAATATTGTAACCGGCAGCAGCGAAAATTTTAAACCTGCAATAAATCTGATAAAAGCTGAAATTAATGAACTTAAAACTAAAATAGAGAATCCGCTTAGCAGTATAAAAGCAAATGAGGCCGGTTACTTTGTGAAGTCTGTTGACGGATATGAGTCGTCGGTATCATATGATGATTTAGAAAATATGTCAACAGACGAACTGCAAAAGTTGTTTGATATAAAACCTGAGATTACCGAAAATGCAGTAGGAAAGCTTTTAAAAAGCTATGAATGGAAGTTTCTCGGAATAATTAAAAACACTAATAAATTTTTGATTAATGACGGATTGTCAATAAGATTTAATTCTTCCAATAAGGTTTACGGCGTTACGGTTGACAGTATAAAGCCAATTGACGGCACTGATACCAGTATTGTAATTCTTAGCTGTAATGAGCTTGACGAGACTGTGCTGAATAACAGATTTGACAATGCTGAACTGATATTCGATGAATATACCGGAATAAAAATTCCGAGAGAGGCTATCAGGTTTCAAGGCGAGCAGAAAGGCGTTTATGTAACGCTAGGGCAGGAGATTACTTTCAAAAAAGTTGATGTTATATACGAAGGCGATGACTTTGTGCTGTCAAAGAATACCTCAGATGACAGTTATCTGCTTTTGTATGACAAAATTCTTTTAGAGGGGGTAAGCGCAGATGAAGTCTCAAGAACAGCAAATTACTCAGAAGATTCAGGATAAAAAATTTGAATATCTTATTGAAAACTATAAAGAAATATGTTATAATATTAAAGATAGTAAGTCTAAATACAGAAAACACGACGATAATGTGCGAATAATGGCTGTTACCAAGACTGTTGAGCCTGAGTTTATCAACTTTGCCATTGAGCAGGGAATTGATTTACTCGGTGAAAACAGAGTACAGGAGTTTCTTTCAAAGAAGGATTCATACAAACCGTGCGAGGTACAGTTTATAGGGCATTTACAGACAAATAAAGTTAAGTACATTATCAATGATGTTTCTCAGATTCAATCGGTTGACAGTTTTAAGCTGGCTGCTGAAATTGATAGACAAGCTAAGAAAAATGATAAAACTATGGATATTCTTATTGAAGTTAATATCGGTGATGAGTTATCAAAAAGCGGAATTTCAAGGTCAGGCGTTTTAGAGCTTGCAAAAAGGATTTCGGAGCTTGAGAACGTAAGAATAAACGGTTTGATGGCTATTCCTCCGATAAATGCTGACGATAGTATCTACGGCAGTTTGCAGGAGCTTTATCATGAAATAGGACAAAAGAAGCTAAATCATATCAATATGAATGTGTTATCAGTTGGTATGTCAGGAGATTACGTCAAAGCCGTCCAATACGGTTCTAATCTCGTGAGAATAGGAACAAAGCTCTTTGGAGCGAGAAAATATTTGGAGGTATAAACAATGAGTGTTATGCAAAGCTTTAGAAATCTTTTCATCGGCAGCGATGAAACGGCTGACGATTATGAGTCGATTTACGAGAAAGAACAGCAAATGACGGCAGATGAAATTAGAGACAGAAGAAACAGAGAAGTAAAAATCGCTGCGACAACAACTTTACAGATTGTTTTGGCAAGACCTACAGATTTTTCTGAGGTTAAAGCAATCGGAGACGATCTCAACGACCAGAAAACCGTTCTGCTTAACCTTGAAACAGTAAGAAGCGAGGATGCAAAAAGAATTCTTGACTTTTTATCGGGCGTTGCATATGCAAACGGCGCCGATATCAAGATGATGGCTCAGAAAACCTTTGCAATAATGCCTAAGAATGTAGGTTTCTCCGGCGTTGACTTGATGAGTGAGCTGGAAAACAACGGATACAGCTTTTAATGAAAGAGTTTAACAGCTCTTTTTTGAAGAATTTGTCAAAGCAGGATCACTTGCTTGTTGAAAGAATAATTGACTGGACTAATATTGCAAATGAAAAATATACTGAGAAGTTTTCTTTCTTCTTAGATTGTCGCCAGTCAAAAATCGCAAAGCAGGTACTTGATTCACTTAAATTTGATAACTATAAATTTTTTGGCGGATATGATGACGCTCATAGACTTGTTCTAGGCGTATTTCCGACTTATACACATATTAATAATATTGATTTTCCTGTCAAAGGAATAACCTTTACATATAGAAAATGTGATATTTTGACGCATCGTGACGTGCTTGGAAGCTTAATGTCATTAAAGGTTGCAAGAGAATGTATAGGAGATATAATTATCAGCGAAGGAAAGACAATTGTTTTTGTTGTTGACAAAATATTACCTTTAATTCTTGAAAACGTACATAAAATCGGTAAAATAGGTGTTAAGACTGAAATCGGATTTGATTTATCAGATGTTGCCTTAGAGCAAAAGTTTTCCGATATATGCGGTACTGTGCAATCCTTAAGAGCCGACAGCGTTGTTGCGTTAGCGATAAGCAAGAGCAGGGAAAAGGCTTCAAGTTTAATCAAAACCAGCGGAGTTGTTATTGATTACGAAGAAATTTTTTCTCCAAGCTATGAAATGTGTGAAGGCGTTGACTTTTCCATTCGCGGATACGGAAAATTTTTGCTGAGTTCCATTGACGGACTGTCAAGGAAAAATCGTTTACACATAACGGTTAAAAAATATGATTAATATATCTTAGGAGGCAATAGTATGATCAATCCAAACGATATAGCTGAAAAGACCTTTGAAAAGGCTACATTTGGTTACAAGTCTGAAGATGTAGATGAGTATCTACTTGCTCTTTCAAAAGCTTTTGCTGATGTAGTTTCTCAGAATCAGGAGAGCGAGGCTAAAATCATCAAGCTTGTTGAAAAAATCAACGAGTACAGAAACGATGAGGACGCTATCAAAGAAGCACTGCTTGGCGCTCAGAAGCAAGGTCATAAGATTATTGCGGAAGCTAAAGCTGAAGCTGAGGCTATACTTAACAAGGCTCGTGAAGAACAAGAAATCGTTTCGCGACAAAGTGCTGAGGAATGTGACAGGATTGTTCGTGAGCACAAGGCTAAGTGTGAAACTCTTATTAGAGAGAATACTGAAAAAACCGAATACAGGATCAAGTCATCTAAGATCCAGAGCGAGCAGGAGGCTGAAAACCTTGCTAAGCTTAAGGTTGAGGTTACAAGATTCAAGGCGCAGCTTACAGAGCTATATAATAAGCAGTTGAAGCTTATTATGGAGCTTCCTGAAATTTCAGAGGATGAGGTTGAGCAAATTATTGCTGAGAAAGAAGCACGCGAAAAGAAGCTTGAAGAGAGCAAGGCTATCATCGACAAGGCTCAGGAGATCGCCGCTCATAACAGCGTGCAGGATAACTTTCATTATGAGGGAAACAAATATACTCCCGATGAAGGTCATTACGGTGATTTGAAATTTGGAAAAAATAACTGATTATTAAGGAGACTTTTTGTAAATGCCACAGGACTATAACGCTTCATTGAATTTACCTAAGACAGAATTTCCTATGAGGGGAAACCTTCCTAAGAGAGAGCCGGAGATGCTCAAAAAATGGGATGAAGAAAATCTTTATGATGATATAATCAAGAGAAACGAGGGAAAGCCGAATTATACTTTGCATGACGGACCTCCATACGCTAACGGTGATATCCATCTCGGAACTGCTTTAAACAAGGTTTTGAAGGATATAATCGTTAAGTATAAGAATATGAGCGGTTTTCGCTCTCATTATGTACCCGGTTGGGATACGCACGGTCTGCCTATTGAGCTAAAGGCAATGAAATCAATAGGAGTTGAAAACGGTGCAATACCCCCAGTCGAGCTTAGACAGCACTGTAAGGATTTTGCTCTGTCATTTGTGGAAAATCAAAAGGAGCAGTTTAAACGTCTTGGTGTTTTAGGCGATTTTGATAATCCTTACTTAACATTAAAGCCTGCGTTTGAGGCAAGAGAAGTTGAGGTTTTTGGCGAGTTTGCTAAAAAAGGTTATGTATATAAGGGCTTAAAGCCTGTTTATTGGTGTCCTGAGTGTCAGACTGCTTTGGCAGAGGCTGAAATTGAGTATTCAGATGACCCGTGCCAGTCGATTTATGTTAAGTTTAAAGTATCTGACGACAAGGGACTTTTTACCGAAAAGGGAATAGACATAAATAAAACATACTTCGTTATTTGGACAACTACCACTTGGACGCTTCCGGGCAACTTGGCTATTTGTCTTGGTCCTAATTATGACTATGCTGTTGTTAGGGCTGAAAACGGCGAAAATTATGTTATGGCTGAATACCTCATTCCTGTAACTATGCAGGTTGCGGGAATAGAAAAGTTTGAGATTATCGCTAAATTTTTGGGCAGCGATCTTGAGGGTATCAAGACCGAGCATCCGTTTATGAACAGACCTTCGCCTGTTATTCTCGGCGACCACGTTACTTTAGAAAGCGGTACGGGCTGTGTTCACACGGCTCCGGGCTACGGTGTTGACGACTTTGAAGTATGTAAAAAATATGATGATATAGGTATAGTTGTCGGCGTTGACGGCAAGGGAGTTTTAACTAAGGATTCCGGAATGTTTGAGGGACTGACAACTGACAAGGCAAACAAGGTGATTGCCGAGCATTTAAAAGAAACGGGCGCTTTGTTCGCTATTGAGGAAATTGAGCACCAGTACCCTCATTGCTGGAGATGCAAGTCGCCTATTCTGTTTAGAGCAACCGAGCAGTGGTTCTGTTCTGTTAAGAACTTTAAAGACGAAACAGTAAAGGCAATCGAAAAAGTTGATTGGATTCCTAAATGGGGCGAGGAAAGAATCAAAGGAATGGTTCAGGACCGTTCTGACTGGTGCATTTCCAGACAAAGAACATGGGGTGTTCCGATACCTGTTGTTTATTGTAAAGACTGCGGAAAGCCTATCTGCAATGATGAAACTATTAAAGCAATTTCCGATTTATTCAGGGCAGAGGGTTCAGACGCTTGGTATAAAAAGGACGCTAAGGATTTCATTCCTGAAAGCGTAAAATGTGAGTGCGGATGTTCGGATTTTGAGAAAGAGATGGACATACTCGACGTTTGGTTTGACAGCGGAGTTACTCACAAAGCTGTTTTAGAGGAAAGAGAAGACTTAAACGCTCCAGCTGATTTATATCTCGAGGGTGCTGACCAATACAGAGGCTGGTTTCAATCGTCCTTGCTTACGTCAATCGTCTGCAATGGAGAGGCTCCTTACAAGGCTGTTTGCACTCACGGTTGGGTCGTTGACGGTCAGGGAAAAACTATGCACAAGTCTCTCGGAAACGGCATTGAGCCGTCTGAAATTACAAATAAATACGGTTCTGATATTCTAAGGCTTTGGGTAGCGTCGTCTGATTATCATTCTGATATCAGAATCTCAGATGATATTTTGGCACAGCTATCAGAAGCATATAAGAAAATAAGAAACACAGCAAGATTTATATTGGGCAATTTATCAAATGCTGACGGTTTTGATATCGACAAGGACGGCGTTTCAGATAATGAGTTATTTGAACTTGATAAATGGGCATTAGCAAAGCTTGACGAGCTTATTGACAAGGTAAACGCTGCGTACACTGCATTTGATTATCATATTGTTTTCCACGCAATACACAACTTCTGTGTTATTGATATGTCGAACTTCTATCTTGACATTATTAAAGACAGATTGTATTGTGATGATGTTGATTCAGTTTCAAGAAGGGCTGCTCAGACAGCTATGTATAAAATTCTGAGCGCTGTTACAAGACTTATCGCACCTATTATGTCGTTTACAGCTGATGAGATATGGGGTTATATACCTCACTCGTCAAGTGATAATGCGAAGAGCGTTTTCTTAAATGATATGCCTGAAAAATCTGGTATAAAAATTGATAATGAATTCACAGCAAAGTGGGATTTGATTGCCGAACTCAGAGAAGACGTTAAGAAAGCTCTTGAAATAAAGAGAGCAGACAAGGTTATAGGCAAGTCATTAGAAGCAGATGTAATCTTGTATGCCGATGAAGATAAGAGAGAAGCTATTTCTAAGTTTGTAAACGAACTGCCCGAAATTTTTATTGTCTCAAAGGTTGAGCTTAAAGACGGTGAAGGTGAATTCAAGGGCGAACTTGACGGTGTAACAGTTGATGTTATAAAGGCAACGGGGGAAAAGTGCGAAAGATGTTGGAAATTCTCAGAGTCTGTTGGCACTCATAATGACCACCCGACACTTTGCGACAGATGTCACAGCGTTATTACAAAATAATAATTATTAGCGTAAGTTGTCAGATTATTTTGACAACTTATGTTTTGTTCAAAATTATTGAGAAAATATTACTCTTTTAATTCTTTTTACCTGTTATCCCATAAACTGTTTGCATATTGCTCACTGAGTTTATGCACATTTTGGAGTAAGAAACGGAGATTAAAATGATTTTCATATCGCTTATACTGGTTGTATTGCTTGTTATAATTGATCAAGCTGTCAAATATTTTGTAATCTCGAATATTGATTTGTACGAAACATTTTATACTTTCAGTATTGGGAAGTATGATTTGTTTAGTATTACTCACGTCAGAAATAATGGTGCGGCTTGGAGTATAATGGAAGGGAAAACAATATTGCTTACAGCTGTAGCTGTAATAGCAATTATAATAGTTTTTTTTCTGATTGCGTCCGGTAAGTTTAAGCTGAAGCTTGAAGTAGTTATGCTGTCGTTCATTATGGCAGGCGGAATAGGAAACATAATTGACAGAATAAAATATAAAGAGGTAATTGATTATATACAAACAGATTTTATGAATTTTCCTGTGTTTAATTTTGCCGATATATGTGTAGTTGTTGGAGCAATTGGTTTTTGCATTGCCTATTTAATTGTTGAATCGGTAAATAATCATAAGAAACGCTCTGTTGTTATAGGTGCATTGGGGGATTCCCCTAATGAAGCGGACAATGCTGATGAGGTAGATATACTTAATGAGCTGTCAAACAGTTCAAATGAAGAATCAACAAGCAGTGTAAAGTCAGAGGATAACAAAAATGAAGAGTCTTAGGCTTTATGTTTCAAGTGAAACCGCAGGGCAAAGAATTGATAAATGGTTATCTGAAAATATTGAGGACTTATCACGTTCCTTAGTTCAGAAGCTTTTAAAAGAAAACAATATTCTTATAAATTCTAAGGCAGTCAGCAAAAACTATAAGCTTTGTGCTGATGATATTATTGATATAAATATTCCCGAACCGAAGTCTTTAGATATTCTGCCTCAAAACATACCTGTTGATATTGTTTTTGAAGATGATGACTTACTGGTTGTAAATAAACCCAAAGGTATGGTTGTCCATCCTGCGGCGGGAAACCCAGACGGCACCCTTGTAAACGCTCTTTTATACCACTGTAAAGGACGTCTTTCAAGCATTAACGGCGTTATAAGACCGGGTATTGTGCATAGAATAGATAAATATACCAGCGGTTTGCTGATAGTTGCCAAAACAGATAAGGCGCATACTCATCTGGCAGAGCAGATCAAAAATCACTCGTTCACTAGAGAATATATGGGCATAGTCTGCGGTAGAATGAATGATAAAGAGGGTACTGTTGACGCCCCTATCGGCAGACATAAGATAAACAGAAAAAAGATGGCGGTAACTGATACAAATTCTAAAAATGCGGTTACTCATTATAAGGTTTTAGAGACATTTGATAAATACTCTTTGTTAAGATTTATTCTTGAAACCGGCAGAACTCATCAGATAAGGGTTCATATGTCGTATATAGGGCATCCCATTCTGGGCGATGATGTGTACGGCAAGGCTTTTAAGGGGATAGACGGTCAATGCCTGCACGCTAAAAAGATAGGGTTTGTTCACCCGTCAACAGGGGAGTATATGGAGTTTGACAGCGAACTACCCGAATATTTTGAAAAAATACTGAAAAAGGTAAGATAAATATATGTTTGAAGATATATCAAAGGTACTGCTGATAACCGATATGGACGGAACCTTTCTGCCTACTGATAAAATACCGTCAAAAGGTAATTTAGAGGCAATCAAGAGGTTTCAAAACGCAGGCGGTAAATTTACAATAGCCACAGGTCGAGCACATCAAGCTACGTCGCAATACTTTGAATATTTTGAAGTTAATTTTCCTATGATAATGTTTAACGGCGGAATGATTTATGATATGGAAACTGATAAGTCTATATATGATATTTATACTCCGCCTGTTGCTAAAGAGATTACTATTGATATATTAAATAAATTCCCTCATCTAGGCTGTGAGATTTTATCTAAAAAGGTCAATGTTATAAGCAGAAACGAAACTGAGGATAATCATATAAAAATCTGCAAGGTAACGCCTAATTACACTGATGTTGATAATGTAGAAGATAACTGGTATAAGGTACTTTTTGCAGATACAAAAGAAAATCTGGATATTGTTGAAGAGTATGTCAGTCAGCGTAAGTTTACGGGCGTTGACTTTGTAAGAAGCGATATAAACTATTTTGAGATTTTGCCACAGGAGAATTCAAAGGGCTCTGCGCTAAGGGCAATGAGAAAGCTATGCAATATCGAAGATTACACTGTAGTTGCGGTCGGTGACTACAACAACGATATTCAAATGCTTATTGAAGCAGATTTGGGTGTTTGTCCTGCTAATGCGGTTGACGCTGTAAAGGACGTTGCCGATTTGGTATTAGAAGAATCTTGTGATGAAAATGCTATCGCAGCAGTGATAGATTATATATTTTCAAAAGTAAATTAATCTGGAGGATTGAAAAATGGACGCTACTATTAAAAAGCAGCTTGAAATACAAGCCTGCAAAATTCGTATGGGTATAATTGAAGGCGTTTATAATGCAAAATCCGGTCATCCCGGCGGATCATTGTCAATAGCAGACACATTGACATATCTTTATTTTGCAAAGATGAATGTTGACCCTAAAAATCCTGATATGGAGGACAGAGACAGACTTGTTCTTTCAAAGGGGCATACTGCTCCTGCACTTTATTCAACACTTGCGAATAAGGGCTTTTTTGATTTAGAGGAGCTTAAATCATTAAGACATATAGGCGCATTACTTCAAGGACACCCTTGTATTCATATTCCGGGAGTTGATATGTCGTCTGGTTCTTTGGGGCAGGGAATTTCAGCTGCTTGCGGAATGGCGCTGAGCGGTAAGATATCAAATGCGCCTTATAAAGTTTACACTATTCTCGGCGACGGTGAAATTGAAGAAGGTCAGGTCTGGGAGGCTGCTATGTTCGCTTCTCATAAAGAGCTTGACAATCTTGTTGCTATTGTTGACAACAACGGTTTACAGATAGACGGCGCTATTGAAGACGTATGTTCGCCGTATCCTATAAAAGACAAATTTGAAGCCTTTGGCTGGCACGTTATCGAGACAGACGCACATGATTTTGACAAGCTTGAAGCCGCATTCGACGAGGCTGAAAAAATTGCAGGACAGCCTGTCGCTATTATTCAAAAGAGCGTTAAGGGCAAGGGCGTATCATTTATGGAAAATCAGGTTTCCTGGCACGGTTCAGCTCCTAATGCCGAGCAGTACAATCAAGCAATGGAAGAGCTTAATAAAACTTTGAAAGCATTGGAGGGTCAAATATGAGCGAAGTAGTAAAAAAGGCTACCAGAGAAAGCTATGGAGAGGCTTTAGCCGAACTTGGTGAAAAGTATGAAAATTTATACGTTTTTGATGCTGACCTTGCAGCGGCTACAAAGACGGGAATTTTTAAGAAAAAATACCCTGAGAGATTTTTTGACTGCGGAATTGCTGAAGCAAATATGATGGGTGTGGCCGCAGGAATGGCTGCTACAGGTAAAATTCCTTTTGCGTCTACCTTTGCAATGTTTGCAGCAGGCAGAGCATACGAGATAGTAAGAAATACAATTGGTTATCCGCATCTAAACGTAAAAATCGGTGCTACTCATGCGGGAATTTCAGTAGGAGAGGACGGAGCAACACACCAGTGCAACGAGGATATTGCTCTTATGAGAACGATTCCGGGTATGACAATTATAAACCCTGCTGATGATGTTGAAGCAAAAGCCGCTGTTGAGGCTGCTATTCTTCACGACGGACCTGTTTATCTAAGGTTCGGACGTCTTGCCGTACCTGTATTTAATGATAAAGAGACTTACAAGTTTGAGCTCGGCAAAGGAATAAAGCTGATAGACGGAGATGACATAGCAATTATAGCAACAGGTCTTATGGTGTCAGAGGCGCTTACTGCTGCTGAGGAGCTAAAAAAAGACGGAATAAACGCAAGGGTAATAAATATCCACACAATAAAACCTATTGACAAGGATATTATACTAAAAGCCGCTGAGGACACTAAACTTTTGCTTACGGTTGAGGAGCACAGCGTTATTGGAGGACTTGGTTCGGCTGTTTGTGACGTTGTATCTGAGAACATTCCTACAAAGGTTATTAAGATAGGCGTTAATGACGAGTTCGGTCACTCGGGACCGGCTGTTGATTTATTAAAGGAGTTTGGTTTGTCGTCAGAAAACATTGTTAAGACGGTTAAAGAGGCTCTTGGAAAATAGAATTTGATAATATTATAAAAGGCTATCAGATCAAATTCTGATAGCCTTTTCACTCTTTTCAAGGTATTGAATATAATAAGTTATCAATATTTATGAGAGGAGTAAGAAAATTGACGGCCAAACGCAAAAGAAAAAAGACAAATAAAAAGCGTAATGCAGTATTTATAATTTTGATCTGCATAGTTTTAACAGCAGTTTTTGCGCTCAATCATGCGCTTAGAATGAAGCTTAGAGATATAGCGGTTTACAAGTGCAAAAACAGTGCAACAGATATGATAAATAGGTCTATACAGAATACTTTAGATGATTTGGATTATACATATAGTGATTTAGTAGAAATTAATAAAAATTCTGAAAATGAAATTACATCGGTGTCGTGCGTATCATCAAAAATAAACAGCTTGAAAACTAATATCTCAAATGAGATAAATAAGGATTTTAAAAATCAAGACAAAAACGGATTCAGTATTGCAGTAGGTACAATTTCAGGTATAAACCTGTTCAGCGGCGTAGGACCTGATATAACTGTACATTTTGAAAAAGAGGGAAGCGTCAAAACTAATATTAAAAGCTCATTTTCCAGTGCCGGAATAAACCAGACGTTACATAGAATTTATATTGAGGTAAGCTCAGACATAGTCGCAGTTGCAGCAGCAGGAACGTATAAATCTAGTGTTGAAACTGAATTTTTGCTTGCAGAAACGGTTATTGTAGGAGAAATTCCTGAAAGATATGCGTTAATATCTTAAAAAATTAAGAAATATTGTTAAAATACTAGCTTTATTAATGTAAAATGTGGTATACTATAATTGTATATTTTTTAGGAGAAGCTTATGGATATTAATAAAGCTAGAGAAAAAGTTAATAAACTGGTTGAAACTCTTAATTATCATAGCAGAAAGTATTATGTTGAGGATAATCCCGAAATTGATGACTACGACTATGATATGATGCAGCAGGAGCTAAAGTCTTTAGAGGAGCAGTTTCCTGATTTGGTGCGGACTGATTCTCCAACTCAAAGGATAGGCGGCGAGCCTATTGCAATTTTTGAAAAAGTGGAACATAGAGTGCAGATGGCAAGTCTTCAGGACGTCTTTTCTTTCGAACAGGTTGAAAGCTTTATAAATAAGACTAAGGATGAATATCCAGATGCAGAGTTTTGCGTCGAGCCTAAAATTGACGGGCTTTCTGTTTCACTAGAATATGAAAACGGAGTTTTCACAAGAGGTTCAACACGAGGCGACGGCTTTGTAGGCGAGGATGTAACGGCAAATCTTAAAACAATAATGTCCATACCGTTAAAGCTTAATGAGCCTATTCCTTATCTTGAGGTTAGGGGAGAGGTTTATATGCCTCGTTCAGTGTTTGAGTCGCTTGTTTCTGAGCAGGAGCTAAACGGCGAACAGCCATTTAAAAATCCAAGAAATGCGGCGGCAGGCTCACTTAGACAAAAGGATCCAAAAATCGCCGCCAAGCGAAATCTGGATATATTTTGTTTCAATGTTCAGCAGATACAGGGCAAAGAACTTAAATCGCACAAAGAATCTTTAGATTACCTAAAATCTCAGGGCTTTAAGGTAATTCCTGAGTATGAAAAGGTAAATAGCTTTGAAGCGGTAAGGAATAAAATTTTGGGCATTGGTGAAAAGAGATTTTCTTTGAGTTATGATATAGACGGCATTGTGATTAAGGTAGACGATTTTGCAAAGCGTGAAGAAATAGGGTCAACTGCCAAAACTCCAAAATGGGCAGTAGCGTATAAATTCCCACCTGAGGAAAAGGAAACTAAACTGCTTGATATTGAGGTCAATGTCGGAAGAACAGGTGCAGTAACTCCTGTTGCTGTTTTTGAACCCATTATATTGGCAGGAACTTCTGTATCAAGGGCAACGCTTCATAATCAGGATTTTATTGATGAAAAGAATATTTCAATAGGAGATATTATAAAGGTCAGAAAGGCAGGGGATATAATTCCTGAGGTTTTGAGCGTTTCAAAATCTTGCGGTAATAATAGCAGCTTTAAACTTCCTAAAACTTGCCCTGACTGCGGAACTGAGCTTATAAGAGAAGCTGATGAAAGTGCTATAAGATGTCCGAATGTAAACTGCCCTGCGCAGATTTACAGAAGTATTGTGCATTTTGCGTCAAAGGGTGCAATGAATATAGACGGTCTTGGACCTGCTATTGTTGATACTCTTATTGATAACGGATTAATTCATTCGGTTGCCGATTTATACACACTAGATGAAAACGACTTGTTAAAACTTGATAATTTTAAAGAAAAATCAGTAAACAATCTGTTGACATCTATAGAAAAGTCAAAGAGCAATTCACTTGACAGGCTTATTTTCGGTCTGGGAATAAGAAATATAGGAAGTGCATCAGCTAAACTGTTGTGTGACAGATTCGGAGACTTAGACAGCATAATAAATGCATCAGCCGAAGAAATCGCTGATATAGACGGTTTTGGAGAGATAATGGCACAGAGTGTTTCCAAAGCTTTTAAAGAGCCGCATATGCTTGAGATTATTGAGCGTCTCAAATCATATGGTGTGAATGTTAATTATGAAAAAAAGCAAAAAGACAATCGTTTTGAGGGTAAGACCTTTGTGCTTACAGGTACACTGCCTACCTTAAAGCGAACTGAGGCGAAAGAAATCATTGAAAGTTACGGCGGAAAGGCAAGCGGTTCTGTATCCAAAAAGACCGATTATGTATTAGCAGGTGATGAAGCAGGAAGCAAGCTGGCAAAAGCTGAAAGTTTAGGCATTAAAATTATATCGGAAGATGAATTTTTAGATATGATAAAATAAAAAGGAGGTATGCTCCAAAAGGGGCAATTGAAAAATGAATATTGACATTAAACACATTGCAAAATTAGCAAGGCTTCGCATTGAGGACGGAGAGCTTGAAAAATTTAGAAGTGATATTCAGGGGATAGTAGAGATGGTTGAAAACCTTCCCGATGACATTAAGGACGAGCCTCTGCTTGACCCAAACAACTCAATGAAGCTAAGAGAAGACAAGGTAAGAGAAAGCAAATATTCAAGAGATGAACTTACAAAGAATGCACCTCACGTTACAGCAGGCTGCCTTGTTGTTCCAAAGACGGTAGAATAGGAGGCAGATATATGGAATTGTATAAAAATAGTGCGTTTGAGCTTTCTCAGATGATTAAAGATAAACAGATAAGCTCGGTTGAAGTAACAAAATCTGTTTTTGACAGGATCGATTCTGTTGAGGAAAAAGTTGACGCTTATGTAACTCTTGATAAGGAGAATGCTTTAAAAAAAGCAGAAGAAGTTGATAAAAAGATTGCCAACGGGGACAGGCTTTCTCCTCTTGCAGGAATTCCAATAGGAATTAAAGATAATATTTCGACTAAAGGACTCAGAACTACTTGCTCATCAAAAATGCTTGAGAATTACATTCCGCCGTTTAATGCGACTGTTATAGAGAAAATCAATAACGCTGATATGGTTATTACAGGCAAGCTAAATATGGACGAGTTTGCTATGGGTTCGTCTACTGAGACATCATATTTTAAAAAGACGAAAAATCCGTTTGATTTTGAAAGGATACCGGGTGGTTCGTCAGGCGGCTCTGCTGCATCTGTTGCAGCAGGTGAGGCTGTTGTTTCACTCGGCTCTGATACAGGCGGCTCGATTCGTCAGCCTGCAGCATACTGCGGAGTAGTTGGATTAAAGCCTACCTACGGCAGAGTATCACGTTTTGGACTTGTTGCATTTGCGTCATCTCTTGACCAAATAGGACCTGTAGGTCGCACTGTTAAAGATGTTGCTATGCTTCAGTCTGTTATTTCTGGTCATGACAAATATGACGCTACCTCTTCAAGCACTGACGTTTCGGATTATTTAGAAAATTTGAAGTCTGATGTCAAGGGGCTTAGAATTGGAATTTCTAAGGAATATTTCAGTGACGGAATTGATAGCAATGTAAAGGACGCTGTTTATAATGCTGTTAAGATTTTAGAGCAAAACGGAGCGTCTGTAAAAGAGATAAGTCTGCCGTCAACTAATTATGCACTGTCAGCATATTATATTATTTCCTCTGCTGAGGCTTCATCAAACCTTGCGAGATATGATGGTGTAAAGTACGGTTACAGAGCAAAGGAATTTGACAGTCTTATTGATATGTATGAAAAGACCCGTTCTGAGGGCTTTGGAGATGAAGTAAAGAGGAGAATTCTGCTCGGAACATTTGTGTTAAGCTCAGGCTTCTTTGACGCTTATTATAAAAAGGCAAAGCTAGTTCAAAGAAGAGTATCGGCAGAGTTTAATGAGGTTTTTAAAGACGTTGATGTTGTCTGCACGCCTACTGTTCCGTCAACAGCATTTAAAATCGGTGAAAATATTAATAATCCGCTGAAAATGTATGCAACTGATATATGTACAGTAACTATCAACATTGCAGGTCTTCCTGCAATGAGCATACCTTGCGGATATGATGATAAAGGACTTCCTATCGGATTACAGCTTGTAGGAAACAAGTTCTGTGAGCAAACGCTTTTAAATACCGCAAACGCATATGAGAACATAATCGGCGGATTTAAAAGTCCATTGCTTTAATGATTGGAGGTAAGTATAATGGTTAAAGGCTACGAAGTTGTAATCGGTTTAGAAGTTCACGCTGAGCTTAATACCGAATCTAAAATATATTGTGACTGCAAAAACGCATTCGGGTTAGAGGTCAATACTCAGGTTTGTCCGATATGTATGGGTATGCCGGGAGCATTGCCAACTTTAAATGAAAAGGTAGTAGACTATGCAATAAAGATGGGACACGCACTTAACTGCACAATAAATAACGTCTGCAAGCAGGACAGAAAAAATTATTTCTATCCTGATTTGCCTAAAGCGTATCAAATTTCTCAGGCAGAAGTGCCTTTATGTGAAAACGGCTACCTTGACATATTGGTAGACGGAGAGGAAAGAAGAATCGGCGTTACTAGAATTCACATTGAGGAGGACGCAGGAAAACTACTTCACTCTGACAAGTTTGACGGTTCTTTAGTTGATCTCAACAGATGTGGTGTTCCGCTTATCGAGATAGTTTCAGAGCCAGATATGAGAAGCTCTGCTGAGGCTCACGCTTATCTGGAAACTATAAAGTCAATTCTTCAATACTTAAACATAAGCGACTGCAAGATGCAGGAGGGTTCAATAAGATGCGATGTAAATGTGTCTGTTCATAAGCCCGGAGAGCCACTTGGAACACGTTCTGAAATGAAAAACGTAAACAGCTTTTCAGCGGCTGTAAGGGGAATAGACTTTGAAGTAAACAGACAGATTGGAATTTTAGAGGCAGGCGGAGAGGTAATTCAGGAAACACGCCGCTGGGACGATACAAAAGGCGAAAGTCTGTCTATGCGAAGCAAAGAGGACGCACAGGATTACAGATATTTCCCAGAGCCGGACTTGCTAACTATTGTAATTGACAAAGAAAGAATTGAAAAGCTGAAAAGCGAGATCCCCGAATTGCCTAATAAAAAGCTAGTTAGGTATGTTAAGGAGTTCGGTCTTTCCCAAAAGGACGCGTCATTTATATCGGAGGATATAGAGAAATCCAGTCTTTTCGACGAATGTGTTAAGGATAATCCAAAGCTGGCTAAGAGTGTATCCAACTGGATTTTAAGCGATGTTGCAAAATACTGCAACGAAACGGGTAAGAAAATTTCTGAAACCAAGCTGACCTCAAACAAGCTGTTGTACATTATTAAACTGATTGGTGATGGTAAGATCTCAAACAGCGCAGGAAAGACAATTTTTGAGATTATCATTGATGAGGACAAGGATATAGACGAGATAATCAAGGAAAAATCGCTTGCTCAGGTTTCGGACGCTTCAGCCTTAGAGGCTATTGCAGATGAAGTTATTGCAAATAATGAGAAGTCTGTAAGCGATTACAAGAGCGGAAAAACTAACGCTCTGGGCTACTTAGTAGGTCAGTGTATGAAAGCGTCAAAGGGCAAGGCTAATCCGGGAATGATGAAAGAAATTATACTCAAAAAGCTTGAGGGGTAAATTGCTAAAGTATATTCTTGTAGCTTTGATACAACGCCGAGGAATAATTGAAAAGTGCGCCTTGCGGTGTAAGCTGCCGCTTGGGGTGGAAAATGTGCGACTGATCTGATATGGATAGATTTATTCACGATTTTGTGGTACGATTTATTGAGATACAGCCATGTTCACGCGGTAAATCGGGATTTGTAAGAGGTAGCTATGAATATCGTAAACAAAAATATAGACGGTGGAAAAGCGTTTGATTGGGGTAAAACATCAAAAGATTATGCCAAATTTCGCGATATTTATCCACAAGAATTTTACAACAAAATAATAGAACGTAAGCTCTGCGTTGATAATCAAACAGTTCTTGATATTGGCACGGGGACAGGTGTGTTACCGAGAAATATGTATCAGTATGGTGCGAAATGGATTGGAACGGATATTTCTGAAAAACAGATTGAACAGGCTATAATTCTCTCCAAAGGTATGAATATTGACTATTACACAATGTCAGCAGAAGATTTACAATTCCCCGACAATTCATTTGATGTCATTACTGCTTGTCAATGTTTTTGGTATTTTGATCATGAGCAGATTATGCCAAAGATTTACCGTATGCTTAAACCTAATGGACGAATTCTTGTGTTATACATGGCATGGTTACCTTTTGAAGATAGAATTGCAAATGCAAGTGAGATGCTTGTGTTAAAATATAGCTCTGATTGGAGCGGTGCAGGAGAGACAATTCACCCGATATTTATTCCCGAATGTTATAAGGAACAATTTGAGCTTGTTTACCATGAAGAATATCCTATAAATGTACATTTTACACGAAAAAGCTGGAATGGCAGGATGAAAGCGTGTCGAGGTGTTGGAGCCTCTCTGGCTGAAGAAGAAATTAAAAAGTGGGAACAAGAGCATATTAAACTGTTATCTGAAATTGCATCTGATGAATTTGATATTTTACATTATGTTGCCATTGCAGAATTAAAAAAGATATAAGTACAACTTCCCGTTTACCAAAATGAACAAACAGAAAAACTACTCATCTCCGATGTGGTAGATAGAGATTTTGTTTGTATCAAAATCAGCAACAAAGAACCTACTTTTTAAGTGGGTTCTTTTCTTTTGTAAAGATAAGTATGAACATCATTATAACCATAAGTATAGCCGGAAGACAGCTCTTAGCGTCAGTAAATCCTATAGCTTTACCGCTTATGTATGTTTGAACTGAACTTGCCTGATAATTTATATTAAATATTGATGTTATTATTCTGGTAAAGGCAGCAGAGAGAAATACAGCAGGAATCCTTGATAGTATAAGATATTTAAGCGGTACACCATTTGATAGCGATTTTAGCTGAAATAATATGCATACTCCGCCGAATGAAATAAAAGCTGAAATTATCGGGATAATATCGGTACTGGCATACATATCAACAACATTAGTAATTTCTAATAATGGGAGAATATCAAACTTTATTAATTTAAAAATGTTTAATCCTTTTAGTATTCCTATAATTGAAGCAAACAAAAGTATCATTGAGCAGATCATCAGCATACTTTTAGACGCACTTTGAACAGAGTCTACTATTGAGACTTGCGCTTTTATAGGCGATACATCTTTGATTTTAGGCATTTCCACAGTGTGGTTTAAAACTATTGCAATAACGCAGTTTGTCAGAAAATTTGCAAAAAATATCACAAACCCTATTGTTGCCGAAGAAAACATTGTTACTCCGACTAACCCCACAACAAAAGAAGGTCCCGATGCATAGCAATAGCAGGACATTTGTTCTGCGGTGAATTTGCTGATTTTACCTTGACTGTATAAATTGCTAAGAAGCTTAAATCCGATCGGATATCCGCATATATTGCCCAGAATAAAAACAAAAAACAGGTCGCTGTCCATTTTAAAAATGTATTTTGATATGAGGGCAAACGGCTTGCTGATAATTTTATAGCACTCTGATTTTAAAACTAAATCTGAAAAAACCATAAATGAAAAAAGCGATGGGATAATCACAAAAAGACATCTGTTTACAGCAGTTACAATTTCCTTTGATACCTCGCTTGATTTTAAAACTAACAATAATCCGAAAATTAAAATAAGAATATATATCACAAAACTTTTTATTTTTGACATAGGTTTTCTCCTTATATATTGGAGTAGAGCAATTTTAGGCTTATAAATGTATATGTTGTTTAAAATAATAATATAATTAATTAGTTTATACTTTTGTACAACTCCCAATAGAACGGAGGAAACGAATGAAAAATTTTATTAATAATAATGCTTTAGGCGAGTTTACAGGTGTTGCATCTAATATTAATATCTACGGAACAAAAAAAGTAGTAATAGAAAGTTTCAAAAAAATCCTAGAGTGTAACGAGTCATTGATCATAATAAAAACCTGCGATAGCAGAGTAAGCCTTTGGGGAAATAAGCTGATACTTACAACATATTCCTCCGGCTACGCTGAAATTACAGGTAATATTGACAGGATAGAAATTGATGATAAAAAGAATAAACCAGTAAAATGATTATTAGGAGTGAACATAGTGGCGCTTAACTTTTTAACGGGTATAACCGATATAAAAATAAAAAGTGATAATACCACCAAATTAATAAATGAACTGTCAAAGCGCAATATTCCTATAAAAAAGATAACATCCAAAAGTGGAGAAATAAATATAACAGTTTCGTTTTTTAAACATAAGCAGATAATAGAAATATGTGAAAGTCAAAATTATGAATTGGTTTATGTAAGTTCAAAGGGAATAATTCCAAAGCTATTTAGATACAGATTCAGATACGGAATATTTGCAGGAATTTTGACGTCGTTATTTTTTATATTTATTCTTTCAAACACCGTGCTTAGAATTGAAATAAGCGGGGGAAACGACGAGCTTAATTCAGAAATAACTGCGTTGCTTAAACAGCAGAATATAAAGGTAGGCAGGTTTATACCAAACATTGATTTTTCAAAAGCTGAAAGCTATATGATGCTAAATTCAAATAATTTCGCCTGGATAACAATAAGAAACAGCGGTGCTACGCTGGTTGTTGATGTTCTTGAAAAGACGAAAGAGCCGGAGATGGACAGATTAAGACCTGTTACAAATTTAATTGCCGGCAAGAGCGGTGTTATAACTGACGTTAATGTCTACATAGGAAAACTTATGAAGGTTGTAGGAAATAAAGTAAGAAAAGGCGATGTTTTGGTTGCCGGAAAATACAGAGCAGAATCGGTAGACGAAAGTAAAAAGGATAAAGCCAAGCTTATGCTTTTCCACTGCAAGGGTGAAATATATGCTGATTACGATGAAAGTGTAACTTTTGAACAAAGATATATGGATGAGCAGGAGATAATAGTAGACGATGATAAAACCAGAAAGTATTTTACAATTTTTGATTTAGAAATCCCTATAAGTCCCGGCTCAAAAGTTACGGGTAATTATATTATGACGAATAATAAATCGCAATTTTCTTTTCTAGGTTTTAGACTGCCTATAGGAATTTCAAAAAAAACCTACGATAAATACTACTTTGAAAAGGTAAAGCTTACTAAAAAGCAAGCAAAGGCTAAGCTAAGAAGAAAAATAAAGCTATACGAGAGAAATTTCTTAAAAGACAAAAGGATATTAAATAAGAAAGTAAAGGTCAAGGTAGGTAAAAAGAGCGTTAAGATGACAGTAAACTATAAACTGAACGGCAATATTGCTGTTGAAAAGGAATTATTGACAAAATAAATAAAATTGCTTTATTTTTTTTAAAAATTATGGTATAATAACTTTAACTTCAATTTAATCTAAAAATCAAGCGGTGAAGTCACTATAAACCGCTTATGGGAATTATAAAATATATCGGCAGGGTGAATTAATGGTTGAAAGAATTGTAAATGTTGAATCAATGGATTCTATTTTAAACATTTTCGGTAGCTTTGATGAGAATGTCAATCTAATTCAAAAGCAGTATAACGTCGTGATTTTAAGTCGTGGTACAGATATTAAAATCACAGGCGATGAAGAAAATGTTCAAAAAGCTGAACAGGCTATTGAATCTCTGATTTTTCTTGCAAACAAGGGAGATCAGATAAACGAGCAAAGTATCAGATACGTTTTTTCTCTTGTTAAGGAGGGCGCTCAAAAGGAGCTTACAAAGCTAAACGATGATGGAATATGCGTTACAACAAGCGGTAAAATTGTCAAGCCAAAGACATTGGGACAAAAGAAATATGTTGACGCTATCAGAGACAACACAATCGTTATCGGAGTAGGTCCTGCCGGAACAGGAAAAACATATCTTGCGGTAGCTATGGCTGTTAAGGCTTTTAGAAATCATGAGGTCAATAAAATAATTCTTACAAGACCTGCCGTTGAAGCAGGGGAGAAGCTAGGGTTTCTTCCGGGCGATTTGCAGGACAAGGTCGACCCTTATTTAAGACCATTATACGACGCGCTTTTTGAAATGCTGGGTCCTGACACGTTTGCAAAACAGCAGGAACGAGGGTGTATAGAAGTTGCTCCGCTTGCTTATATGAGAGGACGCACTTTGGACGACGCTTTTATTATTCTTGATGAGGCGCAGAATACGACCCCTGAGCAAATGAAGATGTTTTTGACGCGTCTTGGCTTTAACAGCAAAATAGTTATTACAGGAGATATCACTCAGATTGATCTTCCTGACACTGGAAAATCGGGACTTATTCAGGCAACAAAGGTTTTGAAAAATGTAGATGATATTTTTATAAATTATTTAAGTGAAAGCGACGTCGTAAGGCACAGGCTTGTTCAGGATATTATAAAGGCATATGAAAAGTTTAATACTGAGAAGAAAGGATATAAAAACAATGGGAAAAACAAAGGTATTAATAGTAAACAGGCAAAATGACGTTAAAATACCTGTTGGTATAAGACTTCTTATCAGAAGAAGCTGTAATGCTGTTTTAGATCACGAAAAATTCACCGACGATGCAGAAGTGAGCGTTTCATTTGTAAACGATGATGAGATTCACAGGTTGAATTATGAGTACAGAAATGTTGACAGGCCAACAGATGTTCTATCCTTTCCTCTGGGAGAAAATAATGAATTTGATTATAACAACGAAACAGGAGCGTATATGCTGGGAGATATCGTTATATCAATTCAAACAGCTTTAAAACAAGCTAAGATGTACGGTCACTCTCTTGAGCGTGAAATTGGCTTTCTGACAGTACACTCAATGCTGCATCTTATGGGATACAACCACGAGCAGGGTGGAGTAGAAGCAAGAAATATGCGTGAAATTGAAGAGCAAATATTAGACGATTTGGGAATATCAAGGCAAAGCTCTTATATAACAGAATAAATGATAAAGAGTTTTTTAAATAGCTTTAAGTACGCCTTTTGCGGTATAATTTCAACTATTACAAACGAACGCAATATGCGTGTTCATATTGTAGCTGCTGTCTATGTACTGTGGCTGTCTGGATTCTATCATTTTTCAAAAATAGAATATGCAGTTTTGTTTATAGTAATTGCAATGGTTATTGTATCTGAATTATTTAATACAGCTATAGAAAATGCTGTAGATTTGGTATCAACATCTTATAATAAAATAGCTAAAAAGTCTAAAGATGCGGCGGCAGGAGCGGTTTTATTTTCAGCATTTTGCGCCATAGCGGTTGGAGTTCTGTTTTTCGCTGATACAGACGTATTATATGATATATTTGATTACTTTAGACAAGGATTTATAAGATTTATTATACTTTTACTTTCTTTGGTTATAAGTATGTTATTTATATTTAAGCCCAAAAATAACAACCATAAAAGTTATAACAAGGAGAAACATTAAATGGGAAGTAAAACAGCATTTGTATCAATAGTAGGGAGGGCAAATGTCGGAAAATCCTCGCTTTTGAATAAAATGGTAGGAGAAAAGATTGCCGCTGTAAGCAACAAGCCGCAGACTACAAGAACAAAGATAACAGGTATTGTGACAAAAGGGGAAACGCAATATATTTTTATTGATACTCCCGGAATGCATAAAGCTAAAACAAAGCTGTCGGAGCATATGGTTGATAACATTAATGAGGCTGTAAAGGACGTTGAGACAGCTATTCTTGTGACAGACTGTACAAAGCCTATAGGCGATAACGAAATCAAGCTTATAAACAGCTTTAAAAGCACAGGAAGAAAGGTCATTTTGGCAGTAAATAAAATTGATTTATTAGAAGATAAAAGTGCGCTTATAGAAATACTCGATAAATATTCAAAGCTTTACGATTTTGAAGAGATAATTCCTATAAGCGTTTTAGAAAACGACGGAATTGATTTGATTTTCAAAGCTATTGATAAAAATGCTCAGGAAGAGCCACACTATTTTCCTGATGATGCGTTGACTGACCAGCCGGAAAAGGTTTTAATTTCGGAAATAATAAGGGAAAAGGCGTTGATTAATCTAAGTGACGAAATACCGCATGGTATTGCAGTTGCCGTTGAAGACGTTTCTGAACGTGACAACAGAAACAATGAGACAGTCTTAGATATAAGTGCGGTAATATATTGTGAAAGGGAATCTCACAAGGGAATTATAATAGGTAAAAAAGGCTCTATGCTTCAAAAAATCGGCAAAGACGCAAGAGTTGAGCTTGAAAGCTTTTTTCAAATCAAAGTTAATTTGCAATGTTGGGTAAAAGTGAAAGAAGGCTGGAGAAACAGAGAGGGAATAATAAGAAACTTTGGCTTAACCAATAAATAACATTAGAATGAATTACCTCTCATATTCATCTTAAAGTTGATAACCATAATAGTATAAACATAAATTATGGATGGTGTTATTATGGACAAGCTTTGGGATACATTTTGTAAAACGGGAAAAATTTCAGATTATTTGAATTATAATAAAGCAAAGGCAAGTCGTGAAGGAGAAAAAACTAATGCTGCTGACAACAATGGGAGTAGTAATAGGGGAGAGAGCCTACGGTGAAAATGATAAATTTATTGATGTTTTCACAAAAGATTACGGGATAATTGAAATCACTGTAAAAGGCGGACGTAAATTAACATCAAAAAATGCAGCCTCGACAGCATTATTTTCTTATTCAAAGTTTTGCGTAAGAAAAAGGGGAGAACGATATTATTTAAACAGTTCGGAAATCGAAAACACTTTTTATGACCTCAGACTTGATGTAAAAAAATTGGCGCTTGCTTCTTACTTTGCAGAGCTTTTAAAGTATACCGTACTGTCTTATGATTCAGACGAAGCTTATGAAATAATTTTAAAGCTTTTTCTTAATACTCTTTATTATCTTGAAAAAAATACCCACAATATAATGCTGCTTAAATCCGTTTTTGAGTTCAGACTGTTGTCAGAGATAGGACTTATACCCAATCTTATTGGTTGTTCTGTATGTAACGCCTATTCTCATTCTAAAATGCATTTTGATATTCAAAACGGCAAGCTTTATTGCGACGATTGCTTTACAGGCTCAGATGGATACGACACAATTGCTGTAAATCAAAGCACGCTTTCAGCATTGCGTCACATTTCACTTTCAGAATTAAATATTTTGTTTAGTATAAAAGTATCGGATAGACTCATATCAGAGCTTAATAAAATTACCAATAGGTATGTTTTAACCCATATAAACAGAAAATTCAAAACGCTTGAATATTTTGAAAGTATTTCTTAAAACAAGACATTTAAGGAGAAAACCATTGAAAGATTTAAACAAAGACTTTATAACTTTAGAGCTACATAAAATATTAGAGCTTTTAGCAAATGAATGCTCCAGCAGTATGTCTAAAAAGCTTGCAGTAAGCATAAGACCGAGCAATGATATAATAGAAGTAAAAAAAGAGTTTAATAAGACCGATACTGCTTTTAATCTTTCCGTTAGATTTGGAACGCCTATTTTTCACAACATATTTGATGTAACAGACAGTGTAAAACTAGCGGATTCGGGAGCTTCTTTACCGCTTAAAGAGCTTCTTAAAATTAAAGATGTATTGATTCAATCACACGAGCTTATATCATACAGGAAACAATTTGAAGACGAAGAAACGTCTATAGATTATTTGTTTGACAGCATTTTTTCAAATGAATATTTGGAAAAAAGACTTCAAACATCAATTTTAAATGATGAAGAACTTGCTGACGACGCAAGTCCTGAGCTTTTAAGAATAAGGAAAAAAATAAATCAATCTAGTATAAAAATCCGTGAAAATCTAGAGAAAATGATACGCTCTAAATCCACGCAGAAATACCTTCAGGAGGCTATTATAACTGTTCGTGACGGGCGGTTTGTTGTTCCTGTTAAAACTGAAAACAAAAGTGATGTACCCGGACTTATCCATGCGACTTCGGGAAGCGGCTCAACTATTTTTGTTGAACCTATAAGTGTTGTTGAGGCAAATAACGACATTCAGATGCTTATTGGCGAAGAAAAAGATGAAATCAACCGAATTATTTCAGAGCTTTCATCACTCTGTGCAGAATTTAAAGAGCAGCTTTACTCGAACCTTAACGCAATAAAGCAGTTGGATCTATATTTTTCAAAGGCTAATCTGGGCGCTAAGATGAACGCTATAGCGCCCAATATAACTGAAAGCGGAGAAATCATTTTAAAAAAAGCAAGACACCCGCTTATTGATAAAAACAAGGTAGTACCTATTGATTTTTATGTCGGCGGTGAAAACAGGGCAGTTGTAATAACTGGTCCTAACACTGGCGGAAAAACTGTTATATTAAAAACTGTGGGATTGCTTACGCTTATGACAATGTGCGGTCTTTTAATACCTGTTGCAGATGGCAGCGTTGTATCAATTTTTGACAAAATTCTTGTCGATATAGGGGACAGCCAGTCTATAGAACAGAGCCTTTCTACATTTTCGTCTCATATGAATAATGTAATTAGCATTCTTAAAGTAGCAAATACAAAATCCCTTGTTTTGCTTGATGAGCTGGGTTCGGGAACTGATCCTGTTGAAGGTGCTGCACTAGCCGTTTCTATAATAAACAAACTTAAAGAGAATGGTGCGGAAATTGTTACAACAACTCACTATCAAGAACTTAAAATGTACGCACTTGAAACAGACGGTATAGTCAATGCTTCATGCGAGTTTGATACAAAAACGCTCCAGCCGACATATAAGCTTATTTTCGGAACTCCCGGAAAATCAAACGCATTTGAAATTGCACTTAAACTGGGTATGGACAAGGAAATAATTGAAAGCTCAAAAGGTCTTATAAATGATGAAAATAAGCAGTTTGAGAACATTATAGAAAAGCTGGAAAATGAACGTCAAAAATATGAAAGAAACAGAGCAGAAGCTGAAAACCTAAAAAGGGAAGTCGCTGTTTTAAAAGCAAAGCTTGAGGAAGAACGTAAAAAGCTTGATGAAAACAAGCAAAAAATTCTCGACAGAGCTACCCGTGAGGCAAATGCAATAGTTTCTAGGGTCACAAGGCAATCTGACGCCCTTATAGATGAGCTTGATGCGCTAAGAAAGCAGAAAAATAAGGAAGATTTTGAGAAAAATGCAATAAAAGCAAAACAACATACAAAAAATGCCATAAACAAACTTTATAATACTGCCAATCCTATCAATAAAGAAAAAAATAAGGAGTATAAACTTCCAAGACCTCTTAAAAAGGGTGACAGTGTAATTATAACCGAAACTAACGGAAAGGGAATTGTAGTATCTCTTCCAGACAGCAATGGATTTTGCTTTGTTCAGGCTGGAATTATGAAAACTAAAATCCACATTTCCAAACTTCGGCTGGATGAAGAAAATATTACGCTTAATAATAAAAAGATCACCAGTAAAGTTTCCACAAAGAATGTTCAATCGGTTGCTGATAGAAGTGCTTCAATAGAACTGGACATCAGAGGGTACTCAGTTGATGAGGGTATTTACGAGGTCGACAGATTTATTGATAATGCAATTATGTCGCATATAGGAGTTATAACCATAATTCACGGCAAAGGAACAGGAGTTTTAAAAAGTGCGGTAAGAGAGCATTTAAGACATCACAAGCAGGTAAAATCTTCACGCAGAGGTGTTTACGGCGAAGGTGAGGACGGAGTTACTGTTGTGGAACTGAAATAACAGCTTATAAAATTATAGGCTGTTTTTTTATTTTTAGGTGTTGACAAACGCAAGGGAATGGTATATAATCAGTATAGATAGTTTCACTAAATAAAAGTTTAGTGAAACTTAGGGAAGTGAAAATATAAGGAGATAACTATTATGAAACCCGAATATTCCGCTGATTGCCCCGAATATTTAAAAGATTACCTAATGAATCTTAAATTAATTCGCAACCGTGCCGAAAGAACTGAAGAGGCATATTATATTGATATTAGAACATTTCTGAGGTATTTAAAGATCAAGCACAAAGATGTTTCAAATGACACTGAATTTTCTAAAATTACTATTGACGATGTTCCATTTAAGTATATTGAAAATGTTTCTTTGTATGACGCTTATGAATATCTAAATTACTTAAAAGACATCAGAAAAAATGATACAGCAACCCGTGCAAGAAAAACTTCTGCACTCAAGCAGTTTTATCATTATTTACATACTAAAGCAAAGCTTATAGAAAAGAATCCTTTAGATGACTTAGAACTACCAAAAGTCAAAAATAAGCTTCCTAAATACCTGTCTTTAGACGAGTCTTTGCAGTTATTGAAAAACATTGATTCAAAAAACAAAGAACGTGACTTTTGTATGATTACCTTGTTTCTAAATTGCGGAATGCGTCTAAGTGAGCTTGTTGGGCTTAATCTTAATGATTATAGTAAGGAAAATCGAACTCTGAGATTATTTGGAAAAGGTAGTAAAGAACGTATTGTTTATCTTAATGACGCTTGCATTGACGCTTTAAACAGCTATTTGTCTGTGCGTCCTACAAATTCCAAAGACCCTGATGCAATATTTCTTTCACAGGCTAAAAAGCGTATTGACAAGCGCAGAGTTCAGCAGATAGTTGAAGAAATGCTGAAACGTGCAGGTCTTAACAATCTTGGAATTACAACTCATAAACTGAGACACACAGCTGCCACATTAATGTATCAGCACGGCGGAGTTGATCCGCTGGTTCTTAAAGAAGTGCTAGGACATAAAAGCATCGCCACTACTGAAATTTACACTCATCTGTCCAGTGAAAATTTAAAAAAAGCTGCTGAATCCTCACCACTGGCAAATAATAAAGCGCCAAAAAGACAGAAAAATAATGAATAAAAAATTTACCTCTTGTGAATCTTTCTCACAAGAGGCTTTTCTATTTTTTCATTCTAATAATTGAATTTTTTGCAAAATCCTTTTCACATTCCAGTGACATCTTCATCATTGCGTGGTTTGCAGTATCTATCTCTTCATTCTTATCGTTATAAAGCTTATCGGCAGTAATCTTAACAGGCTCTTTACCGGGAGCTAAAATTTCAAGCTCGTCTCCCCTATTGAATTTATTTCGCTGCGTGCAATATATTCTGCCATCTTTGCACTCATCTACTATTGCCACAACATCATATTCTCTGATATATCCGCTTTTTTCGTAATACTGGGTGTCTAACTGCTCATTTGGATGTCCGAAAAAGAAACCTGTGCAGTAGGCTCTGTGGCTTACTTTGTAAACTTCTTCTTTGATCCAAGAAGGTAATTTATTGTAATTGTCAGGATCATTTCTTAAAAAATCTACTGCTATTCGATAAGCGTTTGTTATGACTGACACATAATAAGCAGATTTCGCTCTGCCCTCTAATTTAAGGCTTTTAATTCCTGCCATTGCCAGTTTATCTAAATGCTCAATCATACACATATCTTTTGCATTAAGAATGTATGTTCCCTTTTCATCCTCAAACACAGGAAAATACTGACCGTCACGCTTTTCCTCCATAAGGTGGTAGCCCCACCTGCAAGGCTGTGCGCACTCTCCCCTGTTCGCATCACGGTTGACTAGATAGCTAGACAAAAGACATCTGCCCGAAAAGCTGACACACATTGCCCCGTGTACAAAGCACTCTATATCCAGTTCTTTTGGTGTTTTTGCCCTAATTTCAGCTATTTCGTCAAGTGATAGCTCTCTTGCCAAAACTACTCGCTTTGCACCCATATTATAAAACTCATTAGCAGTAACATAGTTTACAATACCCGCTTGTGTGGAAATGTGAATTTCCATATCGGGAGCATACTTTTTAACCAGTGAGAGAAGTCCTATATCATTCACTATTACAGCATCGACTTTGGCGTCAACTGCGTTATCAATAAACTCTTTAAAGTATGGAATTTCATCATTATGGGGCAAGGTGTTGCATGTAAGGTACACCAAAACACCTCGTTTATGAGCCTTATCAACCGCAGATTTCAGTTCTGTATTATCAAAGTTCGACGGACCTGCTCTCATACCAAATGATTTTCCACCGAGATAAACAGCGTCAGCGCCGTAATCAAGCGCCGCCTCTAGTCTTTCCATATCACCTGCCGGAGATAAGACCTCCAAATCGCTTAAATTCATAGTTCCTCCGAAAACCTTAGTCGTCATCAAGACCTGCCTTTTTAAGATTCTTTTTATGAGCAGACAGCGTCTTTGCAAAATAAGTCTTTTTATTTTTCAAGTTTGAGCAGAAATACAGGTAATCAGTTTTTTCCGGATATAATACTGCGTTAATTGCCTCGATTCCCGGATTGCAGACAGGTCCTGCCGGAAGTCCGTTAGCAACATAGGTATCATAGTAATCCTTAAAAGCTGTAATTTCACTATCCGTATAAGTTTTTGAGTTTTCAGCCTCTATCTTTATAACGTCCTTATAATAGCTGTCCGTTGCGTCTGATTCAAGTCTTGGGAAGTTTGCAGGATCGTTTAATCTGTTAATGAAAACCGAAGCTACTTTAGGCATATCCTTTATAGAACCAGCCTCTGCCTGAACAATAGATGCAAGTGTCATAACTTCATCCATATTCATACCGTTTTCACGCATCGTTGTTTTCATATCCTCAGTAAATTTGGAATTAAAATGTTCTCTGACCGTCTTAACAACGTTATAACTGGAATCGTCAAGGTAGAAATTATATGTGTCCGGATAGAAGTATCCCTCCATAGCGTAGAATTTATTTCCCTTGCTGTCAATAGGACTTTCAAAATCATATCCGAATTTTTCACTATTGAAAGTGTATATAAGCTCATGATAATCTGAGATTACACCTTTGTTTTCTAATAATTTAGCCGCATCAAGCAGAGTAGTTCCCTCAGGGAAAACAACCGAAACCGTTTCAAATGATTCTCTTTGCTCAACTAACGCATCTATTTTATCAGCATAAGACCAGCTGGGTTTAAGCTCAATATCTCCCGGTTTCATTGACGCACCAGCATCTTTTAAATTAACAATTACCTTAAATAAAAATTTGTTGTCGATAATGTCGGCGTCAAACAATTGCTGTGCAATTTCGTTAGTGTTTGAACCCTCTTTTATGTTTAGCTTAATTACAGAATCACTCTTGTTGACGCCTAAATACTCAAGTCCAAGTGAAATTCCAAAGAAAGCAAGTGAAATAGAAACAACTAAGACAACAACTGTAACAATAAGACCTGTAAAAATCGAATAATTTACTTCTACACTTTTCTTTTTGGATTTCTTATAAGCTGTTTCCTTAGGTTTATTTGTTACAGTCTTGTGAATGTTTCTAGGCTGAGAAATATCACTCTTTGAATAATCAATATTCAAATTGAATTTTTCCTTTTGTCCGCTTGATCCAATCGTCTTAACTTCATTATTAAGATTAGGCTCACTAACTGTGGAATTATCCGTTTCAACAGCTTTGATCTCATCTTTAGCTTTAATATCGGGTATGACTTCTTCATTCTGTTCTTTTTTACTCAAAGTCTCATCAATGTTGAGCGACAAGTCTTCATCTGAAGAAGATATAATATCATCTTTTGTAATTCCTTGAGAACCTTTAAAAGTCTTACTTTTTTCATTATGTACCAAATTATTATTTTTATCATCAACTATTGACGAAATTTTCCTTATCTCAAGGTTAGTAAGAGTTTCGTCAGCAGAAGCGACAACTTTTTCACTTTTATCCTCGCCAACTACAGAGTCAAGCGCTTTTGAAGCCTTAAAGCTTTCGTTTAAAAAATCACTTAACTTAGAATCAATATCTAAATCGTCATTACTATCGGTGTTATGAAGCTTTTTTTCGTTTTCATCCATTTTTACTTTCCACCTTTACATATGTATTTTTTATTTTCCGTTACAATCATATCAACTGCTATATCAGTATCAAACTTAGGCAGCGAATCTGTAATAAACTCATCAAAGCAAATACCAATTTTTACACCTAAAAAGTCTTTTAAGAATCTGTCGTAATATCCTTTACCGTAGCCCAGTCTAAAGCCTTTTTTATCAAAGCTTAAAGCAGGCACAATACAAATATCACTTTTATTAGAAAACACATATTTCTCATTTTTATCACTGGGTTCTAAAACCGAAAAAGCACCAAGACTAAGCTCATTAAGACAATTTAATCTATAAAAGGTCATAAGATTGCTTTTTATGTCACTTTTCGGAGCATACAAGAGCTTGTCCATACTAATAATTTGTTCAATAATAGAAAAAGTATCCGCTTCGGAACCCTTAGAAACATAAATACAAATCTTTTCCGCATTTTTCAATTCATTAAGCTCAATAAGCCTTTTTAAAATTTTCTTACTATTTAATTCTCTTTCTGTAGTGCTTAAGCTGTTTCGCCTCTTTAGAATATCTTTTCTAAGACTATTTTTCTGATTTTTAATATCTACCTGCATTGAAGTGATGCCTCAAGCGCCTCTGACTTTTCTTTGGAAACTAAAAGCTCAACTAGCTTTAGTCCGAACTTAATTGCAGCTCCTGCACCTTTAGCCGTAGTTATTTTACCGTCATTTACTACAAGCTCTTCAGAATAACAAGCCTTACCCAATTCTTTTTCAAATCCCGGAAAGCAAGTTGCAGTCTTCCCGTCTAAAATACCCTTGTGTCCCAGTATTGAAGGTGCCGCACATATCGCAGAAATATATTTGTTGTTATCTATACAATAGTCTATAGCCGTTTGTACATTTTCATTTTTCTCAAGGTTCACAGTTCCCGGCATTCCGCCCGGAAGGACTATCATTTCTATATTTTCACTAAGCTCTATTTCATTAGCATCTAAATCAGTGATCACCGGTATACCGTGTGCTCCTCTGATTATTTCTGAGCCTACTCCTACTGTTTTCACGTCCACTTCAGCACGCCTTAAAATATCTACAGGAGCAAGAGCTTCAACTTCTTCAAATCCGTTAGCTAAAAATACATATACCATAATCTGTAGTCCTTTCTGAAAATAATAAAAACAAAATACTAATCTTTCTTAAATATAACTGAATGTTTTTCAAGCTGAAAGCAGGGTTTATAAGAACGCTTAGACTTTCTAAGACCTTCTATTCCTAGATCCTCTTCCCTATTTATATATTTTAAATCTGTCGAATTTGCCTTTGCAAATTCATTACACAAGGTAGGATATGCTCCGTTTACATCACTTAGCGCTTTTTCAATGTGAACAACTAACGTGTTAGAATTAAGCCTTTCTCCTATTGTGACCCCGACAATTCTGCCATTTTGAAAAAGCACACCGCCTTTTAAGTTCATATACTCAAAATTAGTGAAAAAGGTGTTTATAGCATACTGCTCAACAACGGCAGAATAATTACTCGTCTCAGGTTTTTTGTTATAGCTCTCAGTTACAAATTCAATACAGTCGTCAAACAAATCAGAGGTAAGACTTTTATATTCCCATGACTGCTTTTTGAAAATACTTATATGATTTCTCTTTGAGTGATACTTTTTTCCTCTTAAATTTATTAAATCATCAGCATTATATATATAATCATAATAGTCTGGATTTGACTTGATACTTTCTATTTTGTTATCAAAATTCTCTTTTATATATTTTAAATTATCACGTGTTACAGATGATAGAACAAAGCCCTTTCCTAAATTACCGCAATATTTGTTAAATTCATTGATAAGCTCTAAGACATTTCCCTCGCCTGCCGGATATGTAAGATAAATATTATCATTATCCTGTGATGAAATCAGATAAAAATCCTTGTATCGTGAAATAACTGAATCGCTGAGCCTTCGCCATGCCACATTATTGGCAAAAGAATATTCGCAGCCCATAAAATCAGATTTTTCTAAAAGTTCATCAATCCATGACTTGTCACTTAATTCAATTTCTCTAAAGTCAAACATTGTATCCTTCTTTTCATATTATTATTTAAGTTTGTTTATTTCATTCATAATTTTATTTGTTATAACATCAATCAATAAAGGATCAGTCCCGTCAGAACAGTTAATTATCTTCCAGTCTTGCTTTTTTGCTGTATAAAGAGCGGCTTCACGGCAGGACTTCATAAACTCAACGTCTACCTCATGAATATCTTTTTTGCTGTCATCACCGTTATATCTTTCGGTCATAAGCCTTTGAGAAATGTCAATCGGCATATCAAGAAAAATAACTAAATCAGGTTTGGGAAGCCCAAGCTTTTCATATTCATATTCAGAAAGCCAGTTAAGATATTCGTCCCACTCGCTTTTTTTACATTTAACCATTTGATATATAGCATTAGACGTTACATATCTGCTTGCCAATATCAAAGCTCCGTTATTATAAGCGTCCTCCCAGTACAGTTTAAAGCTTGCATATCTGTCAACAGCGTAAAAGCTGGACGCCGCATAAGCGTTTATATCTTTAGCATTTTCTGAAAATTCACCGCTGAGATACATCTTGACCAGTGCTGATGAAGGTTTATCATAATCAGGAAAGCTGATTGATTTATGCAAAATATTATTCTCATTAAGAATTTTGTCAATAATTTCAAACTGAGTTGATTTTCCGCTGCCATCTAACCCCTCAATCACTATGAGCTTTTTATTCATTTTTAAGCTCCTTATAATATTTTTGAACCTCTTTCATCCTGCCGCAGGTCATCTTACCTTCGGCACACTTCCCTCTTACACATTCAGGACCAGCATTTTTAAAAATTGTAGGCGCGACCTTGCAGCACAGTCTCAGCATTTCATCGGCAAGAGCTTTGATCTCCCACTGTGCTCTTGAACAGCATCTAAGCTTAAAAAAATTCAAAAGACTTCTTGCGTTCATAGTTACAATCATTTTTGTATCGCAGGCATTAGGAAGAACGAACCTAGCGTCCTCTATTGCCTTTTTTTGAGCCTTTTTTGTGGCCTCCTTTTCATCAAAGCCTTCTTCTATAAAAGTCTTAAAGTGCTTCTCTTTAAGAATATCCGCAAGCTTGTTATAACTCGTAATAGCAGAATCCATTTGCCTGTTAAACTCCTCTAGCGCCTCCGGAACAGACGAAATTTCAGGCGGAGTTACAAACTCATAGTTTTTCTCCTCAACATATCTCTGGCTCTGCACTGAGAATGAAGCTATTCTGTGTCTGGTAATCTGAGCTAACAGCGCACGCGAGACTCCCTCAATACCAAAAGTAAATGAAACGTGCTCAACAGGGCTTTGATGCCCTAAATCGGAAAGCAAATTCAAAAAATTAACAGTTTTCTCCTCAGTTAAACCGTCTAGGAGTGTGTCAATGTCAGAGCTTGCATAACATAATTTTGCGGCTGCCGCAATAGTTTTTTCAGGCTCAGGGGTATGGGTCAATAAGGTAACCTTCATAATACTATCAATCCTTCTGCAAAGTTAATTAATTATACCATTTTGCAAGTAAAAAGTCAAACGCAGTAAAAAAAGGCAAGCAAACAGCTCACCTTTTTACAATACACATTAATTATTAACACTATTAAGCATTTCCTCAGCGCTTGCTAAGGTTATTTCTGACGTATCATCTCCACTAATGATCCTTGCAATTTCGCTCTTTCTTTCTTCTAGCGACGTCAATTCACATACTGTTGTTTTCGTTTTTCCGTTTTCGGTTTTCTTTTCAATAAGCATATGAGTATCTCCAGAAACGGCTATTTGAGCTAAATGGGTCACGCAAATGACCTGCCTGTTTCTTGATATCTCATGCAGTTTAAAACCTATCTTTTGTGCCGCCCGACCGCTTACTCCTGTATCTATCTCATCAAAAATCATAGTTGGAGTATTATCCTTTTCGGCAATTACACTCTTTAATGCGAGCATTATGCGTGATAGTTCTCCCCCAGACGCTATTTTTGCAATAGGCTTTGGCTCCTCACCTAAATTAGCTGAAATCAAAAACTCTATATTATCCATTCCGTGAATCGTAAGCTTGCCTTTTTGATTGAAAATCTCCAGTTTTACATTAGGCATATTTAAAAACTCAAGCTGTGAAGTTACCTCTTTTATGAACCTCTTGCCTGCCATCTCACGGCTGTTTGACAATTTTATCGCTTTCTTTGAAGTTTCCTCCAGTAGTTCTTCCCTTTTAACTTTCAAAGCTTCTATATTATTTTCATCACCTGTTAATGCATCAAGCTCTTTTACCGATTTATCAAGTTTGTAAAGAACATCAGAAAGCTCTGGACCGTACTTTTTCTTTATTCTTATTATACTGTCATTTCTAGCTGAAACATATGCAAATCTTTCGGGGTCGACGTCAAGCATTGACGTTAGATGATTCAGTTCACTTGAAATATCGTCAATTTCAATCTTAGCCGATTTAATTCGCTCTATTAAAGGCTCTAAATCCGAAAAAACGTCCGAATAATTTTCTAAAGCATCGGCTGCGCTGAAAAGCTCTGAGCTTATACCGTCGTCATTTTCAATAAGATTTACAACTCCTGTTACAGCCTGTCTCACCTCAACGGCGTTGTTTGACAGTTCAAATTCAGACTCTATTTCTTCGTCCTCATTTTCTTTTAAATCGAGCGAAGAAATTTCATCAACAATACCTTTAAGACTTTGTATTCTTTCTATTTTATTTTGCTGACTTAAAGAAACCTGCTTGATCTGCTTTGCGACCGCTTGAAGTTCTCTAAATGATTTTTGATAGTCCTCAAGTTCTGATTCAAGATTGCCGTATGCGTCAAGTATTTCGATATGCTTTTGGGGCGATAACAGAATCTGGCTGTCATGCTGACCGTGAATGTTTACAAGAATGTCGCCTATTTCTCTTAAAACAGAGAGATTGACGGGACGAGAGTTTATGCGGGCAACGCTGCCGCCGTCGGCTGATATTTCCCTGGAAATAATAAGCTCGCCCTCGCTATCTATACCAATATCTGAAAGAATTCCCAAAACCTCGCTTGGTACATTGTTAAACACAGCAGAAATAACCGCTTTTTTTGTTCCGGTTCGAACAATATCCTTTGTAACACGCTGACCTAGAATCGCATTTATTCCGTTTATCAAAATTGATTTTCCTGCTCCCGTTTCGCCCGTAAACACATTCAGCTTATCGCCAAAGGTGATTACCGACTTTTCAATAACGGCAAGATTTTCAATATATAACTCCGCTAGCATCTATATTTCATCTTCCTTTCTATAGGATAGAAATAATTTAAAAATCTACACAAGAAGCTTGTTTAGCATACCAACAAATTCAATAGCTAACGCCTCGCTTTTAACAACTGCAAATACTGTATCGTCGCCGGCTATTGTACCTACTATAGATTCAAAGTATGCGTTATCAAGCTTAGCGCAAACAGCCTGTGCCATTCCCGCATGACACTTGATCACAACTATATTTATTGCAAAATTGACAGATAATACCGCCTCTTTAAATATGTTCTCTAAAAGCTCCTGCGGGCTTTTCCCCTTGTCCCTTATGTTACTGGGAATATCATACTTATAAACACCGTCTGCAGAAACGGTTTTAATTATTGAAAGATCCTTGATGTCTCGAGAGATTGTAGCCTGTGTTGCATTAAAGCCCTTATCTATAAGCATATCTTGAAGCTCCTGCTGTGTAGAAACATTACAGCTTGTTATTATGTTCAAAATTTCCTTTTGCCGTTTTTCCTTAGACATTTTATCTGTCCTCCATAATTGCTTTCAACGGTCTCATAAGCTTTGAATTAACAGAATCGAAAAAGCTTCCGCCTTTAATATCTATAAGCTTGATATATTTATCTGACATCGAAATTGTCAAAACATCTTTTGAAGATATATCTTCCTTTGACACACCGTCAACTGATAAGCCGAAACATTCATTTGAGTTTGTAAAGAATTTAACAGTCAGCTTTGAACTCTTAGAAAAAACCATCGTTCTTGAAAGAAGTGAGTGAGGACATATAGGTGTAAATTCTATACATTCCATATCAGGTTCAATAATAGGTCCGCCTGCTGATAGCGAGTAAGCAGTCGCTCCGGTAGGAGTAGAAAAAATCAAGCCGTCTGCCCTTATAGACGAAACTACCTTGCCCGACTTTGATACTTCAAAATCAGAAATTTTGCTGTGCTGCGGCTTTGATACTACAATGTCGTTAAGTGCGGTAAATGTCTTATTTTCGCCATTTGACTTAATGATATCCCCGTCCAGCATAATACGCTTTTGAATATCATAATCTCCATTGAAAAGATTATTCAGCAATTCAAGTTCATTGTGTTCAAGAGTACACATAAATCCGAGCCTGCCGCAATTTAAACCAAGTATAGGCTTATTATATTTAGAGGCGGCGGCAGAAGCTTTTAATATCGTACCATCTCCGCCGACAGCTAATATAATGTCGCATTTTAAAACTAGTTCGTCCTCGTTTGAAAACTCTATAAAATCGAGGTCAGAAAAATCTGCCTGATATTTTTTTGACATTGAAAGCTCTGCGTTATTTTTTCTCAGTATGCTTACTGCGTTTCTTACATAAAGTTCGCTGTTATCCTTTTTCAAATTAAGTAAGATATAAATATTCAACAGATTTCCCTCCTTAATAATTACTTTAATATACTAAAACTCTCTGAAACTAGAGCCTTTATATCAAAAGAAAATGATGAGTGTTCTTTGCATTTTTTGACATAAATCAGATATTCAATATTACCGCTTCCGCCTTTTATGGGTGAGTAAGTTAAATTTATAATACTAAATCCTGAATTTTCAATTAACGTCACTATATTTTCAAGAACCTTCATATGAACCTTCTTGTCATTGACTATACCCTTTTTTGAAAGACTTTTCTTACCTGCTTCAAACTGAGGCTTTATAAGCATAACAGCCTCCCCATCATAAGATAGAACATCATAGACAACAGGGATAGCAAAAGACAGTGATATAAAAGACAGATCGACAGTACAAAAATCAATTTTCTTCTTGAACATTGATTTTGTAACATCTTTAATGTTCATATTTTCAATGTTTTCAATTCTGGGATTATCAATTAGGCTTTTGTCCAATTGATTTTTACCTACATCAACTGCATAGACATATTCTGCACCGTTTTGAAGCATACAATCGGTAAAGCCGCCAGTTGAAGCACCAAAGTCAACGCAAACTTTACCTTTTAATTCTATCTTAAATTCAGAAATTGCTTTTTCAAGCTTTAGTCCGCCTTTTCCGACATATTTTAGAGTTTCACCAATAATCTTTATGTCATCAGATTCATCTACTTCAAATGCAGGTTTTGTTACTATTAGACCATTCACGCTTACAGCAGAGTTTTTTATCATATTCTGTGCCTTTGAACGTGTCTCGGCAAGACCTCTGCCAACTAATTCTATATCGAGTCTTTTCCCCATTTTAAATCTCCGAACTTAGCTTTTTATAAATCTCATTTCCTGACAATCCTAACTTCTCTAGTGTTGCTTCAACGGAAGCCTGCGGTACAAAATCATAAATCGCAGTGCAATCTAAATTACTTATCTTATTTTTTAGCCTCTGAGAAACAGAGCCGTTATAATAACATTCTTCAAAAAAGTAGACTTTTTTATAAGACTTAATTTTATCTATCATTTCTTCATCAACAGAACTCAAATCAATTAGCTTCAAAACATCAAAATTCTTACCCACATTTTTCAGTTTATCAAAGGCATATGAAACTTCATTAAACAGCCTGCCGTATGTTATAACAAGAACATCTGAGCCGTTTTCATAAAGCTCGTAATCGGTGGATATGTAATCTTTTTTTAATCTGCAATCTTTCTCATTTCCACGAGGATATCGAACAGCCACTATTCCTTCATCTTTATATATACCCTTTGATAAACACGCTTTTAATTCTTCATAATTGCTGGGTGAATAAATTGTAACATTAGGTATTGTTGATAAAAAGGAAACGTCGAAAATTCCCTGATGAGTAACTCCGTCTTCTCCTACAACTCCCGCCCTGTCAACACCTATAACAATATGGGCATTAGATATAGCCAAATCGTGTATTATCTGGTCATAACCTCTTTGGAGAAAAGTAGAATAAACTGCAAACACAGGAATTTTACCCATAGAAGAAAGACCGCCGGCAAAAGTTAATGCGTGACCCTCAGCAATACCAACATCAAAAAACCTGTCCTTATGAGTCTTAGCAAATTTATCAAGACCTGTTCCATACTTCATAGCTGCCGTTATTGCACAGATACTGTTATCGCTGTCAGCCAGACGAGACAATTCACAACCGAACACAGTTGAAAAGCTGTCGCACTTTGAAACATCGGGGTTTCCTGTTTTCAATTCAAAAGAGCCCACTCCATGATATTCTCCGGGGTTATCTTCGGCAGGAGCATAACCCTTACCCTTTATTGTGTTTACCTGAACAACAACAGGTCTTTTTATATCCTTTGCCTTTCTTAAAGCGTTCTCAAGCTCCTGAAGATTATGGCCGTCAACAGGACCGACAAACTCAAATCCCAAATCCTCAAAAAGAGTAGTTCTGAAAATTGAATTTTTTATAGTGTCCTTTGAAAATTTTAGAGTTTTCTTTATCGGCTGACCTACAACTGGTATGCTGTCAAGAGCCCTTTCGACAATGGTTTTTGTGCGCTTATAAGACTCCTTTGTTCTAAAATTTGACAAGTATTTAGCAATAGCGCCTACATTCTTAGATATAGACATTTCATTGTAATTCAGCACAACGATAAGATTAGTATTGCTTTTTCCTGCATTATTCAACCCCTCAAACGAAAGACCGCCTGTTGCAGCGCCGTCGCCAATTACAGCAACTGTATGGTGTTCGTCTCCGTTTAATTTCATCGCAGTCACTATGCCCAAAGCGGCAGAAACAGAATTTGAACTGTGTCCGCTAACAAAGGCGTCGTGCTCAGATTCTGCGGGCTTGCAAAAGCCGGATAAGCCGTTTTCTTTTCTTAGGGTTTGAAAATCTTTAAGTCTGCCTGTTAGGATTTTATGTGTATATGATTGATGACCTACATCCCAGACTATCTTATCTTTAGGCGATGTAAAAACTCTATGAAGTGCAAGAGAAAGCTCTACTGTTCCCAAATTAGATGACAAATGACCCCCGTTTTTTGATACCGTTTTAATAAGCGTATCACGAATTTCCTTACAAAGTATCCTGCACTCTTCATAGCTGAATTTTTTAAGATCATCAGGAAGGTCAAGCTTATTAAATTCTTCCTCATATTCCCGTGTCATTTTTTATCTCCGTTCTGTTCATTATTTTGTACAATAATTAAACCTTTACACCGTACTTATAAACTATGGACTGATAATTTTGTACTATATTTATTTTTATTTCTTTCTGTTTAGAAGATCCATAGTTAAATCAGTAAGAAGCTCATTATTATCGAACTTTTCTAAAATATTTAACGCTTCCAAAGTCTGATGTCTGGCTACATCCTTTGCTTGTTCAATACCTATCATGGTAACATAAGTTATCTTACCCTTTTCTTGGTCACTGCCAATTGGCTTTCCAAGACTTTCAAAGCTGCCCTCAACATCTAATATATCATCCACTATTTGAAAAGCATATCCAAGTCTCTTACCAAACACTCTAGCATATTGGGTAGTTTCATAGTCAGCATCTGCTAAGATGCACCCCATAACGCAAGATGCCTCTAAAAGTCGGCAGGTTTTAAGCTCTTGCAAAAGATTGAGATTCTGAGCATTAAAATGCTTCATCTTAACAGAGTATATATCAAATGCCTGTCCGCCTATCATACCGTTTATTCCGGCAGCATTTGATAATTCACCGATAAGATCAACAGCAGTTTCTGCTGAAATTTTACCCGCCTTGCAGGCGTTTGAAATTATCTCAAACGGAAGTGTATTCAAAGCGTCTCCTGCTAGTAAAGCCTCAGCTTCTCCGAATTTTTTATGGCACGAAGGCATTCCCCGACGGTAATCATCATTGTCCATACAAGGCAGATCGTCATGTATAAGAGAAAAACAATGTATAAGCTCAATGCAACAAGCAATATCATAGTAATTCTTGTAATCGCCGCCGCACATTTTACAAAACTCTAATGCCAAAATAGGTCTTATTCTTTTGCCCGGACTGAGAATAGAATACTCCATTGCCTGCATAACTTCTTTTTTGTAAAAACGCTTCATCTTTGTAAAGCTGTGAAGCGTAGTTTTTATTTGCTCCTGATAATCCGTAAATTGATTTTCATAAATTTCCTGCATATCTATTCCTCTGTATAATTTTTATCTATTGTCTCAACAACAAGCTTTGCTTCTTCAAGCTTTTTTTTACACTCGCCTGAAAGAGTAATCCCCTCTTTGAATTTTTCAAGCGACTCTTCCAAAGTTAAATTACCCGATTCAAGCTCTGAAACGATTTTGTTGAGCTTGTCCAGTGTATCTTCAAACGTCATTTAAAACAACTCCTATTGATTTATATTTTTTATTTCTGCGCTCACTGACGAATCTGAAAACTTAATTTCAATTAAATCCCCTATTGATACGTCATCAGCCCTTGTGATAACCTTTTTGCCTTTCAGTGTAAGAGAATAACCTCTGCTCAATACCTTCAGCGGACTGTAAGAATCTAAAAGCGATGCCGATGAATAAAGTCTGCCGCCGCAGTTGTTCAATATATTTTGAATAGAAGTTCTAAGTCTCTGCTCAGCATTTTTAAGCCTTAAATCTCCAACCTCAAGCCGCTTTTTAGGCGACGCTGAAAAAAATCGGTTAGAGGCAGACTTTAATGAAATGTCAGCATCAGAGATTTTATATTCTAATATTTTTCTCATTCTCAGCTTAATACTGTCAATTTGAGAATAAAAATCAGACATCTCGGGCGACGCCAGCTCTGCTGCCGCAGAAGGCGTAGGAGCGCGTAAATCGGCAACCAAGTCAGCTATAGTGATATCAGTTTCATGTCCCACTGCTGATATTATCGGAGTTTTTACATTGAATATAGCATCAGCAACCTTTTCTTCATTGAATACTGACAAATCCTCTGCCGAGCCGCCTCCCCTTGCAAGTATAAGCGTATCAAGGTTCATTGAATCCGCCATCATTAGCGCGTCAGCTATGCTGTCCTTTGCCTCAATTCCCTGAACTAATGTCGGAAAAACCAAAACTCTGCAAATAGGATAACGCCTTTTTAATATATTCAGTATATCCTGCAACGCCGCTCCGGTAATTGAAGTAATAACACCAATAGTTTTAGGTGCAACGGGAATCTCTTTTTTATATTCAGATTTAAAATATCCCTTTTCCTTTAACCTTAGTTTTAGTTTATCAAGCGATTCTTTAACAGCGCCGACACCTATAGGCTGAATGTCTGTAACAACTATCTGATATATTCCGTCACGCTCATAGCAGTCTATATTTCCAAGCGCCATAACATTAAGACCATTTTTTAGCTCAATTTTCAAATTTCTTGTTGCACTTGCAAACATAATTGCCTTTAGTGCGCTGCTCTCATCTTTTAATGTAAAATAGTAATGCCCCGAAGAATAGTTAGTATTTAGATTAGAAATTTCCCCTTTAATTGCAATGCTTTTAAGCTTGATATCGCCCCGAATTTTACTGGCAAGATATCTGTTTATTTGGGAAACCGTTAATATAACACTCATTAAATCAATTCCTTTTTTATAGCTGCAAACAAAGCAGTTCCTGCTGCGTTATCGCAGGAATACTCAGGCTCAGCAAAATATACATTACTTAACCTTTCTGATATTCTATCTTTTATGATCTTATCTGACATAACCCCGCCGGCAAAAATTATAGGAGCATTTACATATGTTTCCCTCGCCCTGTCAGACATAGCAATAATCGCATCACTTATGTAAGTTAAGCAGAATTTTGCTGTATCGCAAGGTGATTCTCCGTCTAAAATCATCTTTTCACATATATTCTGCAGCCCTGAAAGACAACAGTTATTACCTTTAAGAGCAGGCTTTGTTCTATAACTTTTTCCACTTTTAAGTGCTAACTTTTCAAGCTCCTTGCCGCAAGGAAAATTTAGTTTAAGCTTAACACCTATTCGGTCAATAGCCTGTCCTGCTTTTAAATCCAGCGATGTTCCAATTTCCGTAATTCTTAAAACATCGCTGTCCGAAGGCTCACACAGTAAGCAGTCGGTAGTTCCGCCGCTTATATGAAAAGCTACAAAAATTTCTTTTTTCTTTATAAGATCCATCTTACCTGCTGAAAACAACGCCGCAAGAATATGTCCGATCTGATGTGAGGTTTTATATAAATCAACACCACAAAGCTTTGAAAATGAACTTGCAAAGCTCTCTCCTACTAAAAAGCACGGCATATATGAACCTTCAACCATTCTAGGGCTTTTTGAAACACCTACAGCCTTAATTTGCGAACCGACTATTTTTGCTTTTTGCATAAGATCTGATATTACAACAGGAAACTGTTTTGTATGATGAAACACTGCGTCTGACTGTCTTATTCCAACCTCTCCGCTTTTTACGGGAAGCATCATCTTTGATTGATATACAGTCATTTTCTCAATATCAATCAATGAAACTGACGTTGTATAATTGCTTGTATCAATGCCTAACACATTAAGCATCTAACATTAGTCCCCGCTTCTTGAAAATGAACCCAAAGCACCGTTTATGAATTTAGCATCCGATTCAAACGCATATTTTTCGGCAATCGCAACTGCCTCAGAAATAGCTACGTTTACAGGAACATTTTCACTATACTTTGCCTCATAAATCGCCAGTCTCAGCAGTGATAAGTTGACCTTTGGAATACGCTCTAAGCTCCTCTTTTGACTGTACTTAGAAATTATATTATCTAATTCGTCTATATGCTTATATACACCCTTTACAATTTTTACAACTTCATCATTTATTTGTATATTTTCAGATTCCCTTGCAATATCGAACAATTCTTCCAATTCATAATTTCCAAAAGTTCTCTCAAAGATAATCAAAAATGCTGCTTCTCTTATTTTCCTTCTGGAAAGCTTCACATAAACACTTCCTTTTAAATCACATCAGCCCCAATATCTTATAGATAATGAGGCAAGTGTATTAATTATATTTTACATCTGAAATTGTCACATTGACCTTTGATACTGTTATACCGGTCATAGACTGAACTTCATTCTTGACCTTATTTTGAACCTGCTCTGCGAGTGTTTTAACCTTAACACCCGGATCAACGTAGAGATAGATAGAGATTTCAACCGTATCATTGACAAAATCTATATTAATTGATTCAAAATCCGACTGTGAGAAAAACAAGTTCTTTAAAATCTTTTTCTTAGCATTGGCTATAGAGCATACTCCGTCAATTTCAAGAACTGCATTCTTTGTTATGGTAAGAATAACGTCCTTGCTTACTTTAAGCTGACCCTGAATCTTGTCATTCTTAAACATCATGGTTTACTCCTCCTAATGGTATAATGCTATTCTAGCTTATTATACCATTAAAAAGAGTTTAACACAACTATTTTACATCAAAAATTTTAATGTTTTCGTTTGCAACGTCCACTTCACCTAGTAAAATGTCTTTTATCTGTGCCGCCTGAGCAGTTTTCAGACCGTCAGATTTTACAACGATATTAGCGCTTGTTCCGTCAAGATACACAACGCAATCCTCATAGCCTGCCGCCTTGATAAGATTTTCGATCTTGCTCTCCGACTCTATAAGCTGTGATATTGATACTGCCTTCTCAGATGCAATCTCTTTCTCTTCATCGGTCGAATCACCGCCGCTCATTATCATTTCAAGAGTTTGAGCAGCTTCATCTCGTGAAGTCATCCTATCAAGTCGAGCCTGTGCAAAGTAATCATCTTCATCATTTGTTTCATTAACAAAATCGGCTACGCCGTAATTTGAAGATTTTGTATTGACAACTTTAGTAGTTTTGATTCCGTTATCATCTGTGTTCATAGCGTAATTCACATAGATAGCAAGTCCCAGAAATAACGTTAAGCTAGCTAAAATAATTTGTTTCTTTCCCACAATAAAATTTGGAATTTTCATAATATCTCCTCCACATCTAACCTTTTTCAACACATATGTTGTTTGTTGATATATTTAAAGCTGACGATACAGCCTTAATAACACGTTCTTTTACCTCAATTTTTCCACCGCCTGAGCAGACAATGATCACCCCCTTAACTTTTGGCTCGATTATCTTTTTTACAAGCGCCGTCTCACCATCGTCAGAATCAACTATTATTACTTCGTTTTTATATTTGTCGCTTTTGCTGTCGCTGTTTTCATCAGTCTCAGTGTCAACATCCTCAGCATATACGTATTCCGTCGTTCCGTCTAATGTAAGCATCAGCGACACATCGCCTACACCGTCAATTTTGCTAATAATATCTTTTAGTTCTCTCTCCGTCTCCTCTTTAAAGCTGTTTGAATATGATTCGTCGATAGCAGAGTTTGATGTATCTTCGCTTTTTTTAGTTTTACCGCTTGGAATTATCTCTGAAACGCCTATCATAAGCAGTCCCAGAATCCCTATTATAACTATAATCAATACTTTTCCTGAAAGACCTGTCTTATTACAAAGCTTACCGAAAATTTTTTTTAATGATATTTTATTCTTTATATTCATAGAATTCAACTTTTGATTCTCCAATATTATTTTTCAGTTCTTCTTCAATTTTTTCTTTTTTCTCCTCTGAAATTTCTTTTGCTTTTATATAAATCTCTGTCTTTTCAACTTCTATAGAATTATATTCATCCACATCAGCTTGTATGACAACTTTTTTTATGTTCCGGTCCACAATCTGAAGCTTTTCCAAAACTTTATTTTCAAGCGTTTTCTTCAAAATATTCTCATACGATTTATTTACACTCTCGTTAAGCTCGTTATACTCTTTTAAATCGGTGATCTCATTCAGTTTTGGAATTCTAAGTTCAAGATCCGATCCCAAAAATGGAGTGAGCATTGAAATAATAAGTATGAGCGCTAAAATTTGCTTTATATTCAGTCTAAAGCCTTCGCTTGGTGAAATATAATCGAATATAGTAGCCGCCAACCCCACAAAGCAAAATGACGCCGTTACACTTTTTATCAGTTCCATTTTATCACTATTCCTTGAATTTCTCATAAAATACTGCATAAACAGCAGACATAAATCTATCACACCATATTAAAGCTTAGAAGCATTACAACTGCCGTTGCAATAATAAATATAAGGGTAAAGCAAGCCACTACTCCGAGCAAAACAGACAAAACATTGTTTATCCCCCTAAGCAGAGAGCATATTCTGTTTTGCTCAAAAAAGGCTGCTATAACTGCTGAAATCCATACTGAAAATTTCAAGCATACAACCATAACTACCGGTTTTAATGCGGTGACGAGAATAATTACTATGCCGAGTACTCCTACACTGCTTTTTATAAGTGATAAGCTTCCCATTATAGTAGAATACGCATCTGACATTGCGCCTCCCACAACAGGTATCATACTGGACGCCGCAAACTTTGCAGCCTTTACTCCAACTGTATCAACGGAGGTCCCAATAATACTCTGAATTGATGTTACACCGATAAAAATCGTTGTAACAAGACCTAAAGTCCACTTAGCAATGCTTAACAATCCTCTTGAAAAGCCGTTTACAGATAGGTTGGGGTTTATTGACTCTACAATTGATGACGCCAAGCTAAAGCTGATAAACGGAACCAATATGTAATCTATCACAAAGGTTATTACTTCGCACAAAAGCAGAACCAGCACATAATATGACACTCCGCTGGACGCATTACCGCAGGTTGCCACTACGCTTGAGAAAATAGGAACATACGACATAATAAATACCGACAAATTGGAAAGCGTATTGCTTACAGAATCTACACATTCACTTATTGTCTCAAACAAAATCGCCGTACAGGAAAGCACGCTTACTATGCTGATTATATTTAAAAGATTTGAACTGTCTGATAAAATACCGGTTGCAACTGAGGTAAATACGATCACTAAAAGCAATGCTCCGAGAAGTTTCAGGGGGCTTGATAAAAACTCCTTAACAAGGTTCAGAAGATAATCTAGCCAATCGCCCACACCGATTTTGGAGGTAGATTCAGGGTCATCAATTGATATGTCGTTATCGTTTAGAAAATCATCCGCTTCATCAGGCGTGTCCGATTTTATACCTCTTTCAATTTCCTGAGTGATCTCCTTTTGTACTTGTTCTGCGTCATTAGTATTGTCTTCTGCATATGCACAAATTGTTCCCATAAAGCAAAGCATAAAAAAAGAAACAGTAAATATTATAATTTTTTTCATAATTCCTCAATTTAATAATTCTTCAATTAATGATATAACTGCCGAATATATTGGAAGCGATATAAGAAGTATCGTTATCTTCCCGAAAAGCTCAACTCCCGTACACATTGCGTTTTCGCCAGAATCTCTGCAGCAGTCGCAGCCAAGCTGCGTTACATAGCTTATTCCTACCGCCTTAAAAAGAATTTCTATATATTCTTCACTTATACTGGCTTTAGAAAATAGCGTATCAATTGTATCGGATATATCAGAAAAGCTTATAACAACCATAAGAAGAATATATCCGGCGACAAATACTCCGATAAGTACTGATATTTCTTTATTATCTCTTTCCAGTACCTTGCATATAACTGTTGCCATAATACAAAGCGCAACCACTGAAATAACATTCATTTATTTTCTCCGTCTGCATTATAACCTGCTTTACAAGTCAAAAACATTTTTTATAGTATCAAATAATGAGGCTATCTGATTAACTATTATCACTAGCACTATTATAAGTCCTGCGATAGTAACCATCATTGCCTGCTCGTCACGTTCCGCTCGCTTTAAAAGCTGATTCAACACCGCAACAATTATACCCACTGCCGCAATTCTAAATACCAAATCTATTTCCATAAATTCTCCTGCTTACTGTCTGATAATTTTATATTAAGACAAAATTATTGAAAGAAAAGTACCGATTAAAACACCGAATGAATTGTACATTCTGCATTTGACGCTCTGCTCTGACTTGAGCGTTAAAATTTTGTTTTCAAACTGCTTTATATAACCGTTTATTATTGAAATCTGTCCGTCAAGATAAGTACTACCTAACTCATTTATAAAATTAATAAATAATTGCCTGTCTTCTTCTTTAAGAAAATTATTTCTTTTGCACTCACATTCAATTTGCCTTTTGCAGTCGGTAGACAAAAAAGCCTCTTTGGGTATAAAGAAATCATCAAGCTTTTTTTGTTTTGCCAGTGAAGAGAAAAGCTCGTCTATAGTTAAACACTGCGCTTCAATCATAATTTTGATATTTACAATCAATTCATTGATGTTCTCTAAAATATGTATGCGTTTTTTTAATCTATTAGACAAATTAAAACCAATAAATACCGATGATAAAAACACAAGCATTATTCCTAATATTTTCAAAGTATCACCTTCAATAAAGAATGGTTATGCATATTATGTCACAATTCTTCTTACGCTGATTATTTTTCCCAAGCTATCCCCTGTTCCAAGAAGTACAATATATTCAAAAGCATTTCTTGAAAACAAATCTTTCATATGCGGCTTTTTTAATGCATCGTCAATATTGTTTGAATGCATAGTAGCGATTATATTGACCCCTGAATTTATTGCATAGTCGAGTGCTTCTGAATCTTCTTTTGTACCGATCTCATCGCAAACTATCAACTGCGGAGACATTATTTTAACAGCAGACAATATGCCGTAATACTTTGTATATGAATCAAAAACATCAGTAAAATTACCTACATTATTCTGCGGAGAAGCATTAAATGAAGCCGAAATTTCATTTTTTTCATCAATCAGTGATATTCTTTTTTTCATACCTATTTGCCTGCATAAATCCCTAAGCAAGGTTGTTTTGCCGCTGGACGGAGGACCTAATATAAGAACATTTTTCAAACCTGATTCCTCAAAACCCAGTTTATTTAACAAATCATCTGCAATACCAAAAATCTCTCTTGATATTCTTATACTTATCCCCGATATATTTTTAAGCGTGTCATTTTTACCTAAATCATCTAAAACTGCGGTTCCGCAAAAACCTACTCTGTTTCCGCCTTCGGTTATTATATACCCTAATGAAATCTCTCTTTTAAAGCTGTAAATCGTATTTCTTAACGCTGTTTTATATGTGTAATCTATTTCCTCTTGTGCTACTTTAACTGCATTTTCGCAGTCTGCTGAAAAGCCCCCGCTAGGAGTTATGTAATACTCATTTCCCTTTACAACAGCCGTCAGATATCTTTTGTTTCTTAAGCGTATTTCGTTTATATCTGCTCTTCTTTTATCAAACATATTGTAAAAGGGTTGTGCTAAGCTAGGCGTCAGAAGCCTTAAAGCCTTGTCCAGCTTGCTTTTTTGTCCCTGCATATTAATCATTCCCTTTATAAGTGCTTGTATTTAATCCTATGAAACAAGCTGTTGTTTTATTACAAAAAAATAAGACAGATAAAGATTTCTCAATATCTGTCTATAATATTTGTTAACTATATATTACTATGATTGCTTTTCTAATTCTTTCATTACATTCATTAATATAGCGCACTCAAGACGCTTTCTCTGGATTTTACATGAGAGCTTATGAGCCTTTAAAATATCTCCCTCATAAAGATAGTTATTTGCATTACAGCCGCCGCTGCAATAAAATTTAGCCCAGCAATCCTTACAGTCGTCCTTTGCGTAAATATGAGTTTTTGCAAACATATTTTTTATGTCCATATTAAATGTTTTATTATGCAGATTACCCATCTTGAACTTTTCAATGCCGACAAACTGGTGACAGGGATATATGTCACCGTCTGGAGTAACGGCAACATACTCATTTCCGCTGCCGCATCCTCTAAGTCGCTTGATTGCGCAAGGTCCCTGATTCAAATCGAGCATAAAGTGAAAGAAATTGCAAAAACCGCCCTTCTCCCTAATTTCTGTGAGTTTGTCAACCAGAATATCATATTCATTGCATATTTTATCTAGGTCACCCTCAGTAATTGCAAACGATTCTTTCTCATCTCCCATAACAGGTTCAACAGATACCTGATCAAACCCGCACTCATAAAGGTGAATCACATCATTTGAAAAATCAAGATTATATTTTGTGTACGTCCCTCTTACGTAGTAATCTTTGCTTTTATCACGCTTAGACACCAACACTTTATATTTATCAATAATGCTGTCATAGCTACCGCTTCCGTCAACACGAACTCTCATTCTATCGTTTACTTCTTTTCTTCCGTCTATTGATAGAACAACATTAGACATTTCCTTATTTATAAAGTCGATTTTATCATCGGTAAGCAATAAACCGTTTGTGGTTATGGTAAATCTGAATGTCTTGCCAAACTCCTTTTCCTTGCTTCTGGCATACTTTACAATTTCCTTAACCACATCAAAATTCATAAGCGGTTCTCCGCCGAAAAAGTCAAGCTCTAAGTTTTTCCTGTCTCCCGATTTTTCTAAAAGAAAGTCTATTGCCGCTTTTCCGATATCTAAATCCATAAGCTTTCTGCCCTCGCCAAAATCTCCAGTAGAAGCAAAGCAGTACTTACACCTTAAATTGCAGTCGTGGGCAATATGCAGACACATTGCCTTTACAGGCGATGCGACAGCATAGTCGGCAAATTTCTCATAATCGTCCTCGCTGAACAGTATACCGTCGTTATATAACTCAACGATCTCGTCAAAGCATTCTTCTAGTTCATCAATCGTATATTTACCCTTTAGCTTTTCAATAACTCCCTTTTTACAATCGTCATCAAGCGGCAGTGATATATTTTCAAGCATTTCATATGTAATATCATCAACAATGTGAACTCCGCCGGTGTGAACGTCCAAAACAATATTAAAGCCCTTTAGTCTGAAACAATGTATCATAAATTTATGCTCACTAAGGAGCGTCCTCCTCTCTGTTAACGCACAAAAATTAAAGGGACAGCCTATGTCCCTTCAATCTATCTTAACTAAGCAATTTAAACCTATGCGTCCTTTTCGCACTTTTGATTTGCAACTGTGCAAGAGGTCTTGCAAGCAGACTGGCATGAAGCCTGACAGTTACCGCATCCGCCTTTAGCGGCAGTCTTTTTTAAATTTGCTTTATTGATCGTTTTAATATGCTTCATTTTATTTCCTCCAAATTTAGTTTTTATTAGTATATCACATATCAAAATATATGTCAATATCTTTTGAATTTTGAATTTGCTCCTACTATTCCGCCGATTGCACCGCAAACAAGCGTAAGAACAAACTTTGAAGTAACGCTGAACGACAAAACAGTATTTGCAAAAATTGAACCCATAATTACAATAGTACAAAACATTATAAAGCCGCACAGCGCTCCTCTGTAAATTCCCTTGTTGTGCTTTCGCCTTGAGCAAATATATCCTCCGAAGTAAGTTCCGACACCCAGCGCAATTGTAGAAAGCAGCTTAATTACTTTATCAGGGGCGTCGATTTTAGTAAGAATAAACGAAAAGAACAAAAGAACCAGCATTGTAATTAAAAAGCCTGCCAGTATGGCTAAGAACACAAAAAATATATCTTTTTTTAAAGAAGTTGATGAAGAGCGTCTTCTGGTGCCAGTCAGCAAAAAAATCCCTCCTAAAGCTTAATAAGAGGCAAAGCCAGATAATGATAAGTGTATAAAACAGCTATCATAATAAACTTTATTCAGGATTTTTAATAAATATTACTATTTAGATTGATCCTCGTGAACAGTTAAATTCTGAGCAATAGCCCATTTCTTAACACGGATCTTACTTCTGTCGCCGCCTGTTTCAACAACAACAGTATCATCTTTGATTGAGAATACAATTCCAACAACTCCGCCGGCAGTAACTACCTCGTCGCCTACCTGAAGATTTTTTCTCATAATAGCGTCCTGCTTATCCTTCTTTCTCTGAGGTCTTATAAGCAGAAAATAAAATACCACAATAATCAAAATAAGCGGTACAAGACTAACTAAAGACATTGCTGAATTTGCACCGGAATCAGCTAAATTATTAATTAAAATATTCATAAATTTGTCCTCCTAATAAAAATTACCTTTTTATTATATCAGCATTTTCATATAAAGACAAGTACTTTTACTAAATTTTATACTGATATTTCTGCGTTGTAAATAGATGTGACTCATTTTTGTTAAAAATAACATTAAGAAGTAATACCATATTAATTAATGTTTGTTTTACATTTTTATTTTTACTACTTTTTTATTAGATCATATCATTTTAACATGATTAAAAAAAGAAAAAGGAACAAATTACTTTGCTCCTTTAAACAATTATTTAATTGCTTCTTTAACCTTAGCAGCCTTGCCGACTCTGTCTCTCAGATAGTACAGCTTAGCTCTGCGTACACGTCCGCTTCTTACAACTTCAACCTTTTCAACTATAGGCGAATGAAGCGGGAAAACTCTTTCAATTCCGCATCCGTGAGCAACGCGGCGTACTGTAAATGTTTCATTTATTCCGCCGTGCTTTTTCGCAATTACAGTTCCCTCAAAGATTTGAATTCTTGACTTGTCGCCTTCCTTGATCTTAACGTGTACCTTAACGGTATCTCCTATGCTAAGAACAGGAACTTCTTCTTTTAAGCTTGAATTTGAAATTAGCTTTAAAGCGTCCACTTTAAATACCTCCTATTATTTTCAGACATTCATACATTTTGCTATACAAAATCAGAGGACTGTCCGCTTTAATGTCTTGCCAAATGGCAGGCACTAACTCTCGTCGCATTGAACGACGGTTAATCAAATGCTTATATATTATATCACAATGGAATATTTATTTCAAGATATTTCATAAATTTTTTATTAAAAAAGTATGTACAGCTTTTCTGAAAACTAAATCAGCACAGAATTTCTGAAATCACTATGTAAATCAACGTTATAATCAGAGAGATATTCGTTATTCTCTTGTATAATAGCATTATTATTAGACAAATCGTAACTATTATTACCACAGAGCGTATGACTCTATATGCTGAGTTCATATAAACTGACGCTGAATCCTCAAATATCAGCCTTAACACACGTCCGCCGTCAAAGTATTTAAACGGGAGAAGGTTAAAAAGTCCCAGTATGAGACTAGTATAAGCAAGCTGGGTAAGAAATCCCCTAAATATGAAAAAACATAAAAAATTCACTGCCGCTCCGGCAAGCAGAACGCAAATTTCACTTTTCTTACTATACAGTCTATCCGTTTCAATTTTAAGCTTAATACCTCCTCCGTAAAGCATAATCTCACTTATCGGAACAGAGAATATATGCATCATTATCATATGTCCGAACTCATGCATAAAACAGCAAAGCAATGCCGTTGCAACAGCAAAACTATCACCTATAAAAAACAAAACGGCTAATACCGCAAAAAAACTGAATGATAACTTTATTCTATATTCTTTTATCAAAAATTCCAGCATATATTTTCCCTCTAAAATCAGATACATATTTATATGCCGGAGGATAATTGGTTATGAAAAAGTGCTCAGCGCATGCTAAGCACTCCAGTTTAATATTCAGAGCATTTATCAATCTTAAATACTTTTCTAAGTATACCTGATAGAATCTTAGGCGGTTTGACTAACACAATTTTCATATGTACTCTCCTCTCAGTGGTAAGATTACTTTATAATATTCAGATAAGCAGTCTTTGGTTACAGCCTGGAAAAGCACAAGAAAATTATACCGCTTTCAAAAGAAATTACAGCGTTTTCCTTAATAATTTCATTTGAAACCCCTAGAGGAAACCTGTTTGTCAAAACAACATTATCAAGAGGATATTTGACTCCACTTTCACAAAGACCTGTAACCTCGTCAGACATTGAAAACAGCGACATTGAATAGCCTTTTCTTTTTTTAATATTATATTCACCGGGCAAAAGACCTATAATTTCATTATCCTCATGTATGATTTTCCCAAAAACTCCGTTGCTTAGAATAAAGCTAAGCGTCTGGAAATTCGCAATAGTATGGTCAAAACGTCCTCCTATTCCTCCTACAAGCGTTATCACATATGCTCCGTTATCAATAGCATATCTGACAGCACTCATTGTATCGGTATCGTCTTTTTCCACATTAAGCTTAATAACTTCAACGTCTTCAGGAACATATCCAAGAGAGTCAAAATCACCTATTGCAATATCAATTTTCACATTGGCTTCTTTAAGTGTTTTGTAGCCATTGTCCGCAGCAATTATAAAATCATATTTCTTTGAAACAGAATTAAGCCATTTTAAGTTTTTTACCTTACAGCCTCCTGCAATAAGACACTTTTCCATAAAAGTCAGCGCTCCCATTCCTTCAAGCTTTTTGCCTCCTCAAACATTTTAACATAGCTTTCGTGGCGTGTACTTGAAATAATACCGCAATTTACAGCTTCAATCACTGCACATCCTGGCTCTGATATATGATTGCAGTCTTGAAATCTGCATTTGCCCGAAAAATTTCCAAATTCTCTAAAGCAGGATGCAAGCTCGTCTTTATAAATTATATCATACTTGTTTGTATCAAAAGAAGAAAATCCCGGTGTATCCGCAATATATCCGCCGTCTGATAATTTAAACAGCTCAACGCATCTCGTTGTGTGCTTTCCCCGCCCAAGCTTTTTACTTACTTCCCCTGTATCTAAATTTAGACCCGGAAAAAGGTTGTTTATAAGGCTCGATTTTCCCACTCCTGTATTGCCGGTAAAAGCTGATACTTTTCCTGCAAGCAGATTTTTTAATTCTCCGCTCCCCTGACCCGTCGTGTTGTCAACGGAAAAAACCTTTACCCCGACTTTATTATAAATCAAAACAAGCCCATCCTCGCTCTTTTTGTCAATTTTCGTGAAAACGACCACCGGCTCTATTCCTTTATACTCCGCAATTGCAATAAACTTATCAATCAAGAGCAAATTAGGCGAGGGCTCGCAAACGGAATTGACTAATACCAGATAATCAAGGTTTGCGAGCTGAGGTCTTACAATAAAAGACTTTCTCTCGTGAACCTTAGTTATAACCGGAGTTTCTCCGTCTTTGATGAGAAGCTCTACTCTATCACCGCAAACCGGAGATAAATTATCATTTCTAAATGAGCCTTTTGCTTTACATTCATATACAACATCAGAGGCTTCTACATAGTAGATGCCTCCGATCAGCTTTACAATCAATCCTTCTTTATTCATTATCAACCTGCATTATTTGTAGTTGTCAGACTCCACGACGTAGCAGACTCACTTGAAGAAGGCGTAGTCGTAGTAGTATCTTTTTCAGGAGTTATAGAAGTGAATGCTCCGGCGTCTGTAGACTTTGTTGAATAGGTCTTTTCAGCAAAATTAACTTGATATGATCCATATAATACTGAGTCGCCGTCTCGCTGAACCTTTATAGATACTGACTGTTCTCCCTGTCCTGTAACAGGAACTCTAACAGTACCGCCTGCCACTGTTTCAGCGTCTCCGAGAGACTGAGTGTTCTCAAGATTTCCGTTTACATAAATCAAAAGCTTATAGCTTCCCCATGCTCCCACAGGCACGGAAACATCAATATTTACTGTATTCGACGCCGCTTTACCCGTTGAAACACCTATAGTTATTACGCTATCCCTGTCAACACTGGTACCTTTAGAAATTGACTGTGAAACAACCTTTCCCTTCTCAACCTCATCTGTATCAACATTTTCTACCTCGCATTTGAGCTTGTTTTCTTCAAGTAATGCTCTAGCGTCGTCCTCTGTTTTTCCTACAAGAGACGGAACCTTAACCTTAGTTTCCAGCGGACCGCTGCTCACAAATACTGTTACTGAAGATCCCTGCGGAACCTCCTCATTTGTCTCAGGATTAGTTTTTATGACCCGTCCCTCAACAATATCGTCATCATGAAGCAGACTTTGCATAGGTACTAAATTCAGACTTTCAAGCATAGATTTTGCCGCTTCATATGTCTGATTCTTTAAATCAGGTATAACAGAAGTTTTAGGACCCTTTGAAACAGTTACCTTGATTTCCGAACCCTCTTTTTTTATTGTACCCTGAGGAATATCCTGCTCATAAATTATATCCTTAGCATATTCTTCGTTGAATTCAGATTCAATAATAAATATAAGCTTTTCGCCGTATTCGTTTTTAGCGTCAACAATCGACTGCCCAATAAAGTTAGGTATCTCTACTTTATTCGTGTTACTGCCGAAAGCGTCAGATTTAATTACCATAAACAATATTACAACTGCCGCTATAATGACAACCGCAACGGTAACCGCCGATAAAATAGGCACAACATACGAACGCTTTCTCACAGGCTCGCTGTCCTCATCGTCATAATAATCATCAGGATAGCTGTTATATGAATCCAAAGGAGCATTCGGGTCTACGTCTATTATATCGCTGTTATCTGAATTATCATCATCGTTTTTCACAGGGTTGAAAAATATGGTTGACTCGTTTGATCTATGAGAATCGATTTCATTCATATTCTTATATCCGAATATAACATCGGGGTTATGCTTAAATGTTTCAATATCCTTAATCATCTCAGAAGCCGACTGATACCTTCTGGAAGGATTTCTCTCCATTGCATGATAAACTATTTCCTCTAAAGGCTCAGGAATAGTGCTTATGATCTCTCTTGGATTTTTAGCAACCTCCTGCATATGCATAAGTGCTACTGCTACAGGATTATCAGCATCAAAAGGCTTTTTTCCAGTCAGCATTTCATAAAGCATTACACCAACAGAATATATGTCGCTTTTCTCATCTGTTATATCGCCTCTTGCCTGTTCGGGCGATATGTAATGAACCGAACCTATAGTCTTATCGGATAGTGTTTTGCCGTCCGACCTTGAAAAACGAGCGATTCCGAAATCCATTACCTTTATAGTTCCGTCAGAAAAAAGCATAATATTCTGAGGTTTAATATCTCTGTGAACTATACCTCTATCATGGGCATGCTGAAGAGCTCTCAAAACCTGAGTTATAAAGTGTATAGCGTCTTTCCACCTTAAAACTCCCTGCTGCTCTATGAACTCCTTTAAGGTGATACCGTCAATATACTCCATAACGATATACTGAATCTCATCGGAAAATCCAACATCATATATCTTAACAATATTAGGGTGTGAAAGCACTGCAATAGCCTTGCTCTCGTTTCGGAACCTTCTTAAAAATTCTTCATTTTCTGAAAACTCATTTTTCAGAATCTTAACGGCAACCGTTCTGTCTTCCATTATGTCGACAGCTTTATATACATCGGCCATTCCTCCGATTCCGATAAGCTCGGTTATTTCATACCTTCCGTCAAGCTTTTTTCCAATGCTAGCATCCAAAACATTTTCCTCCCTTTTCCCTAATTCTTTATAATTGCCACAGTGATGTTATCCTTACCGCCTTTGCTATTTGCATAATTGATCAAATCATTTAGCGAACTCTCCAGATCTTTATTGTATACATAGCTGTATATGAGCTCGTCGCTACAATAATTGGTAAGTCCATCTGAACATATAAGAATTATTGAATTCTGCTTTAGTTCTACTTCAAAATAGTCCGGTTCCAGATCCGGCTCTGTACCTATTGCCTTTGTTATTATATGACTCATTTCATGGTTGTTTTTATCGTCTTTTTCTATTTTCCCCTGCTCGTAAAGAATCTCAACAATAGTATGGTCATTTGTTATCTGCTTAATTCCGTTTTCGTCCAGCAGATACGCCCTACTGTCTCCAACACTGGCAATATAGGCTTTATCCTTTTTTATAAGCGCACCTATACAGGTGGTTCCCATTCCTTTTTTATCTTCATCCTCTTTCGACTTCTCATAAACTAACGTATTTGCAGCCGTCAAAGATGTTATCATTGTGTTCCTTACACTGTTATCATCAGCGCCGCTTCTATAGTTAAGAATTATTCTGTCAAAAACAGCGTTCGCCGCTATTTCACTGGCAAGTCCGCCAGACTGGGCTCCTCCCATTCCGTCACAAACAACGGCGGCAACAGTTTCATCATCAATGATTTTAACACAAAACCTATCTTGATTTTCACGTCTTGTCATACCGACATCGCTTTTTGCGACTACAAACAAGTTAGCTCACCTTCTTTCTATATCTCGTATTCACGCCGCAGTTGACCGCAGGCTGCATCAATATCCGAACCAAGCGTTCTGCGCACCGTAGCGTTTATACCTAAATTCACAAGCAAATCACAAAATCTTATGGCAGATTTTCTGTTTGATGTAAATTCCCGCTCTTTTATCTTATTAACAGGTATAATATTCACATGACTTTGCATTCCCCGCAAAAGCCTTGATAAACCTACTGCCTGTTCTTTAGAATCATTTACACCGTCAATAAGAGCATATTCAAAAGAAATGCGTCTTCCGGTCATTTTTAGATAATACCGACAAGCAGAAATAAGCTCATTTATATTATATTTATTATTAACGGGCATTATTTCACTTCTCTCTGCATCATTCGTCGCATGAAGCGAAACAGAAAGAGTAAGTCCGTAATTTTTGTCTGCTAAATCGTAAATTCTCGGAACAATCCCACAGGTCGAAAGCGACACGTGCCGCAGACTCATATTATTGCCGTCCTTGTCGCTGAGAATATCCAAAAACTTCAAGACATTATCAAAGTTGTCAAGAGGCTCTCCTATTCCCATAAGAACGATACTGGAAACCTTTATGCCAGAATCCCTCTCCGTCTCATAAAGCTGAAGAAGAATCTCCGACGGCTCAAGGTTTCTCTTAAAGCCGGCGATAGTCGACGCACAAAACCTACAGCCCATTTTACAACCCACCTGAGTGGACACGCAAAGACTGTATCCGTGATTATATTCCATAAGTACCGTTTCTATATGATTACCGTCAGTTAATTCATATAGATATTTTACAGTATTGTCTATGTTTGACGCAAGTCTTTTTGAAATAATTAGTGATTTTATACAAAATATATCTGATAATTTACCTCTAAACTGTGCAGATAAATTGCTCATTTTGTCGAAATTTCTGACTTTCTTTATATGAAGCCACTGCCAAATTTGCTTTGCTCTGAATTTCTTTTCACCCATAAGCAAAATTTCATCTTCCAGTTCAGCTAGACTAAGCGATAATATATCAATTTTTTCATGATTTTTTTCTGTCATTATATCTTTTATTTTACCTTTTCTTAATAAGTTTTGCAACAAAAAAACCGTCGCTGTTAAACATATTAGGAGTAATCGTTACCTTGTAATTACCGCCTTTAATATTAGAAAACCCGTTAATGCTTCCCTTTTCAAAATCAGTATGGCTTTCCAAAAACCAGTCAATTATATCGTCATTTTCGGCTCTTGACAAGGTACAAGTCGAATAAACCAAAAATCCGCCCTTTTTCAAATACTTTGATGAAACATCAAGAATTTTTCTCTGTATGTCTTTCAGACTGTCAAAATCCTTTGGGTTTTTATACTTTATCTCCGGCTTTCTTCTTATAACTCCAAGACCCGAGCATGGAACGTCACATAAAACTCTGTCTGCCATTTCAATTTTATCAGAGAAAGCTGTTGCGTCGTTTACTTTTGCCTCAATTATATCAATTCCTAGACGCTTAGAGCCGTCTGTGATAAGTTTTACACGCTGTTCATACAAGTCGCACGCAATCACTTTGCCCTGATTGTTCATGATCTCCGCAATAGTAAAAGCCTTACCTCCTGGCGCAGAACAGACATCTAAAACGGTTTCATCAGGCTTTGGGTCTAAAATCTCACAGCAAATCTGACTTGAGATATCCTGTATATGGAACATACCCTTTTTATAAACACCCAAACGACTTATATCTCTGACATTGAAAAGCTGAGCGCAGTTTTCAACTTCGCTTCTAAGCTTAATTTCAACACCTGATTCAATTATGTCGTTTATTATTTCATCAGCAGATTTTTTCAAAATATTCAGTCTTGCCGTAACTGGCGGAGCTCCAACAGAGCTCTTGAGCATTTCAAGAGCCATATCCTCGCCGTGTTCGTTTATCCATTTTTCTATTAGCCATTCTGGACACGAATATTTTACAGATAAATTACTTATCTTATCGTCAAGCTCGGGTATCTTTTTGCCGTCTCTTAAAAATGCTCTCAAAACGCCGTTTACATAACCGCCTATTGCAGGATTTTTACCACTCTTTGCAAGCTTTACACTCTCAAATACTGCGGCTCTGTCGGGAACAGAATCCATAAAAAGTATTTGATAAACCGCCAATCTAAGAGTCTGCAAAACATCGCTTGATAATTTCTCGGCAGGTATTTTAGAATACTTATTTATAACCGCATCGAGCGTAATTTTCCGTTCAATAACTCCGTAAAAAAGATTGGCTGCGAATTTTTTATCCTGAGCAGAAAGCTCGCTCTTAACAAGCGCATTATCTAGCAGTATATTAGAATATGATGAATTTTCAAAAAAGGCTGTCAACAAATCTCTGGTGAATTTTCTTGCGTTTTGCATCAGCGTCTCCTGTTACCGCCAAACACAATAAGAACCAGTCTCAAAAGGGTTGCGATCGACGAAATCAATGCGGCAACATATGTCAATGCTGCGGCAGACAATACCTTTCTCGCCATAGGGATTTCATCATCATATAAAATCATATCTGTTTCAAGCGTTTTTAATGCTCTTGAGCTGGCATTAAACTCAACCGGCAATGTAACCAGCTGAAAAACAGTAGCTACAGCAAATAAGCAGATACCTATAACAGCAATGGTAAATCCTATATTGTTGCCCTGAGTCACTCTATACATACTTGAAATAATAAGACCTACAATTATAAAAAGTATAGCCATTCTTGAACTGAAATTTGTAATGGGAACCATAGCAGTACGTATCTTTACAGGCGCATACCCCTCAGCGTGCTGAACAGCATGACCGCATTCATGTGCCGCAACACCTATCGCCGCCACTGACGTACTGTTGTCAACAGCATCGGAAAGCCTGATAGTGTTAGATTTCGGGTCATAGTGGTCGGTGAGATTGCCCCTGATATGCTCTATCTTAACGTCATACAGTCCGTTAGCGTCTAAGATCCGCCTTGCAACGTCTCTGCCTGTCAACCCTCTTGCATTGCTTACCTCTGAAAATCTCTTGTACGTTGAATTTACCTTAAACTGCGCATAAAGTGACAGCAAAAGCGGCGGAATCAATATAAGTATAGTCCAGTCGTAGTAATAAAAAAACATAGTATCCTCCTAACTTTAATACATAAGTAATAAATTATCATTGTCAAATGTCAATTATCAATTGTTTAATATCGTTCCCTTTAAAACAGGCTTACCTCTTAAATAATCCTCTGACTTCATTCTCTTAGAACCCTCTGCCTGAACTTCAACGAATCTGATACTTCCGTCAATGCAAGCTACTGTAAAGTTCTTTTCGTCAATTACCTCGCCCGGCGCGGCGTTTGGCTTTTTATCCGATACGACTTCCGAACGGTATACCTTAAGACGTTTCCCATTTATTGAAGTCACAGCACAGGGCCAGTCAGAAAGCCCGCAGATTTTCTTGTGAATATTTCTCACCGAGCTGTTAAAATCTATATTTGATAAATCCTTTGAAAGCATCTTAGCATAGGTAGCTTTTGAATCATCCTGCTTTATTGGAGTAACTTCTCCATTTTGCAGAGCGTCGATGGTTCTAAGCAAAATATCTGCACCCATTAACGACAATCTGTCAAACAACTCGGAAGCCGTTTCATTCTCACCGATTTCAGTCTTTTCAGTTAATAGTATATCTCCTGTGTCAAGGCCTTCATTCATAAGCATAGTTGTCACACCGGTTTCTTTATCGCCGTTTAATACCGCCCACTGAATAGGTGCAGCACCCCTGTATTTCGGCAGCAAAGAGCCGTGAATGTTTACACACCCAAGTCTAGGGATATCCAAAACCTCTTTAGGCAGGATTTTTCCATATGCTGCTACAACTATTATATCAGGATTTATGTCTTTTATTATATTGATGTGTTCATCAGCGTTTTTTTTAAGACTTTCCGGCTGATACACAGATATTCCGTTTTGCTCTGCCAAAACTTTTACAGGAGGAGGCGCAAGCTTATGACCTCTACCCTTTGGCTTATCAGGCTGAGTGAAAACAGCCAAAACTGAGTGTTCAGAATGTATAAGCGCCGTCAATGCGGGAATTGCAAAATCAGGCGTTCCCATAAAAACTATATTCATTTTGAGTTTTCATCTCCGGCGTCAACAAATTCTTCAACTAGGCTTGTAAATAGCCTTCCCTCTAAATGGTCGCACTCGTGCTGAACACACCTTGCAAAAAGATCTTCAACCTCTTTTTCATACCATTTTCCGTTTCTGTCCTGTGCCTTAAATTTCACCTTTTGAGCCCTTGTAACATAGCCCCATTCGCCCGGACAGGAAAGACAGCCCTCTACTCCGTATTGTGTTCCCGATGTTTCAATTATCTCAGGATTGATAAGCTCATACAGTCCCTCTCCGACATCTATTACGACCGCTCTTCTCAGTATGCCGACCTGCGGCGCTGCAAGTCCTGCACCGTCGGCTTTTTTAAGAGTTTCCGCCATATCGTCAAGCAATATCCACAGTCTTTCATCGAATTTCTCAACAGGTCTGCAAACTTTTGACAACGCTTCGTCCCTTTTATTTAATATAGTTCTTATCGCCATTATTTATTACCATTTATCCTTTCTAAAATAAAAACATTCTTAAACTCCTATGTCACCGTTGATATCGGCATATATTCTTACATTGGAAAAAGCCTTGTGTTTCATTGCGTCTTTAAGCGATGTGCTTATAAGCTCTCTAAAATGCTTTTCGTTCTTGCATTTTATTATTATTCTGTATCTGTATCTGTTATTGATTTTACCTATAGAGAATTGAGACGGTCCCAACACCCTTAACGGAAAATCAAAAGACAGATTCTTTATATTATTTTTTAAAATATTTATAAAAACATTCGACGCCTTCTGCGCTTGAATATCTATAGGTGAATTAATACCCACAACGCATATATCGCAAAACGGAGGGTAAACCAAAGCTTTTCTCAGAGCGATTTCCTGTGAATAGAACTCTTTATAATCCTGTCTTGAGGCAAGCTCTAATACATAATGCTCGGGCACAAAGGTCTGAATAAAAGCAACGCCCTGCTTTGTGCCTCTGCCCGATCTGCCAACCACCTGAGTCAAAAGTGAAAATGTTCTTTCATAGCTGTTAAAACTTCCGGCAAACAGAGCCTTATCAAGTGACAAAACCCCGACAAGAGTCACATTAGGAAAATCAAGACCTTTAGCTATCATTTGGGTCCCCAGCATAATGTCGTATTTGCCCTCTCCGAAAGCCTTAAAATTATTTTCATAAGCAAATCTTGAGTATGTCGTATCTGCGTCCATTCTAAGAACTCTAGCGTCTGGAAATAGCCTTTGCACCTCGTCCTCGACCCTCTGAGTTCCCACGCCTGTCATTCTTAGATTATTTCCGTGACAGTCGGGACACTCATTACTGTAACCCATAGAATATCCGCAGTAGTGACACATCAGACGGTTGTTTTTCTTGTGATAAGTAAGCGGAATGTTGCAGTTCGGACACTCAATAGGCTTTTTGCAGTCTAAGCAGGTAACATTTGTATTAAATCCCCGCCTATTCAAAAGCAAAATACTCTGCTCGTTTCTCCCTAAGCGCTCCTTTATACCCTTTATTAGCTCTCTGCTGAACAGACTGTCATTTCCGTCCTCCGCTTCCCTTTGCATATCAACAACAACTGCCTTAGGAAGCTCAGCGCTTGAATATCTTTCCTCAAGCTCGAAAAGATGGTAACGTCCGATTTTAGCAAAGTAGTAGCTTTCTAGCGAAGGGGTCGCAGACGCCATAAGCAGCGTACAATTGTTAAAACCGCATCTTTGTATTGCAACATCTCTTGCGTGGTATCGTGGTGTTGATTCAGACTTATAAGTATGCTCGCCTTCCTCGTCCATTATAATCAAGCCTATATTTTTAAGCGGTGCGAATACGGCACTTCTTGTTCCGATAACTATTTTAGCACCGCCGCTTTTTATCCTTTTAAACTCGTCAACTCGCTGACCGAGCGACAAACTTGAATGTATTACAGCAACAATATCACCGAAATAGCTTTTAAACTGTCCTACCATTTGAGGGGTCAAAGATATTTCAGGAACAAGCATTACAGCACTCTTGCCTGCATTTATAGTATGCTCAATAAGCTTTAAAAAAACAGATGTCTTTCCGCTTCCGGTAACTCCGTAAAGCAATGCTCCCGACGGCTTATTGCTGTCAATTATCTCCTTAATCCCGTTGAAAACCTTTTCCTGACTTTCCGACAAAACTATATCGTCTAATGACTTGCTTTCAACTGCTATAGAATTTACAGGTCTCAGTACCTCGAAATCATATTGAGTAACAACGCGCTTTTCTGCAAGCCTTTTGATGATAGTCGGAGTTACATTTACAAGGTAGCATATCTCCTTAACAGAAGCACACTCACATTCCTGCAAAAGATTTACTACAAGGTTCTGCTTTGGAGTTAAGTCAACGCAAACCTCACCCGAAAGATATTCGGGTGTAAACTTTACCATCTTTACCGTTTCATCACCGATACGTCTTTTTACGTTGTCAAATTCCTCTAATACGCCTTTATCCAAAAGCGATTCAATTATACTTTGCTTAGTATTGCTTTCAGTCTGTGATGACAGTATTTTATCAAATTCCCTTTCGGTTTTAGCAGATATCAAAGCGTTTACAAGATTTTGCTCATCAATTGACAAAGCAGTCTCAATCTTTGCATTAGCAAGCCTGTACTTTTTTACTATATTGTAAGAAAACCCCGTTGGCACAACACATTTATACGCTTCAAAAAGAGTGCAAAACGTGTTCTCTTTAAGCCAGAAGATAATTTTTAGCATTTCATCTGATATCAAAGGCTCTTTATCAATAACGCTGTGCATAAGCTTTAAATCTGGGTTATAGCTGTCTCTTTCGTAAAGACGTGTGATAAAACCGATCCTTCGTCGGTTCCCCTTGCCAAAAGGAACGATCACTCTGCAGCCAGGTTTTGCTGAATTAGAAAATGTACTTGGAACCGCATAGCTGTATTCGGTATCAAAACTGTATGCCGTACTGCTTACAGCTACCTTTGCAACCAAATATTTACCCAGCACATTTCTCACCTCAAAAATTAGTGTCCCAAACTCGGATCCTCGATGATTTTATACTCCCCTCTTGCAAACTCGTTGATTGCGGTATTTACCGGTTTATCCTCAAGAGTGATCTTTTCATTATACGCATCATCAGAAAGCTGTCTTGCTCTCTTTGCAACTGCTATTACAAGTGAATAATAACTCTCATTGTTCTTTAAAATTTGTGAAATTGCCGGTCTAAGCATTTTTAAGCACCTCTTCTATCATATTTTTATTATTTTCATTAGTCAGCTTTGAAGCCTTTAAAATAGCCTCAAAATCCTCTATTGCCTTATCTAACTCATCATTCATAATAATGTAATCATAATTATGCGCTTTGAGTATTTCGTCTTCTGCCTCTTTAACACGCTTATCAATTACGTCCTGTTCTTCAGTTCCACGTTTATTAAGCCGTCTTCTTAGCTCAAAAACAGACGGTGGCAAAATAAAAATCAAAACCGCCTCAGGCATTGCCCTTTTCACTTGCATTGCACCGTTAGTTTCAATTTCCAGTATAACGTCTATACCCTGCTCTAGCTTTTCTATAACCTTTTCCTTAGGAGTACCATAAAAGTTATCACAATACTGCGCATATTCAATCATACCACCGTTATCTATTTCCATCTTAAATTCTTCTTTTGACAGAAAATAATAATTTACTCCGTCTATCTCTCCATCTCTGGGTGTTCTCGTTGTAGCAGATACCGAATAAAACAGATTTTTATTCTTCTTCAAAACCTCTGAAAGAATAGTCCCTTTTCCGCAGCCCGACGGTGCAGAGACAACAAACAACTTACCTTTATTCATCATAATCCTCCAACTGAGCGTCAGAATCAACTCTTCCTGCGACCGTTTCAGGGTGTATTGCCGTTAAAATAATATGATCGCTGTCCATTACAATTACCGCTCTTGTTTTTCTGCCGTAAGTAGCATCAATAAGAGTTCCCTTTGCTCTTGCGTCACTTATCAGCCTTTTTATCGGCGCAGATTCAGGACTTACTATTGCAATAAGCCTTGATGATGATATCATATTACCAAAACCTATATTGATTAAATGCATAAGTATAACCTCTTGTATTTATTCTATATTCTGAATTTGCTCTCTGATTTTTTCTATCTCTGACTTCAGCTCAACAACGGTTTTTGTAACAGACAAGTCCTGAGCCTTTGAACCTATAGTATTCACTTCACGGTTAAGCTCTTGCACAAGAAAATCCAGCTTTCTTCCTACAGGCTCATTACTGTTTATCAAATCTCTGAACTGGGAAACGTGACTATGTAATCTGACCGTTTCCTCATCAACTGCAATTTTATCAGAGAATATCGCCACCTCAGTTAAAATTCTCTGCTCATCAATATCTCTATCCTCGAGTGTCTCTTTAATCTTAGAATATAATCGGTTTTTATAATTTTCACTTATCAAGGGTGAGATTTTCTCTATTTCATTAGTTTTTTCCTCAATAAAGTCAAGCCTTGATGATATGTCCTCATACATTTTTACCCCTTCGGTTTCACGCATATCTATAAACTTGTTTAGAGCCTCAAGACATACTTGCTTTACGGCATTCCAGACTATCTCTTCATCATCTTGAACCTTTTGTATTTTAAATACATCAGGAAATCTTGTTATGTCCGATAATGACAAATCATCATTCAAACCCATTTTTATATTAGCATTTCTAAGAGCGTTTACATAACCCGACGCAATTTCCTGATTAACTTCAATTTCAGCCTCTACACCCTCATTTTTTAAAATTGTAACAGATACTTCTACCTTTCCTCTTGAAACCCTTTCATTTATAAAAGTCTTAAGCTTTTCATCAAGATAGCTAAAGCTTCTGGGAATCCTTGAGTTAAACTCAAAATATCGATGGTTTACCGAACGTATTTCGACTTGTATTTCATATCCGTCAACAATACCCTGACAACGCCCAAAGCCTGTCATACTTTTAATCATAAAAATCACCCAAAAATATTTTCATCATAATCAATTACCCAAAATCAATATAAATATTATACCATTGTATGTATTATTAAGCAAGCAAAATTAATAATTTATTAATTTTTAAACTCACAAATACCACTTTCAACATTCAACTAATTATCGTTTAAGCTTTTGATTATATCCAATATGCTTTCATTTACAGTAACATAAGGATACTTTGAAAAATCATCTTTTGTTGTAGAACCTGTCAGCACTCCGGCAAAATCAACTCCGGCTTTTTGCGCCGTCTCTGCATCTATGTAGCTGTCTCCGACATAGAGCGTTTCTTTTTTTGAAACTCCCAGTCTGTCCATCATAAGAAGCAGTCCCTCAGGATCGGGCTTATGGACTTTTACATCTTCTCCTCCAACTATTTCGTCTACAGGAAACGAACCTTCTTTTTCAAAGCTCTGTATAATTCTGTATCTGAATTTAGTTGAAACTATTCCGACCTTTTTTCCCGCCTGCTTTAATACCTGTAAAACTGCAATAACACTCGGGTAAAATTCGGTATTTTTCACCATATACTCGTCCGCAAGACTTACATAATACCTATGCATTTCAGCCACATTTTCAGGCTTTTCACCGATAAGCAAACCTAATGAATCCTGAATAGTATGTCCAATAGTTACAAATATTTCGTCATTTTCAGGTACTCTGTACCCGTAATGCTCAAGACACTTTTTGTAGCATATGAATATTCCTTTTGTACTGTCTGCTAATGTCAAATCAAAATCAAATATAAACGCTTTGTAGTTTTTCATAAAACCTCCTATTAGATGTTAGATGCAAGATGTTAGATGTTAGATGCCAGAAACTAGAAACTAGATGTAAAATTTTATAAATACTATGAAAATAATGCGGGCAGCTTAAAAGCTGCCCTATCTTTATTCAACAGTTACTGATTTAGCTAAGTTTCTCGGCTTGTCAACATCGTTGCCTTTTAATACAGACGTATAATATGCAATAAGCTGCAAAGGCACTGCCGCTATCATCGGCATAAGCATATCGTCAATGGTAGGCAGACCTATAACAAAATCAACAGCCTCTTCGTCAACGCTCATTGAAGAATGCGTTACAAGAATAACCTTTGCACCCCTTGCCTTGACTTCCTTTACATTACTTATAGTCTTATCAAACAACTCTCTCTGAGTAGCAACCGCTATAACAGGCATATCGTCGTTAATAAGTGAAATTGGTCCGTGCTTTAACTCTCCGGCAGCGTAAGCCTCAGAATGTATATATGAAATTTCCTTGAGTTTTAAAGAACCCTCCATACTTAAAGCGTAATCCAGTCCCCTGCCTATATAAAACAGATTCTCTGTACTCATAAGCTGAGAGGCAATATGAGAAACCTCATCCTTATCCTTTAAAACTTCTTCGATCTTATCCGGTACAGTTTGCAAAACAGATACCAGCCGCCTGCACTCGTCTTTAGTTATTATATCGTTTGAATAAGCAAGTTCAAACGCAAGCAAATAAAATATTGAAATTTGAACCATATACGCCTTTGTTGAAGCGACTGAAATTTCAGGTCCGGCGTGAGAATATATTACATAGTCAGACTCTCTTGCTATCGACGAGCCCTTAACATTGACAATGGACATCGTCGTCGCACCGATTTTTTTAGCAAGTCTCAATGACGCCAGCGTATCAGCCGTTTCACCGGATTGAGAAACCAAGATAACTAAATCCTTATCTGTAAGAATTGGGTTTCTGTATCTAAACTCAGACGCCACATCAACAGTTACAGGTATTCTTGCAAGTCTCTCTATAACGTATTTTCCAACAGTTCCCGCATACATAGCAGTTCCGCACGCAACAATAAAAATACGGTTAAAGCTGTTTAAAAGCTCTCTTGAAATTCCCGATTCAGAAAAATCTGGCATACCGTCAACTATTCTCGGCGAAACGGTCATCTTAATAGCATTAGGCTGCTCGTGTATCTCCTTGAGCATAAAATGCTCATAACCGCCCTTTTCAGCAGCTTCCATATCCCAGTTTGCTGTATGCAGTTCTTTCTGAACGCTCATACCGTGAATATCACAAAAAGTGATTTTGTCTGCCTTTAAATCAGCAATTTCATTTTCTTCAAGCAAATAGTAATTCTTAGTATACTTTATTATGGCAGGTACATCAGACGCAATAAAGCTTTCTCCATCACCTACGCCAACTATTAGCGGAGAATCCTTTCTAACTGCAAAAATCTCATTAGGAAAATCCTTAAAAAGAATTCCCAAAGCGTATGAGCCTTCGATTTCCGATATAGCTCTTGTTATTGTTTCTCTAGGATCACCGTTATAATAATAATCCAAAAGCTTAGCAACCGTCTCTGTGTCAGTCTGACTGGCAAATTCATATCCCTTGCTCTCTAAAAAGTCCTTTATCTTCTTATAGTTTTCTATAATACCGTTATGAACAATAGTAATATTTGCATTTCCGTGAGGATGGGAATTGATATCCGACGGCTCACCGTGAGTTGCCCAGCGTGTATGACCTATTCCGCAGGTGCCCTTGAGCCAACCCTCTTTATCCATTTTTTCTTCCAGACCGGAAAGACGTCCCTTGTTTTTCTTTGTTACAAGTTTACCGTTTTGAACTACTGCCACTCCGGCAGAGTCGTATCCTCTGTATTCAAGCTTTGACAATGAGTCAAGTAATATTTTTGTACAGTCTTTTTGTCCAACATAACCTACTATTCCGCACATAAAAATACGTCTCCTATCATTATCTGCCTATGCAATATCTTGTCTCTATATAATTGCATAGATTTTTTAATATAATAACACAGTTTAATAGATAAATCAAGTAAAAGAACTTTATTTTAAATCAGTTTTGTGGTATACTTTGATTAAACATTATATAAAACACAGGAAAGAAGATGAATTTCAATGAGCATAAAAGAAGAATTTACAAAGATATATACTGAAAACATAAAGCGAGACGGTTCAAAAGAGCTTTTAGATTACCTGACCGATGAAAAGAAATGCGACTTTTTCAAAGCGCCTGCGTCTACAAGATTTCACGGAGCATATGAAGGCGGGTTAGCTGAGCACTGCATAAACGTATACAAATGCTTAAAGGACTACTTAGACCGAGATAAAATAAAAAATGAGTTTGGCTTATCCTTCAGCGAGGAAACGATTGCGATAGTTGCACTTTTGCATGACATATGCAAAATCAACGTATACAAAACCAGTATGCGAAATGTAAAAGACGACAGCGGACAGTGGACAAAGGTACCTTACTATCAGTTTGAAGACAGACTTCCATACGGTCACGGTGAGAAATCGGTCTATATGATAAGCGGATATATGCGTCTTTCACGAGATGAGGCTTTTGCAATACGATACCATATGGGCTTTTCAGGCGAGGAAAATAAAAATACAGTAGGCAATGCACTTGATATGTTTCCTTTGGCACTGGCGCTCAATATTGCCGATATGGAAGCTACTTTCTTGATTGAGGGCAGGAACTGATAAATTACATACAGAATAAACAAACGGCATTCCCGATAAAAGGGTTTGCCGTTTTACTTTTACAAATATTATTTTGAAAAATGGATATATTAATATAAAAAATCAAAGGAGATAATTATTATGATTGAACAAGATACTATAAAGCTTCTAAGAGAATGTGACGCAGGTATTAAAATGGGAGTTGCGTCAATAGACGAGGTTATGGATCATGTGCAAAGCGATTATTTAAGAACCTGTCTGTCAGAATGCAAATCCGAGCACGAGGTTTTAAAAGACGAAATCCAGACCAGTCTGGATAGATTCCACGATGACGGAAAGGATCCAAATCCAATGGCTAAGGGTATGTCGTGGATAAAGACCAATGCAAAGCTTGCCGCTGAAAAATCTGACTCTACTATTGCAGATTTGATAACAGACGGCTGCAATATGGGAGTTAAAACACTTAACAGATATCTTAATCAGTATGAAGCCGCAGATGAAAATTCAAAAGACATCACTAAGCGTTTGATACATCTCGAAGAAAAGCTGACCGCAGATATTCGTGAGTTCTTATAATTAAAACAAGTCGCTGTAAGAGACTGTTAGTGTAAGATGAAAATTCAAATTACTGCCGGATATCATAATATTTTTATAATAAAAAAACAAATACCGCCGTTATGATCTCACCCATATACGGCGGTTTTACATTATATATTAACTTACTTTATACTGCGTTTTCTTTGTTTCTTTATCGGAGTTTCCGTGCCGCCCTTGTCCTCGAAAACCGTCTCACCGTCGTCCTTTAGGTAATCAAACTCAGGGCTTTCCTCTCCCCTTGCCTTATAATAAGGCTGAATTACATACTTTCTTATAAACGGATAACAATTAAAGCAAATTAAAAAGCAACCGAAGCTTATAGGCAAAAACGGAATAATAAAAACCGAATAAGGATAAAAGAATAATATTAAAAATACTATGATTGCAATTATCAATATATTAAATAAGCATCTCTTAACACTTATTCCGACAAGCAGAAACGAGTTTTTTATTATTTGAATTAAAGACAGGTTAGTTGAGACGATTAGCTGATAAATGTAAAAGTGCATCATTATAAACATAAGCATACAGCTAAGACATATAATAAACGGAATATACATTACCGAGTTCTGCTGAGCCCACGTGCTGTAGGAAACTACCGACACCACAAACCCAACTGCAAAAATAACATCTATGATTCCCATTACAAACGACTGTCTATAACACTTTTTAAACGTGTCAAAAAAATCTAAGAACACAAAAGCATTTCTCTCCTGAGAGTAATTTCTTATTACCTTTGTAAATCCGGCAGTGGCAGGTCCTATAGTTGCAAGAAAAATAACGCCCAGTGCGCCTATTCCCACAACCTTTATGTTCATACCTATTGACTCTTTAAATAATATAGTCATTCCCAGAAACAGCGGAAGATAGAAAATAAAGTACATAAGATTTAACTCCATCAGCTTCCAGAATCTACGTCCGTATATTTCAAAGAACTTAAAGAAATCGGTTTTCTCCTGCGGAGCCTTCGGAATACCCGGTCCTGCATTTTCATAATTGCTGATAAATCCCATTTTACATCACCATGCCTTAAACTTCCTAAACATATTTACTTTAAAACATTATACACCAAAGAACTCAAGCAGTCAACTGCAGCAGAAACAGCGGTAACAGCCTCAAGCACCAAAAACTTAACTGCATAAAGCTTAACATAATCGTTAATGCTGTCGCTTTCACATCGCCTGTCTAAAAAAGCTTGTGAGAAAAATCGGTTTGACATTCTAAGCGATTCTCTTACTGCTATAAAAAGCGCATAAGAAGATATAAGTGCACACGGCAGAATAAGAATAATTGCCGAAAAAAAACCGTTAACGCCGTTTTCTGAATATATCTGAGCAATAGTCACGCCAAAGCCCATACCCTTGTAGACCGGAACTAATACAGATACAGGCTGTGCAACAGCACAAAATCCAAGCAGAAACAACACAACTATAAGCATAGACGAATTTAATAGCGAGCTGTATAAGATTTTAACATACTCACCGTTCTCTCTCATAGATAGATAATCATTTTCAATCAAATTCAAATCACTCAGAGTGCTTGTCTTAATAAAAGAAAAAGCCAATGTTCCGATTAACACTCCGGCAACCATCAGAAGCATTATTCTGAAAATAACATTTGGCTTTGAATTTCTTTCTGTCATATAATCAACTCCCTGTTTTTTAACTTCGTTAGTTGATTATATGCTTTTGGACAAACATATATTACTCTGCTAGATGCAAGAAGCTAGAAGCAAGATGCAAGTTGAAAGTTGCAAGAGCGGTAAGCCGCCGCAGGCTTTTTACATAATATACCCTCTTGCTTTTAATCGGCTAGTTCATATGCTCTTTTTGTACAAGCCTCACAGGCTTTTTTTACAGTACCCTCTAAATCTCCTTCCCTGAGCTTATCAAGTCCGGCAATGGTCGTTCCGCCCTTTGAAGAAACCATTTTTATCAGATCGTCTATAGAATTACCGCTGTCGGTTATCATCTTTGCAGAACCGATAAGCGTCTTTGCAAAAAGCGTCTTTGAGACCGCTTCATCTATCCCTACAGACTTAGCATAATCAACAAAAGCCTTAGCGTAAAGATATATAAAAGCCGGCGATGAGCCGTTGATAGCAATAATCTCTTTCATCTTGTCTTTATCTATAACAGCAATCTCCCCGCAAGAGGAGAAAATACGGCACACAAGCTCAAATTCGCCGTCAGAAACTGGCTCTACCCTTGCCAGAGCGGATGCCCCTTCGCCCAGCAAAAGCGGTGTGTTAGGCATTACGAGGACAACCTTAGCATTAGGGATCGTCTTTGACTTTATATATTCACCTGTTATTCCGGCGCAAATAGAGATTATTACGCTTTCACCTGTTATCTTATCTTTTATATCATCTAAAACCTCGTCTAACTGCTGCGGTTTTATTGCAAGAAAAATATACTTGCATTTTTCTGCTAATTCCTTTGCTGATGTGCAAACTGAAATACTGTACTTCTCCAGTCTTTTTATCTTTTCACTATCGGTATCAAATGCAAAAAGCTGTATGCTTGGGGAGGTTGCACATATATTATCACTTTTGCAAATTTCACTGTCTAAAATACCTTTCATTATAGCAAAGCCCATATTTCCTGCACCGATAAACCCAACATTGATCATAATTTTATCTCCTTTTCTAAACTAAACTCTTTGAAAAAGCACGTCTATAAAGCATCAATGCAAACGGAAGAAGAACAAAAAGCAGTGGAATATCTGCTGCCAATTCTACAGCATTTTTTATTAGACGTGCAAAAACGGCTTCCCAAAACACAGTTTCAGGAATAAATCCGTAGTGCATATTTGCCTTTGTGTTAAGCAGTAAGTTAATTATCACAACATCTAAAAGACGGGCAATAACAGCGCTTATGTATATTGCGAAATTTGCCGCTTTTTTTTCTGCTCTTTTCATCATCCACGGACTTTTTCTGTAAAGACAAATGCCGTAAATCAAGCCCTGAAGCATAGCTAATAAAATGTAAACTGGCAAAAATCCGCCTTGCGGATGAACTATATAACCGACTATGTCGCACAATCCTCCCGCAATAACCGATACAGTCGGACCAAACAGCAATCCAATAACCGCTATTGCCAAAAAAGCAAAGTTGATCTTTGCATACGGTATCTCAATAGTGAAAGACTCGATCAGCATTGAGACAGCAATGAAAACTCCTGTTATTGTAAGACAACTAACTTTTTTCAGCTCTGAAGCTGAATCCTTAAACAAATTAAAAAAGCTTTCCATAATTTTAACCTCCAATCAAAATATGCTTTGTGCATAATGGAGCATGAAAAGCTTCGTTATGCATTCAGCGGGATGCGGAAACCAAACCGCAAGCTAAAGCTTTTCGTTCAAGCAGCAACTCCCCGTCTGCCCGACACTTTACGCCTGATTTCCTACTCTGTATGCTTTTTTATTTTATTAATAGCCATACCTTAGCTATTTATAGGCTCAAAAACATATGTAAAAATGATTTCAAATTAATATGCTGTGTCATTCAGAATTTTATAAATCTTACTATCAAAAGGCTTGGTCATAGTAAGCGCTTCCTGAATATCAACGTCATAAACCTTGTTATCTTTTAAACCAATGACTCTGTTTCCTATACCCTTTTCCAAAAGTTCAACAGCATAATAACCCATTTCCGTCGCAACAATTCTGTCACGTAACGTCGGAGAACCTCCCCTTTGAACGTGACCTAAAATTGTAGCTCTGGACTCTATACCAGTCTTTTCCTCGATATCTCTTGCTATCTGCTCAGAATTGCCTATTCCCTCAGACACTATAATAACCGAATGAGTTTTTCCGGAAGACCTGTTAGCAAGTATCTTCTTAATTATCTCATCTAAGTCGTATCCTTCTTCAACAGTAATAGCACATTCAGCCCCAACGGCAGCCGCTACATTTACCGCAATGTATCCTGCTCTTCTTCCCATAACCTCAACAACTGAACATCTGTCGTGCGACTGAGTTGTATCCTTTAACTTGTCAACCATCTCCATTGCAGTGTTCATAGCCGTATCATAACCTATAGTATACTCAGTGCAGGCAATATCGTTGTCTATAGTTCCGGGCAGACCGATACACGGAATACCATGCGCAGAAAGGTCGGCAGCCCCTCTGAATGAGCCGTCTCCGCCAATTACAACTATTCCGTCAAGCCCCATCTTTTCACACATAGACTTAGCCTTTAAAACGCCCTCTTCAGTTTTAAATTCAGGACACCTTGCCGTATATAATACTGTTCCGCCTCGTTGTATAATTCCCGAAACAGTTCTTGCATTCATTTCAATAATATCGCCGTTGATAAGTCCGTTATATCCCCTGCGAATACCAAACACTTTCATTCCCTTGTTTAGAGCCGCTCTCGTAACTGACCTTACAGCAGCGTTCATTCCCGGAGCGTCGCCGCCGCTTGTTAAAACTCCTATAGATTTTACCATAAAAATATTGCCTCCAATAAAAAATTGAAAATGATTCAATAAGTATACTACCACAGAGAAACATCTTAGTCAAGTTTAAATAACAATCATTCACATAAGTTTAATATTTATCTTTATAAAAAAACAAGTGACTCCAATAATTTGAAATCACTTGTAAATTATTTTATATCTACTGTGCAACAGTAACCGTCAACACATCTCCTGTGGTTGTGTCAAATTTTTGTCCTACAGCGGTGCTGGTTGCAATAACATTACCCGATGGCACACTGTCGCTCTCAACAAATGAAAACGCATACGTTATGCCAAGTTTTGATAAGACCTCACCATAGCTTGTTGCCGTATAGCCTGAAAAGTCAGGAATGACCGGATTATCTGTGTACGAAGAATCAATTGACGAATCATTGTATGAGTCATAAGATGAATCATAATCGACGCTTGTATCTCCGTTTCCAGTTGAAATAGTGAGTTTAAGAGTATTCTTTCTTGATGGATCATACTCTGTATCGGCAGGAATACTTTGCTTTATAATAATTCCCGCATCGTACTTCTTGCTCTTCTTTTCCTTTATTACAATATTGAAATCGTTTTCAATTGACTCTATTACATTTTCAAATTCCAAGCCCTTTAAATCAGGCATAACAGCGCCTGTACCGTAATCTACTTTACTTGAAGAATCTGAACTCTCATCTGTACTGTTTGCAGAAGTCGTTTCAGAGGTAACAGAAACAGATGTTATATTACCTGATACCGTATTAGACGAACCTGTATCTCCGCCTCCTGTAAACATCTGTGCCAAAAAGAACAATCCAACTCCTACAAGCAAAGCCAAAGCAATTGAGCCGATAACAGTCGGAATCAGGTTTTTCTTTTCAGCTTCTTCTTCCTCTATGTCATCTTCATCGTCCTCAATATAGCTGCTTTTAAGATGCTCTGTATCAACGTGGATAGTCTGAGTTGCGCCTTTTTTATGCTCAACAACATATTCAGGCTGTTCAAAAAGCTTTGTAACAAGCTCGGTAATAGTCTGAACCCTTGTTTCAGGATTTACTCTCAAAGCCTGCATAATTACTCTGGATACGTTCTGAGGAATATTTACGTTCATTTGGCTTAAATCTATTATATTGTCAGCCTGCTTTCTTGAAACAGCATTTGGCGGCAAAACACCTGTAAGCATTCTGTAAAGCACTGCCGCAATTGCATAAACATCCGTCCATGTTCCTAGCCAGTCCATAGAATTATACTGCTCAGGCGCAGCGTAACCGGGATAAAGCTCAGATGATAGATCTGAATTTTCTACCCGTGCAGCGCTAATGCTGAAACCTATAAGCTTGAGTTCGCCCTTTGGCGTTACTAAAATGTTATCTGGACAAATTCCGCCGTGAATTATTCCCGAATTGTGAATCAAACTAAGCGTTGTGAAAATCGGCGGGAAAATCTTTTTTATTTGTTCCCAGCTTAATCTGTCTCCGTTGCCCTGCAAAAACTTCTTTAAAGTTATTCCCTCAACATACTTGGAAATTGCGTACATTGTATTATTCTCCGCAAACATATCAATTGCAGGAACAAGATGCGAAAGCGTTCTCATTCTGGATAATGATTTATTAAGCTCTGCATATTCCGACATATAAGTCTTATACTTGTTAAGAGAATCAGTTTTAACCATAACCTTTGGGCTTTGCTTTGTCCTCGAACAAAGCGTATCAGGCATATATTCGTGAATAACAACTTTCGATGAAGTCACCGTATCATAACCAATGTACGATGCGCCCTCGCCGTTATACGATAAAACCTTTCCTACAATGTACCTCTCATCAAGCATGGACTTCTGCGGTAAATATGACTGAAGAAACGGCGAATCAGCGTTGTAATTGCAATAACTGCAAGTACCGTCTTCTTCTAATTCATTCATACATCCCATACAGAGATTTTGAATATTTTCCATAAAATCCTCCGTAAACATACTTTCTCGTGTAACTTATGATATCAACATTATTTCACAAAGTCAACAAGTTTAAACTAATTGTAGACATTATGAAACAATTTGTATCTATTCTGTAACAATTGTTAACTTATTTTTGTTTTCGTTAATATTTATAAAATCATAATTGCTTTTTAAGTTTTCTTTGTGAAAAATCAATATATTTGCTGCTTTATCTATATGTGCTTATATATGAATTAATATGCATTAGTATTTATAAAATAAACAAAAAATCCGTTCGATATATTAACCGAACGGACAAAAAACTTAACATCTGTAACCTTTTATATCAAAGATTATATCAAAGGGATAGCTTCATTTGATCAAGATCTTCCATATCCTTTGCAAAACTGCCCGCAGCAGGGATATTCTTAGTTTTGAATTTTGACATAGCTCTAAGGGTATCGTCATCAACAACAAAAGCCTTCTCAAGCGTGTTCTTAGATTTAAGTGTCAGAGCCTGAACTCCTATTGTGTCTCTTGACGCCTTTGGTAAAAGCATACCTGTATTAAATATTATAACCCTGCTGTTTGATGATTTAAGCATTAAATTGACCTCATCAGATATATGAAACGCCTCAACAAGTTTTGACTTCGCTCCGTATGCATTTGAAAGCTTCTTTCTGTTGGTCTTTGTTTCATATGCCTTAAGCGGTACTTTCGCAACCTTGCCGTTTTCAAAGACAAATATCATATATCCGCTGTAATCAGCAGTAGCAACCATATATTTTACATTTTCGCCGTCATCAAAACCTAAAGCCGCAGGAATGTAATCACCCAGAGCGCTTGCCTTTGTGTCGTCGAAGTTTGAAGCCTTAGATTTGTACACAGTTGCCTTGTCGGTGAAGAATAAAAGCTCTTCTCTGTTTGTTATCTCAATCTCTTGAGTAATAATATCTCCGTCTTTTAGCTTTTGAGTGTTAGCCATTCTCAGCGACTGAGGAGTGATTTTCTTAAAATAACCGCTCTTTGACATAAATGCAGTACACTTATAATCGGTCACTTCTTCTGTTTCAACATATTCTTCAACATCATCTGCATAGTAAAATTGAGTTTTTCTCGGCTTTCCATACTTTTTAGAAACTTCACCAAGCTCATCGATTATAATTTTTCTAATACGTCTTTCACTGTCGAGAATATCAATCATATCTTTTATATCAGCCTGTAGCTGTTCTATATCCTGAAGTCTCTTTAGGATATACTCCTTATTTAGATGGCGCAGCTTGATCTCGGCAACATACTCAGCTTGAATTTCGTCAATAGAAAATCCAATCATAAGGTTCGGAACGACCTCTGCCTCCTCCTTTGTTTCACGGATAATCTTTATTGCCTTGTCAATATCAAGCAGAATCTTTGAAAGTCCTTTCAAAAGATGAAGCCTGTCCTGCTTTTTCTTTAAGTCAAATGAAACTCTGCGCTTTACACAGCCTGTTCTGAACTTTATCCATTCATTCAATATCTCATAAACGCCCATTACCTTAGGATAACCGTTTACCAACACATTGAAGTTTGCAGAATAGGTATCTTGAAGCGGTGTAAGCTTATAAAGCTTTTGCATAAGCTTGTCAGGGTCGGTGGCTCTTTTTAAATCTATCGTTATTTTAAGTCCGCTTAGATCTGTTTCGTCTCTTATATACTGTATCTCTCTAATTTTACCCTGCTTAATAAGTGATACGATCTTTTCTATTATTGCCTCTATAGTGGTTGTCGGAGGGATCTCTGTTATCTCAATGCAGTTGTCACTCTTATCGTAATTGTACTTTGCCCTCAGTTTAACAGAGCCTCTGCCTGTTTCGTATATTTTCTTTAGTTCGTCTTCATCATACAGCAAAAACGCACCCGACGAAAAATCAGGGCCTTTTAACGTCTCTAGAATATTGAAATCCTTGTTTTTCATCAAAGCTATTGTTGTCTCGCATATTTCAGAAAGATTAAAGGAACAAACCGAGCTTGCCATAGAAACTCCTATTCCGACATTTGCATTTACAAGAATAGACGGAAACGTAGCAGGAAGAAGCGTCGGCTCCTGCATTGTGTTATCATAATTCGGAACAAAATCAACAGTATCCTTGTCAATGTCACGGAAAAGCTCGTTGCAGATGGGGTCTAATTTAACCTCAGTATAACGTGAAGCAGCATATGCCATATTTTTTGAATACGCCTTACCGAAGTTTCCCTTTGAGTCTACATAAGGGTGCAAAAGCGTCTCGTTTCCCCTTGAAAGCCTAACCATAGTCTCATAAATAGCAGCGTCTCCGTGAGGGTTAAGTCTCATAGTCTGACCTACAACATTGGCAGACTTCGTTCTTGCACCTGTCAGCAGCCCCATTTTATACATTGTGTAAAGAAGCTTTCTGTGAGAGGGCTTAAAACCGTCAATCTCGGGGAACGCCCTTGATACTATTACACTCATTGCATAAGGCATATAGTTTTTTTCAAGAGTTTCTGTTATTCTCTCCTCAACGACCTGTCCTGCTCCCTCGATATAAGCATTTACCTCCGGAAGCTTTTTCTTTTCCTCTTGTTTCTTTTTTCTTGCCATTTATTTTAATGTTTGCCTTCGCAATGCAAAGGCTCTCCTTTCATAGGATTTATAAGCCGGAACCGGCTCTAAATATTCGTGAAAAAGTATTTTTAACTCTATGCTCCTTTATGATATATCCGCCATTTCTAAATAATCGTGACCGTTGATTGAAATAAAATCCTTTCTTCCCTGAAGATTATCTCCTAACAGCATATCAAACATAAACGACGTATGCTCTGTCTCCTCGTGAGGAAGCACCTGTATAAGCCTTCTTGTCTCAGGGTTCATTGTTGTTAAATTCATCATCTCAGGCTCGTTTTCACCAAGACCTTTAGAACGCTGCAAGGTGTACTTCTTATCCCCTATCATCGACAAAATCTCTGCCTTTTCTCTTTCATCGTATGCAAAGTATGTCTTATCCTTAGTGGTTATCTCAAACAGCGGAGATTCCGCAATATATACATACCCCTTATCAATAAGCGTAGGCGTAAGACGGTACAGCATAGTAAGTATCAGGGTTCTTATCTGAAAGCCGTCAACGTCGGCATCAGTACAGATAACGATTTTATTGAATTTAAGCGCGTCAAGATTAAACAGCGAAATCTCCTTATTTGCCTTTGCTTTGACCTCAACTCCGCAGCCGAGAATTTTTATAAGGTCTGTTATAATTTCACTTTTGAAAATCTTATCATAATCAGCCTTTAAGCAGTTGAGAATTTTACCTCTTACAGGAATAACCGCCTGAAATTCAGCGTCTCTTGCCAGTTTAACAGCGCCGAGCGCTGAATCTCCCTCAACTATATAAAGCTCACGTCTTGTAACGTCCTTTGTACGGCAGTCAACAAACTTTTCTACCATATTCGCCAGATCCATTGACTGTGAAAGCGTCTTCTTTAAGTTAAGCCTTGTCTTTTCCGACTTCTCCCTGCTACGCTTGTTTATAAGAACCTGCTCTGCGATTTTTAAAGCCTCGTCGGGATTTTCTATAAAATACACCTCAAGCTGATGCTTTAAAAAATCTGTCATACAGTCGTAGATAAACTTGTTAGTAATAGCCTTTTTAGTCTGGTTCTCGTAAGATGTCTGTGTTGAAAAAGAGCTTGACACCAAAATCAGACAATCCTCAACGTCCTCAAAAGTAATGGGCTTTTCGTTTTTTGTGTACTTGTTATTCTGTTTTAAATAGCTGTCTATCTGCGAGCGAAATGCCTGTCTGACAGCCTTTTCAGGCGAACCTCCGTGCTCTAAGAAGCTGGAATTGTGATAATACTCTGAAAACTTCACCTTGTTTGAAAATGTAAAAGCAACTCCCAGCTTTACCTTGTATTCCTCTTTATCCTCTCTATCCTTTCCCTTTCGATCCGCATAACAGGTCTGTATTGATGTTAAATTATTGCCGTTTGCTATCTCTGCAACATAATCGGATATACCGTTTTCATAAAAGTAAGTCTTTTCATCAAACGAACCTTTCTCGTTTTGAGTTCTCAGAACAAACTTGACATTTGGATTAACTACCGCCTGCTTTTTAAGTATATCCTCAAAGTATTCATTTTCAATATTTATATCGGTAAAAACGTCCAAATCTGCTCTCCAGCGTGTTTTTGTACCAGTCTTTTTCCTTGTCGTAGGTTCTTTTTTAAGTCCCCCGACATTTTCTCCCTTTTCAAAATGAAGGTTGTATTTATATCCGTCTCTGTAGACCTCTACATCCATAAACTCAGACGCATACTGAGTAGCGCAAGCGCCCAGACCGTTAAGACCGAGAGAAAATTCATAGTTATCGCCGGAATTGTTATTATACTTTCCTCCTGCATAAAGCTCGCAGTACACAAGCTCCCAGTTATAGCAGTTCTCGCTTTTGTTGAAATCTACCGGACAGCCTCGACCGAAATCCTCAACTTCTATCACATTGTCGCTGTATTTTGTAAGAATGATCTTATCACCGTTTCCGTCTCTCGCCTCGTCGATAGAGTTCGACAAAATCTCAAATACCGAGTGCTTACAGCCTTCTAACCCGTCAGAGCCGAATATTACGGCAGGACGCTTTCTTACACGCTCTGCGCCCTTTAAAGATGTTATGGCTTCGTTATCATAGCTGTTATTTTTATTTGCCATAAAAACATTTTCCTCTCTTTGTTCTTTATGAATTTATTTATCTTTTATTTTATATAATTTATGCATATATAGATAGTATACCACAACATATATGGTTTTGTAAATAGTTACATACCATATTTGTTAAAAATGCCTGCATTAATTGGTAATAAAATAATCTATTATTATATGCATAACTGTAAAATGTGTGAATATAATGCTAAAGGAAGATGCTAAAACAATCCTAAAGGAGGATGACATTTAATGGACTTAATTTTAGATCACGAGAGCTTTTTATCAAACGAAATTGCATTCGACGGCAGCAGCGAACAATCTGTTGAGCTTGATTACATACTTCCCGACTATCTTCCCGATATATTCAGAATTTTAAAGTGTTCATTTTATCCAAAGGTAATTTCTCACAGCGTTAACGGCGAGAAGCTTATCTTTGATTTAACACTATCTATAAAAATTCTTTACCTATCAAACGATTCGTCAAGCATAAACTGCATTGAACAAAAGCAAAATTACACCAAAACAGTTGACCTTTTCTGCACGCCTGAAAATCCATGCTTTAAGATTAACCCCTCTGCCGACTATGTAAATTGCAGAGTTGTAAACTCAAGGCGGCTTGACATCAGAGGCGCAGTAACCACAAAAATCGTACTGGAAAGCGAAAAATCAACCGAAATAATATCAAACGCAAAAGGATTAAGCGTTCAGCTCAAAAAAGAGTACGTTACCTTTCCTGCTAAAAGGCTTACGGCAGCAAAGAGGATAACTATAACCGAAGAAATAGAACTGAGCAAAGCAAAGGGCAAAATAAACTCTGTTATAAAATCCGATTGCATAATAAACAGCTTTGAAAAAAAGATCATTGCCAACAAGCTTATTATCAAGGGAGAGGCAAAGGTTTCTCTGCTTTATAACTGCGAGATTGGAAACGACGAGCCGCAAAACATTGAAACCGTAAAATTTTCAGTACCTTTCAGCCAGATAATTGATATCGAAGGAATAACCGAGCAGTATGAAGCTATGACCAATATTTCTATTGCTTCTCTTGAGCTAATTCCAAACAAGTCAAGTGATGTAAGCGAGTTAGAATGTGAAATCATTATGCTTATAAACTGCGTTGCGTTTAGGTATGACACACTAGAGCTTGCAACAGACGCATACTCAACAAAATACAAGTGCGATTTTGAGTGTGCAGACATAAAGCTTGAGAAAAAACCTATAGAAATCAAAGAGAATCAAACTATAAAGGCAGAACTCACCTGCCGTGATTCAGAAATCAGCACCGCTGTTGACGTCTGGGCAAAGCCGTTTAATATTCAGAACAAATATAACATTGATAAAAAAAGTTTCTCAGTATTCGGCAATATAGAAATCGGTGCGATCGCAAAAGATGAAAACGGATGTCCGTTATATCTTGAAGATACTATATCCTTTGAACACTGTCTTGATACAAAAGTTGATGAAAATTCGTCAGCAGAGCTTAATGTTTACATTGATAACTGCACATTCACCATAACATCTTCTGACACAATTGAAATAAAAGCAGAGCTTTTTATTTGCGGTTATATAAAAGAGCTTGATACAAGAAAGCTGATTACAACAATAAACGTTAATGAAGATAACATTAAAAGCAAAGAAAGCTGTTATGCAATAAAGCTATACTATGCCGAGCAGGGCGAAGATTTATGGGAAATAGCAAAAAAATTCTCGACGTCGATTTCTGCCATAGCACAGGAAAACGAACTTGCAGACAGCACAAGGCTTCAAAGAGGAATGCTTCTCATTCCTATACTTGACTAAGGAGGTAAATAATAATGAACAGCGAAAAGATATATTCCGATATTGCCAAACGAACAGGCGGAGATATATACATAGGCGTTGTAGGACCTGTAAGAACAGGAAAATCTACCTTTATTCAAAAATTTATGGAGACGCTCGTTATTCCCAACATTGACAACGAGTATGTAAAGGAACGTGCCATTGACGAGCTTCCGCAGTCGGCAGGCGGAAAAACAATAATGACCACAGAGCCTAAGTTCATACCCGAAGACGCTGTTGAACTTACCCTTGACGATGGGGCAAAATTCTCTGTGAGAATGATAGATTGCGTAGGTTATGTTATACCAAGCTCTGTAGGATATTTTGAGGACGAAGCTCCCAGAATGGTAAACACCCCTTGGTTTGACAAAGAGGTCCCCTTCAATATGGCAGCTGAAATCGGTACGCAGAAGGTAATATCAGAACATTCAACTATCGGTCTTGTAGTTACAACCGACGGAAGCATAACCGATCTCCCGCGTGACGAGTATGAAGAAAGCGAACAGCGTGTTATCAAAGAACTTAATGAAATCAACAAGCCGTTTGTTGTACTTTTGAACTGTCTTGAACCCAGATCCGAGTCATCTCAAAGCCTGTGTGAGGAACTTAGGGAAAAATACAAAACTACGGTTATGGCAGTAAATTGTCTCGACCTTGACGAATCAGACATAATGGAGATTATTTCTCAGATACTGTACGAATTCCCTATCAGAGAAATAAACATAAATATGCCTAAGTGGATAAACACTCTTGAAAAAACTCACTGGCTTAAAGAAAACATTTTTACTTCTATAAAAGAGGCTACAAAGAACCTAGAGCATATCAGAGAAGTGAGAAACTGTACTGACTACATAAGCGCAAATGAAAACATAGCAAACTGCTTTATAGATCAGATGGATCTTGGCAAAGGCACAGTAGTTATGAACATTACGCTTAAAAGCAATTTATTCTTCAAGATAATTGGAGAAGCAACGCATCTTAACATTAATGATGAAAGCGATCTACTTCCTCAGATACTTAGGCTGATAAAAATAAAAGATGAATATGAAAAATTTGAAAGCGCTTTAGACGAAGTTGAAGCAACAGGTTACGGTATTGTTATGCCATCAACTGAGGAGCTGACCTTAGATGAGCCCGAAATAATAAAGCAAGGCGGTCAGTACGGCATTAAGCTCAAAGCCACTGCTCCGTCAATTCATATGATGAAAGCAAATATTACCACTGAAATCAATCCTATAGTCGGAAGCGAAAAGCAGTCAGAAGAGCTGGTTATGTATATGCTTAATGACTTTGAAGAATCCCCCGAAAAAATCTGGGAATCCAACATCTTCGGCAAATCGCTTAACGAGCTTGTAAACGAAGGACTTCACAATAAACTTCATAAACTGCCGCCTGAGGCACGTCAAAAGCTGAGCGAAGCTGTTGAGAGAATCATAAATGAAGGCTGTTCAGGTCTTATATGCTTTATTATCTAGTGAAACCAATAACACCCAAGGAGCATCTGATCTCTTTGGGTGTTTTATTATGTAATATATTATAATTTTAAATCTATTAAAATATCAAACAACTTCTAGCTGCTGTTTTTATTATTAATCTTCTTTTAATCCCTCAAAGAACGACACAGGCATTCCCAACAAAATACCTGAATTCGGAATTGACAAATCACCGAACACCTTGTTTATAGCCTTTCTAGCGTCATCTACCTTAGAATCCTTTACAGCAAACAAAATAGTCTTGCTGGACATTTCCGTTTCACCCTTTAGCATAGTTGTCAAAACATCAAACATAGGGAGGTCTTCCATATTCTTAATAGAATTTGCCATACCTGTGCTTGACAAGACCGTAGCTCCTCTTATGTCAGCCAGCGCCAATTCTTTCATAAGCTGGTCGATTTTTTCTTCCTTTTTGGTTACAAAAATTAATAGTTGCATTCTACCCGCCTCCTATTATACTTGAGAAAAGGATACACAAACCCATTCCTCGCTTTCTTTTACCCTGTCACTTCTAAAACCGTATTTTTCAATTTCTTTAATGACTTCATATTTTCTTTGCTTTATAATTCCAGAAACTATCAAAACGCCGTCGTCTGACAAAAACTCCTTAAAATATCTGCTCATTGAAATTAGAACATCAGAAACTATATTTGCAACAACAACATCAAAATCTCCTCCGATTTTATCTCTCAGCTCAGAATTAGTTGTTATATCACCGCAAAAGGTTTCAAAACAATTTTTAGAAATGTTGTTTTTAATAATATTCTCACCTGCTGTTTTTACAGCATTGCCGTCGACATCAACAGCGGTAAGCCACTTAGCGCCAAGCAACATTCCGGCTATTCCCAGTATTCCGCTTCCGCAGCCCAGATCCAAAAGCCTTACACCGTCTTTGATATAATATTCGATATTTTCAAGACATAGCTGCGTTGTATCATGCTGACCTGTTCCGAAGCTTGATGCTGGGTCTATCTCTAAAATTTTTCTTGTTTCATCAGCGTCAGCCTTCTCCCACGACGGCTTGATAAGAAGCTTATTTCCAACCGTCAGCGGCTTAAAAAATTTACGCCAGTTATTTGCCCAGTCCTCTTCTTTAATATTTCTAAGCTCAACCTCAAGCTCGCCGAATTCACCTGACTTGTCAGACTCATTCAAAGCCCTCAGTTCAGCTTTTATTGAGTTTATTTTTTCATTCGCGAGACTGTCATTTTCAACATAAACGATAACCTTAGTTTCACAGTTTTTCATACTTAATAAGTCATCGTCTATATAGTCCCAACTACCGTTTTTATCATTTAAAAACTCATTAAAATCCTCTGCATCTTCGATGGCAAAACCTGATATCCCCAAATCCATTAATCTGCTGCATACAAGTTCAATTCCGGCAGTTGATGTTTTAATATGTACTTCTATCCATTCGTTTTTATTATCAGGCATAATTTTGTCACTTCCAGAAAATATGTGCACTAGTTTGATTAGAGTATACCATATTTCACAGAAAAAGTAAAGCAGATTTAGTCTGAATTTGTATATAAAATAATATTGCTTTACAAATATATTTCTGAATATCTAGATTTTAAAAAATATACTAGTATAAATTCTGAAAGCCCTTGTTAATACAAGGGCTTTTTAATATTATAAATATCGTTTGCTGACACTGATTCTTGCCAGCGCTCTTTTCAGTTTTATTTCCGCTCTGTCAAATTCATCGGCTCTTGTTTTGTCGGAGAGTATGTCTTCAGCTTTTTTCTTAGCTCTTTCGGCTCTTTCCAAATCAATCTCGTCCGCCCATTCAACAGCACTCGCCAAAACTGTTACACCCTCGTCAGATACCTTTAAAATACCCTCAGAAAGTGCCGCTTCACGCTCGCCGCTGCTGTCTTTTATTTTTAAAGGTCCCGCAACTATATTGCAGACATACTTTATATGGTTTGCAAGTATGCCTATATCACCTTCTGTGGTTCTTATTGTTATTTGCTCAGCTTCACCGTCAAAAAAAATCTTTTCAGGTGTGACAATTTTCAGTTTGTATGGCTTCATATAAATCACCTTTTAGTGTGGTTTTCCACGCCGTCCCTTCTAAGATTTATGACTGTTTACTTGCATTTGCCTTATTGACAACATCGTCAATCGTTCCTGCAAATAGAAATGCAGATTCAGGGATATCGTCGTGCTTGCCCTCAATGATCTCTTTAAATCCTCGTATAGTTTCTTTGATAGGAACATACTTACCCTTCATTCCGGTAAACTGCTCAGCAACTGAGAACGGCTGTGAAAGAAATCTCTCAACCTTTCTCGCACGGTTCACTGTGATCTTATCATCGTCAGACAACTCGTCCATACCCATAATTGCAATAATGTCCTGAAGCTCTTTGTATCTTTGAAGAATTGACTGAACCTCTCTTGCAACCTCGTAATGCTCTTTTCCCACTATCTCAGGAGAAAGTATTCTTGAGTTTGACTCAAGAGGATCAACAGCCGGATAAATACCAAGAGAAGCAATATTTCTCGAAAGTACGGTAGTAGCGTCCAAGTGTGCAAAGGTAGTTGCCGGAGCAGGGTCGGTTAGGTCGTCGGCAGGAACATAAACAGCCTGAACTGAAGTTATAGAGCCCTTGCTAGTTGATGTGATCCTTTCCTGCAATGCACCCATCTCGGTTGCAAGCGTAGGCTGATAACCAACAGCTGACGGCATACGTCCTAACAGTGCAGAAACCTCAGAGCCTGCCTGCGTAAATCTGAATATGTTATCTATAAACAAAAGTACGTCCTGTCCTTCAACGTCTCTAAAGTATTCAGCCATTGTCAGCCCCGAAAGTCCTACTCTCATTCTCGCTCCGGGCGGTTCGTTCATCTGACCGTAAACCAAAACTGTTTTGTCTAAAACTCCCGATTCTTTCATTTCGTAATAAAGGTCGTTACCCTCACGGGTTCTCTCTCCAACTCCCGTAAATACGGATATACCTCCGTGCTGATTGGCAACATTGTTAATAAGCTCCTGAATAAGAACAGTCTTACCTACTCCTGCACCGCCGAAAAGACCAATTTTTCCGCCCTTTAAGTAAGGCGCAATAAGGTCGATAACCTTGATACCTGTTTCCAAAACTTCATTAGAAGCCGCCTGCTCCTCATAAGTCGGAGGGTTTCTGTGAATCTCCCATCTCTCCTCAGTTTCAGGTGCAGGCTTATTATCTACAGGCTCACCCAGCAGGTTGAACATTCTTGAAAGGGTTTCCTTTCCAACAGGAACGGATATAGTTTTCCCTGTATTCACAGCGTCCATACCTCTTACAAGCCCGTCAGTCGAACTCATAGCAATACATCTAACGACATCGTCACCTATATGCTGTGCGACCTCTACAACCAGCTTTTTTCCGTTATTATCAATTTCAATAGCGTGCAGAAGATTGGGAAGGTTATCCTTATCAAACTGAATATCTACAACCGCACCTACTATCTGCACAATCTTTCCGACATTTTTATCACTCACTTGTCCTGCCACCTTTCTAATTATTACCCATTTGTCCTGCGACTATCTCGTTTAACTCCTGAGTAATCTGAGCTTGTCGTGCTCTGTTATATAAAAGAGATAAGCTGTCAATCATCTCGCTTGCGTTATCACTTGAAGATTCCATAGCAGTCCGCCTTGCCGCCTGTTCCGACGCATAAGAATCAACTATAGAACAAAACAACAATCCCGAAATATACTTCGGTATAAGCCCGTCAAAAACCTCTTCCGCTGACGGTTCATAAAGCGTTAAAGCTGATTTTTTAGCCTTATCTATATCTGCTGAACTCCCCTGTTCATTACCCTTTAAATCATCGCTTTCTATTGGTAAAACAGTAATACTCAAAGCATTTTGCACTAGAGTTGAAACAAAGGTCGTATATACAAGCTCTACCTTATCATATATACCGTTTCTAAAGCCCGATATAACCTTTTTGCTTAAACTGATAGCCCTGCTCATAGTAAGGTTCTCGCTTATCTGATACTCTTTACTGTATATTTCATATTTTCGCTTTTCAAAATACTCGACAGCCTTCTTGCCTATCGGAAAAACCTTTACAGTTCTTCCGTCCTGCTTAAGCGATTTTATCTTCTCCTCAGCAAGTTTGAGTACGTTATGATTAAAGCCTCCCGCAAGTCCCCTGTCGCCTGCTAAAACTACGACCAAAACAGTTTTTAGAAACTCTTTTTTAGTGTATATCGACTTAAATCCCCTGTCAGACTGAATCTCGCACATTGTCTCATAAAGCGTGTTGAAATAAGGCTGTGAAGCAACAGCTCTCTCTTTTGCGCTTCTCAGCTTTGAAGTTGCAACAAGCTCCATAGCTTTTGTTATCTGCATAGTGTTCTCAACGCTTTTTATTCTGCGCTTGACGTCTTTTATATTAGCCGTTGCCACGTTATCACCTTCTTGTAAAGATAATATTATTTCTCAGAAGCTTTAAAATCCTCAACAAACTTTGTCAAAGCAGCTTTCAGCTTTTCCTCTGTTTCCTCTGAAAGTTCCTTTGTCTTTGAAATATTGCTTATAATATCTGCGCCCTGAGAATCCATATAGCTGTAAAGCTCTGATTCAAATTCCTTTATTTTATCTACAGGAATATCCTTTAAATAGTCGTTTACAACCGCATAAATAATAACGACCTGATTTTCAACCTTAATAGGCGTACTCTTATCCTGCTTTAAAACCTCAACAATTCTCTCGCCCTGATCAAGTCTGCGCTTTGTATCCTTATCCAAGTCTGAGCCGAACTGTGAGAACGACTGCAGCTCTCTGTACTGCGAATACAAAAGCTTAAGCGAACCTGCTACCTTTTTCATTGCTTTTATCTGGGCAGCTCCTCCAACTCTTGATACCGAAATTCCTGGGTTTACGGCAGGTCTTACACCTGCATGGTAAAGCTCGCTTTCTAAGAAAATCTGTCCGTCTGTTATTGAAATAACATTAGTAGGAATATACGCTGAAACATCTCCTGCCTGAGTTTCTATAATAGGAAGCGCTGTCAATGAGCCTCCGCCGTAATCCTCGTTTAAATTACAAGCACGCTCCAACAGTCTTGAGTGAAGATAGAATACATCTCCCGGATAAGCCTCACGTCCGGTTGGTCTTTGTAGCAGCAAAGACATCGTTCTGTAAGCAACAGCGTGCTTTGATAGGTCGTCATAAACGCAGAGAACATCTTTGCCCTGAAGCATAAAATGCTCGCCTATAGAACAACCCGAATAAGGCGCTATATACTGTAATGGCGCTAGCTCCGACGCTGACGCGCTTACAACTACTGTATAATCCATAGCGCCCGCTTTTGTAAGAGTGTTTACAACGTCAGCAACAGTTGAGCTTTTCTGCCCTATTGCAACATAGACGCATATAACATCCTTACCTGCCTGGTTGATTATAGTATCAAGAGCAATGGTGGTCTTACCAGTCTGTCTGTCGCCTATAATAAGCTCACGCTGTCCTCTGCCTATAGGTATCATTGAATCTATAGCCTTAATACCTGTCTGCATCGGTCGGTCTACCGACTTTCTTGTGATAATACCGAATGCAGGACACTCGACAGGTCTTGTCTCTTTCGTGAGAATTGCGCCCTTTCCGTCAATAGGCTCTCCGAGAGCATTTACAACTCTGCCGATAAGCTCGTCTCCCACAGGAACAGATACTATCTTTCCAGTTCTCTTTACAAGCGTACCCTCTTTTATATTCTCCTCATCGCCCAGCAAAACTGCTCCGACAAAGTCCTGCTCCAAATTAAGAGCCATTCCGAACACATCGTTGCCGAAGTCGAGCAGTTCTCCCGACATACAGTTGTCAAGACCGTGTATCTTAGAAATTCCGTCGCCGACTGTTACAACCGTTCCTACGTCGGCATATTGAATTTCACTTTGATAATTCTTTATTTGTTCTTTGATTATACTTGTGATCTCATCAGGACGTAACTTCATAATCAAATACCATACCTTTCTGAAAACCTTCTACACCATAACACATACGGCACAGCTATTAGTTTTTCCGCCAAAGTCAGAAAAACATAAGTAATTTTATACGCATATGCATATAAAAATCAATTCAAATTATTCTATGCTATAACAGAGTTTATTTTGGCTCTCAGTTCATCAAGCCTGTGTTTTATGCTTCCCTGAATCTGAGTGTTGCTGTATTCAAGTACAATTCCGCCGATTATAGATTTATCTATCTTCTCAGATAAATCTATAGTCTTGTTTGAAATGCTCTCAAGCTTTGCAATAAGCTTTTCTCTGAGCGTATCCGACAAAGGTACTGTTGTTATAGCAGTTACCTCTAAAATGTTGTTTTCCTCGTTGTATAAAGCGTTGAAGCTTTCAATAATCTTTTGAAGATACCTGATACGCTTTTTATCTGCAACAACGCATAGAAAGTCAAAGGAAGTATTTGAAAGCTGACTTTCAAATACACTCTTTAAAACATTTTTCTTATCATCCTGCTCGACCGTTGGTGCATTTAAAAACCTAATAAGCTCATTATTTTTCTCAACAACTTCAGACAGCCATAATAATTCTGAATGTACCTCGTTTAGATTATCACGCTCTTTACAAAGCTCAAACAACGCCTCAGCATAATTAGCTTCTAATGAACCCTTCATTACAGCTCACCTACATTTTCAATAAACTCTTCAATAAGCTTTTCGTTGTCGTCGGTATTGAGCTCTTTATTGACAACTTTACCCGCAACGTCAAATACCATTCCTGTGATCTCGTCTTTGATCTCATTAACGGCAATTTTCTTTTCTTTTTCAATCTCACTGTGTGCATTAGCAACAATATGCTTTGCTTCCGCCTTTGCCTCAGTGATGATCTCATCAGATCGAGAATTTGCCCTCTTGGTTGCTATGTCAATAATTTTTGCCGATTCCTCTTTTGCTCCCGAAAGCTTTTGAGTATACTCCGCTTTGTATTCCTCAGCCTCTCGATTAGCCTTATCAGCGTCATCATATGTTTTTTGAACCTCAGCTTTTCGCTTATCCAAAACAGCATTTACTGGCTTAAAGAAGAAGTGCTTTAACACCAAAAACATAATTAATGTATTCAGCAATGTAGGGATAATAGTTCCCAAATCTATTGAGAAAAAATCAGTTACTCTGGCGTAAATCATTTTCGATTTGCCCCTTTCGGAGCAATCCTCCTCTCAATGTTTTTGCATTTTCAAAGGCAAATTTTAGACATGCCTTTAATAAATTAATTATGCTTTTTACAGTTTGCCAATAAATGGGTTTGCAAACATAAGAAGCAATGCAACTACGAATGCGTAAATACCTGTCGACTCAGAAATTGCACAGCCAATAAACATCGTTCTTGTGCAGTCTCCAGACGCCTCCGGCTGTCTTGCCATTGACTCGATAGCTTTTCCTACTGCAAAACCTTCACCGATACCAGGTCCGATACCTGCTATCATTGCCAAACCTGCTCCTAGTGCGGAACATCCCATAACTATTGCTCTTGCAATCAAATCCATAATAGTATCCTCCAATACAATTTAATTTTCTTTTTTATTAAACAACTGACTGTCAGAAACCCTCACATCAGTTGGTTTTTACTAATTACAAACCAAATGCCTAGTCAGCAGCACCTGCCACATTGACCATTGTAAGCGTTGCAAAAATATAAGCCTGAATACAGCCTACAAATAAGTCGAAATATATAGACAAAATTCCAGGAATACCTATAGACGCTACATTAATTGTAAATCCGCCTATGCTAAAGCTCAAGTGCAAAAGCTCCGACAAGCCTCCCAAAGCCATATAAAGTATTCCCGTAATAACCATTCCTCCTGCAACATTTCCGAACAAACGGAAAGCCATTGAAACAGGTGTTGCAAACTCACTGATTATATTTATAGGGGTTATGACAGGAACAGGCTCTGTGAAGGTCTTGAAAAAACCGATAAAGCCCTTGTTCTTAAACCTTGTGTAAATAATCATAACAAAGGTGATAAGCGCCCACGAAATTGTTACGTTAACGTCCGCCGTTACCGAACGAAGTCCGATTATGCTTACCAGACTTCCCAGTCCTGCATAAACCAATAGCGTTGCAATATACGGCGCATAACACATATACTTCTCACCCATAGAATCACGAACGCTTTTATTTACAAACTCCACTGCATACTCGGCAATTACCTGTCTTTTTGTTTCAGGCTTGACCTTTAAGTTGTGAGTTAAGTATTTGCACAAAACCGCAATAGCAACAATTATAAGCCAGCCCACGACAGTGGATTCGGTTATATCAACATTTATATAAGGAATAGTAAAGACGACCTTAGGTCCGTGAATATCCAATGCGCTGCTAATCAACTGAGGACTCATCATTTTTAATCGCCTTCCTTTCTTTAAAATTATTAAGCGTCAACACCAGTCTCGGGAAAAGCTGTGGTACCAGCACTGCAAAAACATTAATGAACTTTACCTTTACAGCAACTAAGCACAACAGAATAAGTATCAAATATCTTGATAAATAACAAAAAAACATCATTTTTTGAGCAGTCTTTTTACTTCTATTTATTGCACGGTAAATGGTTTCAGATAAATAACAGTAAGACAAAATAACATAAACCAAACCTACTAAAAATCCTATCAAAACAGACATCTTAAATCCCCAAAGCAAAGAAACCAAAAACGAAATAAATGTCAAAATCAATAACCATGAAATCATTTCTCTTAACATATTTCTCAGAGGATTACCGTTTGGTGCAGCCATTTTAAATGCTCCTATTATTTCATTTAATATTATACCGCCTAATACCAAAATATATAACTTATGGCAATACAGAATCACTAAATATCTTATCTTCTAAAAACGTGAAAAACACAGTATCGTAACAACTGCACGACACTGTGTTTTTTGTCTTGATACTTTATGCTTAAATTTTAGCAAATAAGAACATAAATGTCAACAATAAATGTGTAAAAAATGACTAACAATTATTTTTTATTTTGTGAGAATTGACAAAATGTATGATTATCGTCACCATCTACAGCTATAAATATAAAGTATCACAATAATTTATTAAATTACATAAAATAATATTATTTGACAATAAGGGATGATTATATGAACGCTTGTGAAATATCAGCGGCTGTAACAGCTATTGCTAATGTAATATTCCAAAAACTCAATGATGATGAAGTTGCGCTTCTGGGAGCAATTTTAGTTCAGCTTGGAGACACTTTGGAGACAATGTCTGTTCAGAAAGAAATTTGCGAAAATCAATAAAAATCTAATATATAAAAATATAAAACTCAATAGTGCTCAAAAAAGTTCACCTAGAAATTCAAGAATTTGTAAGCAATAGGCAAGATAAAACCGCCCGACAGTTTTAATACTGCCGAGCGGTTTTGATTATATAGAATATTTATAGAAAGGCATTTATTTAGTCTTTTTCTTAACAACCTTTGACCACTTTCCAAAATACTTCCTGCCGTTTGCAAGCTTGTACGCCCTTACCTTTACAAAGTATTTCTTCTTTGGCTTAAGCTTCTTAAGTGTTACCTTGTTCTTTTTAACCGTAACCGATTTTTTGTTCTTAGTAAACTTATTATTCGTCGCATACTGAACCTCATACCCCGTAGCACCGCTAACCTTTTTCCATGAGACATTAAGCTTCTTTTTCTTTGCTTTAAGCTTAACTGCTTTTACCTTTGCTGGTTTTACTGCTACTGTTGTAACAGTAGGCGGTGTTGTAGGTTTAGGAGTTGCTGTTGTAGGTGCAGATGTAGATGGTGTAGCCGGAGTGTTTGGTGATTGTGACTGGTTGTTATTGTCTGATGAGTTTGATGAATCTGATGGATTTGACGAATCTGATGGGTCTGATGAAGAAGGATCAGATGAAGGAGGCTCGCTTGACTTTTCTACAAGCCCATCAATTGCTGAATATATTCCCTCTGTCGTGTCCTCCATTGACATTACGCTTGGATCTTCTCCGTATTTACCTGCCTTTTCGAGTAATGCCTTTAATACACCATAACTTTCTGGTGTATAATCTTCTTCGGCATATTTTTCTGCTTCTGTTACCGCTTTGTTCAATTCTTCACGTGTATTTTCTATTTCTTCTTCAATATCTACTAGTCTGGGACCTCCAATTCCATTTTTCATAAGAGAATTGTATGTTTCTGTACCAGAATAACAATGTACTTTTGATGTATTACTACCTACCGGGAAATAACTATAATCTTTTCCGTGTATATATAAATCTGTTAATGAGTTGCAGCCTGTACACCATGAATAATTAGATGTCAAAGAAACTCCTTCAGGTATTTCAACTTTTTTTAGATTTTCACAATAATCAAAGGA
>CANQCL010000003.1 GCA_947589215.1 uncultured Clostridia bacterium
TTTTCTTTATCTTTTAGAACCTCGATTGCCTTCTTGATAGGTGGTGGAACAGGCACGCCCATAAGCCCTGCATTTTCAGTTATTGATATAACTTCATTTACTATAAAGGCTATTACAACTGCATCTCGAATTATTGTTGTACCTATCGCTAAATCCAACCTGTGAGCTATTAAAACTATCAAAAGCGTTACACCCTTCTTGGCAATACCTTTCCAGCCGATATTACTTTCAAGCGCTCCGTTAGGTGTTTTTTGGCTCTTTTTAAACACTCCTGCTACTACAAGACCTGTCACAAAATCAACTCCCATAGCTACTAAGAGTGTTGTAAGCAGGTGATTCCAACCACCGAATAAAGCGGATATTGCTCCGCCTACTATTCCGCAAACTATTAAAAAATACTCTTTCATTATCCTTTCCTCCTCAACTGCTGTTTTTTTGTTATGGTTTTTCTTATAGCCCAGTAGTAGCGGTTTTCATATAAAACCTTGACAAGCTCTCGGCCGCCTTTTACCTTTCCGCTTCCGGCAACTACCTTTATGCTTTTTGCATTAATGGTCTTGACCTTGTTTTTCTTTTTGATACTGCTTGATTTGTAAAGTCCGAGATTGCCTTTCTTTGTTATGATTTCAAAGGTTATAAGCTCCTCTTTCTTTACAACAACGTGACCTTGTAAATTAGATTGTTTCATCCAATTTTCAAGTGACATCTTTTTAAGTACGCCGTCATCAGCTGATATTGCATTATCAGCATTTGAATTAGCCTCTGTATAATAGACTGTATCTGCTATAACGTGTTCAACGTATTTAACATGACCGTATGTACCGCCGTTGAAACAAGCTATAGAATTTGACTTAGGAAACTTCGATACCTGAAAGCCGTCATTCTTACAGCTTTGATAAACGTCTTTTGCGTTACCTCTTGCGCCGATATAAACGTCTTTCTTTTCATAAGCTCGTCCTTGCGTATACCACACGCACTGACCTCTTGAGGCGTTATTTATCGGCGGTTTATAACACTCGCTATTGAAATTTGCTAAACGCTTGCCGAGTGATTTTTCATAATTTATTGACATTGTTTTCGTCCTCCTTAAAGATATCTTCACTAATTACCAAAAAAACATCTATTAAACATTTGATTTACTTCATCGGATGTCATAGGTGTAATGGCAATTTGTGATGCATTTGTGTTTGTTGAATTTGCCATTTTTGATATTGAACCTTGTGATACTGCTATTTTAGTTTTGTCAATATTGCTTTGTCTGCTTTCTCCCAGTTCTATGTATATTTCATGCTTGTTAGCTTTCCATACTTCTGAAACCTCTATAATTTGCCGTTTTTCTTCAATGCCGAGACTTTCAATTCGTACGGTAATAATGTCACCAAGATTAAAATCTTTTGTATACACATATTTGCCAGTGTTGACTATCTTTACATCTAAATTTACGACATTTTCATAGTTTTTAAGCTCAGCCAATGCATTGCTTTCTAACATATCTTCGATTTCTTGTTTATCGGTTATTTTTTCCTCATGTGTGAGGTTTCCATCATTAACTGTTTTTACAGGTAACATACCAGTGTTATCTAGTAATATCCATCTCTCTGTTTCACCGTATTCAGTTACTCGCTCTGACTTGAAATCCAAATTGATTTGCTCACCATTCAAGGTCGGACCTAAAACTCTGACGCAGTTTTTATAATTGCTTTCGTCATAAGTTAATGTAAAATTCTCTAACTGATCTTCTGTAAATACAACCTTTGTATTTTCAACACTTGGAAGCATTTTTAAGGTTTTGATGCTGTTTTCTTCTTGTGCTGTATAGATAAAAGATGTTTCGTTAGTTTTAGACAGTTCATACGCCGCTGACATAACATTCTGGTTATTGATTTCAAAATCGAACGATTGAGAGAAACTGTTAGTATACTTTCCGAATGCAGTATATACTCCAAATTCGTTGGGTAAGTCCTCATAATAAAAGCGGTTATCTTTTACAGAAATAAAATTTTTTATCATATTTCCTATTCGTCTATATAAAAAGTCAAAAGAATTGTTATTATCAAAAATACGCTCTAATTGATAATGTTCAATTACAACATTAGAAAGTTCATATTCCATAAAATATCCTGATATTTGCAAAAACTTACCCTTTATATTCTGAGAGTATATTTTCTGCTGTATGATGCCTACATTTGGTCGTTCATCACATAAAACATAATGCCAATCATCAGTTGCGTTTACACTTGCAGGAAGTTGTATTGAAAATTGACCGCAGGAATACCATTTTTGATTCCATTGGATATTAATAGCTTGCCCTAGTGTACATATTCTACTGAAATTCTTGTCAGTAACTGAAAAAAGCATTGATTAAAACCCCCTGTATAATTCCTTGTATTGTATAGTTGCAACGCCGTTTCCGTTTGATAATTCTGATAATAGTGCAGTATATTTTATGGATTCATCAGAATAAGGACCGCCAAATATAAGACCTTTATCTAGGAATGTTAGTTGATAGAGATTATTGTTTTCACCATACGAATATGGTGTACTTGAATATCCATATGTTATAGTTTTACCATCTGGCCAGGTTACTTGAACTTGGCTAACTCTTGATGACGTATTAACAGTTGCTGTATGCACTGATGATATCACTGCCGTACCTGATACTTTTGTTTTTTTGCTAGATTGAAAATTTACATAATGATTACCTGGTTTAAGACGTATCATTGGATTTCCGCTCTTTATACAAGATGTCAAGTCTTCAGATGATGCGTTTGTTAACGTGCCATATCGACAATCCAACTCTAATCCATAAGGTGACATTTTTTCAGATGGGAAAAAATTAATAGGGAATGAAATAATTATTGGATTTGTGCTTTCATCTACATTTATTTCTATCTCAGTGTCAGCACTGAGCAACGTAATATAAAAAGTTGGTATAACGGTAAAATTACCGCCTACTGTAAAACGTCCGGTAGATGTTGATATTTCATTATTGTTTGTGAAATAAGGATCAGGACATAGCATTGTAAATGTTAAGTCAAGCGGTCTGTGTATGTTTTCTGTTGGAAGTTTATATGCCAGCAGCTCACAGTCAATAAATAAATCTTTACCGTTATATTGGATTTCCATTGTATAAGTATCATCAGGGTTGAAAAAATCCATAATTGTATTTCTTGCTGTAGAAATATTTTTGTGCGAAGACCTGTGAGCAGTTACACTTATATCTCGCCTGCCGGTATGTTTGCCTGTTACTATTTCTCCTGTGCCAATTGCCGGCGTTTCAGTATAGACATTAAGAGTAAGAGCGTCAATACCCTCTATCTTAGTTGCTTTCCATTCTCTAGAATCACCGTCTATAACAAACTCTTTTTGGTCGCTTAAGCGTGTTAATTTTATCATACTATACGCCTCCAAGTCCGTAAGTTTCGTTGTACTTCATCGCCCTGACTATCTCGTCAGGAGCTTGCATAGGTTCTTCAAATGTGACATTCTGAGTGGTTTCGGTTGTGCTATTATTGCAGTTGTTATAGTTATTAATGACCGTATTAGGCGTATTGGCTGATATGTTAGCCGAAATGTTGCCCAATGTTGCTCCTACTGCATTCTTAGCATTGGCAAAAGCAGCTTTAAGTTTATTTGCTATCGCAATATTATCATAAGCCTTATTAAGCTGGTCTACTTGTAATTCAGCAGATTTTACGACGTCTTTTGTGCCGCCTGTAAGACCTCGAGCTAAACCCTTTACCATCATTCCTGCAATATCAAACTCAAAGACCTTTGATGGAGAATTGATTTTCAGCTTCTTTTTGACCTTTTTTACAACCTCGCCTACAAGATTTTCAGCAATTTCCTCAGCTTCCTTGCTTGACATCTTAGAGCCTTTTTTCAGACCTTTTCTAAGCTGTTTGCCGAGTTTCTCCATATATGCTTCGGTATCATCACTAAGCTTCTTGATTTGCTTTTTATATTTTTTATTCTGAGCCTTAACCTCTGCATCGTAATCGGCACTAGCTTTAGCTATAGCTTCATCATAAGCAGTCTTAGCGGCTTGTTTCTCACCTTCATATTTCTGAGCCGCAAGCTTATCAGCAATTTCTTGCTGTTGATTTAGCATATCTTGATAAGCCTTAAGCTCTGTGTCGTTCATTGAGGCAATTTGCTTAAGCTGGGCGGCATAGCCAACTCCTAAATCGGTAAATTGATTTAGTAAATCTTCTGATATACCACGTTTACGGAGAGCCTCTATTGTGCTGTAAAACTCCTTATATTGTGTTGTGGTATATTCAAGATTGGCAAGCACGCCTTTCTTGTTTGTGACAGTAGCTTGTTGAGTTGCACCAAACAAATCACTGAAAGACATGATTTTGTCAGAATAGCTCGCTTGGCTTTCTGCAATAGATTGGAGCGTATTTTTATATTCTTGTTTTATATTGGCTAAGTTGTCCTTGTAGTCTTTCTTTAACTCAGACAGCTTTTTCTTATGATCCTTATTAATATCCTTTAGCTTGTCATTAATTTCTTTATATGCTTCGGTAGCCGTTTTTACAGCGTCCTTGCGAAGTTCTTTACGCTCTTGTGCTAATCTCTCAGCTTCCTCACGCCGTTTTCTTGCTTCTTCGGCTGCTTTTCTTGCTGCCTCTTCTGCGGCTCTTTGCGCTTCTTCCTGCCTTTGTTGTTCTTCATCTGCTTCTTTCTTCTTTTGGTCTTTTAACTTAGCAGCCAAATCAGCCTGTTCTTGCAGATATTTCTTGGTTCTTTCTATCGATTCTTGGGTTCGTTTTGCTTCGGCTTCCTGTCTCATTCGTTCCTGAGCTATAAATGACCTTGCTCCTGACGCTATGGCGTGTGCAATGTCTCCACCGCTGTTTTGAGCAATAATCATATTTTCTTCACTTGAAGCTGTGTCGCATACCCAATTAACAAGCTCTTGTGCAGCGTCGGTTACGGTAATTTTACCGCTTTTAATGCCATTAGCAAGCTCCTTAGTGGTAGTTTCACCGACTTGATAGCTTCCGTCCTCTGCCTTTGCCAATTCTGTTCCGCACATTATAGCCACTTGCTCAAGCTGACTGTTTACGTCTTTTTCAGCACCGCTTTTAATTCCGTTTGCCAAGCTTGCCATAGCACCCTCGCCGAGATTGTCTAGCATAAATTTATCAGCTATTTGTTCTCTTATTGCATCAAGGTCTTGCTCTGTTCGTGCTAGGGCTTCTTCTGCACCTTCTACTTGTTCATTAACTAGTTCCTGCTGTTTTTCTTTTTGTTCCTCAAGAAGTTGTTTTTGTTCCTCTAGATTTTCAACAGTAAACGTTTTGCCCGTTTCAGCGGTAAACTCCATAGCCGCAGTAGCCTGTTTAATGCGTTCAAGATTGCCGCTTGCAACAGCTTCTTGAAGCTCAGTAAATGCTGTTATTCTAGCTTGATTTTCTTCTGCAGCAGCAGAGGCTTTATTATATTCAGTTGTTTGTTGCTCTATCCTTGCATTAGATTCTTCTGTCATCTTTGCAATTTTAGAACCCCAATCCCAACATCTGCCGTATTCGTCGTTTAACTCTGAAACAATTTCTTTAACGTGTTGGCTAATTTCTTCTTGTTCGCTTAATGATAAGTTTGAAAAAGATGATGAATTTAACTTTTCAAACCACTCGTTATATTCATTTAGCTTTTCGTTTGTGAGTATTCCGTCTCTTTCTTGTTCCTCATTTAATTTTTTTAGACTATCATTAAGTTTGTCAGTAGCTTCTTTTTTGCTTTCCAACGCCTCCAGATAGTTGTCGTTGGTGTTATCCAATAGTGTTTGAGCTTCTTTGAGTTCGATGGTCTCTTTTAGCTTGCTTTGAAGAGTGTCATAGCTTTCTATAACCTTTCCGTTTATGTCAATCTCAATGCCCAACGCTTTTGAAAGCTCGTTAGTAATTACCTTTGCTCTATCTTCATAACCCTCTTTGATTTTGCCGTTTTTATCGACGATAGTATCGAGTTCTCCTGATAAGCTGTCATAATAATCGAACTCTGTAGAAGTTTTTTTGACTTGCTTATCCAAAGCGTTAATATTATCTTCGATTTCCTGACGAAATTCTTCGGACGCTTCAATAGCTTTTTTCTGTGATTGAGTAAGATAGTCTTGACTGTTTGCTGCATCATCTGAGGCAATAGCAGCTGTGGTAAGAGCAGTTGCTAACAGACCGACGCCAGCAGTTATCCAACCAATGGGACTAGCTAACTGTGTAGCATTTAAAAGCTTTTGAGCTGCATCTAATGCTTTAGTCGCTACTGTACCTGCTTTTAGTGCCTCAACAAATCCCATTATTGTACTTGCTACAAAATTAGCCGTAATTGCCGCACCAATTCCAACAATCAGGGGTGAGATTTTACCCAGCTCTTTCAGTAGATCGCCAATTGTACCTAGAATAGCGCTTATAATCTCTCCGGCGTTTTCTAATATGCCCTTGATTAAAGCCTTAATAAGCTCTACACCCGCTTGTATTAACTGCGGTGCATTGTTTGAGATAGCATTGCATATTTGAACAATTAGATTTTTGATGTTAGAAGTTATAACCCCTGAATTATTCGCAAGAGATTTCATAACATTGGTCAAAATGTCACTTGCTGACTGTATGAGCAGAGGCAGATTGTCCGTTGCAGTTTTGATTATGCTGTTAATAAGGCTTACTGCCTGTTTAGATATTTTCTTGCTGTTTTTAGCAATACCTTGAGCAAGTGACGTAACAACATTAAGAGCAACATTCCAAAATACCTGCTGATAAGCAATTACGCCTTGTGCTAGGATATTTCCTATTTCCTTAACAATAGGCTTTAGCTTTGGCATAAAGTCTGTTATACCGTTCTTTAGTGAAGATATAATCTTCTCAGCAGCGTTTGACATTTTAGAAAGGTTTTTGTCAATGCCATCAACTAACGAGGACATCAAATCGCCTGTTATGTTTACAACCTCTGGCAGTTTTTCTGTAGTCTTAGTTAATACGTCAGACAGCACATTGCCTAGTGCTGTTATCATACCCTCAGTTCCGCTGCTTTCAAAGCCCTCTGATATCTTAGACATACATTCAGCGCCGAAGCCTGCCATTTGTGCAAATACGGTGTTATTTTCCTCGTAGATAGCAATGCCTAGATTGGTTACATTCTGCTTAAGTTTATCAAGCTGAGTTTCAAGAGTGTTTGACATTTTTTCGTATGCAGAATCAACCATACCAGCACTGTCAGCCATTGCCTTTAAGTTTTCGTTAAACTTAGCACCGTCATTAGTCATAATAGACAATGCCGATTTTCCGGCTTCTATGGAGCTAAACATATCAACAAGGCTAACTCCAGACTTAGATGCGTAATCGTTCATCATTGAAAGAATATCGCCTAAGTTTGCGCCGTTGTCCATCATTTCTTTAAAGGACATTCCTGCATATTTAGAACCCTTAGCCGCTTTTTCAAGGTTTCCTGCTGCCACTGTTCCGTTTTTACCAAGCTCGGCTATTAGGCTGTTCAACTGAGTTGTAGCCTGTGCAGTCGGTGTACCTTGTGCCGTCATAGTAGACAGAGAAGCTGATACTTGGTCAAAAGATACGCCGAATGCAGCAGCTGTAGGTGTTACTTGTGCTAGGGTTGCACCTAATTCATCAACGGTTGTGATACCTTTATTCTGCGTTTGAATAAGCATATCCTGAATTTTATTTGCCTCGCTTGCAGGCAAGTTATAGGCATTTAATGTTTTTGCCGTTGCTGAGATTGCAGTTTCTACATCAGTAAATCCGGCTTTTGCGAGTTTTGCCGAGCCTGATAGAAATTCAGTAGAGGTCTGCATATCCTCTGTAACTTCAACGCCTGCGGATAGGGCGGAGTATAGACCCTCGTTAAGCTCTGTAGCGGCAACGCCTGTATTATTTGATATGTCAAGTAAATTAGTTTTCAGCTTATTAGTTTGAACATTTACATCACCGAACAGTGTTGATGCTTTAGCAAATGTCTGTTCAAAATCCTTTCCGGCGTTTACGCTAGCCGTTAAACCGGCGGCTATAGCGCCTAGCGAGGCTATTGCTGTAGCCTTTAAAGTTGTCTTTGATTTTTCGCCGACTGTCTTTAAATCCTCTAAAGATTTTTTACCGACATTTTTTAAATTGTGCAGTGATTTTTCAAAATCTTTGGTATCGCCGAATACCTTTATTTTTAATCCTTCAGCCATATGCACCCCTCTTTTTTTAAATATTTAAGACGGGCACATGGGCACTGCTTAATTTAGTTTGATTTCAAATTCTTTTTTACATTTTGAGTTTTTACATTTTGTAAAAACTTTTGATATTACTGCTCCTTTTTCGTACTGTATATTAGACATTTCATAGCCGCAGAACGGACATTTTATTTTATACTTTCTACGTTGCATAAAACATCTCATTCACTTTCTTTTCTTCCGCCGTTAGCTTGACAGGCAGCTTATATTTCTCTTTAAGCCTTAATCTGTCTTTGTCGTCACCGTCATAAGACCGTATGGATATAAGCCTTGAAATAAAATGCCTGTCCTCTAAGCTATTAAATTCAAGCAAAAACTCCCACCAATGGAAAGGCTCTTTGCGTTTGTAGGAAAGGTCTATTCCAGATTGATTGCGTATAGCTACAATTATGTAATTGATATCGTGCTTAAAGCTAATTACGCGTTCGTTATCAGTATTCGTGCTTTCGTCTAAACCTTCAGTATCTGACGGCTCAGTAGGGTAGCCTCCTTGAAACTCAATAACGGCGTTCAAAACATCGTTCATATTCTCTGGAATTTGAGTTGTACCAAACACAAGCTCCACTATATGTTCAAATGTTTTTATGATGTTTTCGTTTTCATCTGTTGAATCTAAATCCTCCAGTATGCAAGATACTTCAAGCCATACCCTGTAATCGGTATTTATGGGATATTCAGTGCCGTTGATATAAAGGCTCTCAGGCGGTGGGGAATTAACATAGTTAATCATTAGACTTGTTGACATTATTCAGCATTTCAGTCTGCTCGGCATTAGTTGCTTTTGTCAGTTCGAAATCAATTTGTTTGAATGTAAGAGCGATATCAGTTAAATTTACTTTATCGCCGAATAACTCGTGTGATTTTCCTTCGCCAAATATGGTATCAATGGCTTGACATACAACATTACCGATACGTCTTATTTTTTGTGACAGTTTTTCACTTTTTACGGTTTTTAAAGATTCTTTTCTTACCTTTTCAGTTTCGATTTCGTAAAGCTCCGCATTATCTGCGTCAAATATATCAAAATCAAACTCTACATTTTTTACTGTAAACTTAGCCATAGTTATATCTCCTCGTCATAAAAATGATTTTCTTCTGCAGCTTCTTCGTCTTCAAATATTTGCGGAATAGAATCAGCGGAGCTTAATTCAACTCCGCTGTCTATTGCGTTAACTTCTATTCCGCCTTCGTGAAAGACGGTTTTCCCTCTGTAACTGTTGCTGTACCTCTTTCAATTTGGTTGATTTTAAGAGTAAATGTAACCTTTTTATCAACAGAATTGAAATTGCTTAGAATGATAGCGCATTCTGTGTTCCATGCTTGGAATTTAGCTTCATCTTCCAAACCGATATTCTTTGGAAATACAAACAAAATCTTTTTGTTTAGCTCTGTTCCTACCGGCAAGTCGTAGAACATATTCCAAACATAATCAAATGCCTTGTCGCCTTCATATGTTGCAAGCTCCTGAGACATTTCCGGCTTGTAGTAGTCAACTTCATCTCTTGGCATTTCGTCCTCGATAAAGTCCTCAGTGACTGTGTTTGCGTTAAGTGCAAGATCATATACGGTCGATTTTCCGATTCTTGCCCAGTCGGGAACGTCACCATCTGCGGTGTCAATGAAAATCATACTTTTTTCTTTTGTCCAACGTTTTAATTTTTCCATAATCTTATTCTCCTTTGTAATAATTAATTTTAACAGCAAACATAAATTTTGCTGTATCTTTGTCTTGCCCTGCCATATTAGGCTGGTTTTCTAAAACTTCTATCTCAAAGATAGCTTCGTTGTCTGCAAACTGAGGGAAGTTTTCAACCTCGTTTTGCTCTCTTATCCACTCCATTACCTTTTCAACGTCATACTGTGTTCTGGCGTTTTCATTGGAGTTAGGCTCAGAACTGACAGGCTTGTACATAACAAGTGTAAAGGTCAGTTCTTTTTCGCCTGTGCCGTCGGAAAATTGCTTAGTCCATTCTTCTGACGAGTTAGGAACAATGGTAGTGCCGCCATTTTCAGCTTTGCCTACTAAGTAGAAAATATCCTGCAGTTCGTTACAGCCGTACAGCCAATTCATAATAGCTGTATTCTTATCTGTTATCGTCATAGCTTTAACCTCCCGCTATCTACATATTTTTGCAGTGCTTCTATGAGCTTTGGCTTTTCAGTAGGTTCAGCCGCCTTGTCCCATTTTGATGACGCTAATGGGTGCAAATCCTTGCGGAAATTACGGTTTGACATATATACTGCTGTTGCATAAGGCATTCTGTATTCGATTGATTCAGCAGTTATATCAACGCTTTCGGCTAATGCACCGGTGTTGAAAGGCACAAATGGGAAGATAAGTCTATTCCATTCAGTGTGCGTGAATTTTCTAAATTCAGGACTTTCAAGTTTAGCCAAATGCTTTGGGATATCAATAGTTGATGATACTTCAAGTTCAAAGTTCATATTAATCACCCGCTTATGTACATATGAGGCAAGAAATCTCCTGTGTTGTCGTGTATCTCGTCTACTGTAAAGCTGTTAGGATATGCGCTTTTTATAGCTACATCACTTGTCAGCTCTGTACTGTTATTTGTTTCTGACAAAATAATAATGTCACCTGTGACAACTTCCACAAAGCAAGGCGTTCTCACGATATTGACCTTTACAGGTGTTATTTCGTTATTTGATATACTTTGTTTCAATTTCGTTGTTACAAAGCAATCGTCGACTACTTGACGTACCCATTTATAGTGGGTACGTCCGTGTTCGTCTTTTGTAATTCTTTTGTGGAAAATAGTTATTGTTTTGTTCCACCAACTTGGATATTGCATTATGACACCCCACAATAGAGCAGGGGAGTACCATCAGGCGTTTTTTCCGTACTCAAGTATTCCCGAATAATATTGCTTCTTTTCGCAGAGTAGTCGATATCGGTTTTATAAGTAACAGAATACCCGTCATTGCTCTGCGACTGTATATTATTTGAGTTTTCCTTAGAATACGTCGAGATAAGCTCAAATATGAGGGCTTTAACGACTTTACTTGGTTCAGTACCTTTTAAACGTCCAAATGTATGGCTGTCTACCAGAGTGGCAGCTTTAATACACAGAGTTATAAATTCAGGTTCATCAAGCGTGCCGCCTCTCTCCCTGTATTCGTCAAATGTTAAATACATAATGCACTGCCCCTTTTAGTCCTTGCTTTCCTTTGGCTTCTTAGCTTCAGGTTTATTCTCCTTTGGCTTCTTAGCTTCTGGCTTTACAATCAATCCTATAGTTTTCATAATATCATCCTTTCTATTCTGCGGCTTTAGCGCTCAGATAAATACCGGCAACTTTGTTCTTAAATACGTCAACAAGACCATACTTACGGTACTTGAGTATATAAGAATCGCTGTCAGGATTGTTTGCAGGAGCTATAAGGTCGTTAGCAATGTGCTTGTCATACTTGATTATTGCAGGCTTGTGAATAATCATAAAGTTGATGTCTGTGCCGCCTTCTGCTTTCTTATAATGTCCTGCTTCCTCGCCGCCGGACTTACCGTCAAGCAAATCTATAGCAGTATAGAATCTGCTTTGCGGTACTTTCTTCTTTACGGAAAATGAGTTCAGCACTTCTCTTGATTTTGTTGTATCAAGAGCCATAATGCCGTTTAAGAGGGTAGGGGTTGCATACAAAATCCTGTTGTCCTCCGGCACTTCATCTTCGTCCATTTTGTTCTTAGCTTCTAACAGAGCTTTAAGAAACTCGGCAGCGTCTGCAAATGTGGCAGGCTCTGCCTTTGATATTCCGTCTGTTCCTGCAAGAGTAGCAAAGGTGAATGCATCTGCTTCAGGCGCAACCTTAGTTCTCATCAGTTCAGCTCCTGCTCTGCCGAATGAAAGGTTGAAAGTTTCCTCATCGTCCATAACGTCAACGGAAATTCTCGTACCACGATCGTAATTAAACTGAGTTGTTTTCCATACAAGGTCAACGTTGCCTTGTGTATATCCGCTGTTACGGTCATAATCACCTAAGCCGGTTACGCTGATTTGCGGATAGCAAATCTCATTTACATTTACGCCTGCTTTAACTATTGCAGGGTCTCCTGTAAGGTCTGATGTTACTGACGCTAGTTTATACACCTCGTCGAGTAAAGGTGTGAAATTCTTAGCTAATTGTATAGCCATAATAAATTACCTCTTTTCTTTAATCTTTTTCAGGCGGCAATCCCATAGCCGCTCTAAGTGTTTCTGTTGCCTTATCGCTGTCAATTGGTTCTGTACCAGACATACCAGCCGGAGGATTAGAGCTTGAGAAAATACCTTCACGGTCTTTTATAAGCCCTTCAAAGATCTCCTTGTCGCTCTTGCCTTCGTTATCCTTGTTTTCAAGGGCTTCTTTAAACTCACTCAAAACGCCGTTTCTGGTGAAGTCATTGACGAATTTCTTTTCACTAGATACAGCTGAGAACCTGTCCGCAAGAGCCTTATCCTTTTTTGCTTGTTCATCTGCTTCGGTTCTTTTCTTGAGTTTCTCTTGCAAATCGTCAATAGTCTCCTGTAATTTTGTAGGGTCAGTTTTTTTGAGCTCGCCGATTTCACCCTCGAGCTTTACCCGAAGTGCCTTTTCATCATCATACTTTTTTTGCAAAGCACTTGTGTTGGCTTTTTCTGTTTCGATATCAGAACCGTTTTCTTTCATAATCTTGTCGATTACGTCTTTTTCAAGTCCTAAATCCTCTAAAAACTTTCTTTTCATAAAAATCTCCCTTCGATACGCTTTTTTACGAGGTCGCACCTCAGTCTATCCGTAGTTTTACGACATCGGAACGGTCAAAATTTTGTGTATAATAAAAGCACATAGTCGAAACTAAGTGCTTAAATTAACTATTAAATTGGCATAATAAAAGCATTACGTATATTACGAATGGCTAGTTTTTTCATATAGTGGTCATAACCCTGTGATATTTAGATACCGACATACGTTCCATTTTACTAGGTAAGCCCGAAGCGTCGGAAAGCTGTTTGTATTTGTGGGTTATTGCGTTTATTTTCTCTTGCTCTAATCGCCTTAGTGTATCGTCACCCGAAGCCTTAGCTATGATTTGTCTGTCTTTAGCATGACGTGCGGCAGTTTCAAGCTTTCTCTGCATTTGCTTGCATTCATACATTGTGTATTCCTTGCCGTCGAACATGATTTTTTGCTTGCTTTGTTCCTTCATAGCTCTAAGTTCTTTATCAGTGTAAGCGGGAACAGAAACGCCTAATATAATAGGGAATTTATAGTGCAGGCAACCGTAATCGCTCAACAAATTTTCAACATTGCTGAATGAGGGGTAATATTTGCCGTTTACTTGTCTGCCTTTCCCTATTGCATATTGCTTTCCGCCCATTTCAGCGTGTGACGGTCTCGGATTAGAGTGATAGCTTATCTCATAGCCGTCCGCTCCCAGTTCTTCGCCTAGCATATCAGATATATTTTGATTACATTCTTTAACACCCCACAGTATATTTTGCCTTACAGCAGTATCAAGTCTGCGTGAATATCCACTCGCATAATCGACTGTTTTCCCTGCCGAGCCTTTTAAAGGCTGATATTTTGTTCTTAATCCGCTGTCGGCTAAGTCTTTTATAACCTTTCGCATTGCTGACTGGTAATCCTCAACGCCTGTAGCGACGGCAGTAACGGCTTTGTCAGTTACGTCTTGATATGTTTTCGATAGGGAAGTCAATATTTGTTTGCCATTTTCATCACGCCTTTGAAAGGCAATTGTATTAGTCATATTACGGTAAGTATCTGATGTTTGCTTTGCCATAGCTTTTACAAATTGTTTAAGCTTGTTATTTTGTTCATATGGTAAAAAGCTTGTATTCTTAGCTATGGCTAGTTTTTCAGCCTGAGCAGAGTTGTCTTTAGCTATTGTTTCAAATATATCATATATGTCCTGCTCGTTTTTTTGACTTATTTCTGACAGCTGACTGACTATTTCATCAAAATCATTGCCGTATGTCATAAGCTGTGTTGCTTTATGTACGTCAGAGGGCTTCATTTCGCCTATTTCTTTTATTCGATTGCCTATTTTCTCAAGCGCTAGATCGTTTACTTGTTTTAGCCTCTGAGCTATGCGCTCCGGCAAGAGTTCAAGCTGGGTTTCGTCAAGCATATTTATTCACCTATTAAATCTGATATATTTGGCTCGCTTGCTTTTATTGCTTCAACCTTTGCTTTTGCGGTTTCGTAATCCTCTCCAGTTATAAACTGTCTTATTTCAGCCGTTTCCACTGCTCCTACTGATTTAGCCTGTATAAGCTGATTAAATGTGTTTTGAGTGTCCTCAAGCATAGAGTAAGACCACTCATAGTTTATCTGATAATCGCTTTCAGGTGTAAGATTGAAGTAATTAGCAAGTATATTTAAGCCGTAAACAAGACCGTCAATATATTTTTCGGCATTTTTATGTATATCATCGCAAAGACTGAATGTTTGAAATGTAGCACGTCTGATTTCGGTTGCCGTTGCTCCGTTTGTGATGTTTAAATCTGTGAGAATACCTCGACTTGTGCCGATTTCTTTTTCAAGCTGTGCAAACAGATGCTCAAGCCGATTGTAATAGCTTGTGTCTCTGAATGCAGGATCGAATATTTCAAAAAATACTTTATCCTCTAAACCGCTATCAACATTAAAGGTTTTAAAAATTGTCTTTTCAATCTTATCATTTTTATCAAAAAGACTGGCATCTGCAAATACTTTGGCTTTTTTATTGTTATATTCCTTTTCTATATCCTCTAAGCAATTGTGTATTCGCTCTATTGTCTTTTGACAGCCAAATGAAATAGGTACTCCGTCTATTCTATCAGGGCGTCTGCTTGATGTAGGGCATTTATATATACCTACAGGTAATTTGTTTACGTTTGCTATATGCATTTCCGGCAGTATTCCAGCCCAGTCCTCAACCTCTGATAAGCTGCAAGGTACGCCATTTTTAGTAGCTTTCTGCCGTATGGTATAAATACCGTTTTCAACGCTGTAGTCTACCCAACGAACGTATTTTATCCCATTATCGGTATGTCTCACAGCTGCCATTACAGTAAGTTTAGTTATATCCTTGCCTTGCATACCGGATACAAACATTCTATCCTTGCTGACGTTATCTATATATAATTTGCCGTTTACGCAGTAGGGAATTGACACAATCATACCACAGCCATTGCCTATAGCTATGTTTTGTTTGATATTCGCCCAAAAGTCCTGCATAACATTATTCAATAAATCTGTTCTTTTGGTTGTAGAATTATTACCGTCTGTTATTGATATACTGCTGTCAGAAAAGGCTAGGGTGCTTAAGCTGTTAGCAAATATTGCCGTAATATTTTCTCTAGTAGTATCCTGATATTCTCGTGTTTGCTCTTTCGCTTCTGCTATGTCTTTATTAGAATGCTTGATTATTCTGCCAAAAAGCTTGTATATTAAGTCTTTTACACTTTCAAACATATAACTAACTCCTTAAAATTGCTTTTATAAACGGTTCAAACGAGTATTCAAATGCGTCCAAAATGTCAATATTGCTTGTACCGTCATCAAGTCTTACGTCTTTCTGTTGCTTATCGTCCCATACTGCATTTGATAGCCCGTCAATAAGAGCATCGTTTTCATTTTCAACTATAAATAAACGGCGAGAGGATATAAGCACATCCTCGCACCGTATTCTGTCTATTATTTCGTTTTTGATTGAGTTGCGTATGTTATATTCAGTTTTGTTTCGCAGCTCGTTAATAATAGCTTGTTCCGCATTGTCGCAATATACTTTGTCGACAAAGCCGTAAATTCTTTTTATTTCATCAGCAAATCTAGCAAATGCGTGTACTATATCTTCAACGCTAGTTCCTTTAGCATTAATGCACCGAGATTTTAATACATATACATTCTCTTTATTCTCATCGAAGCCGGTTGCTACAAAAGCGTGTTGTGACTTGTTGCCGCCAAAGTCAACGCCTATATTTATATATTCGATTTTTACTTTTTCTTTTATCTTTTCATCTTTTGACGGTGTAACTTTTTCTTTAGGTATAATAAACTCGCTTTTGTTGTCAATAAAATTCTCATAGATTGCACCTTCGGCTCTTACCCATTTACCGAGTATCAATCTATCATAGAATATCGTGCCTTCATACTCTTTGCAAAGATTATCCACAAAGGATCGGCTTAAAAAGCTGTTATCGAATATGGTGTATTTCTGACAGTAAACATCAATATCGTCACTGTCTAAAAATTTTTTAAGCCAATGGTCGGGATATTCAGGATTAAGAGAGCCGTCAAAGCAGGAATAAGGGCGATCTAGTCTTGACTTTATCATATTGAACACATCTTCGTGCCACTTTGCGACCTCATCACCGTAGACATATTTAGCAGAAGCACCTTGTATTTTTGCAACTTGTGAAACTTTTTCAGCGCCTAAGCAGTACACATCTTCGCCACAGACATGCGCTATGTTGCGGTTATTTATTGTTCCTACTATGGCTTTTCCATAGCGTTCTCGCATTGGCTGCAGTACATTACGCTCTATTGTTTCTTTAGATACGCCTATAATAAATATCAAACCGTCTTTATTTATGCGCTCTCTGATACGCATTGGAATAACGGCTGTAACATCAACATAAGACTTACCTGAACGCACTGCGCCTGTTTTGAAATTCCAACGGTGATTAGCTTTAGCTATGTACTCTTTTTGTTTATTTGTGTAAGGCATCGTTTTTAACCTCGCTTAAAATATCGTCCAACTTATTAAGTGCGGCATTGTTATCCTCTTGTACTCTGTCTCTCCACTCGTCAGGACGTCTGTTTTTAAGCCAGAATATACCTGCTGTCGTGTCAGGAGCGATATGCTTTGTAACTTCTTTTGTTACTATAAGCTTGCTTTCACCTGTTTCTTTATCAACACTTAACTCTTTTGTAGTTTCTTTATATGAATAGCCCAATGCCTTTTTAAGTAAAGCATTTTCGACCTCAATATCAACAACATCTTTACCCTTTTTTAGGGTGTCCGATATGTCCGAATACTTCTTCTTCCATTCAGCTAAGGTTGACCGTGAAATACCCATATTTTTAGCAATCTGCTCATCGGTCAAGCCGTTTCTCGCCCAGCCTTGCAAAAGTATTAAGTTTTCAGGTTCTAGCCACTTCTGATATTTACCTTTTGCCACACTTATGTTCACCTTCTTTTTAAAATCATATTAAACACACCCAGCCTGTTTAAACGCTTCATTCAACTTGGCATATTGCAATGCGATCCAATCGGCTATTAGCTCCTCATTCCAATTGCAATTTACAGACAAACCGCTCTCAAATATAAAAGCGTGAACTATTTCATGTCTGAGTACCTTTTTCCAGTATTCTTCTATGTTGTCAAACTCTATAATATCGTGCGGTTTCTTTGCAAGTATAATTTGTTTTGTATATAATTCGCAGATGCCGTCATTTTCTCTTAACTTAGAGTTTTCTTCCTCTGTCTGATATAAAACTTCATACTCTGCTCCTAAAATATTAATTTTCATTTTATCACTCCATGTAAATTTTATATAAAAGAACCCACCGCCCGAGTGTAACTCAGACGGTGGATAACCTGCGAAAAAGCTTTAAGATTAATTACTCATCTTGTCCTTTTCTTTATCATATCTAGTTAATCCATTTATTTTTATTAGATTAAAGAATAATTTTAATAGAATAAACATCAAATATAAAGATACGAAAACTAATCCTAACATTAAAGATGCAATAATATTATTAATCATCATTAATATACATGTATACTTGTTGCATAAAAGTATAGATATTATAGATGTAATTATTGTAGCAAATGAAATTACTATGCTAATTTTATAATATGATAGCAAAACTCCTAATTCTGTCTTAGACCTTAATTGTTTATCCTGCTTTTTAGCCATGTTTTTAATTACTTTATTTCCAAACAAAGTAGATAAGGCAGTAATATAGAATCCTAAAATTATTGCTGTTATAGTTAATATATCACTTGCCATATTTTGAGGGTCTAATTTATATTTATATGATATAAACGAAACAATTACAAATGTCAATAAACATATAACCTTGTGTTTTTTATACATAGTTTTTTTCCTTAAGTTTTTTTATAATTGCGTTTTTCACATCGTCCTCCCTATACATACCTGTTGTATTATCAGTATCTACTGCAATGTTTATTGACTCAATATAATTGTTTACATTTAACCGTTTTTCAATTTGATCATCATCATATCCGCAAACTACAATATTTTCTATTTGACTATTTTTTTCTTCTTTTCCTATTTTACTCAAAAAATTATGTTTTATATTAGAAAATGGCTGTTTTCCATAGTCAATATTAATTCTTATGCTATTGGCATAATCTAATCCATATATATTATTGACTGCATCGAATATACCATTATCTTTTCTAAACAATGTGTCTTTGGTTACAAATGAAATGCTTTTTAATGAACTAATTCCTTTGCTAAACTCTTCAATGTTTTTGTAGTAATTTTTAAATTCTACTTTCTTTTGTAATATATCACTTAAATAATATTTTAAATGCCCCTTTTTTTGCACATTGGAAAGATATAAGACTTTAGCATCTAAAAAGTATATAAAGAAGAATTGTTTGTTCATTTCAATTTGATTTGTCAATCTAGCATTAGGTTCATCACATTGTTTATCTTCATTATATACCTTTTCATTGTGTAATTTTGAATTATTGAACTCAGCATAAATCCATAAATATTTATCCTCAGAATTATATTCAGTATGAAAATTATAAATCCAATCATCAATTTTCATAATTTTGTTTATTGAATTATCAATAAATTCTAAATACTCTTCAGTAGGATCCTGATCATCAATTATTAATTGTAAATTTTTAAACTCTATTGACATAGTTATCACCTTTAAGTGTAATTATCTTTAATAATACCACTTAAAGGAATATATTTCAATAAATTATAATATAATTCTACATTATAGCCAAAACTACTCTTTTTTATCTGTTGATTTTAACAACTGGTTGCAGAAACAGGACTTGAACCTGTGACCTCCTGCTTATGAGGCAGGCGAGCTTCCGCTGCTCTATTCTGCAATATAGAAAGCACTTTCACGCATATGTGAAAGTGCTTGATAATCTAATAATTATTATCCTTTTTTATTTTTATCATTTATTCTTGGTAATAAAAATATTAATTGCTTAATACACCACGCAAAAAATACTAAACCTACTATTAATGTTGTTATCTCAACACTAATAATATTATTACGAATTTTACAAAATTTATTAGAACATATTAAAAAAATAGCTATAACAATAGTAATTACATTTGATATCATTCCCACAAAAGCAGCGCGATATAGATTATCAAGATAATGATTCTCCCATAATCGTTTTATTCGATCTTTATCAATAACAGAAATCAATATACTTATTCCAGTGAATAAAAATCCACCAATAGTCGCTGACATTGAAATTGCATTGTATTGAAAATTTTCTGATTTCAAGGTATCCTTTTCTAAATCAATTATAGAATATTTGATTAGTAATACAGAACCTATAATTGTAACTATTATTAAAGATATTAATCTAATCCAATTACGCTTTTTTACTATTATTTTCACTCCCTCACTCTTATTTATCAGTGTATTATATATATCTCAACAAATCGTCTTTATTTGTATCATAAGTTGTTTTTAATACTTTTTTAAAATCTTCTTCAGCTAAGTTAATATGATTGTCTCCTCCAAGATTAACTTTTTTTGTAAAGCAATAGTGTAATAGATTATATGGTTGTGAGTCCTCTTCAAAATCTTTTGCATTTACATTAATAGACTTAAGATTGTCACCGTGTTTTTCTTTTACAGAAGCTACTATTTTTTTTATAGCATTTCCACTACTAAAAATATTTTTATTTCTAGTGCCTTGTATATCATATGAAGCAGTTATAGTTTTAATATTTTGCAACTCATCAAAGTCTTTTGGTAACAAGCCAATGTCATTACTTAAAACGTCATCACTAGGAACTGCATAAGTAATAACAAGTTTGCTAATTATATTTTTACGTGTAATAATTTCAATAATATCATTTGTTAATATTGACGCTAAGACAGTATATATATTTTTTTCTTTTATTAAAATATTATTAAACAATGATCGAATTGCCGAAATTTTTGGTGCCCCATTAATACCTATGTAGCTTACGATTCCAGTTTTAAAATCTATTAAACAAAAAGTAAATAGTTCCAATAGCTGTGTTTTAGTCATAGGTACTTTTTCAGTTTCTAATGTTTTTTCATCTTTAAGTGCAACAGTATTAGCGTAGTTTTGTTGCCCAATTTTGAGAAAAGCCATATGGTTATCATATTCTATTACTTCTATTACAAACTTACTTCTTGCAGTATCTACATCAATAGCTTTATTATTATTTTCTAAAGTAATCATTCTATTTTTGTAAATATATGCAAACGCTTCCTCAATTTTATCATTTGAAAGTATTTCTTTTTTCAAAGTATTTTTTTTCTTAATATCAATATGTTTTTCTAAAGAAATCCTATAAAAGTAACCTTTCGTTTTATACTTGCCATAATTTATTCCCCAATCATAATTTATAGTATAATACTAACATATGATTTTACAATCTTCAACAAAATAATTTAAAGTTTGTATATTTAAATAAAAATGGAAACACTAATTTGTAAATATTAAACAAACAAAAGGCAACTCTAAAGCTGCCTTTTTAGAAAATATACAGGGATTGGGGTACCCGTACACTTTCCTCATTTTAATTTTAGCATACTGATTTGTAACATGTGTAACATTTGTAACATTAGTAACACATTTTAATATTTTTTTATATAACGTTTTAAAGCCATTTTTAATAGGCTTGACGTTGCCCCTTGACCTATCTCATCAACAACTGACTCCCATGTGGGTTTATCCTCTCCGTCCTCAATAGGGTTTATGTAATATAGCTTCACAGCCTTTTTAAGTTTGTAATCCGATATGCTTTCAACAAACTGATCTATGCTGTCTCTCTGTTTCTTTCTCTCAGCCAACCTTGCGAGCTTAGCTACAGTACCGCCGTCAGACTTGTACCCCTCAATATGAACATTATGGTTCTTATGAGGAAAACGTGTTGCTGACTGTACTGTATCACCCACATAATGATTTACATTCAAATCATCTTCTAAATCTTGAATTTCAGCACAAATATTACGGTACTGCTTAAGCTCAGCTATCTTCATAGTTTCTCCCTTCTTGTTTAAATTCTTTTGAATTGACTAATTAACAACACTTTCTCTATAAAGCATTAGAATCTTGGCGTTTTTTCTTAGCTTTCTTATAGCTTTAGATTTTATCTGCCTTACATACTCACGACTTACATTCATTTGCTTGCCAATTTGCTCTAAGGTCATATTTTTAAAGAAATAGCGTAATATAACACTCCTATACGGTTCATCTAGTCCTGCTACTGCTTAACGGATTATACGCCTATCATAATCAAGCTCTATTATACAACAGTTTTTTCACACGCTCCCAAAGTACAGGTTTTAAATCGTCACTGTCTCCCTCTTTAATGAATTTAGCAAGCTGTTCGTTTGTCAATTTATCTTACCCTCGCTTTTAATGCCTGTAGTTTTTCTTACTGTTTTTAGATATAGTTAGCAGGTATTCTCCTGTAAGCTCTTTAATGCGTGAGCCTGTTGCTTCATCAAATTCAATTACATCTGATAAAGCCCATTCGGATGATATAACAGTGATTAACTTATTGATGTACCTATAATTTAATATCTCAAATGCAATATTAATATCTGCACTTGAAGGTGGCTTTTTGTTTGGAGTTTTCAGAAAATCGTCTATGTATAAAACTTCTGCTTTCTTTAATTCGCTGATTTGTTTATCGTAGCCCTCAGTATTCATTAATCCTTTAAGCTCCGCCGTTTTGTCTTTCCATAGCATATAAAGACCATCTTTGCCTTGTTTAAACAAGGATATTGTAATAGCCGTACAGATATGTGTTTTACCACTGCCAACCTGTCCGCCTATATAAAACCATTTATCTGTATTGTCTTTTACAAAAGCTATTGCTTTATTCTTTATGTATTCCTGCCAAGTAGTAGAGGTTTCAAAACTGTCAAATGTCAGCTTTTTCATTACACTGCTTAAACCGCTTTTTTCTATTGCCCATAAACTTTTGCGTATCTTCATACAACGGCATGGACGCATAACCATTTCATAATATCCATTATCTTCATACAAACGGGCAAAATTACCTCGATTATTACATTCAGGACAATCATAGCCTTCCAATCCGCCTTTTGTTTTATTATACTGATCAACTCTACGTTGTTCATGATCCTTAGGACTATAGGACTGTGCCATTCCATTCGTTGTTATCCTCAGATTGTTTATCATCTCTGATATTACCTGCATTGTTATTTACCTCCTCTTTCAGTGGATAAACTGACTTCCAACCATTGAGAATTGATTGATTTAAGATTTCTATTTTTGTTTCTTCAGATTCTGTAAGTCTATCGAGTTTGTTCAATAACAATGTAATTGCATATTCACTCATTGGATTTTTTATGTTTTTTCTGAAATCAATAAACTTAAATATAACTTGTCTCAATTGTTCATTATCAGAATAATCAAAAACTTTTCTTTTTATATTTTCTTTTTTATTATTAACTGTATTATTAATATCTGTATTATTATAGGTCAAATTTTTTTGACTAGGGGTAGTCAAATTTTTTTGACTAGGGGTGGTCAAATTTTTTTGACTAGGAGTGGTACAATTATCATTTATTGGTTTAATCTGAATATCACAAATGAAAATTTTTCTTTTCTTTACAATTTTTGTACCACCTTCATATTGTATTGAAGTTTTTATGTACCCACCTTTGATAAGTGAATTAATCCAATTTATTACTGTCTGTTTACTAACTTGATACAATTCTGCAAAATATGAATTATTCGCCCAACAGTAGCCTTTTTCATTGCATAGAGCAGTTATCTCTCCATACAAAACTTTTGCCATTGTCGTAAGATTTTTATCATACCTTACTGTTGCAGGAATTACAGCATAATAATTCTTGTTGCTTTCCATTGTTTTTCTTTTTACTTCTCAATTCTCAAATTTTATAATTCACCGATGTCTTCTAATGACTTTTTAATTTCGTATGTATAGTCAAGAGCAATGTTTATAAAAGTGAACAACCTATCATATTCTGATAATAACCGTTGTGCAGCTTTTCTCCCATTTGTATCTGTTTCAGACATATTTGAAAGGCAAGCAGCTCCATGAAATTGAGATTTATCTATGTCATATATAGCAAAATCATTCCATAAATTATTTAATAATGTATGTGCCTTTTCAATATTCACATCTATGTCCAAAAGCAAACTTGCACATTTAAAATATTTATCCTTATAATCAATAGTTTCCTCTTGACAACCTTCGTTTTTTGTGTTATCATTTTTAATAGAAAAGTTTTTGTTTGAGCTTGTTACCGCTTCTTGAGGTGCAGGCTCTTTTTCTTTTGTTTCCAGTACAGTTTGTTTAATCATTTTTATTCCTCCCATTACTAAATACAGTTATATGCGCCCTTTTTGCAGATAAAAAATTTTGTTCAGCCAAAAAATATGCTCTGCCGATTATTTCACCTTGTTGTGTAGGTGTAAGTCTATTAAAGGCATCAAGTAATCTTTTTTGTTGATAATCATTTGATTTTTTATCAAAAACATCGCAACAGATCATTCCTCTACCTCCATTCCTTTTACTTCAATGCTCTTTTCTTTCTCCTCGCCCTCAAGCAGAGGTCTTAGCTCCTGCTCCTTGATAGGTATTGCGAAATAATCTGCCCAGCGTATTAGTGTCTTTGGAAAGAATACATACAAGGTCATTATTATGCTGTAGAAGATTAATACGACTAAACCTATCATCGCTATCGCTATCTTTGTTTCCATTTTTTCAACTCCTTATGTTTCCATTCCTAGTCTTTGCAGCTTTTTTAAACGGGCTTCTAAATCAGTAATGTTTAATCCCCATACTTCAAATGCTACTTCAGTATTTACGCTATGCGGTAACCAGACCTTTACTCCTTTTTCTGCCATTACCTTTCTGACCTCGTTTTTCATCTGCAGTGCCTTAGTTCCTTTTACTGAAAACAGCTCCATGATTTCATTTGTGCCTATTTCAGGCTTTGTGTAGTAAATCTGAACCGCTGTTTTTATATCAGGATTTTTCATTTTTATCACCTCCTATGCTCATTGACTTCTTGTTTTCTTTATGCAGAAACATCTCTAGTAAGATAGTCCAAAGTGCAATTTAATATTTCTGCACACTTCAATAATTTAGTGCTAGGAAGTTCTCCTTTTGACTGCCAATGAGTATAAGTTCTTCTTTCTACACCAAGAAGTTTACAAAATTCATCTTTTGACATTCCACGTCTGCGTATTTCACCATTAATATTATCAAGGATTGTCATTTTGTTTTTACTCATATTTTCACCCCCTTTTTGTTTCATGCTACTTTTGCAACCCGTTTTGGGTGGTGTCTATATAATACACCCAATTCGTGTTATTGTCAACAGTTTTTTAGAATAAAATAGCACAAAATGAGTGGTCAAAGTTTGTGCAATTTCGCCAAAGTGGGGGTTTTTTACTTAAATTGTATTGACATCTTCTCATTATGAGTGTAAACTTATAAAAAAAAGAGGTGATAATATGTTTGAAGATCGTCTAAAAAAACTTCGATTAGCACGTGGCTTATCTCAGCAAGAAACAGCAGATGCGCTTGGATTAAAAGTAAATACTTATAGAAATTATGAGAATAATGAGCGTGAACCAAATTCTACAGTGCTTATAAAATTGGGAAAATACTTTGGCGTAACGCTTGACTATTTATTGGACTACCATTGTGACAAACGACAAGAAAACATTAGAAAAGAAAATAATTTTACTAATAAGGAAGAACAATTTATAAATAAATACCGCACTCTAGATGAGCACGGTCAAAGAATTATTAATCTTACTTTAAATGAAGAATATGAACGTTGTAGATATATAGAAAAACCACCAGTAATAGAATTACCATTTTCTCTTTTAAAGGCTTCAGCTGGTTCAGGGGATTGGCTTGATGATGAACAGTTTGATACTATTTCAGTACAAGATAAACCAGAAGCTAGAAAGGCGGATATTGTCATCGAAGTCGATGGGGATAGTATGTTACCTGAATATGCAAATGGCGATAAGGTTTTTGTAAGACTACAGCCGAGTATATTTGAAAACGAAATAGGTATATTCATTGTCAATGGATCGGGCTTTATCAAAAAAATGGGCAAAGGTGAATTAATTTCTACAAATCCTGAATTTGAAAATATACCTATAAACAATTATACTGTGTTAAAATGTGTAGGCAAAGTTATTGGAAAGGTATAATAAAAAAATCCCTGCCAGCACCTCTAATACTGACAGGGATATAGATAAAATATAGAAATTCTTTCTATACTTCGACAAAAATATTATATGGCATTTTCAAAAAAATGTCAACGGGAGGAATTTCAATATGAAAATTAAAAGATTGATTTCAAGTGTAATAGCTGTTGCTTTGGTTATATCATCGCTTAGCTTTTCCGCTTCGGCTGATTTGAGTAAAAGACCTGGAGAAGTAGGTTATGTTCCATATGGTATGAGACAGGACTCAGATGATTTTAACTTTACGGATAAGCCTTATTCGCTCACATCAGGCGATTATTATATGGGCTTAAGTCTTCAAACAGGAAATTGGGCGTTCCGTGATGCTATCGGTACTCCTAACACATCAGGACAAGAGGCACTAAATAAGAATAATGAAATAGTTAGAGGAATAAATCCGTATAGTCCATGGTCTCGTTTGTTTATGAATGTATATGCTATGATAGATAGGGATAAAAACGGTGTTGAGTTAAATTCGCCTATAGGAGCATACGGCCCTGCTGGATTAATGACCGAAGTGAATGAAAATGGAGAAAGAGAAATTACTGAATATGCTCAGCTGCACGACGCAAAGATAGTAGGAAGTGGTACATACACGGTAGGTATTCAGGGATTTAACTTCAAAGCGGATACTGCTCAAAACTATGAAGGCGAGCATGGAAATGGTATTAACCAATTATATATATCTTCAAATATTCAGTATCTAAAAAATAACGGTGTTACTATAAGCAATCCTGTACTTAAGCTTTATAATACTAAGGCAGAATATGAAGCAAAAACACCTTATAAGTCAATTCCTGCAGGTTTTTGGATCACAGGAAAGGGAGCTAGTATGACTGGTTACACACAGTATACATTTACAAATAACTGGGCAAAAGATGGAGATAAGGATATACAAAACGGGAGAATATTTAATATACCTGCTCAATATCAGAACAATACTCATCATCTTGATGTGTTCCAAATTTCAGGATTCACGGGAAATGAAAGCAGTGATTTTGCAACAGGATATGAAGGGTGTCAATTTTTGCCTGAGTATGCAATGGAAATAACATTTGATGTTAACATGCCTTTTGAAAATACTGCTTTAAAATCCAACACATCTTATTCTAACAAAAAAGCTGTATCAATCGTTAAGCTAACAAAAACGTCAATTAAAAAAAAAGCTACTATCAAAAAACTAACAGCTAAGAAAAGGACATTAAAAGTAACCTGGAAAAAAGTAAGCGGAGCAAAGGGTTATGAGATAAAGCTGGCTACTAACAGAAAGTTCACTAAGAATAAACGAACTGTAAATATAAAAAGTGGTTTAGCTACAAATAAAACTATTAAAAAGCTAAAAAGTGGAAAAAAGTATTTTGTTAAAATTAGAGCTTATACAATAGTTAAAGGTAAGAAACAGTATAGTAAGTGGAGTAAAATTAAATCTACAAAGACAAAAGCAGCTATAAAGACAAAGAAAACGACTAAAAAGGTAAGTTATACTACTTCAGCTATACCATATGGCTCCACTTATGTATTAAATTCGGATTCTATGAAAGTACATATAAGCGGATGCAGAACATTTAAGTACGAAAGTCAATATCCGACGACTGATGATTTATATTGGGCTTTGCGCAATGGCTATTCCTTATGCGGAGTATGTTTGAGATAAATATAAAATAATAATAAAACGCCCCTGCGGTGTTGGCGCACCACAGAGGCAGACGAATTAATCCCAGTCGCTAAAAAGGGCTAATTCTGCCCTTTTATTTTAGCATAACATTTTTTGTATGTCAAGAATAGGAGGTAAATTTATGCCAATTTACAAAATGAACGGCAAAAAAGACGGTAAACAAAAATATCGTGTACGTGTCAATTATACTGATAGGTTAGGAAAGGCAAAGAAAATAGATCGTGTTGCTTATGGTCTTGATGAAGCCAAACAGCTTGAGCGAGAGCTAAATTATCAACTCAAGCAAGAAACTCCAACAGCAAAAATGACATTACAAGCATTGTATGATGAATATATAGAGGCTTTAAAGCCGGAGGTTAGGGAAACAACTCTTGAAAAGAATAAGCAAAATCTAAAAAACAATGTCCTTGATACGCTAAGTAATGTGAAACTTGATAAGCTGACTATTCCGGTATTGCAAAAATGGAAACAAAATATTGAACAAAAAAACCTTTCAATCAGAACAAGACAAAACAGGTACAGCGAGTTCAGAGCCTTATTAAATTATGCTGTAAAAATGGAATACCTCTCTCAAAATCCTTTATTAAAAGTAGGCAATTTTAAAGCACCTCTGCAACCGAAAAAAGAAATGCAGTATTACACAGCAGATGAGTTTAAGAAGTTTATACAAAAAGCAAAAGAGGAAGCCATACAAAGTGAAAGTAAAGGCTATATGAACAAATGGCATTATTATGTGTTCTTTAATATAGCATTTTACACAGGATTAAGAAAGGGTGAGATACACGCTCTGCAATGGACTGACATAAAAGACGGCTATTTAAGCGTCACAAAAAGTATAGCTCAAAAACTCAAAGGCGGCGACCGTATAACACCTCCTAAAAACAGAAGCAGTATACGTACAATTCAAATGCCAGAGCCACTGATTCAAATTTTAAATGAACATTACGAAAGATGTAAAAGCATAATTGGTTTTAATGACAGCTATTATATTACCGGCGGAGAGCGACCGCTAAGAGACACAAGCATACAAAATGAATTAAAAAAATATGCAGAAAGAGCAAATGTAAAAGCAATTCGTGTACATGATTTTAGGCATAGTCACGCATCACTACTAGCTAATGAAGGTATTAATATACAAGAAATAGCGAGACGACTAGGGCATTCTAAAATCAGTATGACTTGGGAGACATATTCACATCTTTATCCTAGAGAAGAAGAACGAGCAATAAACATTTTAAACAAAATCGTGTAAAAAACGTGTAAACAAAAAAATACCGCCCTATTTTAGGGCGGTATTGCATTTTTGGTCGAGGTGACGGGACTTGAACCCACGACCTCTGCGTCCCGAACGCAGCGCTCTACCAAACTGAGCCACACCTCGATATGAGAGATTGTTGTTCAATCTCTGTTTTAACTAGTCTCTTAATAGATGCTTGTAAACCCAAGCTGTAAAACGCTCTGGCAGAAGAAATAAAATAAGCTGAGCCGTACACGGAATAATAAAATCAAATATATTTGAAAAACCGCTTTTAAAGAGGTCTTTTCTTACCTTTATAAATGACTTCGTGTTTGCCCAATTCTTACGGCGCTTTAAGTTGTCTTTTGAAACTCGGTATTTAACTAAAACTTCGGGAAGGTTTTCGCCAATTGCTCCTGCCATAAGCATTTTTGTTATGAACTCGTAATCCTCACAGCGCTTAATGTCAGTGTAACCGCCGACTTTCTCCGCCATTGACTTTTTGAATATAAGCGTCTGGTTGTTGAAAGGATTTCTGCGCTTTGCATATTTCATTATTTTGTCGTGAGTTAGAGGCGTCTTTTTTATTGCAATAGGCTTACCTGTTGAGTTGTCAAACTCCTCAATGTATGCACCGACCATATCAAGCTTTGGATTTTTCAAAAACATCAAAAGCTGTTTTTGACAGCGGTCGGGAAGACTAATGTCGTCTGAATCCATTTTGGCAATAAGCTCATACTTGCACTCTTTTATTCCCGCATTTGCGGCAAGACCTGTTCCGACATTTTCAATAAGCCTTACTGAGTTAAATATGTCGCTGTATTCGCTTTCAAATGATTTTACAATGACGTTTAATTCATCTGTCAGTTTTCCGTCGCATACTAATACAAAATCCGACGGCGGTACTGTTTGTGTGAGCATACTTTCTAAACTCTCCGAAAGATATGCGGGATTTTCTTTTATATAAACCGACATCAGCACACTGTACGGCGGTAGATTGTTTCTGATAAAGTCCATAATTATTTTCCTTTTTAACAGATATAATTAATTTCTTTAATCATCTGCATTTATAATTATAATATAATCATTCAGATTTGTCAATCAAAATATTAGTTTAAAAGTATTAATTGTGTTTTAATAATACTTGATTATATTATGGGAAAGTGATATAATGTTTTTGACAAGTTTTATGCAGTAGTGAGTTTTAACCTTTTCGGCAAAGAGCCGAAAGCAACGAGATATTAATAAATAACTTTATGAAAGGCGTTGCAGTAATGAATAATAAAGAACAGTTCAAAAGAATGGTAATGTTCTTTTCCGGGTTTATAATAGCACTTGCAGTTGCCGCTGTGTTCAGCGTTATATGGACGTCGTATTATAACTACAGCGAGGAATTAAAACAAAACATATATTGGCGAAACGGTAATGTATTGCTTGTTTTGCTTTATATGCTCCTTTATATAGTTTTTGGCAGGTCTTTCGGAGGATTTAGAGTAGGCTCGCTTAAAACAGTCGGGTTGATTGGTTCACAGGTCTTGACTGTTTTGTTCACCAACTTTTTTGCCTATATTTTTGTCAGCTTGATCAGTCGAGGCTTTTTACGTCTGGGACCTACCGCTTTGATGACCATAATCGATTTTATATTTATTATATTTTGGGCGTTTGGAAGTAAAGCTATATATGCAAAAATATATCCGCCTAAGAAAATGATCATCGTTTTCGGAAGCACATCGGCAAGGGATCTGGTGCAGAAAATGAGCGTTAGAGTTGATAAATATCTTATTTGCTCGTCTATAAGCATTGAAGAACCTTTAGATGTAATAAATAAAAAAATTTTAGGCTATGACGGTGTTATACTCTGCGATATTCCGTCTCAGATAAGAAATAAAATATTAAAGTATGCTTATGAGCATTCAATCAGAACTTATATAAATCCAAAGCTTTCCGATATTATAATTAGAGGTGCAGACGAGGTTCATTTATTTGATACACCGCTTATTCTCAGTAAAAACATCGGATTTGGCTTTGAAGAAAAGATAATTAAACGCTTTGTCGATATATTACTTTCACTTATTGCAATTATAATATCTTCGCCTTTTATGCTTATTATTGCACTTTGTATCAAGCTTTATGACAGAGGCCCGGTGTTTTACAAGCAGACAAGACTTACTCAGGGCGGCAAAAGGTTTGATGTTATAAAGTTCAGAAGTATGATAGTAAACGCTGAAAAAGACGGCGTCGCAAGACTTGCCTCAGATAAGGATAAGAGAATTACTCCGATAGGTAAGTTTATAAGAAAAACCCGTCTCGACGAGCTTCCTCAGCTTTTTAATATACTTATCGGCGATATGTCCTTTGTTGGTCCCAGACCTGAACGCCCCGAAATAGCGGCGCAGTATCTTGAGGATATGCCCGAATTTAAATTCAGATTGAAGGTTAAAGCGGGTCTTACGGGGTATGCGCAGGTGCTTGGTAAGTATAACACAACGCCTTATGATAAGCTAAAGCTCGATTTGATCTATATTGAAAATCACTCTCTTTTGCTTGATTTTAAAATTATGCTCCAAACGCTGAAAATTATTTTTGTTCCCGAAAGCACAGAAGGTGTTGAAAGCGGAAAAACGACTGCTAAAAAGGTAAACAAAAAGATTGAGAATAAATAATTCTTATCAAAAATAAAATGAAATAAACTTATTACTAAGACGGCTTGTAAATAGCCGTCTTTTTGTATAATTACAGACTTCAATACATATAAAAACACCGACGCAGAATTTCTGCATCGGTGTTAGTTTTATTTATAGGAATTTTTTAAGGTATCTTTACTTCTCCTCTTCGCCGTAAAGCTTTTGTAGTCTTAGCAGATAATCGTATCTGTCAGATGCATTCTTAACTGCATTGTCAAACAGCTTTTCAGCTCTTTCAGGATTTTGTCTTGCAAGAGCGTTGTATCTAACCTCGCCCATAATGAAGTCCTTATAATCTGCTGTAGGAGCCTTAGAATCAAGAGTAAACGGATTCTTACCCTCTGCCTTTAATGCAGGATTGTATCTGTACAAATGCCAGTAGCCTGCCTGAACAGCTTTCTTTTCTTCGGTTTGAGCGATTGACATTCCGCCCTTGATACCGTGGTTGATACATGGAGCATAACCGATAATCAGTGATGGTCCGTGATAAGCCTCAGCCTCAGTGATTGCCTTGATGCACTGGTTGTAATCAGCACCCATAGCAACGTGAGCAACATATACATATCCGTAGCTCATAGCAATTCCTGCTAAGTCCTTCTTCTTGACTTCCTTACCTGCTGCCGCAAACTGTGCAATAGCTCCTGTAGGTGTTGCCTTTGAAGACTGTCCGCCTGTATTTGAGTAAACCTCAGTGTCGAATACGAAGATGTTTACGTCCTCGCCTTGAGCGATAACGTGGTCTAAGCCTGAGAATCCGATATCGTAAGCCCAGCCGTCTCCGCCGAATACCCACATTGACTTCTTTCTCAAGAAGTCCTTATCCTTGAGAATTTCATCAGCGGCTTTTGTTTTAGCTTTAGTAAGAGCCGAAATCAACTCGTCTGTAGCGGCTGAGTTAGCTGCGCCGTCGTCAATAGTCGAAAGATATGCGTCGATAGCTTTTTTAAGAGATGTGCTCTTTGTAGTTTTCTTAAGCTCAAGAACCTTTGCGATAACTCTTTGTCTTATCGTGTTCTGTGCCAAGAACATTCCGTAGCCGTATTCAGCGTTGTCCTCGAACAATGAGTTTGCCCAAGCAGGACCTTTGCCGAGTGCGTTCTTTGTATAAGGAGTTGTAGGTGCAGAACCGCCCCAGATAGATGAACAGCCTGTTGCGTTTGCAATATACATTCTGTCGCCGAATAATTGAGTTATAAGCTTAGCGTAAGGAGTTTCTCCGCAGCCTGCGCAAGCGCCCGAGAATTCGAGAAGCGGCTGTTTGAACTGCGAACCCTTAACTGTTGTAGCCTTGAATTTTTCAAGAACATCTGGTTTTTCTGGGAGAGTTAAACCGTAGTTGAATACTTCCTGCTCTGCGATTTGTGTAGCAAGAGGCATCATATTGAGAGCCTTGTTGCCTTTCTTACCGGGACATACGTTTACGCAAGAGCCGCATCCTGTACAGTCGAGAGCAGACATTGTTACAACAAAGTTGTAGCCAGGCATACCTGTCATAGGAACAGCCTTTTTCCTAGCAAGCTCAGGAGCATTTTCAAGCTCTTCGTCAGTCATAACTGCCGGACGGATTACAGCGTGCGGGCAAACATATGAGCAGAAGTTACACTGAATACAGTTTTCGCTTAACCATGAAGGAACGTCAACTGCAATTCCTCTCTTTTCAAATGCCGCAGAACCCTGTGGGAAAGTACCGTCTGCCATATCAACGAATGTTGAAACAGGAAGCTTATCTCCCTCTTGTGCATTACAAGGGATCTGAATTTCATTTACAAACTTCTGAAGAACCTTGTCGTTTGTCTTAACCTTAGCCATACCCATTCTGCTGTCTTTAGCCTTTTTCCAAGACTCAGGTACTTTGATTTCAACGACCTGCTCGCAGCCTGCGTCAATAGCGTCGTGGTTCATCTTAACGATAGCCTCACCCTTCTTTGAGTAAGAAGCGGTAGCAGCGTCTTTCATATACTTGATAGCGTCGTTCATAGGAATGATGCCTGACAGCTTAAAGAATGCAGACTGTAAAACAGTGTTGATTCTGTTGCCAAGACCAATTTCCTTACCAATCTTTACGCCGTTAATTGTGTAGAACTTAATGTTGTTCTCAGCAATATATCTCTTAACCTGTCCTGGCAGGTTCTTTTCAAGACCCTTCATATCCCACTGAGTGTTGAGCAGGAATGTTCCGCCAGGCTTGATATCAGATACCATATCATACTTGTTGATGTATGACTCGTTGTGGCAGGCTACAAAATCAGCTTGATTGATGAGGTATGTCGATTTGATAGGTGTTTCACCAAATCTCAAGTGAGAAACTGTTACGCCGCCTGATTTCTTTGAGTCGTATGAGAAATATGCCTGAGCATAAAGGTCGGTGTGGTCGCCGATGATTTTGATTGAGTTTTTGTTAGCGCCGACAGTACCGTCTGCACCGAGACCCCAGAACTTACAAGCAGTTGTTCCCTTAGGTGCTGAGTCAAGCTTGTCGTCAGCGTCAAGTGAAAGATAAGTTACGTCGTCGTCAATACCGATTGTAAATCTCGGCTTGAAGTTCTCTTTCCACTCAGCGTTCCAGAATACTGCCTTGATCTGTGCAGGTGTTGTATCCTTTGAACCTAAACCGTATCTTCCCGAAGCAACAGTGATGTTGTGGAACTGTGTTCCCTTGAGAGCTGCAACAACATCGAGATATAAAGGCTCGCCCAAAGAACCGGGCTCCTTAGTTCTGTCAAGAACAGAAATCTGCGTGCAGGTGTCAGGAATAGCTTCGACCAGCTTGTCAGCGCAGAAAGGTCTGTAAAGTCTTACCTTAACAAGACCGAGCTTTGTTCCCTCTGTAGCGTTTAAGTAATCTATTGTTTCTTCAATCGTGTCGCAGACTGAACCCATTGCTACGATAACGTGCTCAGCGTCAGGAGCGCCATAGTAGTTGAACAGCTTATAATCTGTACCGATTTTCTTGTTTATCTTATCCATATATTCTTCAACAACGCCGGGAATTGCATCATAATATTTGTTGCAAGCCTCACGAGCCTGGAAGAAGATATCAGGGTTCTGAGCAGTACCGCGAAGTACAGGATGCTCAGGGTTTAGCGCTCTGTCTCTGAAAGACTGGAGAGCCTTTTTGTCAACCATTTTAGCAACGTCTTCTTTATCCCAAACTTCAATCTTCTGAATTTCGTGAGAAGTTCTGAAGCCGTCAAAGAAGTGTAAAAACGGAACTCTGCCCTTTATTGTTGCAAGATGAGCAACAGTACCTAAGTCCATAACCTCTTGAGGGTTTGACGAACACAGCATAGCGAAACCTGTCTGACGGCAGGCATAGATATCAGAGTGGTCGCCGAAGATGTTAAGTGCGTGTGATGCAACGCATCGAGCCGAAACGTGAATTACACACGGCAGCAGCTCTCCTGCGATTTTATACATATTAGGAATCATCAGAAGCAATCCCTGCGAAGCTGTATAAGTTGTTGTAAGAGCTCCGGCAGCCAAAGAACCGTGAACTGTTCCTGATGCGCCTGCTTCCGACTGCATTTCTGCAACCTTTACCGGTGTGCCGAAAATATTTGTCTGCCCCTTAGCCGACCATTGGTCAGTAACCTCAGCCATAACTGAAGAAGGGGTGATAGGATAGATAGCAGCTACCTCTGTAAATGGGTATGACGCCCATGCAGCGGCATTGTTACCATCCATGGTTTTCATTTTTCTTGCCATTTTTATATCCTCCTCAAAAATGTTTAGCAATGAATATTTTTTATTACTTTTTCAAGTAAAATATACGGAATAAATTGAATTAAATCCATTACTTCAAATATATATTTTAACACAACTTATTTTATTTGTAAAGGCATTAAAGATGTTTTTATCGAAGATTTTGTTATTATTTTAACAATTATTATACCAATAAAAAGAAAACTAAAGAAAATAATTATTTAACGCAACAAAAAACGGCCTCTTTAAAGAAGCCGTTATTATTTGTAATTCATTATATACTTGAATTTTAGCCGTATTATTCATAGAGCTTTAATCCTGTTTCTTCTGTTGTAACTGTGGTGCCGCCTCTTATGGCAAAATAATCTTTTATATGTGCAGCTAGTTGATTTGCATCGCTGTAAATTTTTGTGTTAATATAATCGTCTATATAAGCATCACCGCCGGCAGAAAGAATTTGATAGTTGTCATTATATTGTATAGAATACCAATATTCTTTTCCGTCCAACATACAAGTAAACTCTGTTATACCGGCAACTATGTTGTTTTGATGTCTTACAGTGTAAAAAATGGAAAACATGGATAAAACTATAATAATCAATATTAAAGCGATTACTATAGACTTCCAAACTTTTCGTGCTCTTGCATTTTTTATTGCTAACTGTTCATTTATTCTTGAAAGTTGTTCAGCAATTTCATTCTTATTTTCTGGTTTATTCGGCGTTTCTGCACCAAGAAGCTGACTGACAGTTATATCTAAGACCTCTGCAAGCTTTTGCAATGTATCGGCATCAGGTACTGACAGTCCCTTTTCCCATTTTGAAACGGTTTGTCTGACTACGTTTACTTTTATAGCCAGTGTTTCTTGTGTAAATCCTTTTAATTTTCTTTGTGCTTTTAGATTTTCTTTAAACATAGTTGTACACTCCTATGGCTTATTTTACATATTTGCAGAAGACTTAGCAAGCAATTCAAATTAACTTCTGTGCAACAGATTCAAACATTTATACTATAAAACTCATTAATCATCTACTGATGAAATAAAGAAACGACATAGCCAAAGCTGTGTCGTTTCTCTTATACTGTTTTAATAATATAAGCAGTATTTATTATTTATTAGTTTCCATATTTTGCAATCGAAAGCTTGATTCCAATGCCCATTGTTGAAGCAACAGTCAGACTCTTGAGATATTGACCTTTCAAAGCCGAAGGTCTTGCCTTGATAACTGCGTCCATTAAAACTTCAAGGTTTTCATTCAGTTTATCTTTTCCGAACGAAGCCTTTCCGATAGGGCAGTGGATAATATTTGATTTGTCCAGACGGTATTCGATTTTACCTGCTTTAGCCTCTGTAACAGCTTTAGCAACGTCAGGAGTAACTGTTCCTGCTTTTGGGTTTGGCATAAGACCTCTAGGTCCTAAAATCTTACCAAGACGTCCCACAATACCCATCATATCAGGGCTTGCTACTACAACGTCGAAGTCCATCCAGTTTTCTTTTTGAATCTTTTCAACAAGATCCATACCGCCGACGTATTCAGCGCCTGCGGCTTTAGCGTCATCGTATTTGTCCTCTTTGCAGAAAACGCATACTCTTACGTTTTTACCTGTTCCGTTCGGCAAAACTACTGCACCTCTAACCTGCTGGTCAGCATAACGTGAGTCAACACCAAGACGGATATGAGCCTCAATAGTTTCATCAAACTTAGCTTTTGCACCGCTGCAAGCCAAATCAAGGGCTTCGGGTGCATCGTATAATTTTGTTTTATCGACAGCTTTTTCGCTCTCGATATATTTCTTGCCATGTTTCATTGTAATTTTTCCTCCTCATTAAGTGGTAATACCGAACGCTTTTTGTTTTGCAATTCGGTTAGCGGAATAATCCTCCCACGATTAGAAGTCAGATTTCAGAAGTCTGAGGTCAAAGCCTTTACTTCTTCCTCGTCGTTCTTAGTCAACAACCTCGATACCCATTGAGCGAGCCGTTCCGGCTATCATACTCATTGCAGCTTCTTCTGTTGCTGCGTTAAGGTCGGGCTTTTTCTGCTCGGCAATTTGTCTGATTTGCTCTTTTGTTATCTTAGCAACCTTTTTCTTGTTAGGTTCACCGGATGCGTGTTCAATTCCGCAAGCCTTTTTAATTAATACAGCAGCCGGCGGAGTCTTTGTGATAAAGGTGAACGAACGGTCAGCATAAACTGTGATAACTACCGGAATGATAAGACCGGCGTCGTTTTTCGTTCTTTCGTTAAAATCCTTTGTGAATGCTCCGATGTTAATACCGTGTTGTCCCAAAGCAGGACCAACCGGCGGTGCAGGTGTTGCTTTTCCTGCAGGGATTTGCAGCTTTACATAGCCTACTACTTTTTGTGCCATCTTTTCGCACCTCCATAAATTGTGGTAAAGGCGAGTTAATGAATATTTTAACTCTCCCACTTTGAAGCAAGATGTTTTTATAAAAATCAGCTTCTAAAAAACGAATTAATCCAATTTTGTCACTTGTGTCAGCGGCAGGGCAACCGGAGTTTCTCTTCCGAACATTGATACGATAACATTAACTATTTGCTCTTCAAAGTCAATAGATTCAACCGTACCTGTAAATCCTTCAAACGAGCCACCCGTAACAGAAATACTGTCGCCTTCTTTGTAGTTGACCTCAATTTCGGCTGTTTTTGTATCAACGCCGAGAGCTTCAACTTCAGCTTCGGTAAGCGGAATAGGCTTTGCACCCGGTCCGACAAATCCTGTTACACCAGTGATATTTCTAACGATATACCATGTGTCGTCACTCATAACCATCTTCACAAGAACATAGCTTGGAAAAAGCTTTCTTTCTGCTTCCTTTACTCCCCCGTCTTTGTCTACTTCGGAATACGACTCCATCGGTACCTTTATTTCAGGGATAAGATCTTGAAGCTTTCGGTTTTCAACAACCTTTTCAATGCTTTGAGCTACCTTATTTTCATAGCCGGAATAGGTATGGACAACATACCATTTAGCTTGTTCTGACATAAACAGCAATACCTCCCGTTGTTAAAAAACCTTTGTTATTTCATTACTTAATATCAAGCAGAAGTTCAACAAGCTGTGATAAGCCAAAGTCTATGCCTGCTAAAACCACACCGCATATTACACATAAAACAAGCACTACGCCGGTGTTGTTAATAACCTGACTTCTGCTTGGCCATACAACCTTTTTGATTTCTGATTTTAAGTCTCTGAAATACTTGACGATTTTGTTTCCGCCTTTTTGTTTAGCGTTTGTGGAATCTTTAGCCATTTTAAAAACTCCTTTCGTCTACTTTGTTTCTTTGTGAAGAGTGTGTTTCTTACAATACTTGCAATGCTTCATCATTTCAAGCTTGTCAGGATCATTCTTCTTGTTTTTCTTTGTTGCGTAATTTCTTTGCTTACATTCTGTGCAAGCGAGTGTTATCTTTACTCTCATTTCGGCACCTCCCGACGAAATTTGCGTTTTAAATAATTCAAACGCATGTCCAATTGCCTCCCTCCATATAGTCAGGTAAACTATATGCCGTTTGATACGGTTTGAGGTTATTAATTTTCGCTCTTTTAAAATGTGCTTCGGGTTACAAGCGCAGCTTAAAAGCAAACAAAAAAATAGACCTCATAAAGAGGTAAAACAATCATACCATACTTTACAAGGTTTTGTCAAGCAATTTTTCGCTATTTTTTATAATAATTCCAAAAGTACAATATATTGTGTCATCGCTTAATTGATAAAACAAAATTTGGCATATTAATATTAAATATCACAATAAATCTAGTTCAAAAATATTTTTTACATATCTTCTTCAGCATTGTCATTGTCATCTAAAAGCTCTTCAATTATATATCTCGGACGTTTCTTTGTCTCCAAAAAAACCTTTCCTATATATTCGCCTATTATTCCGATAGCCAAAAGCTGAAGTCCGCCCAGCAACCATATAGACGTGATAAGCGACGCCCAGCCGCTTACCGAATGACCCGTGAAATAGCTTATAAGAGAATACAAAAGCATAATTCCGCATATGAGAACAAAAATCACTCCGAGGGAAGTAATCAATTTTATAGGCTTTATGCTAAAAGAAGTTATGCCGTCAAGCGCAAATGAAACCATCTTTTTAAAAGGGTACTTGCTTTCTCCGGCATAGCGTTCTTTTCTTTCGTAATAAACCTTTGCAGACTTATACCCGACAAGCGGAACGATACCTCTTAAAAATAAATTTACTTCATTAAATTCAAACAGACTTTCCAAAGCTCTGCTTCCCAAAAGACGGTAGTCGGCGTGGTTTGAAACAATTTCAGCGCCCATAAGGCTCATTAGCTTATAAAAAATCTTTGCCGTTTTACATTTAAAAAAGCTGTCGTTTTTTCTGGAGCTTCTTACGCCGTATACGATTTCGTTACCTTCTTCGTATTTTTTTACAAACTCGTCAATTACCTCTATATCGTCCTGCAAATCAGCGTCCATAGAAATAACAGCGTCGCATTTTCCTCTTGCACAGTCAAGCCCCGATAAAAGAGCGTTCTGATGACCCTGATTTCTCGACAGCTTGCACCCTGAAAACATAGCGTCGCTGTAGTGGATTTTTTTAATAAGCTCCCATGTACCGTCATCTGAGCCGTCATCGACAAGAATGACCTTGCTGTCACTTGAAATAATGTTTTCTGATTTAAGCCGTCTCATTTTTTCTCTGAGCCTTGTAGCTGTTTCTAAAAGAACGGCTTCTTCATTATAACATGGAATAACAATATATAATTTAGTCATTTTATTTCTCCGAACACTTTTTATATATTAAGAATGCCCAAGTGTTAATTTACTTAATCAGAATAAACTTATTTTATCTTACAACGCCTATGTAGTTTTTAAACAAATCTGTATTTTATTTTAATTTTTCAGCACAGCTTTTGCAGATAAGCTTGCCGTTAAGCTCAGTACATTCGTTATAGTCTGCGGGTTCGTCACAAATTATACATTTGTTCTGATATTTGCGAAGTATAATAGCGTCGTCTTCTGTGAACACTTCAATAGGGTCGCCCATTGATAAATTAAGTCTTCTTCTGAGCTCTATTGGGAGAGTCACCCTTCCTGCCAAATCAAAATGTCTGACAATTCCGATATCCTTCATTATTTTCACCTTCATTTTATTATTTTATATTCTAATTTTACTGCGTCTTACATAATCTGTCAAGATGTAATTTCAATAAATATAAATAATATACAATTATTTTAATAAGCTTTACCCCATAGCACCATATGCTTAGCGGGTTTTCCGCAGCAAACGCACTTATTATCAATATTTTCCTGCTCAAACGGTATGCATCTTGAACCTGCTCCTGTTTTCTCTTTTACCTCGTCCTCGCAGGCTTCATCTCCGCACCACATAGCCTTGATAAAGCCGTCGCCTTTTTCTTCTAGCGCTTTAGAGATTTCTTCTATGCTCTTACAGCTATAGGTTTTGTTTTCACGGTTTTTAAGAGCTTTTTCATAAAGTCCGTCGTGAACCTCTTTAAGTTTCACATTAACTGCATTTTCCAGTTCGTCAAGAGAAACAAAGGTTTTTTCTCTGTTGTGCCTTGTTACCAAAACGCACTGATTCTTTTCAATATCCTTAGGTCCTATTTCCAGCCTTACCGGTATGCCTTTCATTTCATACTCAGAGAATTTCCAGCCCGGAGAGTTGTCGCTGTTATCAAGCTTAACTCTGATGCCTGTTGATTTCAGCTTTTCATAAAGCTCGTTTGCCTTATCCAAAACGCCATCTTTATGCTGTGCGATAGGAATAATTACAACTTGTATAGGCGCAACGGCAGGAGGAAGAACAAGTCCGTTATCATCGCCGTGAGTCATTATAATAGCGCCTATCAGACGTGTGGTAACACCCCATGAGGTTTGATGGGGGTTCACTCTTTTATTTTCCTTGTCGGTGTATTCTATTCCGAACGCTTTGGCAAAGCCGTCGCCGAAATAGTGTGATGTTCCGGCTTGAAGGGCTTTTCCGTCGTGCATAAGAGCTTCGATAGCATAGGTCGAAACTGCGCCGGCAAACTTGTCGCTTTCGGTTTTCTTTCCCTTTACAACTGGCATAGCTAGAGATTCCTCACAGAACCTAGCATAGCAGTTGAGCATCTGCTCTGTTTCTTCAATGGCTTCCTCTGCGGTTGCGTGAATGGTATGACCCTCCTGCCAGAGAAACTCACGAGATCTCAGAAACGGTCTGGTCGTTTTTTCCCATCTTACTACAGACACCCACTGGTTGTAAAGCTTAGGAAGATCTCTGTATGAATGAATTATATTTGCATAATGCTCGCAGAAAAGCGTTTCAGAAGTAGGGCGCACGCAAAGACGCTCCTCGAGTTTTTCGCTGCCCCCGTGAGTTACCCAAGCTACCTCCGGGGCAAAGCCCTCAACGTGATCCTTTTCTTTATTAAGCAGGCTTTCGGGAATAAACATTGGCATACATACGTTTTCGTGCCCTGTCTCCTTAAACATTCCGTCTAATATTCTCTGTATGTTTTCCCAAATCGCATAACCGTATGGGCGGATAACCATACAGCCCTTTACGCTTGTGTATTCAATAAGCTCGGCTTTTTTAACTATATCGGTATACCATTTTGCAAAATCAACATCCATAGATGTTATTTGCTCTACCATTTTGCTGTTTCCATTATTTTTTGACATATTAATTCTCCTTGTTACCTTTATCATCGGATTTTATTTTTGCATCTTGACTTTTTCTTTTAAATCCATATATATCTTCGTTGTATATTTTATAATTCGGGTCGAAACCGTCAAGCTTTTCACCCTTTTCGTAAGGGTCTTTTACAGTATAGTTTTTAGGGTCGATAAGTTTTTTGTCGTTTGATAAGTCTGATAAGTTTGATGAGTTTTTCTTACCTTTATCAATTAACGCAGCAAGCTTTGGAGTGATCACTGCGATTAAAAATACTAAAAGCAAAATAACTATTACACCTAAAGCGTATTTGACCAGCGTTAATGCCATTGTACTATTCATTATTATAATTAGCCCGACAAGGCGTTGCCCTTTCTTTTAATATGTTGGTTTTTATTATACCAATAATATCAATTTTTTGCAAGTGCTGTTTTTTATTTATAAATGAAAAATCCTGTCCGAAATTTTTCCGAACAGGAAAATCTTTTAGTTATACTGGTTCTCCCGATGATGCGGTTTCCTCTGACTTTTGAACTTTGAATATAAAAGGTATGGATTCGCTTTTTTTCAAAGATGTTTTGATTTCAAACGTGTATTCATTTGTCGTCCAAACTATATAGCATTTTCCTTCAATTTGATATGCTGTATATTCTTGACCTGCTCCGTTGTGAAACTCAGAAACGTCCATGTCCGAATCGGTGATATCATATTCAGGTTCATAATCGTCAATAGTTGATTGAGTTAGGGTTATTTCATTTGTTTTGTTACTATATGTCGAAACAGCCTTTGTTTCAGAAACATCTTGATTTATAAGCTTATAACCGTCAGAAAGGTCGGCTAACACATATACATTTTTTATTTTTTCCGGAGCGTTTATTACTGTGCTTTTAGAACTTGATAAAGAAGATGTAGCAGTTTTATTTTTGTTGCTTTTGAAAATCAGATTTCTAGCCAAAACAACAATACAGAGGGCAATTACTATTGCGTAAATAATATACAAAATTATTTTAGACGATTTGCTTTTTGGCTTTTGCTCTTCTGTCTTACTTTCATCTTCATTACGGTTTTCGTAATCTTCTTCGTAGGAGTTGCTTAATTCGATTTTTTCATCAGTGTTTATTTCTTTATCAATTTCATTTTCTGAGAGTTCAGTTAAGTTATTTTCTTTTGTTTCAAAGGTTTCCTTATTTTCAAGTGACATCTTTATCACATACCTTTCTGTTATTGATATAACAAATAATTCTATTATTAAATAGTATAACATTTTAGTATGGCTATAGCAAGCCTTTTAGATAACAAAAATGAAAACAGCCGTTCTTGTAAAAAGAACAGCTGTCTTCAAGGAAGTAATGAAATATGAAAAAATATATAATATCTCGTAAGCGTAATTAATTATGAAGCCTCGCCTTGAGACTGATTATTGCCAAAGCTGCCGAAATTTCCAAACGCTCCGAACGGATTAAAAGTTCCGTCGTCGTTGCCGTAATAGCTGTAACCGTCTTGATTAGATTCAGTAGTATTTTGGCTTTCGTTGCTTTGAGCCGTTGATGTGTCCTCGTCAAGGGTAGCCTTGACATTCTTTTTATTGCCTTGCCTGTAAAGGGTTATGGTAATTGTATCGCCGGCTTTGTATTCAGCCTTGATTTTGTTGAACTCAGAAATAGACGTTATAGTAGTATCGTTTATACCTATAACTATATCTCCGACTTGAATTCCTGCTTTTTCAGCAGCCGATCCCTCTTCAACGTTTCTTACTATGAAGCCTTGAGGTACGCCGTAATACTGCGACCAAAGCTCGGTAATTGTTTGTCCGCTCAATCCCAAAACAGGACGTCCTTTTACATATCCGTATTTAATAAGGTCATCAATGATAGGTTTTGCGTTGTCAATAGGGATTGCGAAGCCTAAGCCTTCGCCGTAGGTTGAGCTTACTTTCGCCGAAGTAATACCGATTACCTGTCCGTATGCGTTGACAAGTGCTCCGCCTGAGTTGCCGTTGTTTATAGAAGCGTCGGTTTGAATAAGATTCATCTCTTGATCCTCTATTGTCAGAGTTCTGTCAAGAGCGGATATAATACCCGATGTGACTGAGCCTGCAAGCTCAAATCCGAGAGGATTTCCGATAGCTATTGCAATTTCGCCTACCTGAAGCTCGGAGGACTTGCCGAACTCAGCAGGGGTCAAGCCTTTCTTGTCTATTTTAATTACCGCAAGGTCGGTTTGAGAATCAATACCTATCAGTTTCGCATTAACAGAAGTTTTGTCCTCATCGGTAAATACAACAGATAGATTACTTGCTCCGCTTACCACATGAGCGTTCGTTATAATATATCCGTCCTCGCTCATAATAACTCCCGTTCCGGTTGCTGTCTGAGATGCGCTTGATGCGGAAATTCCAACAACAGAGCCTGAAACCTTTTTGACTATTTCAGGTATTGACAATGCGTCGGAAGGAGTTGCAAGCTGTGATAATGTAGGAAGATTCTTTGTATCTCTGTTTGACGCATTGGCTGATGAACCTCCGCTTGAAGATTTGCCGCTGTTTCCATTGTTTGTATCAGAAACTGAAATGCTTATTCCTTTGCCCGAGATCATTGAATATCCTACAACAGAGGTTATTCCGATTGCAAGTACGCAAATAACAGCTACCAGACCAGTAAGAAATTTTTTGCTTTTCTTTTTGTTTTGGTTAGGATAATATGAAACCTCGTTTACATTCGCATAGCTTTGCTGACTGTTATAAGAATACTCCTGATTATATTGGTTCGGAGTAAATTTTTCAGCAGGGATATTGTTTACATCTGCCGGAGCTTCATTTTGAGTAGATGTGCTGTTTTCAGCAATATTTGCCTCTGACTGAGTTTCGTTCTGCACGTTATTAATGGAATCAACACTTGTTACCTTTTCTAAAGGTTCATTATTGATATTTTTGTTTTCATCCATTGTTAGGACCTCCTAAAATTTATATATAGTTTTTTTCTTTTATTATCTTAATTCTTATTATAATGTCATTTGTGATAAACATATGATAATATTTAGAATTTTTGTGATACTTGAAAGTTAGTTGTTTTTAAGCTATACTATAAAAGAAACAAGGTAAGTTGCGTCAGAAAGAGCAGACTTTAAGTTAATTAAAAACTAAATTATATAAAGGAGGAAGGCTTCTTTACGAAGCTAATATTATTATGATGACCATAACCTACGTTTTAGGCAATAAGCTTTATTTGAATATTACAAATAAATGTCCCTGTGCCTGCGAATTTTGCATAAGAAGAAACGGCGAGGGAGCATATGGCTCGGACAGTCTGTGGCTTGAGCATCAGCCCACTGCTGAGGAAGTTATAGACGCTCTCAAAAAAGAGGATTTAGACAGCTATGATGAAATTATATTCTGCGGGTTCGGAGAACCGACCTGCGAGCTGAACATTTTGATAAAAACGGCAAAATACATCAGAAGCGTTACAAAAACACCCGTGAGAATTAATACAAACGGGCTTTCCGACTTGATTAATGAATCAAGCACCTGCAAGCTTATGACAGGGCTTTTTGATACCGTATCAATAAGCCTTAATGCGTCTGATAAGGAAAAGTACAATCAAATCACACAGCCAAAGTGGAAGGATAAAGCCTTTGACGCTATGATAAATTTTGCAGTTGAGGCAAATGAGATTTTCCCGAAAGTTATTTTATCGGTAGTAGATGTTATCTCAGATGAGGAAATAGAAAAATGCAGGGAGCTTTGTAAAAAGCTCGGCATTGAGCTGAGGGTGAGAAATTACTCGGCATAGCTTCTATGTTTTTAATGTATATACATTATATAAATAATACAGGGCGTAAAGTAACCTCTACGCCCTGTGTTTTTTATTTAGCCGGATTTCCCATAATGATTCCCCGTCCGTTTGTTGAGATATACACCCGTCCGAAGGTTTTCGGGTCGCCCGAAATCTTTTTATTTACATTTCCCCATTTTTGCGTGTCGTCGTTGATGCGTTTCCACGTCTTTCCCTCGTCGGTTGAGCGGTATACGCCTTGACCTTCATTGTTACATTCTCCGATAATGTATATTGCCATAGGGTCGCCGTCTTTTTCGCCTTTGCCCAGACCGATACATTCAGCGCTTTGCATATCTTTACACGGAGCGACCATCTCGCAGCCGTCCTCGCCTGCGTTTTCTATGTGGAATACTAGACCTGCAGCGATCCAGAGATCGCCCTCTTTTTCCGGATTTGCAATTATATCAGCATGAGAGATCATAATGTCCAGAAACTCTTTAAAGGTTTTTCCCTTGTTGGTTGAAACATACAAGGTCCCTCCGTTTTCTGCAAATATTTTGTTCGGGTTCACTTGATCGGGAATCAGCCTAGTGTTTGCGGAAAGCCCTTTGCATATTTTCCACGTCTTGCCCCAATCGGTTGTATAATAGGTGTTTATGCTGACCGTTCCCGGCGACCAAAACAGAACCTTTCCGTCGGCGGAAAGATACGCTGTTCCGCCCTCGTTGACATTCTCATCTTTTGGCATTGTCTTTACAAACTGCCATGTCTTTGTGCCGTCGGTTGAATAGCAGATAGAATTTTCAAAGCTGGTGTCTTTAGTCGTCCTTACTACTATGTCCGGATCATTTGCCGCAACCGCAAGAGATTCCGCCTTGAAGCTCTGAACTCCCCAGTGCTCTTTAGGAGCAGTGTTCACGTCATCATGTCTGAAGCCGTAAAGATCACCTAAAATTGAATAAAGTTCAGGTGTGTTTTCTCCGCAGTCTTTAGGAGAATAGAAATCAAAAATAGCCGTTTGTTCTATACCCATAGCTCGAACTGCTATGTTTACCTTCTCTTGACCGATTTTGGTTGCGTTGTCTGTTCCGAATATAGTTGCACCTGTTCCGTACAATATTTCATCTGGGTCAAACGGGTTTATTGCAACGCCGGACGTCCACCAGCCCAGCTTTAACTGACCCTGCCAGTCGAGCCAAGGAGATTCGGAAATATCAAGGTTATAGTCCTTTTCCTCAGTTTCTATATTCCAAAAGCCCTTCCATGTGTCCCCTCCGTCAAAGCTGACGCATACGTTGTCCTCAGAACCCCAGTGGCATATTGTAGTAACTGCAATCATATCGCCTTTGTATTTTTCGTTGTTGCATATTGAAAGACCGCACCAACCGTTTCCTGTTATGTCAGGAGTTATTTCTGTCCATTCTTTGGTTTTTATGTTGTATCTGCACACGATCCCCATTGGAGGATTTTTTTCCTGAGTCATCATACTTGAATATGTAACGTAAAGGTTTCCGTTGTCAGATACTCTGCCCTGTTGAGGAAAGTATTTGAAGTTACCCTCATCAGAGAACTCATTGTAAATTGCTTCCCATGTCTTTCCTGCGTCGTCTGTGCGGTAAATTTTTTCTGTTTCCTTATTGGCAACTCCGCAGAAGAAGGTTTTGGTGGCTTCTCCTTTTTTAGAGCTTGACTTATCCATAGCGACCCATATAACTCCATAGGTGTAGCCGCCCTCGTTGTAAGTGCCTTTTGTCGGGAATGATTCAACATTGCTCCATGTCTGACCGTAGTCTTTAGACACAAGCAGACCCTTTGAGTGAGAGCCGTAATATATTATACTGTTGTCATTAGGGTCGATGCAAAGACGCTCACCTGTATTTCGTCCCCAGTCGTTACCGCCCATTGTTATACTGCCCATATCTACCTTAGTCCAGTTCTTGCCGTAGTCGTATGAGTACATAATACAGCCGTTGCCTGAGTATGATGTTCCGCATGACATATATACACGGTTTGGTTCAACAGGGTCGGTAGCAATACTTTCAATACAGTTATATCCCCAGTCGTCTCCGCCGAAGCTGTCGGTGATACATTCCCACTCGTTTTTATCCTTGTTGAATTTATACGCTCCGCCCATGTCGGTTTTAACATAGATAAGGTTTTTCTCTGTTTCGTTATAAACAATGCCCGGAACATATCCGCCGCCTACAATTTTAACGTTGCCCCATTCATAACCTGTGTCGGTTGGCTGACTGTTGTAGTATTTTGCAGGGTCTGCTTTACCCTTTTCGTCCTTATCCGCACAGCCTCCAAGAGCAGTAGCAGAAAGACAAATACCTGTCAATAATGCGATTATTTTAGAAATTTTCATAACTCCTCCTTTAATTTATTTAAGTTTTATACTTTTTGTGATATTACAGCTTTAAAACAGTAATATCTTTTAGCATATTATATCAAAACTAAAATTAAAATACAACATATTTTCCCTAAAATAAGCGACAAGGTATAACAGTGTTTTTTGTTTAATATATATAGTAACAGACTTATTTTATACTTTTACTTATAGGAGAGTGCTGTTATGGACGATTTGAATGTACATGGAATTAACAAAAATCACAATGCTATTTTGGAGAACAGAAAGAGACTTCTTTTATCAGGAGTTACAGACGTAGACAGTTTTAATGAAAATCAGATGCTTCTTTTTACCGAGCTGGGAGAGCTTTTAATAAGGGGGAAAAATCTTCATATCAACGAGATGAATGTCGAAACAGGAGACTTTTCTGTCGAGGGGGATATTTGGGCGCTTATTTACGGAGACAAGGATAAAAATAAACGTCTTGGATTTATAAAAAAGATCTTCAAGTAGAAATTAATATAAAGAAGGATGGTTTAGTGTGCCCGATTATATTTTTGGACTTCAATATGAAACTAAGCTTTTTATGTTATCATTTTTAGTCGGACTGGTGTTCGGCGCAGTTTATGATGTTCTCAGAGTGTTAAGGATAGTTAAAAAGCATCATAAGACCGTGATCTTCATTGAGGATTTTGCCTTTATAATTTTCTGTGCGTTTTGGTACTTTATATTTTCAACCGATTTGGCAAGGGGTCAGATACGTTTGTTCATTCTGTTGGGAATGTTTATAGGGTTTATAGTGTACTTGCTGACGGTTGGAAGTATTACAACAAGATTTGCTTCAACTATAAGAGCAGTGTATGAAAAAATTGAGGGTTGGCTAAAGCGTAAAATTTTTACTCCAATTTACACAAATATCAAGAACAAAATTGTGCAATATTACACATCTTTTAAAAAAAGAATAAAAAGTCGAAAAAAAAGCTTGAAAGTTGGGAAAAATGTAGTGTATAATGAAGATAAATAATTAACTTTGCAAAAGGAGGTATAACGGTGGCAAGAAGTAATGATGCTTTGAATGAATTGATTTCAGATCAGAAGAAAAAGAAATCGGTCGCATCAAGAATAGCAACGATTGCCGTTTTGGTTTTTTTGATTTACTCTTTGTACAATGTTATATCTCAGCAGGCAGAATTAAAAGAACAGCAAAAAGAACTGGCTAACATTAAATCGCAGATAACCGCAGCTAAGCAGGAAAATGACGAGTATACCCGACTGCTTAGCGGCGAAGATGAGAATGAGTATATGAAAAAAATAGCTATCGAAAGATACGGTTATGCGTATCCGAATGAGCGCCGTTTTTATGTTGCAAGTTTAGGCTAATACGTTTTAGAGAGGATTTAAAAATTTATGGCGGTCGAGATTGGAAAGTTTTATGAGGGCAAGGTTTCGGGAATCACAAAGTTCGGAGCGTTTGTTGAGCTTGATGACGGAACAAACGGGTTGGTACATATTTCTGAGGTTTCTAACTTGTTTGTAAATGACATTAATGATATTCTCAAAGTCGGTGACAAGGTAAAGGTAAAGGTTATAAAAGTAAACGACGACGGAAAAATCAGTATGTCAATCAAGCAGGCGGAAAACCGCCCGAAGAAAGGCTATGGTAAAGGTTCTAATGAAAGAACGTCTCAGGACGGACGTTCGGGAGGAAATCAGTTTAAGCAAAGGCAGTCTGCACCTAATTTGGAGATAAGTGAGGACGTAGTTTACAGCGACGGTTTTGTTCAAAAAACCAGCGGCGACGCAAATTTTGAGGATATGCTGAGCAAATTTAAAGCTTCAAGCGAAGAGAAAATGTCTGTTCTTAAAAAAGCAGGCGATAACCGCAGAAGCAGGTCAAGAAGAAAATAGTATCAGGGTGTTTATATTGATTATATCCGTGTCAAACGGATAAGAATTACCAAACAGGTTAAATTACTTATATTAATACTATTTTAGTGTTTGTATAAAAGGTGTTTTATAAAGTATAGAATTTTAAACGGAGGGATTATTATGAAAAACAAGAGAAAACAAATCAGAAGATCAATCTTTTCCTTGTTGACGGCAGTAGTTCTTTTGACCGGCATATCGGTTTCAACGACAGCGTTTGCTGATTATGATGTATACCCTACCGGTGTGACAATGGCGGTTAAGAAGAAGACGGTCAAAAAAGGAACGCACTTTGAGCTTTATGCAAGAGTTAGTCCTTACAATGCTGAAGATGACGGTCTTGTGTGGTCTATTGTAAAGGGAAAGAACATAATTAGATTTGAGGACTACGACAGAGACGGCGACGAGCAGGAGTTTATTGCTTTGAAAAAGGGAACAGCTAAGGTTTGCTGTCAAATTGCCGGAACCAATAAGAAAGCATATACGACAATTGTTGTCAAGAAAGCCTCTTCAAAGGGAACTATTAAGCGTATCGGACCTAAAACACGCACTGTAGCGGTCGGAGGAGATTTTGATTTAGAGGTAAGAAAATCGGCAGGGGTAAGTAACAGAAACCTAAAGTGGAGTATTAAAAATACTTCCGTAGTTAGATTTGACGATTATGACCGTTACGGCGATGATGTGGAATTTCGTGCGGTTTCAGCAGGAAAGACAAAAGTAACCTGCAAAAACAAAAAGACAGGAAAGTCTGTTACTTTCACAATAAAAGTAGTAAATCGCAATAACAGATATTATTACGACGATTAAATTTTAAGTAGATTATTTCGGGATGGGGTCTTAAAGATTTCATCCCGATTTTATGAGCGTATTAAATATTTCCGCAGAAAGGAAGTTTTTTAAAATGAAAATAAAGGAAAGTATACTATTATATATAATAGTGATTATGTCATTGTTTATATTTTCGGGCTGCGGAGTGAAAGATGTTGCAGGAAGTGAACTGGTTAAAAAAGCCAGAGCGGAATATACAAAGCTTGACAGCGCAAAGGTCATTATGACAAATACCCAGACAAACGAAGTTGAGCAAAGCTTTGTGTTTAAGTATGATGAAAAAGATGTTCTGACCTTTGCTTACGAGGGCAAGTATCAAGACGAAAGCTATGCTCAGTACAATAACGGGTTTGAGTGTTATACATCAGAAAACGGCGAGTATACCTTCACCCAGCGTGGGGATAAGGATTTTCAAGCTTATGACCGTGATTCTACCTACCCGCAGGCAAGCGAGGGACTTATTATCTTTTCTGTAAATGCCGTTGAGGAGTCCTCAGTTTCGGAGGAGAACGGCACAACCTGCGTTGAGCATAAGTATGACCCTGAAAAAATCGGAGCGACGGCAAGTGAGGGAAATGTAACAGACTTTATCGCCAAGTTTTATTTTGATGAAAATGAGGAGCTTTTGTATTTTACTGAGGAGACTGTAGTTGACAGCGGCGAAGAAACAGTTACCCACTCTTATAAGGTAGAAATCACTGAGAAAAACGCTGTTGAGGATATAGAAAATCCCGTGCAAATTCCGGAATAGTACCCAATAAGAAATGCATAAGCAATAAAAGTTTTGGTTAGTTGATAGTGATAGCCAACAGTTCTTCTTTTGACATCTAGATATAGTATTAGAATTTCAGCTTACCACTACATAACAGTTGCCCATATAGTGATTTGTGCAGTTTGCATAAAAATGAGGATAAATTTGCTTTGAATTTCTACGTCATAATTTTTTCAATTTGCTTGCTTTTGAGGAATATAAATGGTACAATTTATCTTGCACTGCGGTTAATTCCCGCATTGCGGCTGCAACAGATATGCGATGAAGCGGAAGGTTGCCGGCGGTTTGCCGGGTAATTTTCGCAGAGTATGTCCGATTTTAAACCGGGCGACTGTAATACTGAACACGGTATGTGCTTTATGCTTCTTGCGAAGGGCAGGCTTATCAGGTTAGGTCTGTTTTTGCATAAGGAGATACTTATCGTTGTGTTATGTCGACCGAAAAACCACGTTAGTTTTTCGGCTTTTTTTAACAGACTTTCACGGAACACACGGTACAGTGTAAATTTACAGAAAAGCTTTTACACATTAATTAAAGGCTTTCAGCCCCCATTCAAAATTTATAGGAGGCGATTTAAGTGGCAGTCAATGAAAGAATCAGAATTAAAATCAAAGGCTATGAGCACGCAGTTGTAGACGCAGCAGCAGCTAAAATTGTTGATGCGGCTAAGCGTTCGGGCGCAAAGGTATCGGGACCTATCCCGCTGCCTACTGACAAGGAGATCATTACGATACTTCGTGCTGTTCATAAGTATAAGTACAGCCGTGAGCAGTTTGAAATGAGAACTCACAAGAGATTGATCGACGTACTCAGACCGACGAACGACACTACATCAGCGCTTCAAAGTCTTGACCTTCCTGCAGGTGTTGATATTGTAATGGAAATCAAGTAGTTTCCAACGGAAATCGCAAGATGCGATTTCAAAACAGTATTCACGCAGGTCATGTTGGGGTTAGAGCCTCAACCAATAACCAATTAGGAGGAAAAAATAATGCAAAAGGGAATCATCGGTAAGAAAATCGGTATGACACAGATTTTCGATGAAGCAGGAAAGTTTATTCCTGTAACAGTTGTAGAGGCGGGTCCCTGTGTTGTTGTTCAGAAGAAAACAGTTGAGAACGACGGCTATAACGCTGTTCAGCTTGGTTTCGGCGACATCAGGGCAAAGAGAGTAAACAAGCCTTTACAGGGACATTTCAAAAAGGCTGACGTTGCTTTAAAGAGAACTTTAAAGGAATTCAGACTTGACGACATCGACGTATTGAACGTCGGAGACATTGTAAAAGCAGATACTTTTGCTGAGGGCGACATCGTTGATGTAAGCGGAACCAGCAAGGGTAAAGGTTTTGCAGGAACAATCAAGCGTCATAACTTTGCAAGACTTAAAGAGTCGCACGGTACTGGACCTGTTCACAGGCACGCAGGCTCTATGGGAGCTTGTTCGTCACCTTCGAGAATTTTCAAGGGAAAAGGAATGCCTGGACAGATGGGTAACGAAAAGGTTACTATCCAGAACCTCGAAGTAGTAAAGGTCGACGCAGAAAATAATCTTATCGCAATCAAGGGAGCTATTCCGGGTCCTAAGAACGGTACGGTAACCGTTGTTGATTGTGTTAAGAAGGCTTAGTGGAAGGAGGAAGTAATTATGCCAAAGGTTTCAGTATATGATATGACAGGCAAAGAGGTTGCTACCGCTGAGCTGAAGGATTCTGTTTTCGGAATCAAGCCGAATAAAGCTATAATGCACGCAATGGTCGTTAATTACCTTGCTAATCAAAGACAGGGTACACAGTCTACTCTCACTCGTTCAGAAGTAAGAGGAGGCGGAAAAAAACCTTGGAGACAAAAGGAAACAGGTCATGCAAGACAAGGTTCTATTAGGGCTCCGCAGTGGGTACACGGCGGAATCGCTTTGGGACCAAAGCCGAGAGATTACAGCTATTCGTTAAATAAGAAGGAAAAGAGACTTGCTATGAAGTCGGCTCTTTCTTCAAAGGCGCTCGATAACGATATCGTTGTTGTTGATTCTATCAAGTGTGATGAGTTCAAGACAAAGACAATGGTTGAAATGCTGAAAGCGCTTAATGTGGAGACTAAGGCGCTGGTTGTTATGCCGGAGGTAGATTTAAAGGTCGTTAAGAGCCTTTCAAACATTCCGGGTGTAAAGCCTACTCTTGTCAATACGTTAAATGTTTATGACATTCTTAATCATGACAAGTTTATCGTTGTTAAGGACGCCGTAGATAAGATTGAGGAGGTTTATGCATAATGGAAAAAACTGCTCAAGATATTATTTTAAAGCCAATCATTACTGAGGCTTCTATGGAAGGCTTGGAGATGAATAAGTACACATTCAAGGTTGCTAAAAATGCAAACAAAATTGAGATTGCCAAGGCGGTCGAAGAGCTTTTCGGAGTTAAGGTTGCAAAGGTAAATACAATGAATTGCAGAGGCCGTAAAAAGAGAATGGGTATGCATGAGGGTATGACACCTTCGTGGAAAAAAGCAATCGTTACACTTGCTGCAGGCGAGAAGACAATAGAGTTCTTCAACAACTTAGTATAAAGTCTCGGCAAAGGGCTTTGCAGGCTTTGCAAAGCGTATGTATGGGAGCTTAAATGAGGCTCTCGCAAAACAAACTTCAAAAGGAGTGAAATTCAAATGGCAATAAAGAGCTATAAGCCTACGACTCCGGGAAGAAGAGGTATGACCACTATTGATTATTCTTCTCTGTCGAAGGTTGCTCCGGAAAAAAGCCTGATTCAGCCGGTCAAGAAAAAGTCCGGAAGAAACAGCTACGGTAGGATCACTGTTCGCCACAGAGGCGGCGGAGCAAGAAGAAAATACCGTATAATTGATTTCAAGAGAAATAAGCTGGATATGAACGCAGAGGTTATGACTCTTGAATACGACCCGAACCGTTCAGCATTCATTGCGCTTTTGAAATACGAGGACGGTGAAAAGAGATACATTCTCGCACCTCACGGCTTAGAGGTAGGAGATATCGTTCGTGCAGGCGCTAATGTTGACATCAAGCCGGGTAACGCAAGTCAGCTGCAGAACATTCCCGTAGGTACTTTTATTCATAATATTGAGCTTTATCCGAGCAAGGGCGGTCAGCTTGTCCGCAGTGCGGGAAATATGGCTCAGCTTATGGGTAAGGAAAACGGATATGCGCTTGTAAGACTTCCATCGGGTGAGATGAGAAATATCCCGCTTAACTGTATGGCGACTATCGGTCAAGTTTCAAACATCGACCACAGCAACGTAAACTACGGTAAAGCAGGAAGAAAGCGTCATATGGGCTGGAGACCTACTGTACGTGGTTCTGTTATGAACCCGAACGACCACCCTCACGGCGGTGGTGAAGGTAAGTCGCCTATCGGACGTCCGGGACCTGTATCTCCTTGGGGTAAACCAACTCTTGGATACAAGACCCGTGCTAAACACAACAGGTCAGATAAGTTTATCGTAAAACGAAGAAACGGCAAATAACGAAAGGAGAACTGAATAATGGGCAGAAGTGTTAAAAAGGGACCTTTCGTACAAGAGGTTCTACTCAAAAGAGTTAAAGCTATGAATGAAACAGGAGAAAAGAAGGTCTTAAAGACTTGGAGCAGAGCTTCGACGATTTTCCCTGATTTCGTAGGTCATACATTCGCAGTTCACGACGGACGCAAGCACGTTCCTGTTTATGTTACTGAGGATATGGTAGGACATAAGCTGGGCGAGTTCGCACCGACAAGAACATACAAAGGCCATGCCGGTTCAAAGGTTTCAAACACCGGTAAGTAGCAGCCGAAGGGAGGATTTCAAATGGAAGCAAGAGCTATATTAAAGGATGCTCGAATCGCTCCTCGTAAGGTTCAGATAGTTCTTGACCTTATTAGAGGAAAGGATTACGATGTTGCAATGGCAACATTAAAGCACACACCAAAAGCTGCCTGTGAATATCTTGAAAAGCTTCTGAAGTCGGCCGCTGCAAACGCAGAAAACAATCACAGTATGGATAAGAACAATCTCTATGTTGCTGAGTGTTTTGTGAGTCCGGGAAGAACTTTGAAGAGAATTATGCCAAGAGCACAGGGCAGAGCTTTCAGAATCTTAAAGAGAACATCTCATGTTACTTTGGTTCTGAAAGAAAAGGAATAAGCTGAAAGAGGAGGTAAACTATGGGCCAGAAAGTAAACCCACATGGATATCGTGTCGGAGTAATCAAAGATTGGGATTCCCGTTGGTTTGCGAATAAATCAACTTTCGGCGATACACTTGTAGAAGACCATAAGGTCAGAAATTATATCAAAAAGACCTTATATTCAGCAGGTGTTCCACGTATCGAGATTGAGAGATTTGCAGATAAAGTAAAGATTCACATTCACTGCGCAAAGCCGGGAATGGTGATCGGACAAAAGGGAGCAACTATTGAGAAGCTTCGTCAGAAGATCGAAAAAATGATAAACAAGTCGGTTGCTATCAACATCATTGAGGTTAGACAGCCTGACTTGAATGCACAGCTTGTTGCTGAAAGAATTGCTTTGGACCTTGAGAACAGAATTTCTTTCAGAAGAGCAATGAAGCAGACTATCGGCAGAGCAATGAAGTTCGGAGCAAAGGGTATCAAGACAAGATGCTCGGGACGTCTGGGCGGCGCTGAAATCGCAAGAGCTGAGAGTTATCACGAGGGTACTATCCCTCTGCAAACTATCAGAGCCGACATTGATTACGGTTTTGCTGAGGCAGATACAACTTACGGAAAGATCGGAGTTAAGGTTTGGATCTATCGTGGTGAGGTTTTGAAGGGCGAGGTTCCTGAAACTCAGAAGAGAGAGACAAGGGAAAGACCTGAAAGAAGACGCCGCAGTAGAGGAAACGGCGACGAAAGACCAAGACGCCGCAGTGCAAGACCGAGAAATGAGAAGAATGAAGGAGGTAACGAATAATGCTACTTCCAAAGAGAGTAAAACATCGTAAACAGCACAGAGGACGCATGACAGGTAAGGCGTACAGAGGAAATAAGGTAACAAACGGTGATTACGGTTTACAGGCTCTTGAGCCTGCATGGATCACTTCAAACCAGATAGAGTCAGCCCGTATCGCTATGACAAGATACATCAAGCGTGGAGGACAGGTTTGGATAAAGATCTTCCCGGATAAGCCTGTTACAAAGAAGCCTTTGGAAACTCGTATGGGTAAAGGTAAAGGAGCTCCCGAGTATTGGGTAGCGGTTGTTAAGCCCGGAAGAGTTATGTTTGAGATAGAAGGCGTTTCGGAAGAGATTGCAAGAGAGGCTATGCGTCTTGCATCGCACAAGCTTCCGATAAAGTGTAAGTTTATAGCTAAAGAAACTCAAGAAACGGGTGGTGAGCAATAATGAAAGCAAGTGAAATCAGAGATTTATCAACGCAAGAGCTTAACGAGAAATTGGCGGACTTAAAGCAGGAGCTTTTTAACCTTCGTTTTCAGCATGCTATCAACCAGCTTGACAATCCTATGAGAATGAAGGCAGTCAAGAGGGATATTGCTCGTGTTAAGACATTCATTCGTAAACAAGAGTCCAGCGAAGAATAATTAAGAGGAGGATTAACTGTGAGCGAAAGAAATCTTAGAAAAACAAGAGTAGGAAAAGTTGTTTCTAACAAGATGGATAAGACAATAGTTGTCGCTATCGAGGATAAGGTTCAACATCCGCTTTATAAGAAAATCATTAACAGAACTTTGAAACTGAAAGCGCACGACGAGAACAACGTCTGCAATATCGGAGACGTTGTTGAGGTTATGGAAACACGTCCTCTGTCTAAGGATAAGAGATGGCGTTTGGTTAAGGTTCTGGAAGAAGTTAAGTAGTAATAGTAAGTAGGTTGAAAAAGAGAAATTCTCTTAATTTAGACCTTTTAAGTTTGAAAGGAGGAACGCACTGTGATACAAATGCAAACTTCACTAAAGGTTGCTGATAACACCGGAGCTAAAGAGCTTATGTGTATCAGAGTTTTAGGCGGAACACGCAGAAGATATGCAAACATCGGTGACGTAGTTGTTGCTTCGGTTAAAAAAGCAACACCGGGCGGCGTTGTTAAAAAAGGCGATGTAGTTAAAGCAGTTATCGTTCGTTCAGCAAAGGGTCTTCGTCGTGAGGATGGAACCTACATCCGTTTCGATGAAAACGCTGCTGTAATTATAAAAGAAGATCAGAATCCAAGAGGTACCCGTATCTTTGGACCGGTAGCCAGAGAGCTTCGTGATAAGAACTATATGAAGATCTTATCTCTTGCTCCTGAAGTATTATAATGGGAGGGCGGTTAGAATGAATAAATTACACATCAAAACCGGCGACACCGTTATTGTTCTTTCAGGAAAAGAGAGAGGCAAAAAGGGAAAGGTACTCGCTGTATCTCCTAAGGAGTCAAAGGTTATTATTGAAGGCGTAAATATGTGCACAAAGCACGTTAAGCCAAGAAGACAAGGCGAGGCAGGCGGAATAGTTAAGGCTGAGGCTGCAATGTACGCTTGCAAGGTTCAGGCAGTTTGTCCAAAATGCGGAAAGCCGACCCGTATCGGACACAAGATTTTGGACGACGGCTCAAAGGTTAGAGTTTGCAGAAATGCAGACTGCCGTGAAGAGTTTTAAGGAGGAGTAAACGATGGCTAGACTTAAAGACGAGTATGTTAGCAGCGTAGCTCCTGCTATGATGAAAAAATTCGGCTACAAAAACGTAATGCAAATACCAAAGCTTGATAAGGTCGTTATCAACGTAGGCTGCGGAGAGGCTAAGGATAATTCAAAGGTCGTTGACGCAGTTATGGCTGACTTAGCAGCAATCACAGGTCAAAAGCCTATTGTTTGCAAGGCTAAGAAATCTGTTGCTAACTTCAAGCTTAGAGAAGGACAGATTATCGGAGTTAAGGTAACCTTGAGAGCAGAAAGAATGTACGAATTCGTTGACAGACTATTTAACGTAGCTTTTCCGCGTGTTCGTGACTTCAGAGGAATTAATCCTAACTCGTTCGACGGAAGAGGAAATTACTCAACAGGTGTTAAAGAGCAGCTTATCTTCCCTGAGATCGAGTATGATAAAATCGACAAGGTTCGTGGTATGGATATTAACTTTATCACTACTGCAAAAACTGATGAAGAAGCTAAGGAGCTGCTGACATTACTGGGCGCTCCGTTCGCTGACAGGTAAGAAAGAGGAGGAAATCAATATGGCAAAGAAGGCTATGAAAAACAAACAGCAATTACCGCCAAAGTATTCCACTCGAGCTTACAACAGATGTAAAATCTGTGGAAGACCTCACGCTTATCTCAGAAAGTTCGGCATCTGCCGTATCTGCTTCAGAGAGCTAGCGCACAAAGGTCAGATCCCGGGTGTAAAAAAGGCAAGTTGGTAAAGAACATTCATTTAAAGGAGGTTAACTGCAATGCAAATTACTGATACAATAGCTGATTTATTGACCAGAATTCGTAATGCAAGTTCTGCGAAGCACGCAACAGTTGACATTCCTGCATCGAAAATGAAGAAGGCTATCACACAGATCCTTGTTGACGAGGGTTACATTTCAGGCTTTCAATTCATTGAAGACGAAAAGCAGGGTATCATTAGAATTACTCTAAAATATGACGAGAACAACACACCGGTTATTTCAGGACTTAGAAGAGTATCAAAGCCGGGCTTGAGAATTTATTCAAGCTGCGAGGATATGCCAAAGGTAATGAAAGGACTCGGAGTAGCAATTATCTCAACATCAAAGGGAATTGTTACTGACAAGAAGGCAAGAGAGCTTAATGTCGGTGGAGAAGTTCTTGCATTTGTCTGGTAAGGAGGAACAGTTATGTCGAGAATAGGTATTAAGCCAATAAGTGTTCCTGCCGGAGTAGACGTAAATATTGCTGATGGTAATGTAGTCACTGTAAAAGGCGCTAAGGGAACATTGGTAAAAACATTTCACAAGGATATGATAATTACCCTTGAGAATAATGAGATCAAAGTAAGCCGTCCTTCAGAGGACAAAAAGCACAAGTCGCTTCACGGCTTGACAAGAACACTTATCGCAAATATGGTCGAGGGTGTTTTAAACGGTTATTCAAAGACACTTGTAATCGAAGGTGTTGGATACAGAGCAGCAAAACAGGGCAGCGACCTTGTTATGAATCTCGGATATTCACATCAGGTAGTGGTTCCTGAGACCGACGACGTTAAAATCGAGGTTACAAACCCGAACACGATAGTAGTTTCAGGCGCCGACAAGCAAGCGGTTGGTCAGTTCGCTAGCGAAATCCGCGAAAAGCGTCCGCCGGAGCCTTATAAGGGTAAGGGAATTCGTTATGAAAACGAAAGAATTATCCGTAAAGAAGGTAAAGCCGGTAAGGGTGCAAAATCTTAGTAAGGGAGTGTTCACACTATGGTTAAAAAGATTGACAGGGCAAAAGCCAGAAACAAAAGACACCAAAGAGTCCGCAACAAGGTTTCGGGAACTCCTGAGTGTCCGCGTCTAAGTGTATTCCGCTCCTCAAAGCATATATATGCACAAATTATCGACGACGTAAACGGCGTTACACTCGCTGCTGCATCAAGTCTCGACAAGGGGTTTGACGGAAACGGCGGCAACGCAGAGGGCGCAAAGAAGGTCGGCGAGGCTGTTGCCAAAGCTGCTTTGGATAAGAAAATCGAAAATGTCGTATTTGACAGAGGCGGTTATCTATATCACGGAAGAGTTAAGGAATTAGCTGAAGGAGCTCGTGAGGGCGGTCTGAAATTCTAAGCAAGTTCAGATTCATTTGTGCAGACAAAGTAAATTACACGCTTTGTTTAAGTTTTAAAGGAGGTTATACTTTTGGCTTTAATAGATGCTTCAACACTGGAACTGAGTGAAAAGGTAGTTTCCATAAACAGAGTATCAAAAACTGTTAAGGGCGGTCGTATAATGAAGTTTTCGGCGCTTGTTGTTGTCGGAGACGGAAACGGCATTGTAGGTTTTGGTATGGGTAAGTCTTCCGAAGTTCCTGACGCTATCCGCAAGGGAATTGAAGACGCAAAGAAAAACCTTATAAAGATCTCACTCAGAGGAACAACAATTCCACACGAAATCGTCGGCGCTTTTGGTGCGGGCAGGGTTTTGATGAAGCCGGCTGCTCCCGGTACGGGAGTTATCGCAGGCGGACCTGTCAGAGCCGTTGTGGAAATGGCAGGAATAAAGGATATCAGAACAAAGTCGCTTCGTTCTAATAATCCATGTAATGTAGTAAGAGCTACAATAAACGGTTTAGCTTCAGTCAAGTCAGCAGAAGAGGTTGCTGCAAAGAGAGGCAAGACGGTTAAAGAAATATTAGGCTAAGGAGGAATAAAGCAATGGCAAATCTGAAAATAACATTAGTTAAAAGTCTTATAAGAACAAAAAAAGACCAAATTGCTACCGCTCATTCTCTTGGTCTGAGAAAAATCGGTGCGGAAACAATTCAACCTGATAACGCACAGACACAAGGTAAGATTAAGAAAATTAGTCACCTTATCAAAGTAACCGAAGCGTAATGCAAGGAGGTGCGTATAAAAATGAAATTGCACGAATTATCACCAAACGCAGGTTCTAATAAGGAAAGAAAGCGTATTGGTAGAGGACATGGCTCAGGTCAGGGAAAAACTGCCGGCAAGGGACACAAGGGTCAGAAGGCTCGTTCAGGAGGCGGCGTTAGACCGGGCTTTGAGGGCGGTCAAATGCCATTGACCCAAAGAATACCTAAGCGTGGGTTTAATAATATTTTTGCAGATAAGGTAGTTGCTTTAAATGTTTCTGATTTGGAAAGATTTAACGACGGAATTACTGTAGATGCTGAGATTCTAAAAGCAGCCGGACTTGTAAAAGGCAAGTATGATTCAATAAAGATTCTCGGAAACGGTGAGCTAACTAAAAACCTGACCGTTAAGGCAAACGCTTTTTCAGCCAGCGCTAAGGAAAAAATCGAAAAAGCCGGCGGAAAGGCTGAGGTGATGTAAGGTGTTAGAAGTTTTAAGAAATGCCTGGAAAGTGACAGATTTAAGAAAGAAAATTCTATTCACTCTTCTAATAATAGTAATTTACAGAATAGGCGGAGCAATACCTGTTCCGTTTCTGGATCAAGCTGCGTTGGCATCCTGGTTCCAGGACACTTCAACGAGCGGTAACTTTTTTAATTATTTGAATATCCTGTCAGGAGGTAACTTCTCAAAGGCTACCTTACTTGCATTGTCTATCTCACCTTATATCAATGCACAGATCATTATTCAGCTTCTGACTTACGCTATCCCTCCGTTGGAGAGACTGTCTAAGGAAGGCGAAGAAGGAAGAAAGAAAATCAACAAGATAACAAGGTACACTTCATTCGGAATTGCAATATTCCAAGCATGGGCTTATTATCTGACGCTAAAGAATTCAGCCGACGCTTTGGTATACACAACTGGCTGGAAAAAGCTGTTCGCAGAAATCATTATCATTGCCTGCTTTACAGCGGGTGCGTCGCTTATCATATGGCTCGGTGACGAGATAAATGAAAAGGGCATCGGAAACGGTATTTCAATGATCCTTTTTGCCGGTATCGTAGCAAGAGGACCTGCCGCTGTAGGAACTCTTATTGAGCTGTTCAGAACAGGCGAGTTAAGATATATGATACTTGTACCGATAGTAATAGTTATCTTTATAGCAATGATCGCTTTTATTATCTTTATGGATAATGCAGAGAGAAGAATTCCGATCCAGTATGCTAAGCGTGTTGTCGGAAGAAAAATGTACGGAGGACAAAGCTCGTTCATTCCAATCAAGGTTGCAATGTCGGGAGTTCTTCCTATCATCTTCGCAATGTCGTTTATGTCATTGCCGTCAACGCTTGAGCTATTCATAGCAAGACCGACCGATCCAACCGGATTCTGGCAGAATTTCTATGTTAAAATGCTTGACTGGTTCAGCTATGACAGTATGGTATACGCTGTGATCTACTTCTTATTGATTATCGGATTTAACTACTTTTATGTATCAATGCAGTATAATCCTGTTGAGATAGCAAACAATTTAAGACAAAATAACGGCGGTATTCCCGGAATAAGACCGGGCAAGCCGACAACTACATTCATAAAGAGAGTATTGTCAAAGATCACTTTGGTAGGAGCTGTGTTCTTAGGAATTATCGCTATCTTCCCGATATTCTTTGCTAAGTTCTCAGGTGTAGGAAGCATCGCTATGGGCGGTACATCTATCCTAATCGTTGTTTCTGTTGCACTTGAAACTGTCCGTACTTTGGAATCACAAATGATGATGCGTCATCACAAGGGATTCCTTGAATAAGAATTATCAGGAGTAGTGGTTATTTATGAATTTGATTTTATTAGGAGCTCCGGGAGCAGGTAAGGGTACTCAGGCTGAGGTTATATGCAAGGCTTTGAATATTCCTACTATCTCGACCGGAAATATGCTTAGGGAAGCTGTTAAAAACGGAACAAAGAGCGGTCTTGAAGCAAAGAGCTTTATGGACAGCGGCAAACTGGTTCCTGATGAAGTAGTTATAGGAATTCTCAAGGACAGAATTGCTGAGGACGACTGCAAAAACGGTTTCATACTCGACGGTTTTCCCAGAACAGTTCCGCAGGCAGAGGCTCTTGACAATATGGGCGTTACAATTGATAAGGTCATTGAGATCTATGTTCCTGATGAGAAGATAAAGCAGAGACTTTCGGGCAGAAGAGTCTGCGAGCGCTGCGGAAATTCTTATCACGTTGACTTTAAGCCTACAAAGGTAGAGGGTGTTTGCGACGCTTGCGGCGGTAAGACTGTTATCCGTAAGGACGACGAGCCTGAGACGGTAAACAACAGACTTGCTGTTTACCACGAGCAGACAGCTCCTTTGAAGGGCTATTACGAAAAGCAGGGAAAGCTGGTCACAGTTGAGGGACAGGAAGAAGTTTCAGAGACATCAAAGCTGACGCTTGCTGCAATTGAGGCGTAATCAATGTTGTATATTAAATCGGACAGCGATATTGAAAAAATGAAGAAGGCAGGAAAAATCACTGCCGGAGCATTAAAAATTGCCGGAGAGTCGATAAAAGCGGGAATGACCACCAAAGAGCTTGATAAGATCATTCACAGGTATATAACGTCGCACGGAGCGGTTCCGTCGTTTTTGGGATACGGCGGGTTTCCGGCGTCGGCTTGTATTTCTGTAAATGACGAGGTCATTCACGGTATTCCCGACGGGAGAAAGATAGAAAACGGCGATATAGTTTCTGTCGATGTGGGAGCGTATATCGGAGGCTTTCACGGAGACAGTGCAAAAACCTTTGCGGTCGGAGAGATCTCTGATGAAGCAAAGGCGCTTATGAAGTCGACTGAGGAGAGCTTATATCTTGCAATAGATATGGCAAAGCCGGGTATCAGGCTCGGCGATATCGGTCATGCGATTCAGAAGCATAATGAGGACAACGGATACAGTGTTGTTAAAGAGTTTGTAGGTCACGGTGTGGGTAAAAATCTTCACGAAGATCCCGAAGTGCCGAATTTCGGCAGAGAAGGACACGGTTTACGTTTGGTTTCTGGTATGGTTATAGCTGTAGAGCCTATGATAAACGCAGGAACTGCTAATGTAAAGGTCATGCCGAACGACTGGACTGTTAAGACAACGGACGGTTCGCTGTCGGCTCACTTTGAGCATACAATCGCTATCACTGATAACGGCGCAGTTATTTTGACGCAAGCCGATTAATTAGGAGGTAGCGTTGTGGATATAAAGGTTGGCTCTGTTGTAAAGAGTTGTGCAGGCCGCGATAAAGATTCCTTTTTCGTTGCAGTGGGAATAAGCGGCGGCTTTGTGGAAATAGCAAACGGCAAGGAGCGTAAGCTTGAAAAGCCTAAGCGGAAAAACATAAAGCACATTTCACCTACCGGCTCTTTGATCTCAATGGAAGCCTTAACAAACAAAAAACTGAAAAAGGTGCTAAATGAGTTCTCGACCCAAGGGCTCAGACAGCCGTAGCTTATTAAGGAAAGGAAGGGTGTAAACATTTATGTCAAAAGAAGATGTAATCGAGGTTGAAGGTACGGTTTTAGAAGCTATGCCGAATGCTACTTTTAAAGTTGAGCTTGCAAACGGACATCAGATTCTAGCGCACGTATCAGGAAAGCTAAGACTTAACTACATTCGTATTATTCCGGGAGATAAGGTAACGGTTGAAATGTCACCTTATGATTTAAGCAAGGGAAGAATTACCTGGAGATCAAAATAGGTAATTCTCCAACACCAATCGTTTTGAAAGCGTAAAGCTTTCGGTATTTAAAGGAGGTATTAACATGAAAGTAAGACCTTCAGTTAAGCCGATCTGTGAAAAATGCAAGGTTATAAAGCGCAAGGGCAAGGTAATGGTTATTTGCGAGAACCCTAAGCATAAGCAAAGGCAAGGCTAACGAATGAATAATGGAGGTGCAGCTAAATAATGGCTCGTATTGCTGGAATCGACCTTCCGAAAAATAAGAGAGTTGAAATAGGACTTACTTATATTTACGGTATTGGTCAAAGTACCGCAACAAAAATTCTTGAGGCAACAGGAATAAATCCTGACACCAGAGTTAAGGATTTGACAGATGACGACGAATCAAAGATCCGTGACTACATCGACAAGAACCTGACCGTTGAGGGTGACCTCAGAAGAAATGTTGCATTGAACATCAAGAGATTAACAGAAATCGGTTGTTACAGAGGACTTCGCCATCGTCGTGGACTTCCTGTAAGAGGTCAGAGAACAAAGACCAACGCAAGAACCCGTAAAGGTCCTGTAAAGACAATCGCAAATAAGAAGAAGTAAAGGAGGGTATGAACAATGGCTCAGAAGAAACCTATTCGCCGCAGACGCGAAAGAAAGAATATTGAACAGGGACAGGTTCATATCCAGTCTACTTTCAATAACACAATAGTAACTATCACCGACTTGCAGGGTAATGCAATCTCGTGGGCAAGCGCAGGCGGACTCGGATTCAGAGGTTCAAAGAAATCAACTCCGTTCGCTGCACAGACTGCCGCTGAGACTGCCGCAAGAGCTGCAAAGGAGCACGGTTTGAAAACCGTTGAGGTTTATGTAAAGGGACCGGGTTCAGGACGTGAGGCTGCTATCAGAGCGCTTCAGACAGAGGAGCTTGAGGTCAGACTTATCAAGGACGTGACCCCTATTCCTCACAACGGATGCCGTCCGCCTAAGAGAAGACGTGTATAGTTTACAAAGCTGAGTTTAAAAGTTTACTTGGCGTCCAATAATGAAGATTGGATATTAATTAAAAAACGGAGGTAATAACTAATGGCAGTTAGCAGAGAACCAATTTTGAAGAGATGTAAGTCCTTAGGCATCAGCCCTATGGTTATGGGTGTCGGTAAGGAAACAAAGAGAGATCCGAATAAGAATTCAAGAAGAAAAGTATCAGAATACGGACTTCAGTTAAAAGAAAAGCAAAAGCTCAAGTTTATTTACGGCGTTCTGGAAAAGCAATTCTATCACTACTATGAATTGGCTGAAAAGCAGGAAGGTCAGGCAGGTACTAACCTGTTGACTATGCTTGAGTCAAGACTTGATAACGTTGTTTTCAGAATGGGGCTTTCAATGACAAGAAGAGAATCCAGACAGCTTGTCGGTCACGGGCATTTTGAAGTCAACGGAAAGAAAGTTGACATCCCTTCATACAGAGTAAAGCCGGGCGATGTTATTTCTCTAAAAGAGAAGAGCAAGAAAAGTGTTAAATTCAATGAAATTATTGAAGCAACAAAGGGCAGAACAGTTCCTTCATGGCTCGATAAGGATAACAACACTTTGTCTGCTACAGTAGTCAGAGCTCCTGAGAAGGAAGACCTCGATTACGAAATAGAAGAGCATCTTATCGTCGAGTTATACTCAAAATAATAAGCTTGTCTGCGGCTTTGGCTTTTTGCCGAAGCTGGTTGCAGCAAAGCTTATATCATTCGTTAAAACAATCGTCGTTATTACGAACAGGAGGGTTTTAAATGCTTGAAAAAATTGAAAAGCCAGACATTGAAATAGCAGAGCAAAAGGGTGACGGAACATACGGAAAATTTGTTCTTGAGCCGCTGGAGCGAGGCTATGGTACTACCCTGGGCAACAGCTTAAGAAGGGTATTACTCTCCTCATTACCCGGTGTTGCCGTTAATTCGGTAAAGATTGACGGTGTACATCATGAGTTATCAACTGTTCCGGGGGTTAAGGAAGACGTAACTGAGATCATTCTTAACTTAAAGGGACTGACAGCAAAGCTATATGGCGAAGGACCAAAGACCATTTATATTGAAGCAGAGGGAGAATGTGAGGTTACTGCCGGTGACATCAAAACGGACTCTGAGGTAGATATTCTAGTACCCGATATGCACATTGCCACATTGGGCGAAGGCGCTAAGCTTTATATGGAAATAGTTATCGACAGGGGACGCGGATACGTTTCTGCTGAAAAGAATAAAAGCTATATGCCGAATGCACCTATTGGTGTTATTGCTGTTGACAGTATTTATACGCCGGTATTAAAGGTAAATTACACGGTGGAAAACACCCGTGTAGGACAAATTACAGATTTCGATAAGCTTATACTAGAGGTCTGGACAGACGGAACGATCTCTGCAAAGGAAGCTGTATCGTTGGCAGCCAAACTCCTCAGCGAGCATCTGAGCCTTTTCGTTGAATTATCTGAAGAGACAAGTGTTGTTGAGATAATGGTAGAAAAGGATGATAAGGGAAAAGAAAAAGCACTGGAGATGACCATTGAGGAACTTGACTTATCCGTGCGTTCGTTCAACTGCTTGAAGAGAGCGGGAATAAATACTGTTAATGACTTGGTTGAAAAGTCAGAAGAAGAAATGATGAAGGTAAGAAACCTCGGAAAGAAATCGTTTGACGAGGTCAAGGAAAAGCTCAGAAGCTTGGGTTATGACCTGAGTTCGGAGGAGAACAGCTAATAAATCATTTCGTAAAAATAATAAAGGAGTGAATATCATGCCAGGTTCAAGAAAATTGGGCAGAACAAGCGACCAAAGAAGAGCAATGCTTAGAGCTATGGTTACTTTTCTTCTCGAAAATGGTAAGATAGAAACAACTGTATCAAGAGCCAAAGAAGTTCAGGCTATGACCGAAAAAATGATAACACTAGGTAAAACTCCTGAGCTGCATAATAAGCGTCAAGTTCTTTCATATGTTACAAAGGAAAGCGTTGCAAAGAAGTTATTTGATGAAATTTCACCGAAGTATGCTGAGCGCAACGGCGGTTATACAAAAGTAATCAAAATCGGACCTCGTCGCGGAGACGCTGCTGAAATGGCAATTATTCAGTTGGTATAAACTAAAACAGACAACTCTTAAATTCGTTTAAGAGTTGTTTTTTATTATTATCATTTTGTAAATAAAAGACTTGCAATTTACTGAAATTTTACTAAAACCACTAGCAATAATTTTTATAATAGTGTATAATGTTTGAAGGTTTTATATAATTATAAAATAATAAGGGAGTAAAAAATGAATTTATTTGCAGTGTTGAAGCTTGTCGGCGGACTTGCTCTGTTTCTTTACGGAATGGATGTAATGGGTTCAAGCCTTGAAAAGCTTGCCGGCGGAAGATTAGAAAGAATTTTTGAAAAGCTTACGTCCAACCCCTTGAAGGCTGTATTGCTCGGCGCCGGAGTGACAGCGGTAATTCAAAGCTCAGCGGCGACAACAGTTATGCTAGTAGGCTTTGTTAATTCGGGAATTATGAAACTGCATCAGGCTATCGGTATCATTATGGGTGCAAATATCGGTACGACTGTTACTGCGTGGCTTTTGAGCCTGACAGGTATTGAGGGAGATAATTTCTGGCTTACGTTGCTCAAACCGTCTTCATTCACACCTATATTGGCGCTGATAGGATTAATTCTTTATATGTTTGTTAAATCGGGTAAGAAAAGAGATATCGGAGCTATACTTCTCGGCTTTGCCATTTTAATGTTCGGTATGGACACAATGTCGGGGGCTATAGATCCTCAGGCTGTTCCGGGACTTACAAACATCTTGACAATGTTTTCAAATCCTTTCTTTGGGGTTTTGGCAGGTATTATTATTACGGCTGTACTTCAAAGCTCATCGGCATCTGTAGGCGTTTTGCAGGCGCTTTCTGCTACAGGCGCTATTAAATTCGGTGCTGCTATCCCTATTATCTTGGGGCAGAATATAGGCTCGTGTGTAACGGCGCTTATATCTTCTGTTGGAACTAACAAGGCTGCGAAAAGGGTAGCTATCGTTCATCTTTATTTTAATATTATAGGAACAGTGTTATTTTTAACTGTATTCTATATTCTCAACTCGATAATAGATTTCAGCTTTATGAACGACACTGTGGGTGCGGCACAGATAGCTATAGTTCATACGCTGTTTAACTGCGGAGTAACAATTATACTTCTGCCGTTTATCAAAGTTCTTGAAAAGCTTGCTTATCTTACCATTAGAGAGGATAAGGAGGAGAAGGAAAAGAAAAACACATTCGCCCTTTTGGACGACAGATTTCTTGCAACTCCGAGCGTTGCTTTAGCTCAGTGCAGAACTTTGCTAGTTAAAATGTCGGAGATGGCGAGGGAAAACATACGTCTTGCGATAGCGACGATAAACAAGTATGACGCCGATGCGGCTAAGCAGGTCGAAAAAAATGAGGATATGGTCGATAAGTTTGAGGATAAGATAGGAACTTATCTTGTTAAGCTGTCAAGCAGGGATCTGTCTGTAAAGGACAGCCAGTCGATTGCAATGCAGCTGCACGTTATCGGCGACTTTGAGAGAATTTCCGACCACTCGAAAAACATAATCAAGCTTTCAAATGAAATGCACGACAAGAAAATTGAGTTTTCTAAAAAAGCAAGGGCGGAGCTTAAAGTCATATGCCGTGCTGTAACTGATATTCTTGATATGGCAGTTGAGGCATTTACCACTCAGGATAAGAATGTAATAACCAAAATTGAGGCACTTGAGGAGGCTATTGACAAGCTTTGCTTAAAGCTTAGAAACAGACACATAAAGAGGCTTCAAAAGGGAACCTGCACCATCGAGCTCGGTTTTATTTTTACAGACCTTCTGACGAATTTAGAAAGAGTGTCGGATCATTGTTCAAATATTGCGTCGTCTATAAAACAGGCGGATGACGAGTCTTTCGAATCGCACAAATATGTCAGAAAGCTTAAAGAGAACGGCGAGACTTTTGATAGAGATGTAGAGGAATATATGGACATATATCATATTCCCAAAAAGCAGGAAAGATAACATAGACTGCGGGTATCTTTTTATATAATGTAATTATAATTGGGTAATGTCCTTGTGTTACATAACTAAGGACATTTCTTTATAAACCGGCTATAATTTTAAAGGCAAGGAGTTTATGTATGAACAAGATTTATGAAAAGCTTGAAAGGTGCTGTAAGTATATACGCAAAAAGACCGATTTTGTTCCTGAGATTGCGCTTGTTCTCGGCTCGGGTCTGGGAGATTATGCAGAGAGCGTAAATGTCAAAATTGAGCTTACTATCCCCTACTCTGATATTAGCGGCTTTCCTGTGTCTACAGTTTCAGGGCATAAAGGGCAGTTTGTTTTTGCAACAGTAAACGGCGTTAAGACGGTCATTATGCAGGGTAGAGTACATTTTTACGAGGGATATGAGATTACTGATGTAGTTCTGCCTGTTAGGTTGATGGGAATGCTGGGCGCAAAGGTTTTGTTTCTGACAAACGCCGCAGGGGGAATTAACGAGAATTTTCAGTGCGGAGATTTTATGCTAATCACCGACCAGATATCATCGCTTGTGAAAAGCCCTCTCATTGGCGAAAATATTGATAAGCTGGGTGTTCGTTTTCCTGATATGAGCGAGATATATGACAGGAATTTGGCAGATATCATAAGAAAGTCTGCTGACGAGATCAATATTAATATAAAAGAGGGAGTTTATATCCAAACTACAGGACCGCAGTTTGAGTCTCCTGCTGAGATAAGGGCGTTTAAAGCTATGGGGGCGGACGCCGTTGGTATGAGTACAGCTTGCGAGGCTATTGCGGCAAAGCATATGGGTATGAATATATGCGGAATATCTTGCATTACCAATATGGCGGCAGGAATAAGCAAGAGTCCTATTTCGCATATTGAGGTTAGTGAAACGGCTGACAGAGTAGCTGATGATTTTAAAAGGCTTCTGACAGAGGCTATTGAAAACATATCTGATTATTTAAACACTAAGCGGTAAATCGAAAAATGGAGGAATACTCTTGATAGAGTAAAAACATAAATATGATTAGATTTTACAATGGAAAAATTCTCACTCTTGCCGATGGTTTTGATATAGCAGAAGATGAGGTATGGGTCGATAAGGATAAGATTTCCTTTGTGGGCGAACCAACCGCTGATATTCTCGATAGTCAAAGGTTTGAGCGTGAGATTGATTTAGAAGGCAATCTTTTGATGCCTAGCTTTAAGGACGCTCATACACATTCTGCGATGACGTTTCTTCGCTCATATGCAGACGATATGCCCTTGCAGGACTGGCTGACAAAACAGGTATTTCCAATGGAGGCTAAGCTAACGGGCGAGCATATTTATGCATTTACTAAGCTTGCGATATTAGAGTATTTGTCGAGCGGTATAACTGCGTCGTTTGATATGTATTTCAAGCTTGACGACTATGTAAGAGCAAATATTGACGCAGGCTTTAGGACGGTAATATGCTCGTCAACTAATGATTTTGGGGGTAGTCCCGAGCAGGACGAAGAGGACTTTTTGAAATTCAACAATACTTCTCCCTTGATTTCTTATAAGTTCGGCTGCCATGCGGAATATACTACAAAGCTTGAGACTATCAAGGGAATAGCAAAGCTTTGCCAAAAATTCAAAGAGCCGTTTTATTCCCATAACAGCGAAACTGAAAGGGAGGTTTTAGAGTGTATTTCACGTTACAATAAAACCCCTACAGAGCTGTTTGACGATTTGGGTCTGTATGAATACGGCGGCGGAGGCTTTCACTGTGTTTATCTGAGCGAAAATGATATGAATATTTTTAAGGAAAAAGGGCTTTGGGCGATAACTAATCCGGGCTCTAACACAAAGCTTGCAAGCGGAGTTGCCGATATTTCAAAAATGCTTGATATGGGAATTAATATCGCCATAGGAACAGACGGAGCGGCGTCTAACAATGCGCTTGATATGTTTAGAGAGATGTACCTTGTTACGGGGCTTCAGAAGATTAAATATATGGACGCATCAAGCTGCCCTGCCAATGACGTTTTGTATATGGCGACGGCAGGCTCTGCTAAAGCTATGGGTCTTGATGACTGCGATGTTATAGAGAAAGGCAAGCAGGCGGATTTGGTCGTTATAGATTTAAACAAGCCGAATATGCAGCCTGTTCACAACATAACAAAAAATATAGTGTTCAGCGGTTCAAAGCAAAATGTTAAGCTTACAATGTGCGCAGGAAAAATACTTTATCATAACGGAGTATTTTATCTCGACGAAACTGAGCAGGATATCTATAAAAGAGCTAATGAAATGCTAAAAGATTTTTAGATGTTTACTGCGCAATTTGATTTTGTTTAATTTTTATGTAATTTATCAAAAAATTAGAAAAAACACTTGCAAATTAAGTTAAAAGGTGTTATAATCATTACAATAGTTTTTATTGAAAGACTGGAAATTTGACTTCCGGTCTTTCGTCTTTGTTTAGGAAGTATGTATTTTAGCGTATTTCAGTTACCGGAATCAAATCATATTTCGGAGAAAGGTGACCTTTGCAGAGCAAAGGCGAGGTATTAAAATGAATAATAAAAAATCCGGCTCGACAGTTCACAGAATTGCCGAGCTTGCAAAACCTCTTTGCAATGAGCTGGGGCTTGAGCTTTGGGACGTCAAGTTTGAAAAAGAGGGTACAACGTGGTATTTGAGAGTGTTTATTGATAAAGACGGCGGTGTTAATATTGACGACTGCGAGAGTTTTTCAAGACCGTTTAATAAGTTGCTCGATGAAGTTGACCCTATATCTCAGTCGTATGTTTTTGAGGTTTCAGGTCCGGGACTGGGTAGACGGCTAAGAAAGCCTGAGCATTTTGAAAGGTTTATAGGCGAGAAAGTAAGAATACGTTTTATAAGGGCAAGAAACGGCGAAAAGGAAGCTGTCGGCACGCTTGTCGGGTATTCAAAGCCTAACATTACGGTTCGCTTTGACGGCTCGGAAAATGATGAAATTATTTTGCTGTCGGAATGTGCTTATGTAAAGCTGAATGATGATGAAGATTTATTTGACATATAGTATAAGGAGGAACAAGGAAAATGAATAAGGAATTTTTTGAGGCTCTTTCACTTTTGGAAGAAGAAAACGGAATAAGCAAGGAAATCTTGATCGAGAAAATCGAGCAGGGTATTTTTAAGGCTGTAAAAAAAGATTTCCCCAATACATTTGAAGAAAACATTTCAGTTAAAATCGACTTGGAGAAAAACAGACTTAACGTGAAAATCAATAAGACTGTCGTAGAAGAGGTTGAGGACGAGGCTAATGAGATAAGTTTAGATGACGCTCTTGAAATTTCAAAGAAGGCTAAAGTCGGTTCACAGGTGGGAATAAAGCTCAATCCTGCAAAGTTTAAAAGAATTGCGGCACAGTCTGCAAAGCAATCGATAAGAAGCGATATAAGAGAAATTGAAAGAGAAAATATTTTGGCTCATTATCAGGATAAGGAACACGAATGTGTTTCGGCAACTGTCGTAAAGGTAGAGCCGGAAACGGGGAATGCTGTTTTGTCTATTGACGGCAGCGAGGCTTATTTGGTAAGAAATGAGCAGCTTCCTGGTGAAACGTTTCACGAGGGGGATATTATAAAGGTTTATGTTGTAGGTATTGTAAATCCCGAAAAACGTCCTACCGTTAAAATTTCGAGAACGCATAGAAATTTGGTAAAGAGATTGTTCGAGCTTGAGGTGCCAGAGGTTTATGACGGAACAGTTGAGATTATGGGTATATCAAGAGAAGCAGGTTCAAGAAGCAAGGTTGCTGTTTGTTCTAAAAATGAAGATGTAGACGCAGTCGGTGCCTGTATAGGTCCTAAGCGTTCAAGGATCTCAGCAATCGTAAAGGAATTAAAAGGAGAGAAAATTGATATTATCCCTTACAGCGAGGATGACGCAGAGTTTATAGCCTCAGCACTTTCTCCTGCCAATGTGATCAAGGTAATTCTTGCAGAGGACGGAACAAGAGCTTGTGAGGTAATTGTTCCCGACGACCAGCTGTCTCTTGCTATCGGAAACAGGGGACAAAATGCTAAGCTGGCTGCAAAGCTGACAGGTTACAAAATTGATATCAGCCCGGAAAATCCGATAGAGATAGAGTAAACATATGTAAAAGCAGACGAAATATAACTAAGAGATAAATCGTTAGTGCGGAGAGATAAAGGAAGATAGCTATATATGAAAACCAAGAAAATTCCAATGAGAATGTGTATAGGCTGCGGTGAAATGAAGCCTAAAAAAGAGCTTATACGCGTTGTAAAATCAAAAGAGGGTGAAATTTCACTCGATTTGACAGGAAAGAAGTCAGGCAGAGGTGCATATATCTGCGGAGATTTGAAATGTCTGCAAAAAGCGAGAAAATCAAGAAGACTTGAAAAAAGCTTTTCTTGTCAGATATCGAACGATATATATGACGAGATGGAAAGTGAGCTGTCAAATGAATAAGATAATGGGACTTTTGACAATGGCTAGGAGAGCAGGTAAGCTTTCTCTCGGAATGGATATGTGCAAGGACGCGTGCAAAAGCGGAATTTCAAAGGGTATATGTACAGCTGCTGACATTTCACCAAAAAGCCTTAAAGAAATCAAGTTTGTATGTATGAATGAAAACGTACCGCTTTATTCTCTCGGAGTAGATATGGAAACGGTCGGAGTTGAACTGGGTAAGAAGGTCGGGATAATATCGGTCAACGACGGCGGGTTTATGAAAAAGGCAATTATTTATATGAAAGAAATTTAAATATATGATGATACGTACAATGTTAAGGAGGTTATTGAAACCTATGGTAAAAAATTATAAACTCGGAGATCTTGCTAAGGATTTAAAAGTTACTACGGCAGATGTTGTCAAGTGTCTTGAGGGAATATCTGTAGAACCTAAAAAGGCGGTTTCATCACTCAGCCCTAAAGAGGTAACTTATGTGTTTGAGTATTTCACACAGAAAAATCAAGTCGATAGCTTTGAAGCGTATTTTACAAGCGGTGTTGTTAAAGAAGAGAAAAAGGAAAAGGAAAAGCCAAAGCCAAAGACTAAAAAGGCTGAAAAGAAGTCTGCTGTTAAGACGGAGAAAAAGTCTGTAAGCAAACCTAAAAAGGCAAAAGCGGATAATTCTGATAAAAAGAAAGAGAAACTTCCAAAGGCAGCGGTTAAGGCGGCTGAGCCTAAGAAAATGGCTGAAAAGGAAAAAGAAAAAGAAAAGAAGCCTCTGCCTCAGAAGAAAAAAACACCGCCGAAAAAGCAGGATCACGGTACAAAGCAAAAGCTTGTTTCAACCGGTTCTTCGCAGAGCGGAGTAACCGTTTCAAAGGGAGAAGTAAAGCACTCTAACACCAAGACTGTTGATACAAGGGGAAGCTATGTAAACCTTGATAAATACAACGAGAAGTATGACACTCTTGCCGAAACAAAGTCAGGCAGGGGAAGGGATAACTATACCAAAAAGCAGAAGATAAAGCAGAAGTCTCAGCAATACAGAAAACAGCGGAAGTCTAACAAGGTTGAAACAGAAGCTCAGAAGCTTAAAAGGCTGGAGCTTGAGCGTGCAAGAAAACAGCAGCTCAAGGTTTCTATCCCTGACGAGATAACTGTATCAGAGCTTGCTTCGAGATTAAAGGTCGTTGCAACTGAGGTTATCAAGAAGCTTATGGGTCTTGGAATAATGGCTTCTATTAACGAGGTCGTTGACTTTGACACTGCATCACTTGTTGCAGAAGAGCTTGGTGCTAAGGTTGAAAAGGAAGTTCACATAACTATTGAGGAACGTCTTATTGTTGATGAAGAGGATAAGGAAGAGGATTTAGTTGAGAGATGCCCGGTAGTAGTTGTTATGGGACACGTCGATCACGGTAAAACATCAATTCTTGACAGAATCCGCAACGCACACGTTACGGACTCTGAGGCAGGCGGAATCACACAGCATATCGGCGCATATCAGGTTATGTGCAACGGTAAGCCTATTACATTCCTTGACACTCCCGGACACGAGGCGTTCACAGCTATGAGACTAAGAGGGGCGCAGGCTACTGATATTGCTATATTGGTTGTTGCGGCAGACGATGGCGTTATGCCTCAGACTGTTGAAGCTATAAACCACGCAAAGGCGGCAGGGGTATCTATAATTGTCGCTATAAATAAGATGGATAAAGAGGGCGCAAACCCAGACAGAATAAAGCAGGAATTGACTGAGCATGAAATTCTTTGCGAGGAATGGGGCGGAGACGTTATCTGCGTTCCTGTATCTGCGGTTACAGGAATGGGAATTGATGAGCTTTTGGAAAACATTTTGCTTGTTGCAGAGGTCAAAGAGCTTAAAGCCAATCCGAACAGGTTGGGAAAAGGAACCGTTATCGAGGCTAAGCTTGATAAGGGCAGAGGTCCTGTTGCAACTATACTTGTTCAGAATGGAACGCTTAATTTGGGAGATATTATTATAGCGGGAACTGCTGTCGGAAGAGTCAGAACAATGAAAAACGACAAGGGCGAGGAGATAAAGTCGGCAGGACCTTCAACTCCTGTTGAGATAACAGGTTTGGGCGAAGTTCCCGACGCCGGAGACGCTTTTAACGTTGTTGCAGACGAAAAGCTTGCAAGAGAGCTTGCAGAGCAGAGAAAGCATCAGGCAAAGGAAGAGATATTCGGACAGTATCAAAAGGTTACTTTAGAAAACCTGTTCAGCCAGATCACAGAGGGAGAAAGAAAAGAGCTTCCTATCATTGTTAAGGCGGACGTTCAGGGTTCAGTTGAGGCTGTCAAGCAATCATTAGAAAAAATCTCAAACGACGAGGTAAGAGTTAAGGTTATACACGGCGCTGTTGGTGCTGTTTCAGAGGGCGACGTTATGTTGGCTGCTGCATCAAACGCAATTATCGTTGGATTTAATGTACGCCCCGACCCTATCGCTAAGGACAGCGCAGAGCGTGACGGAGTTGACATTCGTCTTTACAGAATTATCTACGACGCAATCGAGGAGATAGAGGACGCTATGAAGGGTATGCTTGCGCCTAAATACCGTGAGGTCGAGGCTGCCCGTGTAGAGGTAAGACAGGTTTACAAGATTTCTAATGTCGGTCAGGTTGCGGGCTGTTATGTGCTGTCGGGAAAAGTAGGCAGAAACAACGAAATAAGAGTCGTTCGTGATGGTATCGTTATAGCTGAGGATAAGATGGCAAGTCTGAAAAGGTTTAAAGACGACGTTAAAGAGGTTTCAGAAGGGTATGAATGCGGTATATCTCTTGAGAAATTTTCCGATATTAAAGAGGGAGATATTTTAGAAGCTTTTTATATGGAAGAGTACAGAGACTAGCGTAAAAATACTTAATTCAGACCTACTAATCTTTACAGCAGGCGTATATATAAAAACTTTAAGGAGAATACAAATTGGCAGGTTACAAACCAAGAAGATTATCTGAGGATATAAGAAGGATTATTTCAGGTAAAATAAGAGATTTAAAGGATCCGAGAATCAATAACAACGGTATGATTACAATTGTTCGCTGCGATGTTTCAAACGATATCTCATACTGCAAGGTTTATGTTTCATCTTACGAGGGATTTGAAAAGGCAAAAGAAGCCGTTAAAGGCTTTGAGTCGGCGTCCGGACTTTTAAAGCGTGAAATTTCTAATGTTCTCAGGCTGAGAAAATGTCCCGAACTGGAATTTGTCGCTGATAATTCTATTGAACATTCTATAAAAATCAACAAGATTTTAAAGGACATTTCAAGTGATAAATCAAATTATGATGACGACAGCGAGAAATAATTATACGTTGGATTATGTTAAAAACAATTGAGTGATTTCCGCAAAGGAGTGACATACAGGTGGATTTTTCAAAGATTAAAAGCTTTTTGGAAAGCGACGAATGTGATAATGTAACGATTTTAACGCACAAAAGTCCCGACGGCGATACCTTAGGCGGAGGTTTTGCACTATGCTATCTGCTTAGGGATATGGGAAAGAAAGCTAATGTTTTAAATAACGAGCCTTTCCCAAAAAAGTATAAAGAGTTTATGTACCCTAATTACAAGCCTATGGATTTTGAAGAAAAGTGCGTTATTGCGGTAGACATCGCCAGCTTAGAGCTGTTAGGCGATAATTTGTCTGAGTACAAAAAAGAGGGAAAAGTCGATCTTTGTATAGATCACCATATGACAAATAAAAAATATGCGAAGCTGTATTATATTGATAATGATTCTGCTGCCGCTTGCCAGACATTATATGAGCTGATGAAATATATGGAAAGACCTATAACAAAGCTTATTGCGACTTGTCTTTATATTGGCATCGCGACAGACACCGGATGCTTTAAGTTTGAAAGCGTTTCGCCTAAAACACATATGATAGCGGCTGAGCTTATTTCATACGGCATAAATCACGGATACTTAAACCGTATGATGTTTGATGTTAAGCCAAGAGGTGTAATTAAGGTCGAGCAGGAGGTTTTAAGAAATTTAAAATTCTGCTTTGATGACAGATGCGCTATTGAATTTGTGCCAAAGGCTCTTATAGACAACAGCGGTGTAGAGTCTGCCGAGTTTGAGGAATTAGCGACAATTCCTCTCACAGTTGAGGGTGTTGAAGTCGGCATAACCATTAAAGAAAAGGGTGAAAACGATTATAAGCTGTCGGTAAGGACTACCGATAAGCACGACGCCTGCGCATTTTGCAAAAGCTTTGGCGGCGGAGGTCATCTTCGTGCTGCCGGCTGTCAGATAAGCGGAACATTTGACGAGGTTATGAAAAAGATAACAGACAGAGCCGCTGAGATGTTTGAATAATCATAAAGCTATGGATAAAGAATTAAACGGAATTATTGTTATAAACAAACCGAAAGGCTTTACGTCCTTTGATGTTATTGCAAAGCTGAGAGTAATCCTTCATATCAAAAGACTGGGGCACGCAGGAACACTGGACCCTATGGCTACGGGAGTGTTGCCTGTTTTTGTCGGCAAGGCGACAAAAGCTTGCGACATTTTGCCTAACAATGAAAAGAGCTATAAGGCAGGATTTAAGCTAGGTATAAAAACTGATACTCAGGATATTACAGGCAAAATCATTTTTGAGGAAAAGTCAGACATCAGTTTTGACAGGCTAAAAGAAAATGTCAAGGCGTTTTTAGGCGAAACAGAACAGCTTCCTCCGATGTATTCGGCAGTATCAATAGGCGGAAAGCGTCTTTATGAGCTTGCACGAGAGGGTAAAGAGATAGAGAGAAAGCCGAGAAAGATAAATGTCAAAAGAATAGAAGTTACTGAGTTTGATGAGGCTTCGCAAACGGGAGAATTAGAGATATACTGCTCTAAGGGAACTTATATAAGAACCATAATCCACGATTTGGGTGAGTCTCTCGGTACTGGAGGAGTTTTAACATCGCTTGAGAGAACATCATCAAGCGGGTATGATATTTCTCAAAGCCATACGATTGACGAGGTTAAGTCGCTTATAGAAAGCGGTAAAGGCATTGAGGGGATTATGTACCCTATTGAAAGTGCATTTAAGATGTATGAAAGAGTCGTTTTAAATCAAAAGCATACAAGACTATATAAAAACGGCGTAAAGCTAAGACTAGAACAGGTTATGGCAAAGGGCGGAAATACATATCGTGTGTACGGAAGTGATAATGAGTTTTTAGGTCTGGCTTTTGCAGACAACAAAACAAATGAATTTGTTATAAAAAAGAATTTCTTTTAAGCTGAGATTTTGAATGTAAACTAATTCGGTTCTTGGCAAAGGGATTGATATTATGATTTTGGACATTACAAAAAGCAGTAATGCTTTTAAGAATAAAACAGCTGTAACAATGGGGATATTCGACGGAGTGCACAGAGGGCATCAGACTGTTATTAATACCGCTTGTGAGTTTAAAAGGCAGGGTTTAGATGTTGTATTGTTCACGTTTAAAACAGATACCGTCACCACAAAGGGCAGAGGACATATAGAAATGCTTTTATCTGACGATTTGAAAAAAGAGCATTTTGAGAGATTGGGAGTTGACTATATATATTCCCCTGCATTTGATGAAATGAAGAATATGACAGCAAGACAGTTTGTTGAACAGGTATTATATAAAAAGCTGAATGCAGAGGTCGTTGTCTGCGGAGAGGATTTTCGGTTCGGAAAGGGAGCAAAAGGAGACGCAGAAAAATTAAAATTGCTGTGTGAGAAGTTTCATATAAAGACAGTTATAGTCAAGCAGGCGAAGTATGAGGGCAGAAAGATAAGCTCTTCAGATATAAGAGACTGCATAAGGTGTGGAGAAATTAAAAGGGCAAACGAGATGCTTGGGTACAATTATTATTACAAGCTGCCTGTTCTGCACGGTAACGAAATAGGCAGAACTCTTGACTTTCCGACGATAAATCAAGAGATCACAAAAGGACATATATTACCTAAGTTCGGGGTTTATATTACCCGAACAAAGATAAATGGCAAATGGCATAACAGTATTTCAAATATCGGTGTAAAACCAACAGTTGAGGTAAGGTTTGCGCCGTTGATTGAGACGAATATCCTTGACTTTGAGGGCGATGTATACGGACAAGTTGCAGAGGTCGAGCTTATTTGTTTTTTAAGACCGGAGAGGAAATTTGAAGGTGTTGATGAGCTAAAAAGACAGGTCAAGTCTGATATAAATAAAACAAGAGAATTTTTTAAACATTGGGAGGATTTATAATGAGCAAGGTAAGAACAAGATTTGCGCCAAGCCCCACAGGGTATATGCATATAGGAAATCTAAGAACAGCGTTGTTCACTTATATTATTGCAAAGAAAAACGGCGGAGACTTTATTTTGAGAATTGAGGACACCGACAGAGAAAGGCTTGTAGAGGGAGCGACCGACGTTATTTACAATACGCTCAGAGAGTGCGGACTTAACTGGGACGAGGGTCCTGACGTTGGGGGAGAATACGGTCCGTATATACAGTCTGAGAGAATGGGAATGTATAAGGATTATGCAATAGAGCTTGTAGAGAAAGGAAAGGCTTATTACTGCTTTTGCGATAAGGAGCGTTTGGATGAGTTAAAGGCTGTACAGGAGGCAAGCGGAGTTATGCCTATGTATGACAGGCATTGCAGAAGCTTAAGCGATGAGGAAGTTAAGGAAAAGCTTGAAGCCGGAATACCATATGTAATCAGGCAGAAGGTTCCTACAGAGGGTGAAACGACATTCCACGACGAGCTTTACGGAGACATAACAACTCCTAACTCAACGCTTGACGATCAGATACTTCTAAAAAGCGACGGCTATCCGACGTATAATTTCGCAAATGTAATCGACGACCACCTGATGGGAATTACCCATATAGTAAGGGGAAACGAGTATCTCTCTTCAACGCCTAAGTATAATCTTCTTTATGAGGCGTTCGGTTGGGAAGTACCTAAATATATTCACGTTGAGCATATAATGAAGGACAAGCAGCATAAGCTTGCAAAGCGTGACGGTGACGCGTCTTATCAAGATTTGATAAAGCAGGGCTATCTGACTGAGGCAATACTCAACTATATTGCATTGCTCGGCTGGGCGCCTAAAGGAGAAAGAGAGATTTTCACTCTTTCTGAGCTGATTGAGGAATTTGACGTTTCGGGTCTTTCAAAATCTCCTGCAATTTTTGATGCTATGAAGCTGAAGGCGATAAACGGAGAGTATATAAGAAAAATGCCTATTGAGGAGTTTGAACGCCACGCAATGCCTTATTTAAAGCAGGCTATAAAGAGGGAGGATATAAACTTAAGAGAGGTTGCAGAGCTTTTGCAGCCGAGAACCGAGCTTTTTACCGATATTCCGGAGCAGGTTGACTTTATTGACAAAATGCCCGAGTATGACAATGCTTTGTACTGTCATAGAAAGATGAAAACGAATGAGGAAAACTCACTTGTTTCTTTAAAAGAGGTTTTGCCCGTTTTAGAGAGTATTGATGAGAACAGCTGGAATCAGGAGACTATATACAACAAGGTCGTTGAGCTTGTTAAGAAAATGGAAGTCAAAAACGGAGTTGTTTTCTGGCCGTTGAGAGTTGCTGTTTCCGGCAAGGCTTTCACGCCGGGCGGCGGAGTTGAGCTTTGCGTTATTTTGGGCAAAGACGAGTCAATAAATAGAGTTAAAACGGCTATAGAAAAGCTGTCAAAGTGAGCTAAGCAATATGCTGATTGTTAAAAGGCGGAGGCTTGCCAAACTGAATGACAGGTAAGACCATTTCTTTAGTTTTTCATACAACTATCACAATAAACTGCTAGAATACAGATGGTTTAAAAATACTATCGTGAGGAGGTTATCCTTATATGATTGAAGTTAAAAATCTTTCAAAGCATTTTGGAGACAAAAAGGCTGTAGACGGCATTTCATTTACAGCCGAAGATGGCGAAATACTCGGATTTTTAGGACCTAACGGCGCAGGTAAATCCACAACTATGAATATTCTCACAGGATATATTTCGTCAACAGACGGCGTTGCGCTGATAGACGGGGTTGATATTTTGGAAAACCCTATAAAGGCTAAGCAGAAGATAGGCTATCTTCCCGAGCAGCCGCCGCTTTATATGGATATGACTGTTAAGGAATATCTTTCGTTTGTTTATGATTTGAAAAAGTGCAAGCTGCCGAGAAATACGCATCTTAAAGACATTTGTAATCTTGTGAAAATAGAAAATGTTTATAACAGAGTGATAAAGAACCTTTCAAAGGGATACAAGCAGAGAGTTGGTCTTGCGCAGGCGCTTGTGGGAAATCCCAATGTGCTTATTTTAGACGAGCCTACTGTTGGTCTTGACCCTAATCAGATCATTGAAATAAGGACGCTTATCAAAAGGCTAGGCAAAAACCATACGGTTATTCTGTCCTCGCATATTTTGTCTGAGGTTCAGGCTGTGTGCGATAAAATCGTTGTAATAAATCAAGGCAAGATCGTTGCCGATGATACCGAGGAAAACCTTTCAAAGAACCTAGTCAACAACAACAAAATCTCAGTCAAGATAGACGGACCTTTTGATGAGGTTGAAAAGGTGATAAGCTCAATAGTCGGCGTTAAATCAATTTCTATGACATCAAAAGACACCGACGAGTTCTGCGGGTTTTCTATCGAATCGGAGGAGGGCGTTGATATTCGCCGTGAGCTGTTTAAGAGGATTTCTGAGCGAAGCTGGTATATTATGGAGCTTAAAACTTCGGATATGTCGCTTGAAGATATATTCTTAAGACTTACAGTTGGGGAGAGTATTCCCGCTGTGCAAAGAAACGGAGGTAATGAATAATGAAAGCAATTTTTAGAAGAGAATTTGTTTCATATTTTACTACTCCTATAGGGTATATTTTTCTTGCAATATTTTTTGCGCTGGCAGGAATAGATTATTCTGTAACATCTATTGCTAAGGGCTCTTCGGGTTCTTCGGGAGGCGCTCAAGGGTATGGAACAGCAGAGCTTACCCAGTTTTTTCTGTGGCTGCTTATTATAATAGTTATTTTGATACCAATACTCACTATGAGAACTTTATCTGAGGATAAAAGACAAAAAACCGATCAGATCCTTTTGACTTCTCCTGTTAATTTGTCGGGGATCGTAGCAGGAAAGTTTTTCGCATCATTTTTAGTTTATATTATGGGCTTAGCGATAACTCTTATATTTTCAGTAGTTGTTTCGGCGTTTTCAAAGCCCGACTGGCTCACAATTTTCGGTAATATTGTAGGTCTGCTGCTTTTGGGCGCTGCGTGTATCTCAATAGGCATTTTTGCTTCAAGCCTTACTGAAAATCAGGTCGTTTCAGCAGTTATAAGTCTGGCTTCAATCGGTCTTATGAGCCTGCTTTCGGTTATTTCAAGCTTTATACCTATTGAAATTGTACAGACTATTCTCAATAAGCTTTGCTTTTTAGAAAGATATATCGGATTTACATACGGTCAATTCGATCTATCGAGTGCATTATACTTCATCAGCGTTGCCGTGGCATTTATGTTCTTTACAGTCAGAGTGCTTGAAAAACGCCGTTGGGCTTAAAGGAGGTAGCGAAGATGAATATGGACGAGAAAGATTTTGAACAGCAAGAGCAGATATTATCAGAGACAACGGAAAATTCGGAAACCGAAGTGGTTGAAGCATCAAATAGTGATATAAGCTCTGCTGATAAAGAAACAGAATTTGAGACTGAAACCGAGACTGAGACAGTTTCAGAGACTAATGAAAGCTTAGACGTTTCAATTCAAGAGGAGAAGTTTGAGGATAAGGCAAAAAAGCAGAAAAAGCCAAAGAAAAATTTTAAAAGGCTAAAGCACGGGACTATGGCTACTGTTTTAACTGTTGTTTTCATAGTTGTTTTGGTGCTTGTGAATATCGTTGCGACAAGCGTGTTTGAGAGATTTCCGCTTACCATTGATATGACGTCAGATGAATCATATACGATTTCTGATGAAACTGCGGATTATATCAAGGGAGTGGATAAAAAGGTAAAAATCACAGTTTTGTCTGAGGAAAGTGAATTTACTTCGACCTCGAAATATATCCGACAGTCTAATGAGATTTTGAAAAACATAGTTAAGGGCAATAAAAACTTTTCTATTGAATATATAGACCTTTTGTCAAATCCGGAGGTAAAATCAGAATATGAGGACAGTCTTTCCGAGTATGACATCATAGTTGAGTCGGGCAAAAATCACGACAGAACAACGGTTGTGCATCCGCAGGACCTGGTTAATTTCTCAAACGATTTTGAAACCTCTTTTCAGCAGAATATGGGAGGAACTCTCGACTCGTTTATAGAATACTACGGCGGAATGACCGCTATTCAGAACTATCCTACGGGAATTGAGAGCAACTGTGCAGAACAGGCTATCACGTCTGCAATTTTAAAGGTTACTGACGCAAACCCTGTAACAGTTACTCTGCTTACCGGCAGAAACGAACTGACATCGTTGTCGTATTTTCAAAGTCTGCTAAATGCAAACGGATATATAGTAAACAGTGTTGATATAACGACTCAGGATATTCCAAAGGAAGCAAACCTTATTGTTATGGGAGCTCCGAGCGTTGATTATACGGCAGAGGAAGTTGAAAAGGTATCGGCGTTTTTGGATAACGGTGAGAAGCTTGAAAAGAATCTTCTTTACATTGAAAGCGTTCAGCAGCCTAACACTCCGAATATCGACGAGCTTTTAGAGGAGTACGGAATAAAGTTCAGAGACGAGTTTGTATATGATTCAAACGGAAGCAATGCAAGCAACGGATATGTGTTTATGGAGCGTTCAAGCGACAAGTTTATGGACGACATCAAGGACGATTCTCTTAGGCTGTTTACGAATTTATATACAAAGCCTATTACCATAGATTTTAATGAAAAGAATATGAGAACCTGCGAGGCTTATATTCAGACGTCTGATACAGGTTATACTATGGATAAAAACAGCAAAGAGCTGACAAGCGGGGTAACAGTTACCGCAGCAATTGGTTCAAAGGCTGTGTTTATCGGAGATGAGACTAATTACAGCAATCTTATTGCTCTTGGTTCTGAATTTTTCCTTGATGATACTGTGCTTCAGATGTCGCAGTATTTAAACAGACAGTGGATACTCAGCATAATAAACGGCGTTACAGGTAAATCATCAGGCATTACTATAGAGCCAAAGACCGTTGAGGGAGGCTTGTTTGACCTTACAAACACGCAGATCAGAGTTCTTGAATGGGTATTTATAGTTATAATTCCTGTTATTGTTCTTGCATTGGGAATCATAATTTGGATAAGGAGAAAGAACAGATAGGCAATAGGAGAGAAATCTAAATGAATTCTAAAATAAAGAGTATTATTATATGTGCTGTTGTTATTGTCTGCTTAGGGGTTACTTTGCTTGTTTTGAATATAACAGGCAAGAACGGCGACAGTTCAAGCGAGGTATCATCAAGTTCGGCTGAAAGTGTTAAGACTATACCTTTGACAAATGATATTGCAGAGAATCTTGATAACACCTATGTTAAAAGTGTAGAGGTCAAAAACGAGAAAGACAGCTTTAAAATCAGTCAGGTTCAGGGAAAGACTGATGAGTGGGAGATAAAGGCGTTAGACGGTATCGAGCAGTCAAACACTGTATATTCGGGAATGGCGTCAATAATTGCAGAGCTTTCTGCGACCGATATAGCGGAAGAAAATGCAGAGGATTTGTCCAAATACGGTCTTAAAGATCCGAGTGCGGAATTTACGGTTTCGTTTTCTGATGACAACAATACAAACAGGACCTATTTAATAGGTGATATTGCGCCAAATGAGGACGATTATTATGTATGCGAGCAAGGAAAGAATACCGTTTATACAATAGCTTCCGGCTCACTTTCGTACTTCTTTTATACTAAAGAGGATTTTATAGCCTTAACAATGCTTGATAAACCGGTAAGTGACGAGGATTATCCTGATTTTATAAAAGAGACGATTACTTCAAAATCGCTCGACTATGATATGGTTATCATTACTCCTGAAAAGACTTTGGATAATATGCCGTCATCACAGGTTATGTCAGAACCGGTTTACGCATATCTTGACGCAACAAATTCGGCGGAGATAACGCACGGAATGTGGGGGTTGTCGGCTGTTTCTGCCGTCAAGGCAAAGCCAAATAAAAAGGATTTTGAGAAATACGGATTATCACACCCAATAACTAAGGTAAGACTTGAGACAAGCGATGGAACATACACATTGTCGGTAGGAGATCCTGTTTATGAAAGGGATTCACAAGGCAAGGAGACTACGACAGTTGAGTCTTATTACACATATCTTGACGGAGTAAGCGGCAAGGACGTTATATTTGAGGTTTCTGCCGGCAGCCTGCCTTGGGTGGGAGCAGAGCCGTCAGACTTTATTTCAAGCTTGATGACTTATAATGCCGCTACCGATTTAAAATCGGTCGTTGTTGACGACGGCAAGAAGAAAACTGTATTTAAGCTGAAATCGGAGATTGACCCCGACGCTCAGGCTGATGAGGACGAGCAGCAGGAAATGAAGCTGAGTTCTGTTAAATTAAACGGCAAAGAGCTTGACGTTGATGTGTGGAAGAGCTGGTATCAGGTATTGCTTCAATGTCCTACAACGGAGGTTTATTTTAAGGAGCCGAAAAATAAGTGCTATCTTACGGTCAGCATAAACAGGATTGACGGCGGTAAAGATGTTTTGAAGTTCTTTAAGGACACAAACAGAAGAACTATTGTCAAGCTTAACGGAAAAACTAGCTATCGGATCGAAAGCACTTATGTTAATAAGCTGGTTTCAGATATGCAGAGGGCAATAGAAGGCAAGGAAATTCAAACGAATTAATTAAGTTTTGAGGTCTAATAAAAGACAATTTTCACATAGGATATTTGTTATAATAGTCATAGACCACAGAAAGGAGTGAGGAATATGGCAACAAAAAAATGCGACTTTTTCACCTATAAGGGCTTACCGCTTGTGAGAAAGGGCAGAGAGATCTACTACGGCAATATGACAGACGATTATGTAGTTATGATGCAGATAGTTTCCACTGAGGAAATAAACGGTTTGGATGTTGCGAACAAGGTAAGACTTTTCAGAATGGCTACTGATGACAGTCTTCCGCCGAATGAGAGAATAAATAAAACTGCTGAGAAAACCAGTCTTTATGACGCGCTTGATATAGCAAGTGCTTGGCTTTCTGATTATATCAAAAAATAATAACTATAAATATAAGGCATTCTTGGTAATAAGGGAATGCCTTTATTATTTCTTGTGTAAAATGCAGCTTGATAAAAGCTATGGTTTATGTTAAAATATTAGTCAGGAAAATAGAGGAGAACCTCTTGTTAAAAGGAGTATGCGGTTTGTTATATTCGGATCTTATATTTATATATGGATTTCTTCCGATAACTATACTGATAACATTTCTGGACAGAAGCACAGAGTATAAAAATCTTATACTCGTTTTAACGTCTATTGTGTTCTTTACATTCGGAAGACCGATGATTGTACTGCTGTTGTTTACCACGGTTATATTTGACTATTTGTTCGGGCTTTTAGCAGGATACGGCAAAAATAAATGGCTTAGAAATTTAGGCTTTGTTTGTTCAATAGTTATGAACTCGTCATTGTATATAGTTTTCTGCTGGAACTCGCTGTTCAAAAATCTCGGAATAGAACATTTGACGTTTGCGAATAAGCTTATTCCATTGGGAATTGCTTTTTACACTTTAAGGGGTATATCATACGTCGGGGACGTTTATAAGAAAAGAATTAAACCGGAGAAAAACATATTTTGTCTGTTTACTTATATGGTAAGCTATCATTTTATGATTGTAGGGCCTATAGTTAGATACGGAGATGTTTCAGAGCAGATAAGAAAGAGAACTATAACAGGTCAGAATTTAAACGACGGCTTGAACAGGTTTATAATTGGTTTTGCAAAAGTAATGATACTAGGGCTTTCATTTGAAAAAATCAAAGCGGCAGGATTGAATTTAAACGAGCTTACGCCGTTCGGAGCATGGGTGGGTATGCTTGCGTTTATCGGAAGTATATACTTCGTTTTTACAGGCTATACCGATATGGCTTTGGGTCTGGGAACTCTAAACGGTTTTAAGTATAAGGAAAACTTTTCACCCATATATTTAAGCGGATATGTAAGCGGTATTGTAAAGGGCTTTAATAAGCTTTTGACAGAGTTTTTCGAGGACTTTTTGGTCGCTCCTTATAAAACGAACAAAGTAAAGTATATTTCGGGCATTTTACTTTCGGGGATTTTAATAGGCTTATGGTATGGTTTCAGTCAGAATTTTTTGATATTCGGACTGTATTTTGCTTTTCTGGTGTTAATCGAGAAGCTGTTTTTGAAAAGAATTTTAGATATGCTTCCGAAAATCGTGGGATATGTTTATACTCTTCTCGCCGTTTTTATGGGTGCGGCTATTGCGTATTTTGCAAGATTGGAGGACTTTCTTCGTTGGTTTAAAGCGTTATTCGGCATAGGTACAGATTATTGGTGGAGCGTTAATATGAGAAATAAAACGCTTTCATATTTGTTCCTTGCAATAATAGGCGTGCTTATTATGATACCTAAGGTTAAAGAGGTTATAATTTTGAACCTTAGTGATTTTTCAAAGAAGAGTGAAAAAAATTACGCAGTAATGAGGATTTCTCAAACTGTAGGCATTTGTTTATTACTGGTTATGGCAACAGCATCAAGTGTTACGGCTTGATAAAGGTATAAAGGATAGTTTTTAATGAGCAAAAAAAGAAAGAAAAAACTTAATAACTCACAGGCTGAAGTATACAACAGAAAGACCGATTTAAAAAATAATCAGAAAAAACCTGATGATTATGATTACAAAAATGCGGTTTATCCTGATAACTCTAGCCTAAAAGTTCCGCCTAAGGGGAATGAGACAGCTTCACTCGAGGGCGATGCTGTGCTGCGCAAAATAGGCAAAGACGCCGTTGTGGGAGAATATAACTTTATCAATGTCGCTGTTGTGTTTATACTTATAATGATAATGGGTATTTCATTTGCGCTTTTGAGAAATAATGGGGAGTATATAGAAAACAACAATAAAATTTCAACCGAAACTGTGTTGAACGGTAAATTTACAAAAAAGCTGTCAAAAAACTATATGAAAAGACTTCCCGGCAAGCAGTTGCTGTTTGACACGCACAGAGTATTTTCATACGCTTACGGACTTGCAGGCTTTAATGATGAAAAGGGCTTTGTCTCTGTTGATACCGGAAAGATAATAGGCATAAAGACCTACGATGAGCCTATTATGGTAACTATTACAACAACTGCTCCGCCAACTACAACGCAGTATACAGGCAAAACGACCAACACAACAAGGAAACTAAAGGGGTCTTTGTTTGTAGGTCCCGGACAGCTAACAACAACTGCAAAAACAAAAAAGACAACAACTAAGAAAACGACAGCTAAAACGACATCTGCGTCAGTGCCTACAACTACGACGTTTACAGGTACTACATGGTCGTTTAGGGGAACAACAACGTGGAGAACCACCACAGTTAAAACCTCTGCGCATACTACCGAACCGCCGACAATTTACACACCGCCGCAGGCAACAACGGCAAATACCACTGTAGGGTTTGAAGATGAAGAGCAATAATTTTAAGTATTCAGACGATAATAAAAGATATCATACCTATAATTATTATCTAAGACATAAATATGGGAAAAAGGTATTCAAAGTGCCTCTTAATGCTAATTTTGGCTGTCCTAACCGAGACGGCACAAAAGGAGTGGGCGGCTGTACTTATTGTTCAAATAAAATGAGCGGAGATTACGCAGGAAATCCTCTTGATGATATAGAAAGGCAGTTTAATGAAGTCAGGCAGAGCCTTTTGAAAAAGTGGAGTGACGCTAAGTGTATTCCGTATTTTCAGGCAGGAACGAACACCTATGCGCCTCTGAATGTACAAAAAGAGCTGTTTGAGAGGGCGATGAAGTTAAAAGACGCTGTGGGTCTTAATATTTCTACGAGAGCAGACTGCATAAGTGAAGAAACAGCAGATATGCTTTATGAGATTTCAAAGAAAACAAACCTTGAGGTTGAGCTTGGACTTCAGACAATTTATGATTTTACTGCAAAGAAGATCAATAGGTGCCATACTTATGATGATTTTTTAAAGGGTTACAATATGCTCAAAGAACGTGGTATAGATGTTTGCGTTCATATAATAAACGGGCTTCCGGGCGAAACTGAAGATATGATGATAAACACCGCACAGACAGTAGGAGCATTATACCCTCACGGTATGAAAATTCATCTCCTTTATATAATCAAAGGAACAAAGATGCATAAGGAGTATTTAAGCGGTGAGGTCAAAGCTTTGGAGAGAGACGAGTATGTTCAGATAGTATGCAATCAGCTTGAGAGGATACCGGAAGATGTGGTTATTGAAAGGGTAACCGGCGACGGAGTTAAAGAGGATCTAATTGCCCCTCTTTGGAGCTTAAAAAAGTTTTGCGTGATGAATGAGATAGACAAAGAAATGGCAAGGAGAAATTCATATCAAGGAATACTTGTCGGGGAAGATTAATATAGTTTAGTGAGGAACATTTGTATGAAAAAATATCTGGAGATCGGAAAAATTGTTTCGGTTCACGGTCTTAAAGGCGATGTAAAGGTTGAGACTTGGTGCAATGAGCCCGAGTTTATCTGTGAGTTTGACAAGCTGTATTCAAAAGACGGCAAAAGAGAGTTTGAAGTTGAGCACAGCAGAGTTCAAAAAAATATGGTCATAATGAAGCTTAAAGGCGTAGACTCTGTCGAGGAAGGACAGGCTTTGAGAAATAAAATTCTTTTTATGGACAGAGATGATGTCGGACTAGAGGAGGGATATTATTTCTTTCAGGATTTAATAGGGCTTACCGTTGTTGACGTCGATAACCAGAGGGTATACGGAGAGATAAAGGATGTTTTTCAAACGGGAGCAAACGACGTGTATCACATAAAGTCTGAAGACGGAAAGGAATACTATATACCGGCTATAGCAGATGTAATTATCAAAACAGATTTGCAGAACGGAAAAATGTATATAAGACCGCTGGAGGGACTTTTTGATGAGGATTGATATAGCAACGCTGTTTCCGGAACTTTGTGAGGCGTATTTGTCTGAAAGCATAGTAGGGAGGGCAAGAGCAAAAGGGATTTTTGAGGTCAACTGCCACAATATCAGAGACTACACTCTGGATAAGCGCAGGCGTGTTGACGATACTCCCTACAGCGAGCAGAAGGGAATGCTGATGCAGGCTGAGCCTATATACAGATGCTTTAAGGCTGTGACTGAGGGCTTGAAACCGCACGTTATTTATGTTTCGCCGCAGGGAAAGCCTTTTGATCAGGAAAAAGCTAAGGAACTTTCTGAATTTGACAGCATATTTTTATTATGTGGGCATTATGAGGGTGTTGACAACAGAGTTATTGAAGAAATCGTAGACGAGGAGATTTCAATAGGCGATTTTGTACTGACAGGGGGCGAGCTTCCTGCATTGTGCATTGTAGACGCAGTTGTAAGAATGATCGACGGAGTTTTGTCAAGCCCGGATAATTACAAGGACGAGAGCCACTATAGCGGATTGCTTGAATACCCCCAGTACACCCGTCCTGAGGTTTGGCATGATAAGAGAGTTCCTGAGATTCTTTTGTCCGGTCATCATGCTAATATTGACAAGTGGAGGCATGAGCAGTCTCTTATTGCAACCTATGAAAAGCGTCCTGACTTAATTGATTTTGAAAAGCTCTCTGATACTGACAGCAAGTTTTTACACGATTATATAAATACCAAGTGTGAAATTTGATGATTTTTTGAAAATATACTCGACTATTAGTGACATAAAGCATTTGAAATTTATAATTTATTAAGATTTTTTGTACAAATTGCATTGTGCATCAAGGTTTTTATGGTTAAAATACACAAATATCAATGGCTTGATAACGCAGTCTGTAATCAAAAAGCAGAATTTTTGGCTAATTCACTATTTTATCCTAAAATATCGTTGACTAAGAAAAATATTAGGGTATAATATATTTATAAAAATATCACGGTATTACTTTTGAGCAATTTAATGAAATGGAGAGATATGTAATGTTTGTTAAAGATGTTGTTGTTCAAAATAAAGTAGGTTTGCACGCTCGTCCTGCTACTTTCTTTATTCAGAAAGCCAATGAATTCAAGTCGTCGATTTGGATTGAAAAAGAGGACAGAAGAGTAAATGCTAAAAGCTTGCTTGGAATTCTTTCGTTGGGTATTGTCGGCGGAACGGCTATAAGAATTATTGCCGACGGCGCAGATGAGAAAGATGCTGTAGACGGCTTGGTTGAGCTCGTTGAAAGCGGTTTCACAGAGGAAGTTTAATTTTCCTCAAAATTAATAAACGAATATCAAAACACTGCGAAGCTTAATGCTTCGCTATTTTTTTGTGGTTTTTTATGAGAAAAGGATAATTCTTAGCAGATTAATGAAAAAATAGCTGAAAAATCGGTGTTTAAAAGTGTTGATAATTCTTTATTCATAGAATTTTAACATAAGATCGATGATAATGTGTTACAATCTGTAATATGTACAAAGAAAAGATGATTTTTTGAATATATTTTTATCTATTATAGCTTTTCAACAAAAAAACGCTTGATTATTATTGCAAAATTATCATTTTTTTGTTATTATTATAATGACAGCTTGACCTATTAGGCATACTAAAATTTATTCAGAGGAGTAAAAAGACATGTCAAACAGATTGTTTCAAAGTGTTATTCACCAAATGAAGGACACAGTGGATTGTGTTATAGGAGTTATAGATGAAACTGCCACAGTGATCGCTTGTTCAGAGCTTTCTAAAATAGGAACAACGAACGAGTTTGTTACCTTTGATTTGAATGACTCACATGATATCTTTGTTCGTGACGGGTACACCTATAAGCCGTTTGGTACTCACATAAAGCCCGATTTTGCGGTTTTTGTTGAGGGCGTTGACGATACGGCATTTAGGTATGCTAATATTCTTGCAATCTCGCTGTCAAGCTTAAAGCAATATTATGATGAAAAATATGACAGAAATAACTTTATAAAAAACGTTGTGCTCGACAATGTTCTTCCTGCCGATATTTTGGTAAAGGCAAGAGAACTTCACTTTAATGCCGACGTTTCAAGAGTTGTACTGCTTATAAGAATACTCTCATCAAACGATGTTTCAGCTTACGACGTTATACAGAATCTCTTTCCTGATAAAAGTAAGGATTTTGTATTTAATATTTCTGAATCGGATATCGTATTGGTAAAAGAGGTACACGAAACAATTGAGCCTACCGATTTGGAAAAGCTGGCTAAGTCTATTTCTGACACATTGAGCTCTGAGTTTTATACAAGAGTTAATGTGGGCATCGGTACGGTTATAGAGGGAGTAAATGACTTGGCAAAGTCATTTAAAGAGGCTCAGATAGCTCTTGAAGTGGGAAAGGTATTTGATACTGAAAAGACAATCGTTTCATATGAAAATCTCGGAATAGCAAGGCTTATCTATCATCTTCCAACGACATTGTGCGAGACGTTTTTAAGGGAAGTATTTAAAAAAGGCTCTATTGATTCTCTTGATCATGAGACGCTGTTTACTATTCAGAAATTTTTTGAAAACAACCTCAATGTATCTGAGACTTCAAGAAAGCTTTTTGTTCACAGAAACACCTTGGTTTACAGACTTGAAAAAATCAAAAAGCTGACAGGTCTTGATTTAAGAGAATTCGACCATGCAATAATATTCAAGATCGCATTGATGGTTAAGAAGTATCTGTCGGCAAATCCGGTTAAATTTTAAAGTTTTGAAATGGTCTTTGCGGGGCTAATGTAAAGGCTGAATTTAAAGGCGGTGTAGTTTTGGTAGAATTTAATGATGTATCGGTAACATACTCTTCCGGAGTTGACGCTTTAAATCATGTTTCGCTTAAAATTAACGACGGAGATTTTGCGTTTGTAGTAGGTTCGTCAGGAGCTGGAAAATCGACGCTAATAAAGCTGATTTTAAAGGAAATTGACGCTACTGAAGGAACGGTTACCGTAAACGGTTTTAATCTGAAAAAGCTAAAGAGAAGAAAAATACCTAATTTAAGAAGAACTCTGGGTATAGTTTTTCAGGATTTCAGACTTATCCCTACAATGACAGTATATGAAAATGTTGCGTTTGTACTGAGAGTTATCGACGCACCAAAAAAATATATAAGAAGCAGAGTACCGTATGTAATATCGCTGGTTGGGCTGGCTCACAAGGCAAAGGCTTACCCGGAGGAACTGTCGGGCGGTGAACAGCAGAGAGTTGCACTTGCAAGGGCATTGGTAAACGACCCTCAGCTTATTATAGCGGACGAGCCTACGGGAAATATCGACCCTGCTCTTTCTTATGAGATAGTAGAGCTATTAAAGGGTATTAATGAATGCGGAACAACTATTCTAATGGTTACACATGAACATGATATTGTAAGGCATTTCGGAGGAAGAATAATAAACATTAACGCCGGCAGCATTGCCTTCGACGAAACAATAGGAGGCGCAAATGAAGCTCAGTAGTTTTAATTATCTTGTTGGTAAAGGAATAACAAGTATATGGAAAAATAAAATGATGTCGTTTGCATCGTTTTGTATAATGCTTGTTTCGCTGTTAATGGTTGGGCTGTCAGTTTTAGCCTCTGTAAATATAAACAAGATCATCAGCGGAATTGAAGGTAAAAATGAGGTTATCGTTATTATTAAGGACGATTCTACCGATGAAGCCATTAAAGCTTTGGAAACAAGTATTAAACAAATCAAAAATGTTGATAAGGCTGTCTTCTACTCAAAAGAAGAAGCTTGGAAATCAATGATCGACGATATGTCGAAAGAGGAGCAGGAGTTGTTCCAGTACACAGACGGAGATAATCCGCTTCCCGACACATATAAGGTTTCTGTTAAAGACATTGAAAAAATGGAGGATACTACTAACCGTATGTCTACGCTTGAGGGTGTTGACTCGGTTAAGGCGTCAAATGAATTTGCAGATGTGCTTATAAGCGTTAGAAATATCTTTTCTGTTATTGCATTGGCAGTTGTGATTGCACTTATTATAGTTTGTCTTGTTATTATTTCAAACACTACAAGAACAAGCGTTTTTGCAAGAAGAAAAGAAATCAATATAATGAAATACGTCGGAGCAACAAATAAATTCATAAAGATACCTTTCCAGATAGAGGGAACGATAGTAGGAATAGTTGCGGCTGTTGCAGCATTTATACTTACGATGTTTGTTTACAGAGGAGCAGCATCATTAATACAGGATAACTATCAGATATTGACGATTTTAGGAGTAGATTCGCTTTACTCATTCAAAGATATAGTTATACCTGTGGGGGTTGCTTATTTGATTGCTGGTGCGGTCATAGGCGCTATCGGAACAACGATCAGTACAAGCAAGTATGTTAAGGTTTAAAAAAGAGAAAAGAACAAAGTAATTGCATTTAGAACTAAGTGAGGAACAAAATGAAAGCGAAAAGACTTTTAAAAAGGGCTATTACTTGTATTATAGCGTTAGCCTTGAGTTTCGGATTTTTTTCGAGACTTCCGTCTGAGAATGTAATGGAGACCTCTGCTTCTAAGATTTCGGAGGCAAAGGAAAAGGTTGAGGAATATCAGGCTCAGCAGGACGAATATGACAAGCAAATCAAAGATACTGAGGACGATATTGCCAAAGAAGAGGAAAATCAGAAGGCTATTAAAAAGCAAATGAATACAGTCCAGAAAACTATTCAAAGTCTGGACGAATACATATCCGAGCTTCAGGCAAATATTGATGCTCTCAATTCTCAAATAGCTGAAACGCAGAAGCTTGTTGACGCAAAAAAGGCTGAGATCGAATCGGGAATAAATGACTTTAAGAAAAGACTTCGTGCAATGTACATTGCGGGAAATGACTCTTATACGTCTATCATACTCGGAGCAGATGATTTTTACGATGTGCTGATGAAGGTCGAGCTTGTTAAAAGAGTAGCAGATCATGACAACAAGATTATAGATAAGCTAGTTGCTGTTAAAAATGAGTATGAAGCTGCAAAGAAAAAGCTTGAGGGTCAGAAATCTCAGGTTGAGACTGAAAAAGCTACATATGATAAGCAGAAAGAAGAAAAGAAACAGCAGAGAGCTAAACTGAAAGAGTTGTATTCTAAGAGTGCTGAGGCACAAGAGGCTTTAGAACAAGATAAGGCTATTTACGAGCAAAAGAAGAGCGAGATAGCTAAGGAGCAGGAAGAAGCAGAGGCTACTTGGGCAAGGCTTGTCGAAGAAGCAAGACAGCGTGCCGCAGCAGAAGAAGCCGCAAGACGTGCGGCAGGTCAGAATGACACTCCAAGCGGAAACACCGCAAGAACTAACGGCGGTTCTTCCACAGTAACGGGTAACTTTATGTGGCCGGTACCTGGTTACTATAACATTACCTATGGAGTCGGTTGGCGCTGGGGCGCTTACCATGCAGGTATTGACATATCTTCAAACGGAATCAGAGGAGCCCAAATTGTTGCATCAGACGCTGGAACAGTTGTTCAGGCTGAAAATTCGTGTCCTCACGATTACGGTAAAAACGGAAGCTGCGGATGCGGCGGCGGTTACGGCAGATACTGTATTGTAGATCACGGAAACGGATATATGACCTTGTACGGACATATGGAGAACTGCATAGTCAGTGTGGGTCAAAAAGTAAATCAGGGTCAGACATTGGGTTATGTCGGTTCTACAGGATTTTCAACCGGAGCGCATTGCCACTTTGAGGTAAGGCTTAACGGAGCGGCACAGGATCCTGAAAACTATGTATAAAGTTTAATAGTCAGATAAAAATAGTCAGAATCGTATGTATTAACGGTTCTGACTGTTTATAATTACAATATTTTAGGCAAAAAGTAGTGTTATAATAGGTTTACTATATTGAAATAAATTATTCTTTTACCTTTACTTTTGGCATATTCAGTTGCATAAAGTCCATCATACTGTTTTCCGAAAATCAATATAGTATCGCTTTTATCAATCATAATTTTATCTGCATTGTTATAACAGTTATCAAAATAATGCGTACTTGCAAGAATAACACTGTCAGCCTGTTCATGAACGGAATAATATCTATTACGCCATTCTTCATACCATTTACTGCATTGTTCCTCATAGGGAATTATAATATGTTGATTAATACTATTGTAATACTTTAATGCACAAATGATTTCTGACGTCCATAGTGGTATACCATATTCACAATTATTATAAAAATCGGTGTACCCATTACAATATATTTTCCATATTATTTCGCGAAGTGTACGTTTTAATGTAATATATGGTTCTTCAAATTCATTTTTATTGAGTATTAATTTTTCATCTCCATTGGATATGATTGCACAAGTCATACTATTATCACCAAAGTTATTTTAGTGGATTTTCCGCTAAAAGTCAATAGTGGATAATCCGCTAATGTATAATGACATTGGTGATTTGTATGTATAGAAGAATACGTGACTTGCGTGAGGATAAAAATATGACGCAAACACAAATGGCAAAAATTTTGCATTGTAGCCAAAGGGTTTATAGTGATTATGAGCGTGGGGAATTGGATATACCTTCAGATATATTAATACGTTTAGCTGATTTCCATAATGTTTCAGTGGATTATTTACTTGAACGTGTTGATGAAAAATAAACAAGTTTTAAAGAAAGGCATAGTGAGTTATTATGGACAAAAATAATTTAAGCGTGTTCCCTGTTGGGGAGAAAAATGATGCATTTTCAAAGTATTTTGTAGGTCAGAGCTATTTGAATATGCTGACTTCTGAAGGCGTTGCCATAGGAAATGTTACATTCGAGCCGGGATGCCGAAACAACTGGCACATTCATCACAAGGGCGGTCAAATTTTACTTGTTACCGCAGGGCGCGGTTATTATCAGGAGTGGGGAAAGCCCGCACAAGAGCTTAATCCCGGAGATGTGGTAAACATTCCGCCTGAGGTCAAGCATTGGCACGGCGCAGCACCAAACAGTTGGTTTGCACATCTTGCCGTTGAAGTACCGGCTGAGGGTGCTTCTAATGAGTGGCTTGAACCTGTTGATAGCGAGGAATATAATAAGTTAAAGTAAAAAGAAAATCGGAAGGTATAAAGCCTTCCGATTTTTATGTCTATTTTATTTACTAATCAATAGAACTGTCGCTAATGTATGTAACTACAGATTTTGAATAATCAGTTATGCCCTTGCCTATGTTTGGATTAAATTTTGAATATACCAAATCAGCAGAGAACAAAATTATAAGGGTAATACAAAAAAGCAGTACAGTTTTGTGTGAAAGTTTTTTTATCCAGTCATCAAGCATAGGACCAAGACAATATACGCATAAGCAACCGCCAAGACCAAAGAAAACTGCGCCTATCAAGCAAACTCTTCCGTTTATATTAAAAGCGTAGTGACTGTAATCCCACCAGCGTACACCTCTTGTGTATTCAAAAAACCAACTTGTGGCGTATTCGATAACAGAGGAGAGAATAGCGATTACAATAAAAGTATTGATAGGGTTTTTAGTAATTCTCTTAGGTATTAACAATGCAAGTACACCGCCAAAGCCGTATATTGGAAGCCAAGGCCCGAAAAGCATTCCTCTGTTTGCAAAGCTGCCTTCTACAATAATCTGCAAAAAAGTTTCCCAAATCCAGCCTAAAACTGAAAAAGTGAAAAAAATCAGTACTATTGAAATTAAGCTGTATTTTCTTATATATGTATGCTTAAGTTTTAATTGATGTTGCTTTAATTTATGATTTAAAGGAAGCTCTATAGTTGAATTCTGACAATCAAGTGATACATATTCATTTTTATCGTCTGTATTGTTCATTATAGCAACCTCCCTCACTTTATAAATTATTTACAAAAATATTATATCATAAAAAAATTATATTTGCAACAAAAAGTCGAATAATATAATTTATCAATTATTTGAATTTCATTTAGGTCTTTTTATATATTATATTCTTAAATCTTATTGTATGTTCTTATAGACAGGTAACAAGAAAATTGGTAATAAAAAATGCGTACCAAATTCGGTACGCATGCCTGCGGCGGCTCGCCGCTGGTCTGCCCAGCGAGAATCGAACTCACATCAAAGGAGTCGGAGTCCTTTATTTTATCCATTAAACTATGGGCAGAAATTAATATCCACCGAATTTTTACCGCTTTTCGGTGGATATATATTTATCTTATCTTGCTTCCTACAGGAATACTCTGGTCAGGGAATATAACTCCTGCGGAACCGTCCGGCATATCAGCGGCGCAAATCATACCGTTTGACATCTCTCCGCAAAGCTTTACAGGCTTGAGATTTGCAACAACGATAACCTTTTTGCCTATCAAATCTTCAGGAGCGTACCACTCAGATATTCCCGAAACAACTTGCCGTCCGCCTCGACCGTCATCTAGCTGGAGCTTTAGCAGCTTTTTAGAACGCTTGACCTTTTCACAATCTAAAACCTCTGCAACAATAAGCTCGACTTTGGAAAAATCGTCAATTGTGATTTCAGGAAGAGTCTCAGCTTTCGGTTTTTCATCAGCAGGAGCGCTGTTTTTTATAATGCTGTTAAGCTCGTCAATTTCCTTTTCAACATCTATTCTCGGGAAGAGCACTTCGCCCGGATTTACTTCAACATCAAGAGGCAATACGCCGAACTTCTTTGCGTTTTCATATGTTGCATAGTCTGACGCACCGATTTGCTCTAAAGCCTTTGGCATTGTTGAAGGCATAAAGCAGGACAAAAGCGTAGATGTTATTCGGATAGCCTCTAAAAGGTTGTATAAAACGGTTGCAAGTCTTGCCCTTTTTGTCTCGTCTTTAGCGAGGATCCAAGGCGTTGTTTCGTCAATGTATTTGTTTGCCCGTGAAACAACATTGAAAATCTCTGCAAGTACATTGTTAAGCTCGGTCTTGTCCATCAAAGCGTCGGTCTTGTTGCACAAGTTCTCGCACATTGAAATGAGCTCGTCGTCGAATTCTCCGCTTTCACGGTCTGTTATCAGCTTTTTGTCAAAGTATTTATTGACCATCGCAACCGTTCTTGAGACTAGGTTGCCGTAATCGTTAGCAAGGTCTGAATTTATGCGGTTTATCATAATCTCATTTGAGAATGAACTGTCAGCGCCGAGCGCCATTTCTCGTAAGATGTGGTAGCGTATAGCGTCTGCTCCGTAGCGTTCGCCTAGTATAAACGGGTCAACTACATTGCCGAGCGATTTGCTCATCTTCTGTCCGTTAAAGGTTATCCAGCCGTGAACCGCCAGATGCTTCGGCAGAGGCTGTTCAAGAGCCATAAGCATAGCCGGCCATATAATTGCGTGAAATCTCATAATATCCTTAGCAACCATATGAACGTCTGCCGGCCAGAATTTGTCGTAATCGTTATATTCATCGTTGTAAAAGCCAAGCGCTGTAATATAGTTAGAAAGTGCGTCTATCCATACATATACAACATGACCTTCGTCAAAGGTGACGGGAATTCCCCACTTAAAGGTTGTTCTTGAAACGCATAGGTCTTCAAGACCGGGCTTTATGAAGTTGTTTACCAGTTCAACCGCTCTCGATTTTGGCTGAAGAAAGTCTGTTTCCGTAAGTAGCTTTTCAATTCTGTCGGCAAATGGAGACATTTTGAAAAAGTAGGCTTCCTCCTTAGCCTCAGTAACCTCACGTCCGCACTCGGGACATTTACCGTCAACCAGCTGTGATTCTGTCCAGAAACTTTCGCACGGAGTACAGTATTTACCGCTGTATTCTCCTTTGTAGATGTACCCTTTATCATAAAGCTCTTTAAAAATTTTCTGAACACTTTTAACGTGATAATCGTCGGTAGTTCTTATATATCGGTCATAGTCGATGTTCATAAACTTCCAAAGCTTTTTAAATATTTTAACTATCTCATCAACATATTCTTTCGGAGTAACGCCCTTTTCTGCGGCTTTTTGCTCAATTTTAAGACCGTGCTCGTCTGTTCCTGTGAGAAACATAACTTCTCTGCCCTGCATTCGTCTGTAACGTGCAATAGAATCGCACGCAACTGTTGTATAGCAATGACCAATATGAGGATTGCCAGACGGGTAATAAATAGGTGTTGTGATATAATATGGCTTTGACATATTATCTTTCTCCTTTTCTTTTTATTATGTGATATACAAGTTATTATATAACATTTATTCGGTAAAATCAAGTAAAAAACCCTATATTAAACAATCATTTCTTAATGCAAAAAAAATGCAGTACCTATTGGCACTGCAACAAAATAAAAAAACTATGTGTAGAACAAAAGAAAGGAGACAACAAAACGAATGTTAATTTAAAAATAAATTAACATCAATTGTATTATAGTACAAGCTGTAAAATAAGTCAAGCAATTATCTAATTTTTAACCAATTTGTATTTTATTCTGTAACCTTTAGCTAAAAAAATGTAAACTTTATGGTAAATGTTACAAAATTATTTCTAATAAAGAAAAAAGAGAGCTTAAATTTCTGTTAATTACAATTTGCAAACTCACTTAAATTGCAAAAAACATTTTTAAGCTCTCTTTTGTCTTTTCAAAAACGAGTTATCCTTAGCGGCTTCCGTTAGCATCGGCAAGAGGACTTTCTCTTTTGAAAAACAACGATATGCACCACAATGCTGAAATTGCAACAAGTGCATATACTATTCTGCTGATGATTGCGGCAGAACCTCCAAAAAGGAAGGCTACAAGGTCAAACTGAAAAACAGCTATAAGACCCCAGTTTATACCGCCAATGATCAACAGAAGCATAGCGATTTTATCTAACATAATAAAACACCTCCAACACAAAACTGTTTAATGTTTTGTGTGTAATCTTATTATGTCTCTGAGATTTGCAAATATTCATAGAAAAAATAAAATAATAAAAATATATATCAAAGCTGATAGACAAAAAAATATATATATGATATAATTATATTAATTTTGTGAAAAAAAGAAATAAAAATTGGAATACAAAAATAAAAAGGAGAGAAAGTATTGTCAGCAGCTGAAAAAGTGAATTTTAAAAATCAGGAATGTGTAATGCTTAAAGCAGACAAATATACAGCGGTTATTGCAAATCAGATGGGTTCAAGCGTTTTAAGGCTTCGTGATGAAGAGTTAAAGGTCGAGGTTTTCAGATATAAGGATGATGTTACTATGGAAACAATAGACCAAGCCAGAGAAATTTGGGGACTTCCCACTCTTTATTTGCCAAACCGCTTTGACGGCGGAGTTTTAAAAACTTCTGTTGCAGTTTATAAACTTCCGGTAAACGAGAAAGAATTTAACAATCACCTGCACGGTTTTGTGCAGAACCGTGTTCATAAAATCAAGGAGCTTTCTGCCGATAATGAAAATGATACGGCGGTTTTAGTTACATATTATAACTATGATGAAAGCGACGAGTTTTTTAAATATTTTCCGCTAAAATTTAAAATTTCATACACTTTCACTCTTTCAAATAACGGTCTAAAGCAGGAGATAAATTTGACAAGCCTTGCTGATAAGGTGCTTCCTGTATCCATGTGCACGCATACCTGCATAAACGCTCCTTTCTGTGACGGAGGCAGTGAGGAAGATATGGTATTGTCTGTGCCTATTGAAAAGAAGTGCGAGCTGAATGACAGAAATCTTCCTACAGAAAAGCTTATAGAACTTTCAGACTGGGATAAAGAATACAAAAACGGAGTTAAAATGCCGACTTTACAGGATATCTCAAATGATATGTATACAGCGTGTATGAACAAGCTTGACGGCGAGGATTTTTACGGCTGTTATGCAACAGATAAAAAAAGGGGTATTCGGCTTTGCAATGAGGTTTCAAAGGAGTTTAAGTTTTGGAACATTTGGAATGACGAGGGAAATAAGGGTTACTTTTGCCCTGAGCCTATGACCGCTATGATAAACGCGCCTAATCTTTTGCTTGCGCGTGAGATAAGCGGTTATACAGAGCTTTCTAAGGGTGAAACCTTTTCATGCTGGCAGAGGTTTTTCACAAAAAAGGTTTAGAAATCATAATTAAAATTAATCGGCAATAGCAATGAGATTTGTAATGCTGATAAAAATATATGGGATAATATTTATAAGGAGATCAGCGTGAACATATTTTCACGCAGGAATGGTGATTTTTATGAAGTATGGTTATTTTGATGATGAAAAAAAGGAGTATGTGATAAACGATCCAAAGACGCCGTATCCTTGGATCAATTACTTAGGCTCGCAGGAGTTCTTTTCGCTTATTTCAAACACAGCGGGAGGATACAGCTTTTTCAAGGACGCGCGCTTGAGAAGAATAACAAGGTACCGCTATAACAATGCGCCTATAGATATGGGAGGAAAGTATTTCTATATAAACGACGGCGAGTGCGTATGGTCGCCAGGCTGGTCGCCTGTTAAAGCAGAGCTTGACAGTTACACCTGCCGTCACGGTATGGGGTATACTATAATAAAGGGCGAGAAAAACGGAATCAGCGCTGAGGTAACGTTTTTTGTTCCGCTGAATTTCAGAGGAGAGGTTCAGAAGGTTACTCTTGAGAACACTTCAGACAAGCCTAAGACCTTTAAGCTGTTTTCGTTTGTTGAGTGGTGTTTATGGAATGCTCAGGACGACGGAGAGAATTTTCAGAGAAACTTCAACACAGGCGAGGTTAAAATAGAGCGTTCGACAATTTATCATATCACAGAATATAAAGAGCGCAGAGATCATTTTGCTTTCTATACCGTAAACTGCGATATCGACGGCTTTGACACAGACAGAGAGAGCTTTATGGGACTTTATAACGGCTTTGGTGATCCGCAGACTGTTATGGAGGGAAAGCCTAACAACTCAGTTGCCGACGGCTGGTCGCCTATTGCTTCACACTGTATTGTAATCACTTTAAATCCGAATGAAAAAAGGGATTTAGTATTTACGCTCGGATATGTTGAAAACACCGATAACGACAAGTGGAATGAGGACGGTTCTATAAACAAATCAAAGGCTTATGAAATGATAAAGTCTATGGACAATGCCGAAAAGGCTGATAGGGCATTAGCGGAGCTTAAAGAAAACTGGGATAAACTGCTTTCTAAGTACACTGTAAAAACAGACGACGATAAGCTCAACAGAATGGTAAATATATGGAACCAGTATCAGTGTATGGTTACATTCAATCTTAGCCGTTCGGCTTCGTATTTTGAAAGCGGTATCGGCAGAGGAATGGGCTTTAGAGATTCCAATCAGGACTTACTGGGCTTTGTTCATCAAATTCCTGAAAGGGCTAGAGAGAGAATTTTAGACCTTGCCGCTACTCAGTTAGAGGACGGCGGCTGCTATCATCAGTATCAGCCTCTAACCAAAAAGGGCAATAACGAGATAGGCGGAGATTTTTCAGACGATCCGCTTTGGATGATTCTTTCTACTGCACAATATATTAAAGAAACAGGGGATTATTCGATACTTGATGAGATGGTTCCATATGATAACGATGAGTCTAAGTCTCAAAGAATGATGCATCATCTTCATCAGTCGTTTTACCACGTTGTGAATAATCTAGGACCTCACGGTCTGCCTCTTATCGGCAGAGCCGACTGGAACGATTGTTTGAATTTAAACTGCTTTTCAAGCACTCCGGGTGAAAGCTTCCAGACATCTACCTCAAAGGACGGTAAGGTAGCTGAGTCTGTTATGGTGGCTGGAATGTTCACTTTTATTGGTCCTGAGTATGTAAAGCTTTGCGAATACAAGGGTCTTGACAGTGAGGCTGAAAAGGCTCAGAAGGCTATTGACCAGATGAAAGAGAACATTATCAAACACGGCTTTGACGGCGAGTGGTTCTTGAGGGCTTATGATGACTGCGGGAACAAGGTTGGTTCTAAAGAATGTGAAGAAGGCAAGATTTTTATTGAGCCTCAAGGATTCTGCGTTATGAGCGAGATAGGCAAAGAAGAAGGTCTTGATATAAAGACGCTTGACAGCGTAAAGAAATATCTTGATACGAAGTACGGTCTTGTTTTAAACAACCCAGCGTTTACAAGATACTATATCGAGTACGGCGAGATTTCCACATACCCTGCCGGATATAAGGAAAATGCGGGTATATTCTGTCATAACAATGCGTGGATAATCTGCGCTGAGGCGTTTTTGGGACGTGGAAATCAGGCTTTTGAATACTACTCAAAGATTGCGCCTGCTTACCTTGAGGACATATCTGAAATTCACAGAACAGAGCCTTATGTTTATGCACAGATGATTGCAGGAAAGGACGCAAAGCGTCACGGCGAGGCTAAAAACAGCTGGCTTACAGGTACTGCGGCGTGGAACTTTGTTGCGGTTTCCCAGTATATTTTGGGCATTATCCCTGACTACTCCGGACTTAAACTCGATCCGTCAATTCCGTGTGAGTGGGACGGCTTTGAGGTATCGAGAGAGTTTAGAGGGATAAGATACAATATCACGTTCAAAAATCCCGACAATGTTTGCAAGGGAATAAAGAGCATAACTGTCGACGGAAAGCACATAGACGGAAATGTTCTTCCGCTGTTTGATGTCGGAACTGAGCACACAGTTGAGGTAGTAATGGGCAAAAAGGGATTGTTTGAAAAGATAAAAGGTGAAATAACTAAATAGAAAAAGCAATATATAAGCCGTGTACAATTATTTGTACACGGCTTATTTACTGTAACAAAAAAGGCATACGGTTTTCCGTATGCCTTAATTTGTATCATAATATAACCTTATTATTTATAAAGAGATCTCTTAACGTATGATGTGTGGAGAACGTGATGAGCCTTTTCACTTCCCGGCTTGCCGAAGAACTCTTTGTAAACCTGCTTGATAGCAGGATTCTCGTGAGATTTCCTAATAGTTTTAGCAGCGTCGCTATTGTAAAGAACGCTTGCTCTCAGCGCTTGAATGTCAACAGTGTTTCTTACAGAGCCTGGTTGCTGAGGCTGACCGCCTCCGTTTACGCATCCGCCCGGACAGCCCATTATCTCAATGAAGTGATAATCTGCTTCTCCGCTTTCAACCTTTTTAAGGAGCTCTTTAGCGTTTGCAAGTCCTGATGCTACTGCGATTTTTACGTTCATACCTGCAACGTTATAGCTTGCCTCCTTAATGCCCTTTGTTCCGCGAACTTCTTTGAAGTCAACGCTTTCAAGCTCTTCGCCTGTCAGTGTTTCAACAGCGGTACGAAGTGCAGCCTCCATAACTCCGCCGGTTGCGCCGAAAATAACTCCTGCGCCGGTTGAAATTCCCAGAGGGTCGTCAAACTCTTCGTCTTCAAGCTCTAAGAACTTAATTCCAGCTCTTTCTATCATTCTTGCAAGCTCTCTTGTGGTGATTGAAATGTCAACGTCAGGAACGCCTGCTGCGTCCTCGTCATCTCTGCCTATCTCAAACTTCTTAGCCGTACACGGCATAACAGCAACAACGACCATATCCTTAGGGTCAATACCCATCTTTTCAGCATAGTAGGTTTTAGACGTTGCACCGAACATCTGCATAGGAGACTTACAGCTTGAAAGATTTTCTGTAAGCTCAGGGAAGTAGTGTTCGCAGTATTTTACCCAACCAGGTGAGCATGATGTGATAAGCGGCAGTTTTCCGCCGTTTTGAACTCTTTCTACGAACTCGTTAGCTTCCTCCATAATAGTAAGGTCAGCGGCAAAGTCGGTATCGAATACCTTGTCAAAGCCCAGTCTGCGCAGTGCGGCAGCCATTTTTCCCTCAACATCTGTTCCGATAGGAAGACCGAAAGCCTCACCGAGAGCGGCTCTTACAGCAGGAGCTGTCTGAACGATAACCGTCTTTGTTTCATCAGCTATAGCCTCGAACACCTCAGAGGTGTTGTCCTTCTCGTGTAATGCACCTGTCGGGCAAACTGCAATACACTGTCCGCAGGATACGCATGAGGTATTGCCTAAATCGTCCTCGAATGCACAGCTTATGTTTGTCTTAAATCCTCTTTCGTTAGCGCCGATAACGCCGATACCCTGTGTTTTAGCACAAGCCGCTACACAGCGTCTGCAAAGAATACACTTGCTGTTGTCTCTTACCATATGTGCAGATGAACAGTCAAGGATAGACTCTGTTTTAGCGCCGTCGTAAATGCCTTCGTCCTCTATCTTGTAATCTTTAGCAAGCTTCTGAAGCTCGCAGTTTCCGCTTCTTACGCATGAAAGACACGATCTGTTATGGTTTGAAAGAATAAGCTCAAGTGTTTTCTTTCTTGAGTCGATAACCTTTGGTGTGCTTGTAAATATGTTCATACCCTCAGATATAGGGTATACGCAGGAAGCGACAATTTTCTTAGGTCCAAAGCCGTCGCCTCTTTTTTCCTGCGCCTCAACAACACAGATACGGCAAGCTCCTATTTCATTGATTTCCTTTAAGAAACAAAGTGTTGGAATCTCGACATTTGCAAGGCGAGCCGCTTCCAGAATAGTTGAACCTTTAGGAGCCTGATAGTCTGCTCCGTTGATTTTAATATTTATCATATCCATCTAAAACGCCTCCCTACTTCTTTGATATTGCGCCGAACTTGCATTTTTCCATACAAGCGCCGCACTTAATACATTTACTTTGATCAATAGTGTGTGGATTTTTAACGCTTCCCTCAATAGCACCGGCAGGACACTGCTTTGCACAAAGAGTACAGCCCTTGCACTTATCCTTGTCGATAACGTATTTGAGAAGGTCTTTACAAACTCCTGCAGGGCAGGTCTTGTCTACAACGTGTGCGATATACTCGTCCTTGAAGTAGCGCAGAGTCGAAAGAACAGGGTTCGGAGCAGTCTGTCCGAGACCGCAAAGCGAATTGTTCTTTATGTAGTAGCATAGATCTTCGATTTTGTCTAAGTCCTCAAGCGTTCCCTGACCCTTAGTAACCTTGTCAAGAAGCTCATATAAGCGCTTTGTACCGATACGGCAAGGTGTACACTTTCCGCAGGACTCGTCAACTGTGAACGCTAAGAAGAATTTAGCAATATCAACCATACAGTTGTCCTCGTCCATAACGATAAGTCCGCCTGAACCCATCATAGAACCTATAGCGATAAGGTTATCGTAGTCGATTTCGATATCATAATGCTCAGCAGGAATACATCCGCCCGAAGGGCCTCCTGTCTGCGCAGCCTTGAACTTCTTTCCGTTAGGTATTCCTCCGCCTATCTCTTCGATGATAGTTCTCAGCTTTGTACCCATTGGTATCTCAACAAGACCAGTGTTTTTGATTTTACCGCCGAGCGCAAATACCTTTGTACCCTTTGATTTTTCTGTACCCATTGAAGCAAACCAGTCAGCGCCGTTTACGATGATCTGCGGTATGTTTGCATATGTTTCAACATTGTTTAAAATTGTCGGCTTGCCGAACAAGCCCTTTTCAGCAGGGAACGGCGGACGAGGACGAGGCTCGCCTCTGTTGCCTTCAATAGACGTCATAAGAGCAGTTTCCTCACCGCAAACGAAAGCTCCTGCGCCGAGACGCAGACCGATGTCAAAATCAAAGCCTGTGCCGAAGATGTCTTTACCTAAAAGTCCGTACTCTCTCGCTTGATTGATAGCGATTTCCAGACGCTTAACAGCGATAGGATACTCAGCACGAACGTAAATATAACCCTGTGAAGCTCCGATTGCATAGCCTGCAATAGCCATAGCCTCTAAAACGACGTGCGGGTCGCCCTCTAATACAGAACGGTCCATAAATGCTCCCGGATCGCCCTCGTCGGCGTTACAGCAAACGTATTTCTGGTCAGCGTCGGGAACGATATTGCGGGCAAGCTTCCACTTCATACCTGTCGGGAAGCCGCCGCCTCCGCGTCCTCTAAGACCCGAGTCGAGAATAGTCTGAATAACTTCCTCAGGCGTCATTTCGGTAAGAACCTTACCCAAAGCCTCATATCCGCCTGTGCCTATATATTCTTCAATATTTTCGGGGTTGATAACACCGCAGTTTCTCAATGCGACACGGTGCTGTTTCTTGTAGAAAGCTGTGTCGTTAAGCGATTTTATACCTTTGTCGGTAACAGTCTCGTCGTAAACAAGACGTGAAACGATTCTTCCCTTTAACAAATGCTCCGATACGATTTCGGGAATGTCGTCTACCTTGACCATTGAGTAGAATGTACCCTCCGGATAGATTATCATAATCGGTCCCAAAGCGCAGAGCCCGAAACAGCCGGTCTTTACGACCTGAACCTCGTCGGATAACCCGTTTTTGGCAATTTCGCTTTCCAGCTTTTCAACTATTTGTGCACTTCCGGATGAAGTACAGCCTGTTCCGCCGCATACTAAAACGTGTGAACGATACATATACGTACTCCTCCTTAACTAATTGTATAATCAGAAACTATCTGACCTCTTATCAAATGACGGTCGATAACTTCCTTTGCTTTTTCAGCAGTCATTTTAATGTATGTAACCTTGTCTTTGCCAGGCTCCATAATTTCAACTATCGGCTCATATTTACACATTCCGATACATCCGGTCTGCGTAACCATAACCTTATCGCCGATACCTTTTTCGGCAACGCCCTCAACGAAAGCGTTCAATACCGGTCTTGCACCGGCGGCAATTCCGCAGGTTGCCATTCCGACAACTACACGGGTAACATTATCGTCTTCATCTCGAAGTCCGACTTGTCCCTGCATTTTTTCACGGATAGCTCTTAACTCTTCTAGTGACTTCATTAAATATTTCCTCCCATTTAGTCTTTTAAATAATCAGGCCCTGATCGACCTCTTCCTTATTGGATTTGAGAAAATCCATTATATAAGCTGAAATTTCGGGAACGTCAAACGGAACATCTCCTAAAATTTCACGAAACTCTCGTGTATCCAGCTTAAAAGATTTGTCGTTTACTGTATAGGTGTAAACAAAATCAATGTTTTTGTTCAACGTGATTAAACTGTGCATTGTGCTTGACATATCGCCAAGCGGCATTCTGTCAATGTGGTCAAGCGTGAATATTGCGGTTACCTGTGTTCCCTCGCCGACCTTTGATTTGATTTCAAAAGAGCCGTCTGTATTTTCAGCCGCCTCCTTGAAAAACGGAACTCCAAGCCCTACCTTTCTGGTAGTTCTTGTTGTAAAGAACGGGTCGCATACCTGCGAAACCTGTTCTTCAGTCATTCCGCAGCCGTTGTCGTCGATTTTAATAGTCAGCCTGTTGGCTTTTGTGTCAGCCAAAACTGATACCTCAACTAACGACGCATTTGCTTTAACAGAATTTTGTGCAACGTCTAATACATTGAGTGATATTTCGGTCATCATTATTCCGAGTATTTAGCGATGATACCATCAACATCGTCTACTGTCAAGCGTCCGTAAACGTCGTCGTTGACAGTGAGTACGGGAGCAAGACCGCAAGCACCGATACATCTGCAGTCAACAAGCGTAAACTTTCCGTCTGAGGTCGTTTCTCCGCCCTTTATTCCCAGCTTTTTGGATAGCTCGTCAAAAATATCGCCCGAGCCTTTTACATAGCACGCCGTTCCGAGACAAACGGAAATAGTGTATTTTCCTTTTGGGTTGAGCGTGAACTGCGAGTAGAAGGTAGCTACTCCGTAAATTTTCTCAAGCGGGATATCCATTTCTTCTGCAATGATTTTTAGAACTTCAATTGGAAGATATCCGTAGATTTCCTGTGCTTCCTGAAGAATAGGCATTAATGCTCCCTTATCATTCTTGCGAGAAGCTATAACTTCTCTGAGCTTTGCTTCCTGTTCTTTAGTGCCTGAGAAAGGGATAGAACATTCCTTTGCTGCCATTTGTGAACCTCCTTAATATTTAGTGTAAAATCAGATATATTTCAATAGCTGAATTTTTAAAGCTGAACTAATCAGCAGAGTTTGGAAAAGGCGTACCTTTTCCTTAGTAATACTCATATAAGTGCTTTTTAATCACTTGTAGACTATTATAACATATTATCCGTCAAACTGCTATGAACATTATATACATAGACAAGCTTTATTTTTTGTTGAAACTGTACAATTTGTTCATTAATAAATAAATTTATATCGGTTGGTAATTTTTAAAAGCAAAATGCTCTTGAAAACAAATTGAAAAAATGTTATTATAATGAAGTATATAAATGTATATGTTAAATAATATGATTTAAGAAATATTTTTCAAATATAAATTTAATTCGCTTGACCGAAATTTGGGCTTTTTCACAGCCAAATCAAATAGGAGGATAATTATGACAATTTTAGAGGTAAAGGAATTTCTCGATGCAAAAATACTTTGCGGTGAAGAGTATATCGGAAAAGATGTTCATACTGCCTGCGGTTCTGATATGATGAGCGACGTTCTTGCGTTTGTCAAGGATCAGTCTGTTCTTATTACGGGACTTAACAACCCACAAGTCATAAGAACAGCCGAGATGATGGATATTATCTGCATATGCTTTGTAAGGGGAAAGATCCCTGATGAAGCTATCATTGAAATGGCGGCAGACAGGGGACTTGTTCTGATGGCTACGGATATGAGAATGTTTGAAGCCTGCGGAATACTGTACGAAAAGGGACTTCGCGGAGGTGCTAAACATTGAGTACGTCTGTGAAATTCAAATACACTGTTGACGGAGAGGATTTCACTCGTGCAGGAGAGGCTTCCAGCGACGTTAAGGGAAAGCTCAAGCAAATGGGAGTAAGCCCTGATGTTGTTAGAAAGGTCGCTATCGCAATGTACGAGGGCGAGATAAATATGGTCGTTCACGCAAAGGGCGGCGATATTACAGTTGAGGTAACGCCAACAGAAATAATTATGACGCTGAAGGACGTAGGTCCGGGAATACCCGATGTGGAAAAGGCTATGCAGGCGGGGTATTCGACAGCAAATGAAAATATAAGGTCTCTTGGCTTTGGAGCAGGTATGGGACTGCCAAATATGAAAAAGTATTCTGATGAGCTTGCAATAGAAACAGAACTGGGTGTGGGAACTACAGTTGTTATGAAGGTTAAAATAAATTAGATTTAATTGCAAATACATAATTTAATGAGAATTTGTACAGAAGTGAGGTGTGGGGAATGGAGAATTTTACAAATTCAGTAAGGCTTGATAAGGATCTGTGCAAGGGCTGTATACATTGTATAAAGCGCTGTCCTACTCAGGCTATAAGAGTTAGAAACGGAAAGGCTCATATTATTCCCGAATTTTGTATAGACTGCGGAGAATGTATAAGGGTTTGCCCTCACCACGCAAAAAAGACCCATTACGATTCGCTGGATGTTTTAGATAAATATGAATATAAGGTAGCGCTTCCTGCGCCGTCTTTTTATGCTCAATTCAATAATTTAGAGGATATTAATATAGTTTTGCGCGCTCTAAAGCATATGGGCTTTGATGATGTGTTCGAGGTCTCTGCGGCGGCTGAGCTTGTTTCGCAGCTTTCGAGAGAGTACATAGAAAAGCACAAGGATAAGGCGCCGTTTATAAGCTCGGCTTGTCCGTCGGTAGTAAGGCTTATACGGGTGAGATTTCCTAATCTTATTGAGCATATTCTGCCGATAAACGCACCTGTCGAAATAGCCGCAGAGGAGGCTGCTAAGAAAGCTCTGAAGGAGACGGGGCTTCCTAGAGAGAAAATAGGGATAGTATTTTTATCTCCGTGTCCTGCCAAAGTCTCGGCGGCGAAACACCCGATAGTTAATGAAAAATCTGAAATAGACGCAGTTGTCGCTATCAAGCACGTTTATAAAGAAATCCTGCCGTATATGGTCGAGGCTCAGAATGAAAACGACGATCTTTTGCAGGCAGGTAAAATAGGCATAAGCTGGGGAGCGTCAGGCGGAGAAGCAGGAGGTCTTTTGACTGACAGCTATCTTGCCGCCGACGGCATAGAAAATGTTATAAAGGTGTTAGAGGAGCTGGAGGATCAGAAAATCTCAAACCTTGACTTTATAGAGCTTAACGCTTGCTCTGGAGGCTGTGTTGGCGGAGTTTTGCAGGTGGAAAACCCGTATGTTGCAAAATCAAAGCTAAAGCATCTAAGAAAATATATGCCTGTTGCTAAAAACCATATTGAAGAATCAAGTGATGTAAACAAGGCTTATTGGGATAAGGATTTAGAGTATCAGCCCGTGTTCAATTTGGGACGTGATTTTGCTGACGGTCTGGCTAAAATGGAGCAGGTCGAACAGCTTTGCAAAAAGCTGCCCGGTCTTGACTGCGGTTCGTGCGGCGCGCCGACATGTAAAGCGTTAGCTGAGGATATTGTCAGGGGAATTGCAAATGAGAAGGATTGTATTTATCTTCTTCGTGAGTATATACATAAATTATCAAGTGATTTGAAAAAGATTTAGTTACACCCAAAAATAGAGGTAAGGTGATAATATGACGGCTTCTGAGCTTATTGAAAAAGCAGGATTTAAGGTATTAAATTTTCCCGATGAAAATAAAGAGAGAAATATCAGCGGAGTGTACTGCTGTGACTTGTTAAGCGTTGTGATGTCAAAGGGCTTTGAGGACTGCGTTTGGATAACCATTATGGGTAACATAAATGCGGTTGCAGTTGCGGCGCTTACTGAGATGAGCGTTATAGTTCTTGCTGAGGGAACGGCAATAGATGAAAATATGCTCCCAAAAGCTGAGATGCAGGGGATAACGGTTGTGCAGTCAGACAAGCCTATTTATGAAACGGCAGTTATGATTCACGACCTGCTTAAAGAAAATGCTTAGCCTGTCTTACGATTTACATATACATTCTTGTCTGTCGCCTTGCGGGGATAATGAATCTACCCCTGCGAATATCGTCGGAATGGCTTATGTCAAAGAGCTTGATGTTATCGCTCTGTGCGACCACAACACCTCAAAAAACTGCGTTGCCGCAAGCGAAGTCGCTAAGGCTTACGGCAAGACCCTTATCTGCGGAATGGAGCTTACCACTGAGGAGGAAGTCCACGTTGTATGCCTTATGCCCGGTTTGGATAAAGCGCTTGAGCTCGACGAGTATGTAAATCAGAGAATAATGCCTGTAGAGAATAATCCCGATATATTCGGCGAACAACTAATAATGAACAGCGATGACGAAATAATCGGTCACGAGAACAAGCTGCTTATCAATGCGACGACCATTTCCTTTTCAAAGGTATTTCCGCTGGTCGAAAGTTTTGGCGGAGTTGCTATACCTGCTCACATAGACAAGCAGGCAAATTCGCTTTTGGCAAACTTAGGTTTTATCCCGCCGGATTCTACATTTAAAACTGTAGAGCTTAAAAACCTCAATAACCTGCCCGAGCTTAAAGCTCAGCACGATTACTTAAACAGCTGTAAGGTAATAACAAGCTCAGACGCACACTATCTTCGGGATATAAACGAGCCTGTGAATTTCCTGCATGCTGAGGAAAATTCATCAGAGGCTGTTATTGAGGCATTAAAGAATCCAAAGATTTTGTAGATGTTTTAATAAATCAGGGTATGAAAAATTTGCTTATGAATGGAGGATTTAAAATGAAACAATGCTGTCTTCACGAATCGGGAGAGGATTATTTAGAAACCATTTTAATACTTCACAATAAAACAGGATATGTGCGTTCTATTGATATTGCGACAGAGCTGGGGTATTCAAAGCCGAGCGTGAGCCGTGCTATGGGTATTCTGAAAGCAAACGGATATATAACCGTCGAGCCGTCTGGGCAGATAGTTCTAACTAACGAGGGAAGAAAGAAAGCGGAGTCGGTATATCACAGGCATTTAGTAATAACCGATTTTCTGGAGGGTTTAGGCGTATCAAGGGAAAACGCCGAGCTTGACGCCTGCAAGATAGAGCATATTATTTCGGAGGAGACATTTGCGAGGATCAAGGAAAATTGTAATAGATAATTGACAGTTGACAATGGATAATGGATAATGGATAATGAGTAATTATTTGTACAGCTTTTTACTAAGAGTATTAAACAAATTTCGCAAACTTCTTGTTTCTTGCTCTAAACATTCGAGAGCTCCTTGAAAATAATCATCATCATATATATTGTCAAAAAATACAACGAGAACAGATGACAGCCCTGCTATCATTTGGGCTTTTTTCTCGATTTCTTCTACTTCTAATACATTAATTTTGTTGTTTGTATTGTCCATTGATGTCACTTCCTTTCATATAACGATATCATTATATACTGATATCTCTATATAATCAATAGTCAAAACACATAAATATTTTATAATTTTTTTAGTGTATATTGACTATTATGCACAAATATGTTACGTTTTTAATAAAGAAAATAATTTTATACTACAAAGGTGGTAAAAAATATGCCGGTTAGTAAAGCTCAAAAAAGAGCAAATGCAAAATATAATAAAAAGCACTATGATAGTATGCTTATAAGAGTTCCAAAAGGTAAAAAGGAAAAGATAGTAGCTCATGCAAATGAGTATGATATATCTTTAAACAAGTTTCTTAATCGGGCAGTTGATGAAGCTATGGAGAGAGATAAAAATAATGGATAATTGATAATGGAAAATGGATAATTATTAATGTAATAACGCGAGATAAAATACTTTGATTATTGTACAAATATTAAACGCGAAGAGCCACCGGCGCTCTAGCCTCTAGCTTCTTGCTTCTTGCTTCTTGCCTCTGGTAGCAGAGCCACCGCCGGCTCTGCGGTCTTATATTTTACTTCTAGCCTCTAGCTTCTTGCTTCTTGATTCTAGCCTCTAATATCTAATTCTTATGTACTGACCCGCCGTTTTGAAATGATACACATTAAAATAAATTTCTAATAGGCGGCAGAGCCACCGGCGGTTCGCCGGACATATTTATGCCCGTACTTTCATATACATAAATGAAAAACTGTATAGAAAGCGGGGCATTAATTATGATTGTAAAAACATTTAAAGTAAGAAAAAAAGGGTTAGTTATATGCGGCGGTATACTTATTGCGCTTTTGGTGATACTTATTGTTTGCGGAATAGTGCATAAAGCTACGGCGAAAACTTATCCTATGAAAACAGAGAGCGAAAGACAGGCGTTTATGAGCGAAATGGGCTGGGAGGTCTCAGAGGAATATACAAGCTGTAAGGTAGTGTCGATACCTGAGGAGTTTAACGAAACATATGAAAGCTATAACGAGCTTCAAAAGGAGCAGGGCTTTAATCTTAAAAAGTTCAAAGGCGAAATGGTTGAAATTTATACATATGCGGTGTATAATTATCCCGGAAACTCCGATAATGTTGTTATTAATCTGATGGTGTTCGACGGCAATTTGATAGGCGGAGATGTGTCCTGTAACGAGCTTGACGGATTTATGCAGGGACTTAAAAACCCCGATCCTGACGCTAAAGAGTCGTTAGATGAAAAGGAATCCGAAGAGGAGGAAATCGTTGAGGAGGAATCAAATAGCTCCGAGAGTTCTGCGGCTAAAGCTAAAAAAGATAAGGAAAACGCTAATAGTAGCAGTTCAGATGTGAATTCTAAATCTGATAAAAAACAAGCTAAGAACGCCTTCGACAGCAGCGCGGATAACTCAGATTCGGATTTGGACGGCGAAACAGAAACGCAAACTGCAAATGTAACAGATAACAGTGATTCGCAAGAAAGCAGTACCGAGCCATCTTCTGAAAATACTTCAGCAGAAAGCAGTTCTCAGCAGTGGTAAATTATTATTAGTTTAAATAAAGGAATTAAAAATGGAATCGGAAATAATGCGTGTTGATAAGTATATTTCAAGTCAGTTGAACGGCGTGTCCCGTAAAGACGCTAAAGCCCTTTGCAGAAAAGGCGAGGTATTGGTGAACGGGATTGTTGTGAAAAACAGCGACGTAAAGATAATTGCCGGAAAGGATATTGTCACCGTTCAAGGCGAGAATGTAGATTATAAAAAGTATGTTTATATTATGTTGAATAAGCCTCAGGGGTACGTTTGCTCCACATGTGACGGAAAATCGCCGACTGTGATGGAGCTTGTTCCGCCTGAGCTTTTTCGTGAAGGATTGTTTCCCGCAGGCAGACTAGATAAGGATACTGAGGGGTTTGTGCTTCTTACCAACGACGGCGAGCTCGCACATAAAATGCTATCGCCTAAAAGCCATATTGAGAAAAAGTATTATGTCGAGCTTCAAAAACCCGTTGAACAATTTTATATCAGTGAGTTCGAAAAAGGTATGGAAATCGACGGCGGTGACGTTTGCCTTCCTGCAAGAATAGAATTTGTTCCCCAAAATGAATATGCTTGCTATGTCTATATCAGTGAGGGTATGTACCATCAGATTAAAAGAATGTTTCAAAAATTGTCTAATAAGGTTGCTTTTTTGAAACGTGTTAAAATGGGAAATCTTGAAATTAACCCAAATCTTGGCATCGGAGAGTGTTTGGAACTTTTGCACAAAGATGTTGAAAAGATTTTGTAGAGCTTGGAAGTAAAATTATACAGATTTAGTAATTATAAATAATTTCTGTGTTTAAACTTTAGTGAAAAAACCGTTGAAATTACCCTTTTAAATTTGTTATCATATTATTAGGCAAATTTACTTTTTAAAATATATTAACGGGAGGTCATACATAAATGGCAAGTGTATCACTAAAGGGAATTTATAAAAAGTATCCTGGTAATGTTGTGGCTGTTTCAGACTTCAACATCGAAATTAAAGATAAGGAGTTTATCATTCTCGTCGGTCCGTCAGGATGCGGAAAGTCAACAACTCTGAGAATGATCGCCGGTCTTGAGGAAATTAGCGACGGCGAACTCTATATCGGGGACAGATTGGTCAACGATATCGCCCCTAAGGACAGAGATATCGCTATGGTTTTCCAAAACTACGCTCTCTATCCCCATATGACAGTTTTTGAGAATATGGCTTTCGGTCTGAAACTCAGAAAGGTCCCTAAAGACCAAATCGCTAAAAAGGTAGAGGAAGCTGCTAAGATCCTCGATATCGCTCACCTGCTCGACAGAAAACCTAAGGCTTTGTCCGGCGGTCAGAGACAGCGTGTAGCTTTGGGTAGAGCTATCGTTCGTGAACCGCAGGTGTTCCTGCTGGATGAGCCGCTCTCAAACCTCGACGCTAAATTGAGAGCTCAAATGAGAACTGAAATTTCTAAACTTCATAAGAGATTGGGTACTACGTTTATCTACGTTACCCACGACCAGACTGAGGCTATGACTATGGCTGACAGAATCGTCGTTATGAAGGACGGCTTCATTCAACAGGTAGATACCCCGAATAACCTCTATCAGCACCCTGTTAATCAGTTCGTTGCCGGTTTTATCGGCTCGCCACAGATGAACTTTATAGATTCTAAATTGCTTAAAGTCGATGGAAAATATGTTATCGAGTTCGGTACGGAGGATACTAAGGAAACTAGAGGCGTTAAGTATACTGTAGAAGTTCCAGAAGCTAAGGCTGATGAGAAACTCCTTGAACCACTCGTAGGTAAGGAAGTAGTTTTGGGTATTCGCCCTGAGTGTATTCACGATGAGGAAATGTTCATTTCTTCCGCTAAAACCGGCGTTATCGATACTACCGTTGAAGTAGCTGAAATGATGGGCGCTGAAACCTATCTCTACCTCAATTGCGTCGGTATCCAAATGACCGCTAGGGTTTCTCCAAGAAATAATGTTAGACCGCAGGATAAAATTAAGGTCGCTATCGACCCAAATAGAATACATATCTTTGAAAAGGATTCAGAAAAAGCTGTTATTAATTAGACTTTTTTTAGCTTTGTTTTAATCCCTTTCACCTTAAGTTCATTCTGCTCATGCTTTGAGTGTGTAAAAATAATTTTTTTGTAAAATTATTACCCCCGATTTACGGTCGTGATATCAGTAAATTTAACCGAATTTGTGGTTTTTATTTGCTTTTTTGATTATTTTGCACTGATATCACCACTTTTTTTTAAGAAATCTTGTAAAAAATTAGGTATTGCTTTTTGTTTCGTTTGGTGTTATAATACTAAACACTCGTTGGGTATGTTTTACAACACCATGCTCGCTTTTTTGATTATTATGCACTGCTGATGGTGTAAATTTGATAAGAAAATTGTCAATATTTTAGTGTTGCAATCAAATTTGCGTTGTGGTATAATAACCTCAATGAGTTTTCTACGAAAGCTATGCAGACATTCATTACTTACTATTTAGTCAGCTAAATAAAGCAATTCATACAATTGTAAAAAAAAGTTTAAATTTTTTTTATTTTTGTTATTGCCTTATGCTGTATACTTTATTTAGTTATAATTCTAAGTGATTTAGACACTTAGCATTATATAAATTTATTTCAATCTTAAAAATTTTAAAAGAAAAGAGGTAAACAACATTGAAAATGAAAAGAAAAGCTTTAAGTGTTTTAAGCTGCTTAGCACTTATTGCTAGCTCTTTGCCATCTACGGCGGTTTTCGTTTCAGCTGCGGAGACAACAACGACTAGTCCTGGCGATCCGCAGTATGTTACCATTAAAGAGGGCGAAAAAACAACGTATAATGTTTTCGCTAATGGTACAGATATTGAGGTTGCTTTTGATGCAACGAAAGGAACAAATACTGTAACGTGGCTTGATGCTGAAGGAGCTAAAAACAAAATACAGTCAGTTCCAACAAACGCAAATGTATTTGCAGGATGTCATGGCAGTGCTACACCAGTTGGCACAGCAGATAAGCCTGTAAAAATTACAATTGACGGCGCACATTTGAATACTGTTTGCGGCGGTGGACTTCATGAGTCAATTGTTGAAAATGTAGAAATAACAGTTAAAGGCGAAGCACAGCTTAATTGGGTTTGCGGAGGCGGAGCAAATTGTCTTATTAAAGACAACGAAAATGCATGTCAAGACAAAGGTTGGAAAAACGATGCAGCTAATTCCGCAACTTTAGTTAAGAAGGCAGTAGTTAATATTGAAGCCGGTACAGTTGCAAATGCCGTTTATGGCGGCGGTGAAGGCTACAGCAAAACCGAAAATACAACCGTAAATATTAAGGGCGGTAAACTTAATTCTGTATGTGCCAGCGGTTCTAACGGTGCTACCGGTAATTCTGAGGTTAACATTGAAAGCGGTACTATTACATACGTTTACTCTGTAAACAGAGGTAATCTTACAAGCTCAGATATTACAGTTACAGGCGGTGAAATAACTAACCTTTATATAGGCGCAGCAAGCTATCCGAATATTACCGGTACTGTTACAAAATCAAATGTAGATATCACAGGCGGTACTGTTAAAGAGTTACACGCAGGTAAATCAAACAATGAGACTTTGGATGTATCACAGGAGGGTTACTCATTCTCAGCTAATCCAAGTTCTGTTGAAAAGTACAACGCAGACATTCAAGAGAAAAAGGATAAGGAAAACGCTTATTATTACTATGATGTATATCTAAATAATGATGAGAAGGATAATCTAGGAAATAGTGCTGCAAACAAATTAGATAAGATTGTAAATGTTGTTAAAGGCAGCAATCAAAAGGATTATCAGGTAGTATATGTAGTGGCAAATGGATATAAAGTTGAAGCAACAGATGTAGTAGAAGACGGTGCATGGAAAGCTACCAAAATCACTTGTGAAGACGGAAGCTATGTAAAAACAAACTACGACATTGTCAACTTGTTCGGCGGTAAGCATAATGATGATTCAACAACTGTTAATGGAGACATTACTTTGGACGGAACTACTCACGTTAAATATGTTTTCGGCGGCGGCTGGCATAAGTCAAGTACCGGCACTGCAAAGGTAACAATCAAGAACAACGCAGAAGTTTATAGAGTTCAAGGCGGAGCATCAAGCTTCTTAAGTTATGATAACGCAAACTGCGGTGTTCAGGGTTGTGATGGTTGCAATTACGAAGCTAATAAGAATAAAGAATGTTGGAAGCCAAATGGTGATCCAACGACAGCTGACTATGCTGAGGCTAAAGCACGCGTTGAAAGCGCAGAGGTTATCATTGATGGTTGCAAAAACTCATACAGCGATCCAATCAGCGGCACAACTTTAAAGACTATTGTATACGGCGGCGGTGAAAGCTACGCTTACACAGGCTCAGCTACAGTTACAGTTAAATCAGGAACTGTTGAGACTGTTTATGCCGCAGGTTCTAACGGTAATACAGCTACGGCTGAGGCAAACGTTGAAGGCGGAACAGTTAATAGTCTTGCATCTGCAAAGAGCGGAAAAGTTGGCGAAGTTACTGTAAACGTTAAGGACGGTGAAGTAAAAGAGTTAGTTGTCGGCGCTCATGCTAATGTACATGGTATGGCAAGTGTTGATTCTGCTAAAGTAACTGTATCAGGTGGTACGGTAACTAAAGTAATTGACGGTGACGTTGATCAAAATGGTGAAACTAAGAATACCGAGACTAATAAAGAAAAGTATGATATCGTTGCTGACGGCGGAACAATTACAGAGATAACTGGTTCTAGTGATAGTAGTGCAGCTGAATACGGTGAAGCAGGAAATATTGACTGCCACCATGATAAGTATGCTAAGCTTGAAGAGACAAAGGGAACTTCTGCAACTTGTCAGGCTGCCGGAACTTATGATTATTGGAAGTGCAGCAACTGCAAACGTTATATCATAGTTAAAGATGGCGAATATGAAGACGTTACTAACGAACAGGGCGACGGCGTTGTTGAAACAAAGATCGTTATGGAATCTGGTCCAACACACCACGTATACGACGGTGAGATAATAGTAACAGTTGACGCTAAGTGCTTAACTGATGGTATGAAGTCATACACAGTATGTACAGCATGCGGAAAGCAGAAAGCAATTGTTACAGATGAAAACGGCGAATACATTAAGGAAGTTGCTGCTGATAAGTCTAAATATCAGTACACAGACACAAAGGATGGCGTGGCTACTAAGATAACTGATGAAGATTTAGTTATTCCGAAATTAAATCACTCACCAAAGACAGTGCCTGCTATTGAATCAACTTGCACAAGTGAAGGTAGAACAGCTTGGGTTATGTGCGATAGAGATGGTTGCGGCGTAACTATTGTTGCACCAACTACAACACCTAAGAAAGACCACACTTATGGTCAAGAAATCGCAGAGAAAAAGGCTACATGTAAAGATCCTGGAACAAAGGCACACTATCAATGTTCAGTATGTAAGAATTTATTTGTTAAAGATGGTGATGTATATACTCAGGTTACAGAAGATCAATTAGTAATTCCTGTAACAGAGGAGCATACATGGGGCGAATACACATCAAACAATGATGCAACATGTACAACACCTGGAACAAAGACAGCTGAATGTACAGTATGCGGTGCAAAAGACACGAAAGAAGATACTGATAATCCTGCAAAGGGTCATAGTTACCTTGAGAATTTGAAGGAAGAAGTTCCAGCAACATGTACAGAAGACGGAATTAAAGCACACTATGAGTGTACAGTTTGCGGAGCAAAATTCGTAGAGAAGATCACTGAGCAGGAAGCTCCTGCAGAACCTCTTAAGGAGTATATAGAAGTAACAGAAGAAAACTATGACGAGTTACTAAAGATTCCAGCATTAGGACACAATGAGGTTAAACTTGAAGCTGTAGCAGCAACATGTACAGCAACTGGTTTGACAGAAGGATTGAAGTGCGACAGATGCGGAGAAGTTCTTGTACCACAGACTGTAGTACCTACAATCCCGCACAAGAATGATCTTAAACTTGAAGCAGTAAAAGAAACATGTGAGACATGGGGCTTAACTGAAGGTGTTAAGTGCAGTGTATGCGGTACAATCACTACACCACAGACCTTGATTCCACCTCTGGGACACGACTATGATGCAAACGGTGTTTGCAAGCGTGACGGAGCAACCAAGCCTGGTATTGCACAGCCAACACAGCCTACACAGCCACAAGCACCTACAACTGCAGGTCCTAAGGTATCAGTTAAGGTATTGAAGATCACACAGGCTAAGCTTACAAAGCTCAAGGTTAAGAGCAAGGCAAAGAACAAGATCAACGTAAGCTGGAAGAAGGTAGCAAACGCTAAGGGCTATCAGGTAGAAGTTTCAAAGAGCAGCAGCTTCAAGTCGGGAGCTAAGGTACTCACAAAGAGCACTAAGAATTTGAAACTCACAATCAAGAACAAGAAGCTCAAGAGCGGAAAGACCTACTATGTACGTGCAAGAGCGTACACAACATACAAGGCTGCTGATGGTTCTACAAAGAAGGCATACAGCAACTGGAACTATGTATTAAGAAAGGTAAAAGTTAAGTAATTCTTGAACTTTGATTAAGTATACAATTCAATAGATTGTTTACTTCAAAAATGGAGACTAAGCTGATGAGGTTTAGTCTCCTTTTTAATTGGGGGCAAGCAATGGTTGGGCAAACGAAAAAACCACTAGGGAGGAGCGTCTCCCTAGTGGTTAAATTATATATTACTTAGCATATTCAACTGCTCTGCTTTCGCGAATCAAATGAACTTTAATTTGTCCCGGATAATCCAATTCGTCCTCGATTTTATTAACGATTTCGCGGGCGATAATGACCATTTTCTCGTCGTTGACCTTTTCGGGTTGAACCATAATTCTGACCTCGCGGCCTGCCTGAATGGCATATGATTTTTCGACACCTTCATAAGATGAGCACAGTTCTTCGAGTTTTTCCAAACGTTTGATATAGTTCTCGTAGTTTTCGCTTCTTGCAGCGGGTCTAGCAGCTGAAATAGCGTCAGCGGCTTGCACAAGAGCGGCAACAACAGTTTTGGTTTCAACGTCACCGTGGTGGGCTTCAATAGCGTGAATAACATCTGAGTTTTCCCTGTATTTCTTACATACATCCACGCCGATTTGAACGTGCGAACCTTCAATTTCATAGCTGAGGGCCTTACCGATATCATGCAGAAGACCTGCACGTCGTGCGAGGTTGGCGTCAACGCCAAGCTCAGACGCCATCATACCGGCGAGGTGAGAAACCTCAATAGAGTGATTTAGTACATTCTGACGGTAGCTTGTTCTGTAGTGGAGCCTACCTAGAAGCTTGATAAGCTCGTTATTAATGCCGTGAACGTTAGTTTCAAGAACAGCACGTTCACCTTCTTTTTTAATTTTATATTCGACATCACGTCTTGCCTTTTCGACAGCTTCTTCAATTCTTGTCGGATGGATTCTTCCGTCCTGGATTAATTTTTCGAGTGCAATTCTTGCTATTTCTCTTCTAACCTGATCGAAGCAGGAAAGTGTAATAGCTTCGGGGGTATCGTCGATGATCAAGTCGACGCCGGTGAGGGTTTCAATAGTTCTAATATTCCGTCCCTCACGACCGATTATTCGGCCTTTCATCTCATCGTTAGGCAGCGGAACGACTGAAACAGCCGTTTCAGACACCTGTTCAGAAGAGCAGCGGGCGATTGCAAGCGAAATATACTGTCTTGCTTTATCGTCGCATTCCTCTTTAATTTTTGCTTCATAGGCTTGAATTTTAACAGCCTTCTCGTGAATCAGCTCATTCTCAAGGCTTGACAAAAGGTGTTCTTTTGCCTGTTCCTTAGTGAATTCAGAAATTTTCTCGAGCATATCAAGTTGACTTCTTTTAATTCTGTCTGATTCAGCTAAAGTTTCCTCAGCTTTTTTAAGCTTTGATTGTAAAGTTTCTTCTTTTTTTTCAATGTTGTCTAGCTTTCTGTCCAACGTTTCCTCTTTTTGCTGAACACGCCGTTCTTGTCTGGATACATCATTGCGGCGGTCTTTAATTTCTTTTTCAGCTTCGGAACGATGTCTATGTATCTCTTCCTTAGCTTCTATTAAAGTTTCTTTTTTAATATTTTCAGCATTCTTTTTAGCTTCATTAACAATGCGTTCAGCCTCTTTTTCAGCAGAACCTATTTCCGCTTCAGCAGTACGCATTCGTGATTTTATACCTTGCTTAAATGCAATAAATCCGCACACAAGAGCACCAATTAAAAAAGCACCGCAACACAATAGTATTACTAACCATGTGTTCATTTAATAGCTTCCTCCTTCTATAAGTAATATTACTTAGGAAGGTATGCCCTATTTGCTTATTCAATTTTAAGTGGTTTTATAGTAACATTTACCTTCAAAAGTAAAGTGTAATAAAATAATAATATCTATACGTCAATAAGGATTTTACTAATGAAAAAGACCTTTGTTGTATAAATACAAATAATATACACAAGTATTATACTATTTTTTGTGTAATATGTCAAGCCATAAAATTGATTAATTATTATTTAATTATTTCACAAAAGTATAGTATAATAATTTAGTACACATTAAAATAAGGGTAAAATGTATTGACATTTGATGTAATAAGTGATAAACTATATTTGTTAATATAATGAAAGCTATGATAAGGAAGCTGAATTTCAAAAACATATTTTAAAGAGAATTTTGTCAAGGCTGAAAGCAAAATAAATGTGTGATTTTCAGATACCGCCTTTGAGCTTCGTTTAATAAACGACGTAAGCCTGCGTTAAAGGTGTAAACGGAGACACAGCTTTGCCTGTGTGAAATTGGGTGGAACCACGATTTATCGTCCCAAGGGAAATTTATCCTTGGGGCTTTTTGTTTTCTGAAAAGGAGGACAATGTATGAAACTAAAGAAAAAAGGCGCTTTTATAACTTTCTTTTTATCTGTAGCCGCTGAGATTGCCGTTATGGTAATGTTCTTGCTCGCTGTAAATCATAAAATGATTATGTATGTAGCTCTGCTTTTGGCGATTATGCTTTTTGTGTTTGTCTATTGGGCTAATACAGCATTTAAAGAGCTCAGCGTAGATAAAGATGGAAAGAGCATACTGTCAAAGCGAACAAACAGTATTTTTAATATAGTAAGCGCAGTTTTAAGTATAAGTCTCCTTATCGTTGGAGTTTTAGTATTTGTGGATTATTACTATTATCCCATTTTCAGCAAACGGTAAAATAAGACTAAATTAAGAGAGGAAGATAAATATGGTAAAACTTACTTTAAAAGATGGAAGCATCAAAGAGGTTGAAAGCGGAATGTCTGCTGCTGAGATCATAAAGGGCATCGGAATGGGACTTTATAAAGCGGCTTGTTCTGTTAAAGTCAACGGCGAGGTCAAAGACATAAGAACTGTAATTAACAGCGACTGCGAATTTGAGGTTCTGACATTTGACGACCCCGACGGAAAGAAAACCTTTTGGCACACAGCGTCGCACATTCTTGCTCAGGCGGTTAAACGTCTTTACCCGGAAACTTTGCTTGCGATAGGACCGGCTATTGACAACGGTTTCTATTATGATTTTGACAGGGAAACTCCGTTTACAACAGAGGAGCTTGAAAAAATAGAAGCAGAAATGAAAAAAATCGTTAAGGAAGGTCTTGAACTGGAACAGTTTGAACTTCCTCCGGACGAGGCAATAAAGTATTTGGAGGAGAAAGGCGAAATATATAAGGTTGAGCTATGTCAGGAGCATTCTGATAAGGGCGAGCCTATTTCTTTCTATAAGCAGGGGGAGTTCACCGACCTTTGCGCAGGACCTCACCTTATGACGACCGCACCTGTCAAGGCGTTTAAACTCACATCTTGCACAGGCGCTTATTGGCGGGGCAGTGAAAAGAATAAGATGCTTTCGAGAATATATGCGACAGCTTTCCCTAAGGCGAGCGAGCTTGAGGAATATCTTGACCGACTTGAGGAGGCTAAAAAGAGAGATCACAGAAAGCTTGGAAAAGAGCTTGGACTTTTCACTCTTATGGACGAGGGACCGGGATTTCCGTTCTTCCTGCCGAAGGGTATGATTTTAAAGAACACGCTTATTGACTACTGGAGAGAAGTGCATACCAGAGCCGGATATCAGGAAATTTCTACGCCTATGATGATGAACAGAGCATTGTGGGAGCGTTCAGGTCACTGGGATCACTACAAAGACAATATGTATACAACGGTGATAGACGAAACTGACTTTGCAATAAAACCTATGAACTGTCCGGGAGGACTTTTGGTTTATAAAACCCAGCTTCACTCTTATCGTGACCTGCCTTTAAGACTTGGCGAACTTGGACTTGTTCACCGACACGAGCTTTCGGGTGCTTTGCACGGGCTTATGAGAGTACGCTGCTTTACGCAGGACGACGCTCATATCTTTATGACAAAGGAACAGATAAAGGACGAGATAAAGGGCGTAGTTGCACTTATTGACGAGGTTTACAGCCTGTTCGGATTTAAGTATCATGTTGAGCTTTCAACCCGACCGGAGGATAGTATGGGAAGCGACGAAGATTGGGAGGTAGCTACCGATTCACTGAAGGACGCACTTGAGGAAATAGGTCTTGACTTTGTTATAAATGAGGGCGACGGAGCATTTTACGGACCTAAGATAGACTTCCATCTTGAGGACTCACTGGGAAGAACATGGCAGTGCGGAACTATACAGCTTGACTTCCAGCTGCCTGAGAGGTTTGAGCTTGAATATACAGGTGCCGACGGGGACAAGCACCGTCCTGTAATGATACACAGAGTTGTGTTTGGAAGCATAGAGAGATTTATAGGAATTCTTATCGAGCATTTTGCGGGAGCGTTTCCGCTGTGGCTTGCTCCTGAGCAGGTTAAGATAATTCCTGTATCGGATAAGCAGCTTGATTATGCAAAGGATCTGCTTTCTAAGCTAGAGGCTGAACACATAAGAGCGTCGATAGACGACAGAAGTGAGAAGATGGGATATAAGATACGTCAGGCTCAGCTTGAAAAGATACCTTATATGCTTGTTGTCGGAGATAAGGAAATGGAGGACGGCACAGTTTCGGTGCGTTCGAGAAAAGACGGCGATGCAGGAAAGATGTCTGTTGACGGGCTTGTATCAAAGCTTGTTGAGGAGATCAAAACTAAAGCAAGATAGAATTATAAAAGGGCAGTCTTAAACAGATAGCCCTTTCTTTTATGTTCGATTATTAAATTTGCTTGCAGAAAGAACTCAAAACAAGCTGAATTTTGTACGATAGATGATTTGAAACACTTAATAAATTGTGAATAAAGTTGATTTTCTTTGTATGTGTAAGCTTAGTTTATAAAATTTTTATTAAATCAAGTGCATTTTGCACAAATAATTTATTGCAAATTTGTGAGAAGTAAACAGTTTGCGTCAAATTGCACAAGAAAAAGTGTTTATTTATCATTGCTAAAAACCTTGACAAACAGTAGTAATATTGCTATAATTATTACAATAAATTTATCTCTATTTTGAGCAAAATCACAATAACATATCGCTGAAAATGTGTTATTGTAGTTTGTTTAGGTTATATTTTCTAAAATTTGGTATGAAATTTGTCCTAAACAAATAATATGTGCAAAATGCACAAAACATCAATATAAAACACCAAGCCGGAGAGAAGCTATGAGCATTATTCTTAATACAAAAGACGTTTGCCGTTATTTTAAGACGGGAAATGATATTGTTGTAAATGCTTTAAATAATGTAAGCGTTGATATTGAAAAGGGTAAGCTCACAGTCTTGAGAGGACCTTCCGGCAGCGGAAAGACAACGCTTATTAATATTTTGGGCGCACTTGATTATCCTTCCAGCGGCGAGGTGTGGTTCGGCGGTGAGGATATCACAAAGCTATCTGAAAAGAAGCGTGACTGCCTAAGACGGTATGATATGGCGTTTGTATTTCAGTCGATTGCCCTTATGTCGGCTATGACGGCTTATGAGAATGTCGAGTTTGGTTTAAGGCTTGCAAAAGTGCCTTATTCTGAACGTGACAGGCGCACTCGTGAGGTAATGAGAAACGTCGGTTTAGAGAAGCGTATGTTTCACCGACCGGGTGAAATGTCTGGAGGGGAACAGCAGAGAACGGCTATCGCAAGGGCTATTGCCCATAAGCCGAAAATCGTTTTTGCCGATGAGCCTACCGCAGAGCTTGATTCTACTACTTCTCTGCACATTGTTAAGCTTTTTAAAGAGCTGGTCGAAAAAGAGGGTATGACCATTGTTATGACCACTCACGACCCGAGTATGATGGAGGTCGCAGACAGGGTTTATACATTAGAGGACGGTGAGATTGTTGATTGATGATTTCGCTCTGAACGGCATACAAGATGCCGGCAGAGTTACGCAAACTCAAATGACAGTCGGAAATCGTGCAGATTTGTCGGACAATAATTTGCCCTACGATGAAACAGTACCGTCTGAAAATGATAAATATATGATAAGATGTGAAAATCTAGTTAAAATCTATAAGACGTCAGAGGTCGAAGTCGTTGCCCTTCAAGGGCTTGATTTAGATGTCGAAAGAGGCGAGCTTGTAGGAATTGTCGGAAATTCGGGAAGCGGAAAGTCAACACTTTTGAATATGCTGGGCGGTCTTGATAAGCCGTCGGCAGGAAAGCTTATCGTTGACGGGAAAAATCTTCTCAAGTTTTCGGATAAGGACTATATGGATTACAAGCGTAATACTGTGGGCTTTGTCTGGCAGAACAATGCGAGAAACCTCATACCGTATCTTACGGCGGTTCAGAATGTTGAAATGCCTATGCTGTTGAAAGGCTCTAAAAAGAGGCGGGAAAAAGCGCTGGAGCTTTTAGACAAGGTAGGGCTTTCACACAGGGTAAATTCAAAGCTTGATCAGCTTTCGGGTGGCGAACAGCAGAGGGTTGCGATAGCAATCGCTCTTGCTAACGATCCTAAGCTGATTTTAGCAGATGAGCCTACGGGTGCGGTTGATACAAAGACGTCGGAAATGATTTTGGATATCTTTAAAAGCTTAAATAAAGAAGAAGGCATTACAATAGTCATTGTAACGCACGATCTAAAGCTTGCAAATCATATAGACCGTGTAGTCGCAATAAGAGACGGAAGAACAAGCTCGGAAATTATACGGAAAAAGTCAATGGCGGAAGAGCTTGGAGAGATTGGAGATATTGTCAATGCAGACGAAAGCGGCGAGGATCTACGTGAGGAGCTTATTGTTCTTGACAGAAGCGGAAGGCTTCAGATACCGAAAGACTATATCAAATCTCTTGGAATAAAGGGCGGAGATAAGGTAAAGGTAGAGCTTGATGAAAATACGGGTAAAATTGAAATTTTCAAGTCAGGCGTTTAAGATTTGTCAACCTAACGGTGAATATATCAGAGGTTTTAAATAAGTCGTAGCTTGGTTTAAACCTTAAAGCAGAATTTATTTTAGAAAGGTGGATTTATAGTGAGAAAAAAATTGTTCAAGCGTACACTTTCTTATGTATTGGCGCTTGCTATGATAGCAGCAACAATACCTGCTGTTATGGCAGACGACACAGAAAAAGCCGGTGCCGATACCAGTGCGCAGACAACATCTAATGAAGATATTGAAATTATATCGCAGTCTTCAGGAGATACTATTTCTTACACTGAGTACCGAGAAAAATATGCTGAGGCAGAAAGACCTGCTGTTTCAGATAATGAGGGGTACATCTACGGAGGAAATCAAACAAAGTTCAAAGCCGGTGACGGCGCGCAGGTTTCAAAGAAAACAGTTGACGGAAAGGAAGCTCTTGATTGGGCTAATCAAGAGGGTAAAATATCTTTTCCTGTCAATGTTTCAAAAACCGGCGTTTTTAACATAAAGATTTCTTATGAAATTCCTGCTGGAGGCGCAACAGGAGTTGAGCTTAATTTAAAAATAGACGGCAAAACGCCTTATGATACAGCTTCGAGAATCACGCTTGATAAGAGATGGGTAAACGAAACTGAGATAAAGCAGGACTATCACGGAAATGATATAAGACCGGGACAGGTTGAGCAGGTATGCTGGCAGGAAAAATATTTTGCCGATATTGACGGACTTTATGACGATCCGCTTTGGTTCTATCTTGAAAAGGGTAAGCACACTATTTCATTTGAATCGACCAAAGCTATGATTGCTATTGAAAGCATAAAGCTTTATCAGCAGGCTGAACCGGACGCTTATAATGCTCCGTCGGAGTCAGAGCTTTCTCAAAATAAAGACGCTGATATTATTGTTCTTGAGGGAGAAGAAGCGGCATATAAAACTGACAGAGTTCTTTATCCGACAAGCGATAAGGATTCTTATCTGACATCGCCTTCAGACCCGAACAAAACAAAGTACAATACAATAGGTTCTGCAAACTGGACGCAAGCTACGCAGGCAATTACATGGAAGTTAAATGTTAAGACCTCAGGTTATTATAAAATAGGAGTAAGGGCAAGACAAAACCAAATGAGAGGTTTCTATTCAAACAGGAGATTTCTCATTGACGGAGTTGTTCCGAACAAGGAGTCGGATCAAGTTAAATTCTACTATAATACAGAGTGGGATGTAACAACTCCAAAGGACGCTGACGGTAATGTTATTTACTATTACCTCGAAGCCGGAGAGCACGAGCTTACTATGGAGGCTGTTCCGGGTGAGATAGGCGAGGTTATGTCAGACCTTGACGATGTAGTTTATGCAACTACAAGCTATTACAGAAGAGTAAGACAAATAACAGGACCTGATCCTGACGAATACAACAACTATATGATAGATGTTGCTATACCGTCTATCGTTCCTGATTTTAAAGAGCTGGCACAGACTTTAAGAGACAAAAAGGCTTACATAGAAGGCTTGACCGGTACTTCCGGAACAGAAGCCGTAACGCTTGAGAAAATGGCTTTAGTCCTCGACCAGTGTATTGAAAGACCTGACGATATTCCGTCGCTTCTTTCACAGATAAAGGACAATATCACTTCTGTTTCATCTTGGGTAAGAGAATACAGAGGTCAGCCTCTTGAGGTGGATTTGATCGAGGTAGCTCCGGCAAGCAAGGAATTTACATCGGTAAAGAAAACCTTCTTCGGCGGACTTAAGTTCGGATTTGACTCATTTGTAGGTTCGTTCTTCTCAGATTACAATTCGCTTTCAGCAGAGAGCGAAGACAATATTACCGTTTGGGTATCGCTGGGACGTGACCAGGCTCAAGTCGTAAACCAAATGGTTGACAGCGATTTCAATCCAAACTCGGATACAAAGGTTTCTATAAACCTTGTACAGGGAGGAGTTGTTGAGGCAACCCTTGCAGGAAAGGGTCCTGACGCGGTACTCTTCCTCGGAGGAGACTTCCCTATTCAGCTTGCCGCAAGAGACGTTTTGACAGACCTTACGACCTTTGACGATTATGACGAGGTTATGTCACGTTTCCAGGCGGACGCAGCTACACTATATAAATATAATAAGGGTGTTTACGGGATCCCAGTAAGCCAGTTAGTACCTATGATGTTCTATCGTACTGATATTTTGGCTGAGCAGGGAATTAACCCTGAACGTGATTTGCAGACATGGGATCAGTTGATTTCGATACTTCCGCAGCTTCAGAGAAACTATATGGAGGTTGGATTGATACTTCCTATCGCACAGAACTTAGGTAACGGTATTACGACCGTTTCTACGACTACCGAGTGCGGAAGCACATTCGCATCGCTGATTTTGCAGCAGGGCTTGAATTATTATAATGAAGAGCAAACTAAAACTACGTTTGACACTCAAGAAGCCGTTTCTGCGTTTGAGAAGTGGACTAAGTTCTATACAACATACAGCTTCGACCAGACATATGACGCATTCTCAAGATTTAGGACGGGAGATATGCCAATTCTTATAAAGGAATATAACTTCTTCAATCAGCTGTCTGTTGCGGCTCCTGAAATAAGAGGTTGCTGGGACTTTAAGCAGATTCCGGGAACAATACAAGAGGACGGCTCTATAAGCCACGCTTCAAACTCTTCTGGAACCTGCGGAGTTATATTTAAGAAGTGTAAGAATCAAGAGGCTGCATGGAACTTCTTAAAGTGGTTTACTTCTACTGAATCGCAGATAGAGTATGCAAATGACATAGAGGCTATAATGGGTACGATGGGTAGATTTGATACCGCTAACCTTCAGGCTTTAGACGGTGAGTCATGGTCTACAACTGAGGTTTCAAAGATAAAGTCTCAATTTGCAGAGCAGGTCGAGATTCCGGTTATTCCGGCGTCTTATGCAGTTACAAGAAACGTTATGAACGCATTCAGAGAAACTGTAAACAACGCATCTAACCCAAGAGATACGTTAATGTGGTACAACAAGGATATTAACGCCGAGATCACTCGTAAGCTTGAAGACCTTAGTATGTACAAGTATGATGATAAATAGGAGGGAGTAATAGGTAATGGCAAAATCAAACGCAGCTGTTGCAGAAAAGCCTGTTTTAATGAGAGATAGGGGCAAATTCAGGAACACTCTGCATCAGATGAGAGTAAATATCGGTTGCTATGGAATGCTTGCTCCTTTTATGATATTGTTTACAATATTTATGATAATCCCTGTTATAATGTCGCTTCCTATGGGATTTACAAACTTTAATATGGTGCAGTTTCCAAAGTTTATCGGATTATCAAACTTCTACACCCTGTTCTTGAATGACGATATATTCTTGACAGCGGTAAAGAATACGTTGGTATTTGCAATTTTCACGGGTCCTTTCAGCTATGTTCTCAGCTTTTTCTTAGCATGGCTCATAAATGAAATGCACCCTGCACTGAAAACAATATTTACGTTCGTATTCTACGCTCCTTCAATGACGCCTTCGGTTTATGTAATTTGGCAGTTGTTGTTCTCGGGAGATACATATGGATATTTTAACTCGGTTTTACTGGACTTAGGCTTTATTAACGCGCCCGTTCAGTGGCTGACGGATACAGCTTATATGTTCGGAGTTGTTATCGTGGTTCAGTTATGGATCTCAATGGGTGCCGGTTTCTTGGCACTCCGTGCAGGTTTCCAGAATATTGACAAGTCGATGTATGAAGCCGGAGCAATTGAAGGAATTAAAAACAGATGGCAGGAGCTTTTCACCATCACTATTCCTTCAATGGGACCTCAGCTGTTATTCGCAGCTGTACTTCAAATTTCGGCAGCGTTCACAGTCGGAGTTGTAGGACAATCGCTTATCGGTTTGCCTTCTACCGACTACAAGGTTCACACTATTATGAACCACGCTACCGACTACGGTACGATACGTTACGAGATGGGATATGCTTCGGCAATATGTTTCGTTTTGTTTGCGGCGATGCTGCTGGTAAATAAGTTTATCAACTGGCTGCTCGCTAAGTACTTAGATTAGGGGAGGTGAATACGATATGTCAAAAAAGAGAAAGAAAAAGGATATAGAAAAGATTAAAGTCAGAGACAAGAAAAAGAGAGTAAACGGTTCTCTCGGCGGAGATATAGTTATTTTCCTGTTTCTGTGTCTGCTTGGAATATTTATGATTTTCCCTATTTACTATGCGCTGATCCAATCTTTCAAACCGGTGCATGAGCTATTCGTATTCCCGCCAAGACTCTACGTTTTAGACCCTACTTTGTCAAACTACTCGGATATGTTTAAGATAGCCGCAAGCCTTTGGGTACCGCTTTCAAGATACATATTTAACAGCGTTTTTGTTACGATAGTTGTAACAGTTGCCAATTTGTTTGTATCATGTATGGCAGCGTTTGTACTTGCAAAGTGCAGATTCCCTGGAAGCAATGTGATAAACAAGATTATCGTAACAGCACTTTTGTTCACATCGCAGGCATTGTGGATAATGCAGTTCTTAGTAATGGCTTATCTCGGTATGATAAATACATATTGGGCGCTTATCCTTCCGAGTATTGCAACTCCTATGAACCTGTTCTTGATGAGACAGAGTATCACAACGATTCACGATTCAATGATAGAGGCTGCAAAGGTTGACGGTGCAGGATTGTTCAGAATTTGCTGGGGAATAGTTATTCCTAACTCAAAGCCAGCTTTGATGACGCTTATCATCTTTGCATTTCAGGCGGCATGGCAGATTCAGGGCGGCGCTCTGATTTACTCGGAGGAGCTTAAAACGCTTCCGACTATTTTGCAGCAGATAACCGCTGCGGGTATTGCCCGTCAGGGCGTAACGTTTGCGACAGCAGTATTACTGTTAATTCCGCCGCTGGTCGTATTCATGATAGCTCAAGGTAACGTAATGGAAACAATGGCTAATTCAGGAATTAAAGACTAACGGATAAACATTTAAAATAATATGTAAAGGAAATTAGGTGATAATGGTGTCGAGAATGAAGAAAATTGTTAAAAATATTATCTCAGCCGGACTCGCACTAAGCATAACAGCGGCAATGACTGTGACTTCGTATGCGAGCGAGCCGTATGTGTCATACAACTACGACGCTTGGGGAGACGCTATTCCGTCTCAGAGCGGATACAGAGTTGACGAGACAATAACCGGCTATGAGATGGAGCTTGATAAGCTGGCTGACCCAAAGAGCGATTTGTTTATAAGCGATGAAGAACCGACCGATCTTTTAGGTGCTTCAGACATATTCTATGAGGAGAGTTTAAAAGAATTTTGGATCGCAGATTCTGGCAACGACAGAATATTAAGAACCGATTCAAATCTAAAGGTAATAGGATGCTATAAAGGCGTAAGCGGTTCTCAGACGTCTTTAGATGCAGAAACTGGTCTTTCGGTCTTTTCAAACCCGACGGGTGTATATGTAAACATAGACAAAGCGACAAACAAGCCTGTGATTTTTGTTGCAGACAATAAAAATGCAAGAGTTGTTAAGGCTACAGTTGAGTCTAAGAATTCGGCGGTATGCACACTTGAGTATACAAAGCCAGATTCTGAGCTTTATGCAAATGCATCTGAAACCTTTAACCCGTCAAAGATTTTGGTTGACAGTGCAGGAATTTTATATGTAGTTGTTTCATCTGTAACAACGGGAGCCGTTGTGTTTGACGAGACGGGTACGTTTACAGGATTCTACGGCGCTAACAGAGTTGAGCAGACGGCTGCTGTTATCCGTCAGGCAATTTGGAGAAAGTTTGCGTCAAACGAGCAGATAGCTTCAATGACGAGAAATGTTCCGGTTGAATATGCAAACTTCGATATTGACAGCGAGGGCTTTATCTACACTGTAACAGAGGCGGCTAACGCTTCTACCGACGCGGTTAAGAAGCTTAATCCAGCAGGCGAAAACATCTGGAATACCGCTACGGGAAATCAGTTCGAATTCGGTGATTTGCCTGAATATGCTTCTGTAGATACGGGAAGCTTTCTCTCAAGACTGACAGATATCGTTGTAGATAACGACGGAATTATAAATCTTTTGGACTATGAAACAGGACGTATTTTCCAATACACACAGGATAACGACTTGCTGTTCATATTTGGTTCAAAGAACACTACATCCGACCAAAGGGGTACATTCACGGCTCCTAACGGTATAGAGGCTGTGGGCGAAAAGATATATGTTATTGACGGAAAGAAAAACGATATAACGATATTTGTTGAAACGACCTTCGGAAAATATGTTCACGAGGCTGCGGCATTGTATGAAAAAGGACTGTACGAAGACGCAATCGAACCTTGGAACGAAGTAATCAAGAGAGACGGTGGATATTCATTAGCATATTACGGTCTGGGAAAGGCTTATTTGAACACCGGCGATTACGAAAAGGCTATGGAAAACTTCAAGGTTTCTGTTGCACAAAACTCATACGACAGAGCTTATCAGTATGACCGTGATGATTTCCTTAGAGCGAATTTCACACTGATTATAATAATTTTACTTATTATAATAGTTGCAATCATAGTATTGAGAAGGTTATTCAGGAAAGGCATAATAAAAATGCCTAAGATAAAAAAGAAACCGCAGAAGGAGGGTAAATAATATGTATGAATTTTCACAACTTGGTTGGCTGAAGCATGTTATTTTCCATCCTGTTGAGGGATACGACGATTTAAGGTGGAAAAAGAAAGGCTCAATGAAAATTGCTATGGTAATAGTGCTATTGCTTTTTGTTGCTATGGTAGTAAAAAGACAGCTTACAGGATTTCAGTTTAATGACTCGTACGTAAAGATATTTAATATCGTTCCGCTGTTTGTGCAAAGTATAGTTTACTTCTTTACTTGGGTAATAGCAAACTGGGCTTTGTGTACGCTCTTCAACGGCGAGGGAACAGTCAAAAGGATTTGCATTTATTCAGCTTATGCGTTGGTACCGTATATAGTGGGTACGTTCTTGAGTGTATTTATCTCAAACTTCATTGTAAGCGATGAGGTAGTGTGGATGAACGTTATCTATTATGTCGGACTGGGATGGTCGGTTGTTCTGATGATACAGGCAATAAGGACCGTTCACCAGTATTCATTCCCGAAAACACTTCTGTCAATTGTGTTTACGCTGGTAGCAATGCTTGTAATTTTGTTCTTGTTAGTTCTTTTGATAAGCTTGTTCCAGCAGGTATATGTATTTATTGCATCTATCTACACAGAGTTGACTTATAGGTTCAGGGGCTAAAGGAGGTAGTAATTATGCGTGAGAGATTAAGAAAAATCATTATATCAGCATTAGTTGTTACCTTGATGCTTCCTATAGGAACTGTGGTAGGTTCAACTGATGAAGAAACTGATACAGGTGCGGAAACAAGTACATCTTCAACGGGCGTAGGCTCCGCAGCTGATGATCTTCCGGCAAAAGTGACTGATGAACAGGCGCTCAAAACCTGCAAGAAGGCTGCTCAGTCGGGCAATTTGGAGTTATGGTATGATGAAGAAAATGAGCGAGTTTGTCTTATTGACAAATCGGCTTCGACGCCTGTATATTGGTGGAGCACGCCGATAAATGCTTTGGCTGATGACACTCCGCTGGGTAAAAACTCAAGAGGCTTTACTTATATGAAGGATACTCAGAGACAGCAGTTGAATTCAGGTTTGGCTATTGAGTACGGCGATAAGGCTAAAAGAACAACATCTCCGTTGTATTCGGGTATTGAGACAAGAACAAGAGATGTTTGCAAAACTACTATGAAGGCTACAAGTAACGGAGTAGCAATGACATACGAATTCACGGAAGGGTTCACGATACCGGTTGAATACACACTGAGCGGCGACTCATTAAGGGTTTCGTGTGATACTAAAAAGATAAAAGAGAAAGATATTTCTGCAGAGAGCGGAAAGGTTTTAACTCAAATCAGCCTTACACCTTCCTTTGGCGCTGCGCCTACTACTGATTTGAACGGCAAAAAGGTAGACGGCTATGTTATAGTTCCTGACGGAAGCGGCGCTGTTATTGAATATAACAACGGAAAATCAAGCTATTCAAGTTCATATTCTCAAAAAGTTTACGGAAGAGATTATACAACTGTTCCGCTGACGGCTTCTAAAACTACAGAACAGGCTTATATGCCGGTTGCAGCGTCAGTTTCAGGCAACAAGGCACTGGTAGCGGTTGCAACAAGCGGTGACGCTAATGTATCCGTCAACGCACAGGTTAGCGGGCAGAACAACCAGACTTATAACAATGTTTATTTCGAGTTCGAGGTAAGGACCTCAGACGACTTCTATTTGAGCGGTGAGTCGGATCCGTTAAAGGTTTTCCAAGACGGTAAGATCGTTCAGGATGAAATTGCAGTGACCTACTATCCGATCGCCAAGAAAGATGAGGTAAACTATGCAGACTGTGCAAAGGTTTACAGAAACTATTTGATAAAGAATAAGGGATTCACTTCTAAGGTTAAGGAAAACGAATTGAACTTCTACGTTGATTTGTACGGCGGAGTAATAATGCAAAAGTCAATTTTGGGAATACCTTTTAATCTGAAAACGTCGGTTACTTCATTTAAGCAGGCTCAGACAATTCTTGATAAGCTTCAGGATAACGGAGTAACGGATATCGTTGCTAATTATAATGACTGGACGGATAAGTCTATTGGAAAGAAGATTTCCACTAAAGCTAAGCCGTCAGGCATTTTAGGCGGAAGAAATGACTTTGATGATTTGATGTCATTTGCAGAGTCTAACGGAATAAAGGTTTATCCGTCACTTGACAATATGGAGATGGAAAGTAGCAGCTGGGGTTATTGGACATTCTCCAGTACGGCTACAAGAGTTTCAAACGCTTACTCAAGACAGATTCAATATAACCCTGCATTCGGCGTTAGTACGGGAGTTGCTCCTGCACTTTTGACCCCGACAGTTTATTCAAAGGTGTTCGATGAGATCACGTCAAGCTATAAGGAAGAGAATTTAAAGAACATTTCATTCGGTGGATTTTCTTCAAAGCTTGTTTCAGATTTCTCAGCTAAAAACTTCGCAAGCAGAGAAGATACGATGAATACTATTATTGAGGGTTATGAGAAGGCTAATAATGATGTAGGTTCGATTTTAGCTGACGGAGCAAACGCTTATCTGCTCCCGTATGTTGATCATATTACAAATATCCCTGTTAATTCTAGTGGCTTCAATATTGTTGACTACGATATACCGTTCTATCAAATGGTAGTTCACGGATATGTGCCTTATGCAACTCAGGCAATAAATAAAAGTTCTAATTCTGAAGAGACGTTTTTGCTTGCTCTTGCATACGGTTCGTCATTGCACTATGATATGTTGTACGAGCAAAGCTCAAAGCTGTCTGACACATCTTACAGTGACTTATACTATGCAAATTATGAAGGCTGGCTTGATACAGCGGCAGCCGAGTCAAAAGCTGCAAAGCAGGTATTAAATGCAGTAAGCAATAAGGTAATCACAAATTATGAGGTTGACAGACAGAATAATATATTAACTACAACCTACGGAAGCGAAGACGGTACTGCCAAAGAAACGGTTGTACGCGTTGACTTAAATAACGGAAAGGTTTCAATTGACGGAACAGATGTTGACGTGAGTCAGGTAATTAAGGAAGGAGGCGCACAAGGCTAATGACAAGCACTGAAAATGTTGTTACAACACCTACAAAAGAAGAAGCTAAGGCTTTGAAGCCTCCAAAGGGTATTAAGCGTAAAGGTATTAAAATTCCGTATGAAAGAAGAAAAGCTCTTTACGGATACGCATTTATTGCGTTGTGGCTGATAGGAACGATTTACTTCTTCATACTGCCTTTGATTGAGTCGCTTGTTTATTCATTTAACGAGACTCAGCCTCAAAGAGGAGTTATGCAGCTTAACTGGAACGGATTGGGACACTACCATGACGCTTTCAGAAAAGACCAGTATTATTCACAGTATTTAGTTGAGATACTTGGTTCAACAGCTTTGAAAACGCCGCTGATAATCATATTCTCGATATTCGTTGCAGTTATACTAAACCAAAAGTTCAGAGGAAGGACATTTGCAAGAGCAGTATTCTTCCTGCCGGTTATTATCGCAACGGGACCTGTTATCGAGATTATCAATGGTAATATGGATACCGGCGGATACGCAGCAGGAGGCGGTGAGCAGTTTAATACGCTGTTTGAGACTAATCTGGTCGACCAATTGCTGGAGTTTCTAGGAATCTACGGTATAAGCGATGCGCTTACCAATACTATCACTTCGGTAACCTCTGACATATTCAACCTTGTATGGAACTCTGGTATCCAGATTCTTCTGTTCCTTGCGGCTTTGCAGAACATACCGTTTTCTGCAAAGGAGGCGGCTCAAATGGAGGGAGCTACTGCTTGGGAATACTTCTGGAAAATTACTATGCCATACATAAGCCCAATGATATTAGCAAGCTTAGTTTACACAGTTATCGACTCGTTCGTCGATCCTGAGAATAAGGTAATGAAGCTTATTCTGACACAGGGAAGCGATTGGAACTACGGATATATGGCCGCGATGGCGTGGGCGTACTTCCTGATTGTTGGAGTGGCGCTTGCGATACTTGTTGCTATTATCAATAAGTTTGTATATTACGAAGTAGGATAAGGGGGGATATAGATGGCAACTAAAAAAGAAGAAAAGCGCTTTGAGAAGGAAATGAAGGCTGCTAAAAAGGCTAAAAGAAAGGCTATGAAAGAAGCCGGAATTACTATACATATCACCCCCGAACAAAAAAGATATAACAGACGTAAAGCCTTTGTAGGTTCGGTTTGGCCGATATTCAGATTCTTGATTCTGTTTGGATTGTGTTTTATCATTCTATATCCTTTGATATTCATGTTCTCAACAGCGTTTAGACCTAATGCTCAGATGAACGACCCGTCGATTGTCTGGATACCGAAAACATTTACACTTCAAAACATTCGGGAAACTTGGGATGTTATGAAGTACGGAGCAACCGTTCTTAACACTGTTAAGCTAAATCTTGTAGCTTCGGTGCTTCAGGTCATTACCTGTGCAATTACGGGCTACGGATTTGCAAGATTTAATTTCAAGGGTAAGGGCTTCTTATTCGTAATCGTTGTTTTAATGATCATTGTACCGCCTCAGATCACAACTATACCTTTGTATATGCAGTACTCATATTTTAATCCTCTTGGATTGGTTAAGTTGTTCACCGGCGATACGATTTCGCTCATCAACAGCGGACTTACAATGTACTTACCGGCGTTGTTCGCCAACGGTTTGAGAGCCGGATTGTTCATTCTCATTTTCAGACAGTTCTTTAGAGGACTGCCAAAAGAGCTTGAGGACGCTGCTTATCTTGACGGATGCGGACCGCTTAAAACATTTATCGTGGTAATGGTGCCTAATGCAGCATCGTCATTCCTTACAGTATTTCTGTTCTCGGTTGTATGGTACTGGAACGATTACTATGTATCGTCTTCATTCTTCAATCAGAACGATACTGTCGCATTGATGCTGAAAAACTTGACAGCAACGCTTCAGGCGGATCTGTTTAATAACCAGACAGTAGGCGCTCGTCAAATGATTGTTTGGCTCGAGTCAGGATGCATACTTGCAATCACCCCGATACTTGTTATGTACGTATTTTTACAGAAATACTTTACAGAGGGTATTGAGCGTTCAGGACTTGTTGGATAAAAACTCTATAAGTTATAAAATTGCCGACCGATTATAAATCGGTCGGCTTTTTTGTATTTGAAATTAATATTTAAACACTAAAACAACTGTATTTACGGTTGTAATAGATATGTAAAGTGTGATATAATTTAATAAAAATGACATAAATTCAAGAAAGGTATAATGATTATTATGAAAACATCTACAGAGCTTTGGTATGATAAATGGGCTGAGGATTGGAACGAAGCGCTTCCTGTCGGAAACGGAAGAATAGGCGGAATGGTTTACGGCAATCCGTATTATGACACGATTTCGCTTAACGAGGATTCAATATGGTCAGGCGGATACAGAGAAAGAAATAATAAGTCTGCACTTGAAAATCTTCAAAAGGTAAGGGAACTTTTGTTTGAGGAGAAGATTTCTGAGGCGGAGGATATAGTGCGTGACGCTTTCTGCGGAACTCCGATAAATCAGCGTCATTATATGCCGCTTGGGGATTTTATTATAGATCAGAGAGGTTTGGGGGATATACAGAATTTCAAAAGAAGCTTAGACTTAAAAACCGCAGTTCAGTCTGTTAAATTTACTTCAAACGGAATAAACTACACCCGTGAGGTTATAGCGTCTTATACCGACAATGTTTTGGCTGTTAATATCAGGGCTGATAAAAAGAATAGCATTAATATTCGCATACATATTGACGGCAGAGATGATTATTTCGACAATAATTCACCTGTATCAGACAATGAAATTTTCTATTACGGCGGTATGGGCGGAGAGGACGGAATCAACTTTGCGTCTTATATTAAAGTTATTCCTATTTCGGGAACAGTTAAACGCTGGGGAAGCTACATAAAGGCTGAAAAATGTGACGAGATAACCATTTTGGTTTCCTGCCAGACAAGCTATAGATATGAGGATTATAAAAAAGAGGCAAAAAACGATATTGAGAAGGCTTCAAAGCTGTCATTTGCTGATTTAAAAGAACGTCATATTAGGGATTATAAAAATTATTACGACAGGGTCAAAATAGAACTTGAGGATAACAGTGAGGGTAAGTCGGCTCTTCCGACAGATGAACGTCTTGAAAATATAAAAAACGGCGGAAGGGACAACAAGCTGATTGAGCTTTACTATAACTTCGCTCGGTATCTGATGATAGCAGGCAGCCGTGAGGGTACGCTTCCTTTGAATCTTCAGGGCATATGGAACAAGGATATGTGGCCTGCGTGGGGCTGTAAGTTTACTATAAATATAAACACGGAGATGAACTACTGGCCTGCTGAAACGGCAGGATTATCAGAGCTTGTAACTCCGCTTTTTGACATCATAGAGAAGATGCGTCCAAACGGCAGAGTAACGGCAAGAGAAATGTACGATTGCGGAGGCTTTGTCTGCCACCATAACACAGACCTTTGGGGGGATACTGCACCGCAGGATCTGTGGATGCCCGGAACTCAGTGGCCTATGGGTGCGGCGTGGCTTTGTCTGCATATATGGGAGCATTATATGTTCACCAAAGACAAGGATTTTCTAAAAGAAAAGTACGGCACTATCAAAGAGGCAAGCGAGTTTTTTGCAGATTTTCTTATAGAGAACAAAAACGGTCAGCTTGTGACCTGCCCGTCTGTTTCTCCCGAGAATACATATTTAACAGAATCGGGTCAGAAGGGTTCGCTTTGTATTGGACCTTCTATGGACAGCCAAATAATTTACGAGCTGTTTACAGCGGTAATAAAGGCAAGTGAGATTTTGGGCGTTGATTTTGATTATGCAGAAAAGCTGAAATCAATGCGGGATAGACTGCCCAAACCTGAGATAGGAAAGTACGGTCAGATAAAGGAGTGGGCTGTAGACTATGACGAGGTGGAGCCGGGTCACAGACATATTTCACAGCTTTTTGCATTATACCCTGCGGATATGATTTCAGTAAGAAAAACGCCGAAGCTGGCAGACGCCGCAAGAGCAACTCTTAACAGACGGCTTTCGCACGGTGGAGGTCACACAGGATGGAGCAGAGCGTGGATAATTAATCTTTGGGCAAGACTTAACGACGGCGAAAAGGTTTATGAAAACATCGAGGCGCTTTTGTCTTACTCAACAAACAAGAATATGTTTGACAATCATCCGCCGTTTCAGATCGACGGAAATTTCGGCGGTGCGGCAGGAATATCAGAGGCATTATTACAGAGTATTAATCAGGAGATTATTCTGCTCCCTGCGCTGCCTAAAGAGTGGGGAAACGGCTCGTTTGAAAACCTAAAAGCAAGGGGAGGATTTACTGTCTCCTGCAAGTGGGAAAATTCAGAATTTCAAGAGGCTTTGATAGTTTCAAACTGCGGTGAGACTTGCAGGCTTGTTGTTAATGTACCTGTTGAGGTATTCTGCGGAAGCGAGGAGATTAGCTGTGAGGAAAAAGATGGCGCAGTGATTTTTGATACTTGTATTGGAAAAGAGTACGAGGTGAAAAAGCATAGTAAAATTGTGATTTAGTTATAAGGTTTTATGGTATTACTTAGGAAAGTAAGTGGAGAATAACTAAATATAAAAAAGCTATAAATAACAGTTAAAGCGTTCGGTAACCCGAACGCTTTTCTTGCTTCTTGTTTCTTGCTTCTTGCCTCTTGTCTCTGGCGTCTAATAGCAGAGCCTCCAGCGTCACGCTGGCTATGCTGTGACTGATTCAAACTGCGAGTTGTATAACTCGGCGTAAAGACCGTTTTTAGCTAAAAGCTCGTCGTGATTTCCCTGCTCGACAATGTCTCCGTCTTTCATAACCAGAATCAAATCGGCGTCCTTTATTGTGGACAGCCTGTGAGCGATGATAAAACTAGTTCTGCCCTTCATAAGGTTATCCATAGCCTTTTGAATTCTTATCTCAGTTCGTGTATCAACTGAGGAGGTAGCCTCGTCAAGAATAAGTATCTTGTTGTCGGCGAGAATAGCCCTTGCAATGGTAAGCAGTTGTTTCTGACCTCCCGATACGTTGGAGGCTTCTTCGTTAAGCTCCATATTATAGCCGTTTGGGAGCGTCTGTATAAAGTGGTGAACGTGTGCGGCTTTCGCTGCGGCTATAACTTCTTCATCAGTAGCGTCAAGCCGACCATAGCGAATGTTCTCCATAACAGTGCCCTTGAAAAGCCACGTGTCCTGAAGTACCATTCCAAACGCCTTTCTAAGCTCGCTTCGGTCAAAGTCACGGACGTTATATCCGTCTATTTTTATGTTGCCCGAATTTATGTCGTAGAACCTCATTATAAGTTTGACCATAGTTGTTTTTCCTGCACCTGTCGGTCCTACAATAGCTATCTTCTGACCTTCTTTTATGTTGGCTGAGAAGTCGTTAATAATGATTTTATCAGGCGTGTAGCCGAATGAAACGTGATCAAACTCGACATTGCCCTTCAGTGATGATGCGTCAACAGGGGCGTGGTTTTCAGCAAGCTGAGATTCTTCGGGTTCTTCTAAGAATTCAAAAACTCTCTCTGCGGCGGCGGCAGTCGCCTGAAGCATATTTGAAACCTGCGCTACCTGCTGAATAGGCTGGGTGAACTGCTTTACATACTGAATAAACGACTGAATGTCTCCAACTTCAATCGTACCCTTTACTGCAAGGTATGCTCCGCTTACCGAGACGGCAACATATCCGAGATTACCCACAAACTGCATTATAGGCATCATCATACCTGACAAAAACTGCGCTCTCCAGCTTGCCTTGTAGAGTATGTTGCTGGTGTGCCGAAACTCCTTGATAACGGCTTGTTCTCTGTTAAATGCCTTTACTACCGTGTGTCCGCTGTATACCTCCTCTACCTGACCGTTGATGTGTCCGAGATAATCCTGCTGGGCTTTAAAGAATTTCTGTGATTTTTTCACCACAAGCATAATCAGTATAGCCGAAACAGGAAGCATTATGAGAGCAATAAGCGTCATAACACCGCTTATTGAAAGCATCATTATAAGTATTCCGATAAGCGTTGTGACTGACGTGATAAGCTGTGTTGCCGCTTGGTTTAGGTTCATAGAAAGCGTATCAACGTCGTTCGTTATGCGGGAGAGAATCTCTCCGTTGGTGTTTTTATCAAAAAAGCTCATCGGCAGACGGTTGAGTTTTTGAGAAAGCTCCTGCCTTAGCCTGTAGGCGATCTTCTGAGATATTCCTGTCATTATCCAGCCTTGAATTAAGGAGAAAACAGCAGAAAGGCAGTAAAGTCCCAAAAGAATAAGCAAAAGCCTCTTGATAGCGTCAAAGTCAATACCGCCCGTACCTTGTATCTTTGCAACAAGACCGTTAAATAGCTTAGTCGTGGCTTTACCAGAGATTTTAGGTCCAATTATGTTAAATACAGTACCGCCTACAGCAAAGACCAAAGCTAGTATTATGCCGACCTTGTATTTGGCTATATACCCGATAAGCTTTATTATCGAGCCTTTGAAGTCCTTTGCTTTTTCAAAAGACATTCTTCCCGCACCGTGCGGTCCTCTGCGCATTGGAGTTCTTCTTGTTTCTGCCATACTACTTTTCCTCCTTTCTGTCAGCGTTTTCTGTACTGCTGTCAAGCTCGCTTTGCGAAAGCTGTGATAACGCAATTTGCTTGTAGACGTCGCAGGTGTTCAAAAGCTCTTTGTGCGTTCCCTTGCCGACTATTTTACCCTCGTCAAGAACGATTATCTGGTCGGCATTCATAATAGTTGAAATTCTCTGCGCTACGATAAATACAGTTGCGTCTGAAATGTTCTTTAGCAGTTCTTTTCTGAGCGTTGCATCTGTTTTAAAATCCAGAGCGGAAAAGCTGTCGTCAAAAATAAATATCTTAGGTTCTTTTGCGATAGCCCTTGCAATGGAAAGCCTTTGCTTTTGACCACCCGATACGTTATCTCCTCCTTGAGCGATCTCGCTTTTGTATTTATCAGGCTTTTCTTCGATAAACTCGGTTGCTTGAGCTATCGACGCCGCTTTTTTGATTTGTTCGTCTGAGGCGTTTTCATTTCCAAAACGCAGATTTGATTCAATAGTTCCCGAGAAAAGAGTTCCCTTCTGCGGAACAAAGCCTATATCCTTTCTTAGCAGGCTTTGTGACATATCCCGTATATCAATTCCGTCTATGGTTATGCTTCCCTTTGTCACGTCGTAAAATCTCGGTATCAGATGGATAAGCGTTGACTTTCCGCTTCCCGTACTTCCTATAAACGCAGTTATTTCGCCCGGTTTGGCTGTGAGGTCGATATCCTCTAAAACATATTCGTCAGCGTCGGGGTATTTAAACCAGACGTGATTAAACTTGACCTCAGCTTTTGAAATTTTTTGCATAGTCGTGTTAGTTTTATCCTTTACGACAGGCTCGGTTTGAAGAACCTCCTCAACTCTGTTAGCTGAAATTATAGCACGGGGCAGCATTACCGAAATCATCGTAAGCATCAAAAACGACATTATTATCTGCATAGAATATGTTATAAAAGCTGTCATCTGTCCGACTTGAAGTGTGCCTTTGTCAATGTGCTTTGCGGCTACCCAGATAATCAAAACGGTAACAGCGTTCATAACAAGCATCATAGACGGCATCATAAACGACATGACCCGATTGGTAAAAAGCTGAGTGCTTTTTAAGTTTATGTTGGCTTTGTCAAATCTGTCTTCCTCATATTTTTCCCTGCTGAACGCTCTTATAACGGGAAGTCCTGTGAGAATTTCTCTTGCGATAAGGTTAAGATTATCTATAAGTCTTTGCATAATTTTAAACTTAGGCATAGCGACAGCCATCAGTACAATAACTATACACAAAACCGCAGCAACTGCAACGCCGACTATCCAAGTCATTGAAACAGTTGTAGAAAGCACCTTGAATATTCCTCCGACAGCGAGAATAGGCGCATAGGCTATCATTCGCAAAAACATAACGACAACCATCTGTATCTGCTGAATGTCGTTTGTACTTCTTGTTATAAGCGATGAAGTTGAAAACTTATCCATTTCTGTATGAGAGAAGGATACTACTTTCTTAAATAAACTGCTTCTTAGATCAACGCTAAGTCCTGCTGATACTCTTGATGCGATCAATCCGACAATTATTGATACAGACATCATAATCAAAGCAAGAAGAAGCATCTTTGCTCCTGTGCTTAGCAGGTAATTATGCTGGAGTTCGTCTAGATCCACTCCTGCATTTGAATATATTTGTTTGGTGTAGGTTATAGCAACGGAGTCAGCCATATCTTCTCCGTATGTATCATACATTTTATCTCTGATAAGTATAAGGTCGTCTTTTGACATTAACCCAGCTTTGACCTGCAAATCAAAAAGCTCTACAGCATTGAAGTCACTGTTTCCATTGATCATTTCTTGAATTTTTATAAGTGCGTCTGTTTGTTCTTTTGTCATATTCTGCGCCGGAGCTTGATTAGCTGACGAGTTTTGCGATGCTGATTCTTGAGACATTTTTTCAAATTGCTCTTTTGTTAAATTGTCAAGAACGGTAACTGAAACCATTGCTTCTGTAAAAGTATTATCAAGCGCATTTAAAGCCTTTTCTTCATCTGTATTTAAAACATAATACGACGCATTTTTTCTTTCTTTAAGAGGTATATCTTTGTCATTAAGACTATCTGTCTTTTTGTAAAACCTTTTGATATAATTGATTTCGCTTTCCTTTAAAAATATTCGGAGCTTGTTAAAATCGTTTTCTGTTATTAATTCTGGTGCAACGGTTTCAACACCCTCGTTTTGTATTCCTGTGTCTACAATCTTTGACGTGTAATCAGGCAGCGACAAATCGCAATAGGCTTGAACCAGCAGAAGAACTAATACAAAAATACATTGTATCCAGTATTTTTTTAAGTATTTTAAGATGTTTTTCATAAGCGTGATAACTCCTCTTTTATAGTGTCATTTACAGTTTGGTAAAGTTGTTTTAGTAATGTCTCAAGCTCGTTGAGCTTTTCAACGCCCATCTCACAAGTGATTTTTTTAGCTATCTTTTCAAAGAACCTCCTGTCCTCCTCCATAGCGATAAGTCCTTTTTGCGTTGGGGTAACGGTAACGCTTCTTCTGTTGTTTATATCGGTCGTTCGCTTAACATAACCTCTGTTTTCAAGGGATGATATAGCCCTAGATACCGCAGGCGGTGAGATCTGTAGCTCTCTTGCTAAGTCACCCATACTTGCTCCGTTGGGGTTTTCTTCGGCACTTTTTACAATATAACACATTGTATGAAAATCTGTATGGGATACATTCAGCGGTAAGCTGTGAAATGATGAAGTCAAAATGTGAAATTTCTTCATTATCACTATAAATTTAAAAAACTCTGAACCCTTTTGACCTTCCTCAAATTTTTTCATCTCAATTCTCCGTTCTTGAATAATGATTTTGGACAATTCGCAAAACATTTAACATAGTTAACAATTAACATTGTTATACTTTAACATAGTTAAATATATTTGTCAAGACAGAACCAAGCAAAATTTTCAGGTAATTATATAAATAATTCTGATAAAAATGTACAAATCAAAGTATGAAATAAAAAGAAGAAATAAATTAAAATTTTAGGAATGAAATTAAGAATAGTTGAGAAAAATATATAATAATACCAAATATAACAACAGTATTATTGACAAAATACACTAAAAAAGCTATAATAAAAATATAAATTTTAATAAACTTTATCAAGGAACAGAACTAGGGAGGATATAATGAGCAAAGAAAAATTTAGACTTGACAATAAGCTTGGTACAAGCGGAGTGATAATGACGGTGGTTTTGGTTATTACAACTATAATAATCGGATTACTATTGATAGTTTCAAGCTTTTTAAGGTTCGTTTTGAGCGCTTCAAACGGCTTACAAAGTTTTCTCGAGACATTTGGTATAGAGAAAGCAGTGATTCATCAAACGTTTCAGATAAACCGCTCGTTAAGCTGGATTGGGTCTATGCCTATGTTTATTGCACTAATAGCTGTAATATTGTTTTTGCTTATTATATGGGTCTCTTTTTATAAATTGAATTCCGTTTACACCTACAGAGCTTTTAGAGGATATGGGGTATCGTTAATATGCGTCTCAGGGTTGTTGATTTTGTTAAGTCTGGTTGCAGGTTCTATAATGAGCCGCTTTGCTGAGAATTACTATTACAGCTATGAGAATGCGTTTGCGGCAGGTAAATGGCTGCTGATATTCTCATCGCTTCCGGTTTTTGCGTTGGGATTGCTGATGCTTCTTATATCATTGTTTGCGGCGTTTCCTGCTAAAACTGATATGAGAAGACCAAGAAAAAACGGCGAGAAAGACGTGTCGTTTATTATGGATGACGATGACGCTAAGAAATCTTATGAGTATTCTGTTTCTGATGAGACTTTTGTGCCATCAGATGATGTTCAAGTGGCTGAGGCTGAAATAGTAGAGAATACCTGCCCTAACTGTGGCACTGTGGCTCGTGAGGGTGCTGTGTTCTGTACAGAATGCGGAAGTAAGCTTTAAAATTATATTAGTGTATCTAAAAAATTACGGTTTTTTATATGAGATTGCACACTTAATTAAATAAATTACGCTGTTTTATTGTCATAATCACGAAATTTGTGCGTGCTATTTGTTGAGAATTACTATTGAATGTTGTAATTTAATAGTATATAATATTAAGTGTATATAATGTATTAAATCCGAAATTGTTTCGGGTATAATAAAAAAAAGCAAAGGCAAGGATGCTTTGATTCACATTTACATTAACTATGTGTGTTTTGTAATTGTTTTTGTGAGCGTCCTTATTTTTGTATTAACAGAAAGGACGAAAAGACATGAAGAAAAAGGTTTTTAGTGCAGTGCTGGCTGCGGTATTGGCAGTATCCTGTCTTGCAGCCTGCGGCGGAGACAAGAAATCAGGCGGTTCATCAAGTGCAGATACTTTAGTTTATGCACAGGGTGCTGACCCGAGAGGTCTTGACCCTCAAATCGTTGACGATGGAGAATCTGCAAAGGTTACAAACCAGATATATGAGGGATTACTGACCTATGCTGACGATTCAACAGAAGTTAAGCCTTGTCTGGCTGAGTCATGGACGATTTCTGACGACGGACTTGTGTACACATTTAAGCTGAGACAGGGTGTTAAGTTCCACGACGGAACAGATTTTAACGCTGAGGCTGTTAAGTTCAATGTTGAGCGTAACACAATCAACAAGACTGAGGATATGACATATGCTGATTTCGTTTGGGGATATGTTTCAAAGAGTGAAGTGGTTGATGATTACACAATTAAAATCACATTGAAACAGCCGTCAACACCGTTCCTTGCTAACCTTGCAATGGTATTCGGCGCACCAATGGTAAGCCCAACGGCTGCTCAAAATGGCGATCTTATGAACAACCCTGTAGGAACAGGTCCTTACAAGTTCGTTGAGTGGAAAAAGGATCAGGACGTTAAGCTTGTTGCTAACGAGGATTACTGGGATAAGGATAATATAGCTAAAACTAAGAACGTTGTTATCCGTACTATCAAGGACGCTTCAACAAAGATAGTTGAGTTACAGTCGGGTGATGTAGATATCATCGACGGTATTGACACAAACCAGATGGAAAACCTGAAAAAGGACAGCAATATCACTGTTTCTCAGACCCCTGGTATGAACGTAAACTATATGGCTTACAACATTGAGAGACTTGATAAGGAAACTCGTGTTGCTCTTTCACAAGCTATAAATGTTGACGAGTTGGTTGATACTCTTTATAACGGTTATGCTGAAAAGGCTACAACGGTTCTTCCTTCATTTGTTCCGGGATACAGCGCAGATGTAAAGCAGATCGCTTATGATCCTGAGGATGCTAAGATAACTCTTGAAAAGAAGGGCATTAAGAATCTTCACGTTATCACATACACAAATCCAAGACCTTACAACACTGCAACAGGTCAGACACTTACTGAGGCAATTCAGGGATACCTGTCAAAGGTAGGCGTTGAGTGTACAATTGATTCTTACGACTGGACAACTTACAAGGACAGAACAATCGCAGGCGACTACGATATCTGTTTCTATGGCTGGTCGGGAGACAACGGTGACCCTGATAACTTTATGAATCTTATGAGCGATACAAACGCAGGTATGAACGTAGCAAGATACAACCTTGCTAAGAATAAGGAAGATAAGGCAGATTATAAAGAGTATGCAAAGATGATCTCTGACGCTGCTAAGGAGCCTGCGGGAGATTCAAGAAATCAGATGTATGCTGATATGGAACAGTTTGTTGCAGACCGTGCTATTTGGCTGCCTATTTCACACCAGCAGGATCTTACAGCTTGCAAGTCGAATGTAAAGGACTTCACATATCACTGCACAGCTACAGTTAAGCTGTATAAGGTTACTAAAGACTAATATTTAAGATTTTTACAACAAGCAAATATAGAGAATGACGGAAACAATGGCGTTTTCTCTATATTTGCCATTGTTGTTTTTATCAGTTTTATTTTCAGCATACATTGAGTATTTGACAGAAAAATATATGCTGAAAAGAAAACTAATAGTTTTCAAAGCGGAAATGCACATAAAGAAGTATAGTGTGAAAATGTACCGCAAAAATCAGTGCTGCAATTTTGCAGAAAGGAATGATATTTTATATGATCAAGTATATCATCAAGCGATTGCTGATGCTTATTCCTGTTTTAATTGGCGTATCAATAATCGTATTCTTCCTATTGAGAGTATGCGCTCCTGATCCGGCGCCTGTTGTTTTGGGTCAGCACGCAACAGAGGCTTCGATGCAGGAGTGGCGAGAGGCAAACGGCTTGAACGAGAATATAGTCGTTCAGTATGTGAACTTTATAAAGGGAGCAGTTACGGGAGACTTCGGCGAATCTTATTATACAAATAACTCTGTGCTTAATGAGATAGGTTCAAGATTTCCTGCGACAATAGAGATAGCGATATTTGCAATTATAGTTGCGACGGTTTTCGGAATTTTAATAGGAGTTGTCGCCGCAGTTAAGAAAAACAGTATTATTGATAACGCAAGTATGGTTTTATCCCTTGTGGGAGTTTCAATTCCGATATTCTGGCTGGGTATTTTATTTATCATACTTTTTGTCAAGATATTAGGCTGGCTTCCTGCCAGCGGAAGAATAGACTCAATGCTAAGACCTGAGGGAGGTACTGGATTTTACCTTATAGACACTCTTGTTCAGGGCGATTTTGAGGCGTTTAAAAATGCGTTATGGCATTTAATTTTACCGGGAGTTACTTTAGCGCTTTACACCCTTGCGATAATTTCCAGAATGACAAGGTCTAGTATGCTCGACGCTTTAAATCAGGATTACATAAGAACAGCGCGTTCAAAGGGAATAGGCGAGGGCAAGGTTGTACTCAAGCACGGCTTGAGAAATGCGCTTATGCCTATCGTCACAGTTATAGGACTTCAGTTTGGTTCGCTTTTAGGCGGAGCGGTTTTGACCGAGACGGTTTTTGCATGGCCCGGTATAGGAAGTTATACTGTTGAGTGTATAACAAAATCAGACTTCCCTGTAATTCAGGCAGTTGTGCTGATAATTGCAACAATATTTGTGCTTATGAACTTGATTGTCGATATAATTTATGCATTCTTAGATCCGAGAATCAAGTACGGAAAGCGGGAAAGCTGATAAATCAAGGGTTTTGAATATAAGTTTTTGCATTTAGAAGTGTTTCATAAATACGCTTATAAAATGTAAAAACAATGAGAGGAGCATATTTTTAATGGCTAGTAAAAAAGTTTTGGCAGCCGACGGCGCTGACATTCAGGAGGTTGCCCATATAGAGAAGCCTGAATCCCGCTTTAAAGCAATGTGGGATACGCTAAAGAAAAATAAGGCGGCGCTGTTTGGTCTTTTTGTAATTATTATTCTGGTTATAATAGCAATAATCGGTCCATACATAACGCCTTACGACCCTAACAGTCAGGTTATGAAAGAGGCTTACCAGAGTCCTTCGGCAAGCCACTGGTTCGGTACTGACAATCTGGGCAGAGATATTTTCAGCCGTATAATAGTCGGAACAAGGGTATCGCTTTTTGTGGGAATTGCGGCGGTTGCTATGTCGCTTCTTATCGGTACGATACTGGGTTCTATTGCAGGTTACTTCGGCGGAAAGATCGACGCCGTTATTATGAGAATTATGGATATGATGCTTTCAATACCTTCTATATTGCTTGCTATTACGCTAATGGCGGCTTTAGGTAAGGGCATTGACAAGGCTATTATCGCTATCGGAGTTGTTTCAATTCCCGAATACGCAAGAATTATAAGAAGTTCGATTTTGTCCACAAAGGAAAACGATTATGTTGCTGCGGCAAAGGTTATAGGAAACAACGACAGGAGAATTATATTTCACCACATAATTCCTAATGTAGTTTCGTCAATAGTAGTAAGGGCTACTTTGGGAATTTCAACGGCTATTCTTGATACTGCCGCTTTGGGTTTCTTAGGTTTGGGCGTTCAGCCGCCTACGGCGGAATGGGGAGATATGCTGGGACGTGTAAGGAGTATGATTTTGGTATATCCTTATATGCTTATTTTCCCAGGACTTGCTATAACTCTTGCGGTGCTTGCATTTAACCTGTTCGGTGACGGATTGAGAGACGCTCTTGATCCTAAGTCAAGAAGTTAGGAGGTTGTGAGATGCTATTAGAGGTTGAGAATTTAAAAACGGAATTTAAGGTTAAAAGAGGAACGGTCAAGGCTGTAAACAATGTAAGCTTTGGCGTTGAAAAAGGAGAAATACTGGCTATAGTCGGCGAATCAGGTTCGGGAAAGAGCGTTTCTTCGCTGTCTGTTATGGGACTTATCCGTGATCCGGGAAAGGTAACGGGCGGTAAGATAATGTTTCACGGAGAAAATCTGGTTGAAAAGACTAAAAAGGAAATGAACAAAATCAGGGGAGATAAAATCTCGATGATTTTCCAAGAGCCTATGACCTCTTTGAACCCTGTTTATAAAATCGGTGACCAGATAATGGAGTCGATTTTGACGCACACAGATTTGTCAAAGGCGGATGCCAGAAAAACGGCAATAAAAATGCTTGATTTAGTCGGCATACCTTCTCCGGAGCAGAGAATGGAGGATTATCCTCATCAGATGAGCGGAGGAATGCGTCAGAGAGTTATGATTGCAATGGCGCTTTCGTGCAATCCTGAGGTTTTGATTGCCGACGAGCCTACAACTGCTCTTGACGTTACTATTCAAGCACAGATTTTAGAGCTTATTGACAAGCTGAGAAATAAAATAGGTATGGCTGTTTTGCTTATTACCCACGATTTGGGGGTTGTTGCTGAAACAGCAGACAGAGTTGTTGTTATGTACTGCGGAAGAATCGTAGAGCAGGCAGATGTTAAGGATATATTCACAGACCCGCTTCACCCTTATACAAAGGGACTGCTTGAATCTATACCCAGAATGGAGGAGGACAGGGACAGACTGTTTATGATAAAAGGAGTTGTTCCCGACCCGACAGAACTGCCAAAGGGATGTTCTTTTGCAGACAGGTGTGAAAATTGTATGGAGAAATGTAAAGAGCATATGCCGGCACTTGTTGACGTCGGCGGAAGAAAAGTAAGATGCTTTTTGCATAGCGATGAAGAGGAGGTTGATGTTTAATGGAAAATAGGGAAGTTCTTTTAGAGGTTCAGAACTTATCGAAGTTCTTTACCGTAAACACCAGCTTTTTCGGAAAGCCTATAGATGTTTTAAAGGCTGTTGACAACGTGTCATTCAAAATCTACAAGGGCGAGGCATTCGGTCTTGTTGGAGAATCAGGCTGCGGAAAGTCAACTATAGGAAAGATGCTTGTCAATCTTTACACGCCGACAAGCGGTAAGATCATTTACGACGGCGTGGAGCTTACAGCTCTAAAGCAAAAGGAAAGAAGAAAATACTGCAGGGAAATTCAGCTTATCTTCCAAGACCCTTACGCTTCATTAAACCCAAAGATGACAGTAGGCGATATTATTGCCGAGCCTATTATAATAAACAAGCTTCTCCCTAAAAACGAGGTCGAGAAAAGAGTAAACTATCTGCTTGACTGCGTTGGACTTGCAAACCACCAGAGAAACAGGTATCCTCACGAGTTCTCGGGAGGACAAAGACAGAGAGTTGGTATTGCAAGGGCTTTGGCTGTTAATCCAAAGCTGATAGTTTGCGACGAGCCTGTTTCGGCTCTTGACGTTTCTATTCAAGCGCAGGTATTAAATCTTCTTGATGACCTAAAGGACGAGTTTGGTCTTACATATCTGTTTATTGCTCATGGGCTCAATGTTGTCAAGCACATAAGCGACAGAGTAGGCGTTATGTATTTGGGTAAGCTTATGGAGATAGCAGAGAAAAACGAGCTTTATAACAATCCGCTTAATCCTTATACACAGGCTCTTTTGTCGGCAATCCCGTCTGTGGATATTACACATAAAAAGGAAAGAATTATCCTCAAGGGTGATGTTCCAACACCTATCAATCCGCCCGACGGATGTAGGTTTGCGTCACGCTGCTTTAGGGCTGAGGATAAATGCAGCGAGCATTGTCCGCAGCTTGCAGATGTAGGAGACGGACATTTGGTTGCCTGCGATTTCTGCGGTAAGTAAGACTTCAATACAGAGAGAAGAATCTATTTGAAAACAAACAGACTTAATAATATTATTTCAAGGCTCAAAGAAAACGGCGTTTCACAAATGCTTATTAGCGATCCTGCGGCCATTTTCTATCTGACGGGAAGAATGATAGATCCCGGTGAGAGATTTTTAGCTCTGCTTATAAAGGAAAACGGCGATAATAAGTTTTTTATCAATTCTCTATTCACCGTTCCTGAGGATTTGGGAGTGGAAAAGATTTGGTTTAGTGATGATGACGACCCTTGTGAGATAGCCGCAAATTACATCGACAGAGGTAAAACTCTCGGAGCTGACAAAAATCTTCCTGCAAGGTTTTTGCTAAGATTTATGGAGCTAAAAAGTGCGTCTGGCTATAAGAATACGTCTGTCTGTGTTGATACGGTTCGTGCCTGCAAGGACAGTGAGGAAATTGTCCTTATGAGAGAGGCGTCTAGGGTGAACGACGAGGCTATGCGTGAACTTAAAACCCGTATCAGGGCAGGTATGACTGAACGGGAGCTTGCGTCGCAATTAAAGGATATCTATGCGGCGATGGGGGCTTATGGGTATTCATTTGACCCTCTTGTAGGCTTTGGTAAGTGTGCTGCTATTGGGCATTATGAGGCAGGAAACAATACGCTTTGTGAGGGCGATTGTATTCTTATAGATATGGGATGTATAAAGAACGGGTATTGCTCGGATATGACAAGAACATTTTTCTATAAGAATGTCAGCTATGAGCATAAAAAGGTTTATGAGACCGTCTTGAAAGCACAGAAAGCGGCGGAGGATATGATAAGACCCGGAGTTCGGTTCTGCGACATTGACAAGACAGCAAGAGATATTATTGAGCAGGCAGGATATGGGGATAAATTTACCCACCGCCTTGGACATTCTATAGGTATAGAGTGTCACGAGTTCGGTGATGTTTCGTCTGCCAATGAGAATATTGTCAAGGAGGGTATGATTTTTTCTATAGAGCCCGGCATATATATTGAGGGAGATGTCGGCGTGAGAATTGAGGATTTGGTTCTCGTCACAAACGACGGAGTGGAAATTCTTAATCATCACAGCAAAGAGCTGGAGATAATATATTGATTTTTATAATCACAGAGGGCAAGTGGTTCTTGCTCTCATTTTTACATAGAGAGGGTTAACTTTTATGACAAATAAAGAACTAAAAGCATTCAGAGACAGCATTTCAGAATATTTAGAGGAAAATAAGCAGGAGATGTTTAAAACTCTTGCCAGACTTGTTGAAGTAGAGAGCGTATTCGGCAAAAAGGATCTGCAGAGCAATCAGCCTTTCGGAGAAGGTCCCGCAAAGGTCTTAGAGGTTGCCGGAGATATACTTCACGAATTTGGATTTATTTTTCAAAACCACGAAAATTATATGGTTACATTCGATTTAGGCGGTGAGCAGGCAGATAAGCCTGAGCTTGGAATTATTGCGCATTTAGATGTTGTGCCAAAAGGTTCTGGCTGGACATATGAGCCGTTTAAGCTTACTGTAAATGAACAGGAGGGCAAGCTTTACGGCAGGGGAACTATTGACGACAAGGGTCCTGCTGTTGCGGTTTTATACGCTGTTAAGGCGATAAAGGATTTGGGTATAAAGCTGAATAAAAAGGTCAGAGTTATGCTTGGGGCAAGCGAAGAAACAGGTATGGAGGATTTGAAATACTATGAAAACAAAGCAGGTCTTCCCGATAAAATGCTGACGCCTGATTCTGCGTTTCCTGTTGTAAATGTTGAAAAGGGCGTTTCCCACATAATTATGGTTGGAAGTTATAATAATAAAATAGACGGCGCTGTTATTGAAAGCATTACCGGAGGAACTGTTATAAACGCCGTTCCGGACAGAGCCTATGCCGTTGTTAAGGGAATAGATAAAAGCGTAATCGACAGCAAAATTGCTGAGTCCAAAATGAATGTAAGGTTTGTTTCTGAGGAGACAGACGGCAAGATAAAAATAACCTCGCTTGGCAAATCTGCACACGGCTCTTTACCTGAGCTTGGCGAAAATGCGATAACGGCACTGCTCAGACTGCTTACAGCAATACCTTTTGATAAAGGAGGAGCTTATGACCTTGTGTGCGAGCTTGAAAAGATTTTCCCTTACGGAGAGTATCACGGTGAGGCTCTTGATTTGTTCTGCGAAGATGATGTTTCAGGCAAAATAACAGAGGTTTACAGTCTTATTGACATAAACGGCGGCAAGTATAAGGGCGGAATGGATATTCGTTTTCCTGTCTGCACAAGTCTTAAAGAGATTTATGCTAAGCTTGATGAGCGTTTGGGAAGTCTCGGACAGACCTATGTTGACGACGACGCTATGGAGCCTCACTATGTCGATGGTAATTCTGATTTTATACAGACGCTTTTGAAGTCTTATACCGAGCTTACGGGATTAAAGGGCGAATGTCTTGCTGAGGGTGGGGCAACCTACCTTCATAATACTAAAATGGGTGTTGGCTTTGGTGCTGAATTTCCTGGAGAGAACAACAATATGCACGGAGCTGACGAGCACATCAATATAAGTTCATTTATGAATATAGCGAAAATATATGCAGATGTAATTTTCAGGCTTTGTGCTGAGTAATGCAACAAAGATTGATAATTATTTATACTGCTGAAAGGACAATTAATATGAAAATCGGAATAGTAGGACTTGGTCTGATAGGCGGATCGCTTGCAAAGGCTATAAAGAAAAATACCAAGCATCTTTGTTTTGCTTATGATATAAATAAAAAAGCTGTTGCAGATGCAATTCAGCAGGATTCTATAGACGGCAGCTTTGCACCCAGTCAGCTTTCTTCCTTTGATATTGTCATATTAGGTTTGTATCCTGACGATACTATAAGCTTTATAAACGAGAATTTGTCAAATTTCAAAAAGGGCGGAATAGTAATTGACACCTGCGGCGTTAAAGAGGAAATAATAAAGGCAGTAGATAAAAAGCTCAACGATATGGGAGTCTGCTTTATAGGCTGTCATCCAATGGCAGGACGTGAGTTTTCAGGCTTTGAATATTCTCTTGACAATCTTTTTGAAAAGGCAAGTTTTATAATAACTCCAACAGAAAACACAAACAGTGATGCATTGGATAAGCTTAAAGAATTTTCAAAGGAAATAGGTTTTTTAAAGAATGTAATATCGACACCGAAAAAGCACGACAAAATAATTGCTTTTACGTCACAGCTTGCTCATATTGTTTCAAGCGCATATGTTAAAAGTCCTACTCTGCTTAATCAGTCGGGATTTTCGGCAGGCAGCTTTAAGGATTTGACCCGTGTTGCAAAGCTTAATGAGAATATGTGGACGACATTGTTTATGATGAATAAATCTGCCTTAATTGAGGAGATCGATCATCTTATTAAACATCTTGATGAGTACAAAACTGCTATTGAAAAAGAAGACAGCAAGACCCTTTGCGATTTGCTCAGAGAAGGAAGAGAACTTAAAGAAAAATCTAATGAGATCAATGCTGTTAATTAAAATCAGCGGTGAGATAAACGTCGGAGGCAAGAAACTAGAAACAAGATGATAACTATTAGAACTTATTTAAAATATAAGTTCTTGCATCTTGCGTCTGGTAGCTTGCCTCTTATTGTATAGAAATTTGTTAATATAGCAATGTGCTCTTAACATATTGTTAATATTTGCATATTACAATATAAGTGAAATAATGTGATTTTAATATACTATTTGCGGAAAGGTGTCAGTTATGCAGCAACATGGAATCAGCAAATTAGATTTAAAAAGGCAAAACCGTATGCAGATACTCAAAATTTTGAAAAGGCAGGGTCCTACATCGAGAATTGATATTGCAAATATGCTTGAGCTTACAAGGGCTGCTGTTACTATAATCACAAACGAAATGATCACTCAAGGAGTGATACATGAGATAGGAGAGTATCAGAGCATTAATAAAAAAGCTCCTAGGGGAAGAAAGAAAATACTTATTGATATCAACCAGAATTACAAGTTCGTTTTGGGAGTTCTAATTGATAATGATATGATAAGCGTTGGCATTTCGACGCTTTCGGGTGCTGTTTTGGATAAGCGAAACCTTGATGTAAAGTCTGATATAACGTATAAAGAGATCGTGGATTTTGTGATCGAGTCTATAGATTCTGTTTTACTTGATAACTGTTTAAAGCTTGATGAAATTTTGGGAATAGGTTTTGGAGTATTTCCGGAAATGTATAAAAATGCGGGTGTAGAAATATCAGATAACGGAGAACCAAACTTCACTAACCTTGCCGTTGATATATATGAAAGGTTTAAGGTTCCGCTGATATTTGACAACGCTGTAAAAGGCATGGCAATGGCCAATATGGATTTTCAGCCCGATAAGAATAGAAACATACATAATATTGCTTTTTTGAGATACGGAGAAAGCCTGCATTTTGTGCTCGCTGATTTAAACGACTCTATTGGTTCTTATGGTAACAGAACAGACTTTATTAACAACATTATAGTAGATTTTACAACTATCATCAATTATCAACCAAAGGGGGGCTCTGTAAGAGATGAAATAAGCCGTATAGGGGTTAAGAAAAAAATCATAGATGCTTATTCTCTGGAGAACACTCCCATACTTTTTAAGCTTACTGACGGAGATGTCAATAAAATATGCTTTGAGACTATAAAGGAAGCTGCTTATAGCGGTGATGATGTTGTTCGCGACATTATTGATAATGCACTGAAGCTAAGTGCTGTTTTAATTAATAATTTATATTATTCTACCAATGTACAGAGAATAGTTCTGCATAATCTGAGGATAAGTAAGGACGAGTTTGATTATTTTAAGAAAGAGATTGCAAAAATCGCCGGTGAAGATTTAGCTTCAAAAATTGAGTTGAGTATAATAGAGAGAAAACACGGCTTTCTGTCAGGCTGTGCAATAGCAATAAGAGAACTCTTTTTCACAAGAGGAGGTTTTGATACAGAGGAAAACAGCTAATAATAAATTAGTTTTGCATACTTATGTATCAGTTTAAAGTATATTGTAAAAAAATAAGTAAAAAACCGCTGAAATTAATTTCAGCGGTTTTGTGTATTTAGTTTTGTAGTCTAAACAAACTTATCCTCGTCAATATCATCGTCAAGTTCTTCGCCGTTTAAAACAGCCCTTAGAGAGTCTATTTCTTCTTCAGTGAGAGTTATGCCCTTTCCCATTCTAGTGTGGTCTGGACTCCACTCCCTTAAATCGTATTTTGGTTCTCGCTCGTTCCATGAAACCATATTGAGCTCCTTAGTCCAGCCTTTGGCATTTGTAGACAAAACGCCAAGTTCTTTTGTGATTTCAAATTTCAGTTCTGCCATTTGTGTAACCTCCGATATTTATTTTATAAAGGGCAAAAACCTTAAAACCTTCTGCGGCAATACGGTTTTTGCTACCTTGAACAGGCATCTGTAGTTAAGTAAAAATACTATCATAAACAGTATGATCAAAGAAGTGTATTTTAGATAAGCATTAGTGATATAATTGGCAAGCACCATCAGTATCAGCAATATGCAGTTTGTGATAAGCTTTTCTAATCTCAAATCAAATCTCTGATATTTTTGCGTATCAACAGCTCTTATAATAAATACTGCCAAATACGAAGCAAGAGTTGAAATTGCCGCTGCGTAAAGTCCGATAACAGGGAGAAGCGTTACATTGAGAAGTACGTTTACCACTCCTGCAATAAGGCTTGTTACGAGTGAGCGAACAGACTTTTGCGCTACCGAATAGATTGTTCCGAAGAACGTAACATAGCAGGTGAATATCGTTGCAAATATAAGTATGGGCGCATAGTTTACAGATTCTCTGAACGCAGGACCTATCCAAAAGTTTGTTACAGGCGTGACAACAAGAAGTATGAATGCTGATACTATATACAGAACAGACTGGTTTGAATCAAATACATTTTTATAAAATCTCTCCTGATCTGTCTTATCTCTTTCTGTTATTGCAGACATATTCCACGCCATACCGAAAATCATATAAACTGTTGACACTATGTTGGGTATCTTATACGATGCAGAAAGTATTCCGTTTCTTTCCTGACCCAGAAAATAGGTCGTGAGAAAAGAGTTAGAAGAATTCGTGATAAGCCAAAGAAGCTGTGCGGGTATAAGCGGTATACAGTATTTAAGCATTTGCTTTGCAAGAGATACGTCTAGCTTTTTGAAGCTGATAAACCGCCACAGCCTTGCCACATAGATGAGAAATATAATAGACGCAAGATCGGAAATTATAATTGCAAGCAGATATCCTGTAACTCCTATCTTAAGTACCAGCAAAAACAGTATTGTCAATACAAGTGTACTGAATGTTGTGAATATACTGCAAAAGGCGTACAGCTTTATCATTTCGAGCGCTCTTACGAAATATGAATATAAAAGCTTTAAGCTTGAAGTCGCAACATAAATATACAACAGAATAGAATAGTTATCTATAAACCTGTGGATAAAGCTGGTTCCGCTGATAAATGGTATTACTATGCCGAGAAGGACTAGTCCCCCTATATTTGCGATATTTCCTATTGTAAATACGCTCGCTTTATCATAATTCTTATCAAGACCATATCTTGTTATGGCTTCTGAAACGGCAAGGGATACTATAGGTACAAGCCAGTTTGCCATTTGTATAATAACGTCCGTTATGCCGAATTCAGCATCGGTCATGGCATAGGTGTAGATAGGCACTAAAAGCAGTACCAAAATCTTTGAGCTGAACTGACCTATTGCAAATATTATAGTGTTTGAAAAGAGCTTTTTATAACTGCTCTTAGATTTTTGTGTTTCCTCAGACATTTTTTCTTGCCTTTCCAATAGTAATACTAATTATTATACCACAATTAAATAATTTTGCAAGGCAATGGCAGCGAGCCGCCGGTGGCACTTTTGCCTTTGAAGAGCTTGTTAAATGTATTTTCTTTGAATAACGGCAGACTTATTAATTGATAATTGACAATGGATAATGGACAATTAACAATTGACGATTGATAATGGTTAATTGCAATAGGCAAGATATTACTATCAGAACTTTGCAAAAAGGGTAAGTTCTTTAATCTTGCCTTTGGCTTCTTGCTTAATTTTTTCTATTAGCTCTTGCCTTTCGAGATCAAATAGAGTATAATTAAAATATTAATAGTATAATTTACCTTATACAAAAATAGAGGATAATAGAACAGGAGAATTATAATGACTTTTTTTTCAGAACAGGTAGGCTTACAAAATGTGTACACGCCTCTGCCTTTTGAGATCCATTTGGTATTCAGTGTGTTTGCAACGGTAGTATTGCTGATTCAGTTTTTCAGGAAAAATAGAGTATGCTATCTATTTGCCACATTGGCTATTGATGCAACGCTTATAACTCATTTTGCATTTGAAAACAAAACGGTAATATTAGTTCTTGAGATCATTGAATTGGCATTAGTAGCAGGATGTATAATTGACATTGCAGTTGCATATGTAAAAAAGAGAAAGAAAACGGAAGATAACAAAGAGCAGGAAAAGCTATTGGAAAGCCAGCAAAAAGAGCGTGAAAAAAGGGAAGAAATATCTGATAAAGATATTCTGGATAAGGCTTTTGACAGTGAATTAAACGATTTAGATGACAGTGAACAATAGTCTGTTGCTTAATTAGGAGAGCATTTGATGAAATTATGTATACTCGACGCAGAAACCGTATCTAAAAATGACGTATCGCTAGATCCCATTACCTCTCTTGCCGAAACCACCGTTTACGGCTCTACAATGCCTAATGAGGTCGCTGAAAGAATAGGAGACAGCGACGGTGTTATATGCAATAAATGCAGGATAACCAAAGATGTCTTTGAGGCGTGTAAGAATTTAAAATATGTAGGTCTTTTTGCTACAGGCTATAATAATGTAGACATAGATGTGGCAACTGAGCACGGTGCGGTCGTATGCAATGTGCCGTCCTATTCAACTCACTCGGTCGCACAGCATACTTTTGCTTTTATTCTCGATTATTTCAACCGTGTGTCTGAGTATTCTAAAACCGTTCATAACGGAGACTGGGTAAACTATAAGCTGTTTTCATACTTCTATCTGCCCATTTTTGAAATCAAGGATATGAGAATAGGCATTATAGGCTTCGGCGATATAGGCAAGCAGGTGGCAAAGCTCAGCCTTGCTTTCGGTATGAAGGTTTTGGTGTATACCAGAACACCGTCAAAGGCAGAAACCTTCAAAAGGGAAAACAATTTAGGCGATGAGCTGAAAGTCTGCGCTTTTAATGAGCTTCTCAAAGATTCGGATATTGTAACGCTTCACTGTCCGCTGACTGAGGATACAAAGGAGCTTATAAATAAAGATACGTTAAGGCTTATGAAAAAAACGGCGCTGCTTATAAACACCTCAAGGGGCGGAGTTATAAACGAGCAGGATCTGACAGATGCTCTTAATAATGGTGTTATCGCGCACGCAAGCGTTGACGTTATAACTGACGAGCCAATGAGAGAGGATTGTCCTTTAAGGGGGGCAAAAAACATAACCATAACTCCGCATATTGCGTGGGCGCCTAAGCAGACAAGAGAACGTCTTTTAGATGTTGTGGCTAAAAATCTTAAGGCTTTTATTGACGGAGCACCGATAAATAAGGTGAACTAGATTTATATTACATAATAAGGATAGAAAAATGAAAGATTTTAAAGACAACAAAAGAATAGTTGTAAAGGTAGGAACTTCTACTCTTGCGCACAAAACGGGAAAGCTGAATATAAGACGGGTAGAGAAGCTTGTTAAAATACTTGCCGACTTATCAAATTCGGGCAGGGAGATAATTTTAGTATCAAGCGGAGCAATGGGTCTTGGAATGGGCAAGTTGGGTCTTGTTAAAAAGCCCACTGACACACCGTCTAAACAAGCGCTTGCTGCTGTAGGACAGTGCGAGCTTATGTATATGTATGACAAGATGTTCGGGGAGTATAATATTGTGGTAGCGCAGCTTCTGCTTACAAAGTATATTCTTCTTGACGAGAGAAAAGCCAATGTTGAAAATGCAGTAAACAAGCTTCTTGAGCAAGGGGTAATACCGATAGTTAATGAGAATGATACGGTGGCAATAGATGAGCTGGAGCTTGAAATGGGAGAAAACGATTCACTTGCGGCAACGATAGCCGCCGTTGCAAAGGCAGACGCTTTGGTCATACTTTCCGATATTGATGGTCTGTTTGACGACGACCCTAAGAAAAATGAGGGCGCAAGGCTTATTTCAGTGGTCAGAGACATTGATAATAATATAAAAGCTGTCGCAAAAGGTGCAGGCTCAAAGCTTGGAACAGGCGGAATGGCTACGAAAATCAAAGCGGCAGAGATAGCGTCTCAGGCTGGTATTGACACGGTTATTATGAATGGCAGAACTCCTGAGAAATTATACGATTTGTTTCAGGGCAAGCAGATAGGAACAAGGTTTGTTTCCAGCGATTAATGCTTTGTAGGTTATTTTATAAAAATGTATGAGAGGTTACAAGTATGGATTTTATTAATTTTGAAAGCTATATTGAAAAGCTCGGCAAGAGGGCTAAAGCGGCAAAGAAAAGCATTGCCGTTGCGACCACAGGACAGAAGAACGACGCTTTGCTTGAAATTTCATACGCTTTGGAGTCGTCAATAGAAAGAATACTTGAAGAAAATGCTGTCGATATTCAAAGAGCGCGCGAAAACGGAATGTCAAACGCTATGATAGACAGATTAACGCTTAATGAGGTGAGGGTTCGCAATATTGCAAAGGCTTGTGTGAACCTCACTAATTTGGAGGACCCTGTTGGGGTCATACAAAGCGGTTCTGTTCGCCCTAACGGAATGAAAATACAAAAAATAAGCGTACCTTTGGGCGTTGTCGGAATAATATATGAGTCTCGCCCGAATGTTACGGTAGACGCCGCTGCGCTTTGCCTTAAAAGTGGAAACGCTGTTATTCTGAGGGGCGGAAAAGAAGCTGTAAACTCAAACAGAATACTTGCTGAAATTATGCGTGAGGCTATAGCTAAAGCTGGGCTTGACGAGGATATTATCCAGCTGGTAACAGATACCTCCCGTGAGGTAGTTATGCAAATGATGAAGCTAAATGAGTATATTGACGTTTTAGTTCCAAGAGGCGGCGGCGGTCTGATAAACGCAGTTGTAGAAAATGCAACCGTTCCGGTAATTCAGACAGGAGTGGGAAACTGCCACGTCTTTGTTGATAATTCGGCTGATTTGAGAATGGCTGTCGATATTGTCTACAACGGAAAATGCTCACGCCCGAGCGTTTGCAACGCAGTTGAGACCTGTCTTGTTCACAGAGATATAGCAGAGGAATTTCTCCCTGTTTTGAAAAGACGCCTTGATGAGAAAAATGTCGAGATAAGAGGATGTGACATAACTCAGATGATACTCGGAAACAGCGTTGTACCTGTTACTGAGGACGACTATAAAAAGGAATTTCTCGATTACATTATTGCAATTCGTGTTGTCGACGACCTTGCTCAGGCTATTGAGCATATCGACAGGTATTCAACAGGACACTCAGAATGTATAGTGACTGAAAGCCTGTTTTCGGCAGAGGAATTTCAAAGACAAATCGATTCCGCCGCAGTTTATGTAAACTGCTCTACCCGTTTTACCGACGGAGAGGAGTTCGGTTTAGGCGCAGAAATAGGCATCTCTACCCAGAAGCTTCATGCAAGAGGTCCAATGGGGCTTAAAGAGCTTACTACAACTAAGTTTTTGATAAACGGAGACGGTCAGATAAGAGAATGATATTTAAGCCCTGCAAAATATTGCGCAGGGCTTATGTAATATTGCGACCTTGTTATAAATGTTAATAAAATAAGTTAAAATCTGTAGTATTTCACTATTGAAATTTAACTCGAAATTTGTTAAAATATTATTTGATAATTCAGACTTGTTTTTTAAGGTTAAGGATTGTAAAATTTAAGCTGAGTAATAAGACTATGCTTTTGGTGAAGCCTTTAAAATTGGGAGTTTTGAAAAAATATAACAGAAGGAGGAAAAGTGCTCTTGAGGGAGCATGGATGTAATTATGCCAACAAAATATGTGTTTGTTACAGGCGGGGTAGTTTCCGGATTAGGAAAGGGCATTACTGCCGCATCGCTTGGAAGACTTCTTAAAAACAGGGGATACAAGGTAACTATTCAGAAGTTTGACCCTTATATAAACGTCGATCCGGGTACAATGTCGCCTTATCAGCACGGCGAGGTTTTTGTTACCGACGACGGAACGGAGACCGATCTGGACTTAGGTCACTATGAGAGATTTATTGATGAAAATTTGTCTGTGAACTCAAATGTTACCACAGGTAAGGTATACTGGAATGTTTTAAATAAAGAGCGCAGAGGGGATTATCTAGGCGGTACGGTTCAGGTTATTCCTCACATAACCAACGAGATCAAAGAGCGGCTTTACAGCGCTGGAAAAGACTCTAACCCAGACATTGTTATAACCGAAATAGGCGGAACGGTCGGAGACATTGAATCAACTCCGTTTCTTGAAGCGCTCAGACAGGCAAGTATTGAGCTTGGCAGAGGAAACTCACTGTTTTTGCACGTTACGTTGGTGCCTTACATATCAGGTTCTAAAGAACTTAAAAGCAAGCCTACTCAGCACTCTGTGAAGGAGCTTTTATCGCTTGGAATACAGCCATCGGTTTTGGTTTTGAGAAGCGAGTTTGAGATACCCGATGATATGAAAAAGAAAATCTCGCTCTTTTGCAATGTAAGACCGGAGGACGTTATACAAAATCTAACAGCGCCCTCGCTTTATGAAGTGCCTTTATGGCTTGAGAACGAGGGTTTGGCAGACGCAGTTTGCTATCACTTAGGGATAGAAAACAGAAAGCCTAATCTAGTTGAGTGGGAGCATATGGTTGCTGTTCAGAAAGCGGCTAAGAAAGACATAACTATAGGCTTGGTAGGAAAGTATGTTGAGCTTGAGGACGCATATCTTTCGGTGGCGGAGGCACTTCGTCATGCAGGATTTGAAAACGGTGCAAAGGTTAAGATAAACTGGATACAGTCGGAGGATATAGACAGTTTTAATGTTGCTGATAAGCTTAAAGGCTGCGACGGAATTATAGTACCGGGCGGTTTCGGCGACAGAGGAATCGAAGGTATGGTTGAGGCTATACGCTATGCAAGGGAAAACAAGATCCCTATGTTTGGAATTTGTCTTGGAATGCAGATGTCTGTTATTGAGTTTGCAAGAAATGTTGCCGGTCTGAAAGACGCTAATTCAACAGAGTTTTGCAAAACGCCCGACCCTGTTATTGATATTATGGATGAGCAGAAAGATATTACAGACAAGGGCGGAACAATGCGTTTGGGACTTTATCCTTGCGTGTTAAAGGAAGGTACTCATAGCAGTATTGCATATAAAACGGATAAAATTGCTGAGAGACACCGTCACCGTTGGGAGTTCAACAACGACTACAGGGAGATGTTTAAGAGCAAGGGTTTGGTTCTGGCAGGCAGTTCTCCTGACAATAAGCTCATTGAAATCGTTGAGCTGCCTAAGGACGTTCACCCTTGGTTTGTGGGCGTGCAGTTCCACCCTGAGTTTAAGTCAAGACCTAACAAGGCACATCCTTTGTTCAGGGAGTTTATAAGAGCTGCGGTTGAGCAGAAATAGTTAAAAAGTTCATCAAATAAAAATTAAAGCGTAGTATGCTGTTTTGCGTACTGCGCTTTTTTGTCGTAAAGTTTATATTCTTCACTTTCTTCTCACAGAGAATGTATTAAAACTTAGTATAATCAGATTTGCAATAGAAAAATAGATGTATTCTGCTTTTTGGAAGGCAGAGTTTAATGTAAAGGAGAAAGAAGATGATAGCTAGCACAAAAGCAAGGTTATACCTGCATATAGGTACTCCTAAAACGGGTACTACAGCAATACAGAATTTTTTGCCGATGAACAGAGACTTGCTGGAGGAACAAGGCTTTTGTTATCCTGATTTTGGTTATCGGTTTTATGGAGTAAATCAGTACCGTAACGCACATTTTTTGGTACATCGTAAAATTTGCGAACCTGAGAGTGAAGCTGAAGTTCGCAAGGCGGAGGACGAGCGCTTTTATGAGGGACTGGATAAGATAAAGGAGCTAACAAACTTCTACCCGAATATAATAATGTCAGATGAAAATATATGGAACGGTTATAAAAACAGAGAAAACTTTTGGCAGGTATTAAAGAGCGCTTTGTCAGAACGCGGAATAGATTTAAAGGTGATAGTATACTTGAGAAGACAGGATCTGGTTGTAGAATCCTATTATGCTCAAAGAGTGAAGATTAAAATAAACGACAGCTTTCAGGATTATCTAGACTCAGAAGATATAATGTATTTTAAACTTGATTATTACACTCAGCTAAAAGAGATTGAACAGGCTATAGGTAAAGAAAATATAATCGTTCGAGTTTATGAAAAGAAACAGTATGAAGGCAACGGAAGCACTTTAATTTCTGATTTCTTGAATACCTTAGGACTTGAACTGGACGAAAGATATGTTTCATCAGATATAGTAGTAAATACAAGACTGCAAGGTAAATATCTTGAAATCAAGAGAATTTTGAATAGAATTGATTGTTTCAGAACAAGGAAAAATAACTGGACGGCTAAATATCTTAAGATCATTCAAGACGAAGAGGAAAAATCCAAGAGTAGTTTAAAATGTGCATATTTTACCTATGAACAGAGGATAGCATTTCTCGAAAAATATAAAGAGGGTAACGAAGCCATTGCAAGAGAGTTCTTGAACCGTGAAGACGGTATTCTTTTCAAAGCAGGAATTCGCAAACGGGACTGGGAATATAATAAAAGCTATTCTTCAGAAGAATTGGTATTAATATGCGGAAAAATGCTTGAGCTACATAATGAAGATATGAAAAACAAGCTTGCGAATATGGAATCAGAGCTAGACAGCGTTAAAAGACAGCTTGAATATGCAAAGCGTCCGCTGAAAAAGAAAATTGCCTCAAAGATATATAAAACTCTTTTTAAATATGATTAAGTTAAATGAAAAAATCCCCGACAAACTATACAGTCTGTCAGGGATTTGTTTGTTATTAGGTTTTGTAATAAATTACTTAAGCTCAACAGTAGCTCCTGCTTCTTCAAGCTTAGTTTTGATCTCCTCAGCGTCTGCCTTAGAAGCGCCTTCCTTAATAGCCTTTGGAGCAGATTCAACAAGCTCTTTTGACTCTTTAAGTCCAAGACCTGTAATCTCCTTAACAGCTTTGATAACAGCCATCTTAGCGTCGCCGAATGATGCTAAAACAACATCAAATTCAGTCTTTTCCTCTGCGGCAGCGGCAGCGCCGGCAGCAGGTGCAGCAGCTGCAACAGCAGCAGTTACGCCAAATTCCTCCTGAATTGCGTCTACAAGCTCTGAAAGCTCTAGAACTGAAAGCTCTTTAATATCTTCTACAAATTTTAAAATTTTCTCTGAAGCCATGATAATTTTCTCCTTTAATAATAATTTTTGTCTTGAGGTTTAAACCTCTTACTTTTGATTTTTAACTTTCACCTTAGCATAGCAGTCTAAGCTGCTTCGCCTTCGTTTTTGCTGTCAACAACAGCTTTGAGAATTGCAGCAAGCCCCTGAATAGGTCCTTGCAGAGAACCAACAAGCTGTGCAAGCAATACGTCCTTAGGCGGAATTTTTGACAGAGCCATAACTCCTGCTTCGTCATAAATATCCTCGCCGATAAATCCTGCTTTAAGCGTGAACTTATCGTCATGCTCGCTTGCGAACTTACCTAAAACTCTTGCAGGAGCCGTCTGATCGTCGTTTGAAACAGCAATAGCGGTCGTACCCTCAAGAACGCTTGTAAGCTCATCCATTCCGCAGTTTTTCATTGCGAAACGAAGCATAGTATTTTTCTCTACTGAATAGGTAACGCCTTCTTCTCTAAGCTCTTTTCTAAGCTGAGTATCCTCATCAACCGTGATGCCCTTGTAATCAACAAGCACACCTGAAACTGCGTTTTTAAGAAGCTCGGTCAAAGCGTTTACCTTTTCCTGCTTTTGAAGCAGTACCTTTTCGCTTGGCATAATAATTTCACCTCTTTTAATAAATTTCCGTATCAAAAAAGCAAATAAAAAATCCTCTTTATCAAAAGAAAAGAGGAACAAAGTTATCAGTTATATTATGCGATAAAAACTATAAAAACTTTGCTATTCTTTCCTCGGCAGGGTTTACAGCACTTCGCCACCTGCTGTCTTTAGATACGAATGCAAGGCATATTATAGCATACGAATTACTAGTTGTCAAGCATTTTTTATATTTTTTATTAAAATAAAGGCAATAAGATTTATCTTAATTGATTTTCATAATACATTGTGATAAAATAATATATTATAAGCGAGGTGGAATGATTGTCATTTAAAGCATTTAAGCATTTCATAACAATAACAAAGCACCGTCATATGGTAATAAGAAACTGTGCAAAAGCAGGTATCTTTTGGCAGGGGCTATTTCATGATTTATCTAAGTATTCTCCGACTGAGTTTTTATCAGGCGCCAAGTTTTATCAGGGAGACAAAAGCCCCAATGAGGGAGAGCGTGAGGCATACGGTTATTCAAAGGCTTGGATGCACCACAAGGGGAGAAACAAGCATCATTTTGAATACTGGACCGATTACAGCAAGACAGAAAAGCGTATAGCTCCTGTTAAAATGCCAATGAAGTATGTTATAGAGATGTTCTGCGATAGAGTTGCGGCAAGCAAGGTCTACAGAGGTAAGGATTACACTGATAATCACCCGCTTGAATACTTTGTAAACGGCAAGCCGAGAAGAATGATCTATCCTGATACCTCAGAGTTTTTGGAGTCACTTTTGGTAATGCTGTCTCAAAAGGGTGAGAAGGCGACCTTTAAGTATATAAAAAGTCTGGATAAGAAGGCAGATTATTGACATTAGAGTTAAGTCTTGATGATTGAAACTTAAAGACAGAGGCAAGGGAGACACTTCGTAAGGAAGTTGTCTCCTTTAGGCTTGTAGCTTTAGCGTAAATCAACCACCAGTTCTACTGGTGGGAATAAAAAGCTTAAGCAAAAGGATAAAAAATAACC
>CANQCL010000004.1 GCA_947589215.1 uncultured Clostridia bacterium
TGTCGTTTGATAATTGGATGAAACAATATGATTTGCAAGGTCACGTTGTAGTAAAAAAAGAGGAGCTTATAACCTTTGAGATCGTAACAAAGAAAGGCAATCTCGGACTTTACAAGTCAAGCAGTATCAAAAAGAAAAACAAGGTCAAGACCATTAATGCAAAAAGCGTAAAGGTAATTGCAGGAAGCGGAAAAGTTAAAGGCGGTCGAGAGCTTGTTAAGGTTCTTTATAATAACCGTTACTACTGGGCGATAAGAAAAACCATAACTAAAAAACAACAGTTAAGGAGGAAAGGATAATGAAAGAGTATTTTTTAATAGTTTGTGGAATAGTAGGCGGAGCAATATCCGCTTTATTCGGAGGTTGGAATCACTTGCTTACAACACTTTTGGTCGCTATGGGAGTTGATTTTGTTACAGGTCTTGTAGTAGCAGGAGTGTTTAAAAAGAGCCAAAAAACACCTAACGGAGCGCTTGAAAGTAATATCGGCTGGAAAGGTATTGCCAAGAAGGGTGTAACGCTTTTGATAGTTTTAATAGCTCACAGGTTGGATTTAGCGATAGGTACAACAATAATTCGAGATGCAGTTGTAATAGCCTTTATAGTAAATGAAGTTATATCAATAACTGAAAATGCAGGGCTTATGGGAGTGCCTGTTCCGCCGCCTATTAAAAAGGCAATCGAGGTTCTAAAAGAAAAGGAAGAAAAGTAAACTACATAAGGTATAGGAAAAGCCCTCCAAGTTGGACAAAATCCACCTGGAGGGCTTTATTATATTGAAAATATAACACTTATAAATTTGATTCTCAACATTTTATTGCAGTACAATAGCAGTACATATAATAACAAAAGCACGATAAATAGGTTTACATCGTGCTTTTTAATCTGGCGGAGAGAGTGGGATTCGAACCCACGGTACCTGACGGTACGACGGTTTTCAAGACCGTTCCGTTATGACCACTTCGGTATCTCTCCATAAATTATTCAATTAGCTGTATGATATGCTTCATCAAAGACAGCTTTATTATTTTATCATATGAAAATATTCTTGTCAAGCATTTTTTGCAAGAAGTTTGAAGAAAAATTTTTCTTAAATATTGACAGGCAAAATGTTTGGTGATATAATGAATAGGTAAATTAAATATTTGGACCGGGGGGCTTGTTTGGCAGGCTGAGATAAAGTGATCTAACTTTGACCCGTTTAACCTGATTTGGATAATGCCAACGTAGGAAAGTTTTTAAAGCAGAGGTATGCCGATTTGGGTGTGCCCTTTTTGTTTTTGGTTTTGAAATTACAAAGCGGTTAGCTTCAAATATTGATTTAAAATATTTTACAAGGAGAGTGTTTATATGAAGAACACTAAAACTATCAAGCTGGTCGAGGGAGCGGTAATGGTTGCGCTTGCCGTCGTATTGAGTTTCGTGAAAATCATTAAATTCCCGTGGGGAGGTTCGGTTACACTGCTTTCAATGCTTCCTATAGTAATTTACAGCATCCGCAACGGTGTAAAATGGGGTATGTTAGTTTCAGTAGTGTATGCTTTGCTTCAAATGTTTATTGATTTAGGCGAGGTCGTAAGCTGGGGGCTAACCGCATCGGCACTTATCGGAACATTGGTTTTTGACTATATCATTGCGTTTTCTGCTTTAGGTCTTGCAGGAATTTTCAGAAGCAGGCGAATTTTAGGCGAAATTGCAGGAATTGTTTTAGCAGTATTTTTGAGATATGCATCTCACGTTGTGAGCGGAGCAGTAATTTTTCACTCAGCGGGAAAAATATGGGAAAGCTTTGCAACAGATAATTCGTGGATTTACAGTCTACTTTATAACGGAGCATATATGCTTCCTGAAATGATATTTACCGTAATAGGCGCAGTAATACTATTTGCTGTTCCTCAGACTAAAAAGTTGATAGTGAAAGAATAATTTAATTACATATGAAAGCCTCCGTTGACGGAGGCTTTTATTATATAATTTAATCACTCTCTTCCTCTTCAATTATACTGCTTATCTGCTGTTCAACATAGCTGTTGTCTAAATTGATTATTGCAAAACAACGGCTGTCGTATTCTTTTATTTTCCTTTTTATGTTGTCAACAATTTTCTTTTCCTGCTCAGGAGAAGTCTCAAGGTCAACAACCAAATCAAATATGACCTTTGTTTCTTCATCACCGTCGGCAATTCTAAAATCGTGTATCGAAAAGCTAGGGTTTTCTTCCCTTACTATCGACTTCACCGCTTCTTTAAGACGCAGAGCCTTCTCGTTGCTGACCGAAACAGGGTCCATATGAATCACAAGGTCTATGCCAAGCTCGCTTTTTACCTTTTTTTCAAGCGAGTCTATTGTTTCGTGAATTGCAACTATGTCGTCGTTGTCGGGTATTTCTGCGTGAACAGAGGCAAATACCCTGTTCGGTCCGTAGTCGTGAACTATAAGATCGTGAATACCGATAATGTCATTTGTATTAGTTAATATGTTGTATATACTTCTTATTGTTTGTCTGTCAGGAGCCGAGCCGAGAAGAAGCCCTATCGTTTCCTTTGCGATTTTTAAACCGTTGAATACTATAATAACTGATACGATTATGCCGATTATTCCGTCGAATGGAAGTCTTGTAAAGAAGGAGCCTATGACTGTTGCGATAATAACCGCAGAAGTCGAAAAAATGTCGTTTAAGCTATCCTTAGAGTTTGCAATAAGTATGCCTGAGTTGATTTGCCTGCCTGCGTATTTGTAGCTGAAATACATCCACAGCTTTATCAAAACAGAAATGACAAGCAAAACAATAAGAGCGATATTAAAATTCACAGGCTCGGGATTTCTGATTTTTTCGATAGACGACTGAAAAAGCTTTAAGCCTACCAGCAAAATTAAAAACGAAATAATCAGAGACGATATGTATTCAACACGTCCGTGACCAAAAGGGTGTTCGGCATCGGGCTTTTTATTGGACAGCTTAGCTCCGATAATTGCAACAACACCTGAGCCTGTGTCGGAAAGATTGTTGAAAGCGTCGCCCATAATTGCTATGCTGTTCATAGCTATGCCGATAAACAGCTTCATAAGAAATAAAATAATATTGCAAATAACACCTACCGTTCCGCAGAGAACAGTGTAGGCTTCTCTGACCTTTTTGTCGTTTACATTTTTATATTCTTTGATAAATTTTCTTACAAGCAGTTTTATCATTGTAATCACCGTTTAGAATTTATGTGTAGTTATACTATAGTATATCACAATTAATAAAAAATGAAACTGCGAAATAAATCAGTTATTTGAATTATATAATTTTAGAACAATAAATTTTCAGTATAATGATGGACTCTGATGATAAAAACAGCTGTAATATAGTGATTTAAAAAGGCTAAATACAAAAAAATAAAAAAAATAAAAAAAATTTTAAAAAAGGGGTTGACATTCTATTTTAAATCGAATATAATAAGAATGTAAAAAAGAATATTGATCGGCAAAGCAGTTGAAAAGCTGTGACGCAAAGCTATAGGGCCTTTAAAATGGTAGCCAGTTGCATTTTATAAATATAATTATAATTGCCGATTTCTATTGAAATAAGGCAATTTTTTGTTTTCTTGAAATTGACTTATTTCAAAATCAAAAAGAAGAGGTGCTAATATGAAAACAACAAAGAGAACAATAAGCATGATAGCGGCATTGGCAATGGTATTTAGTACAATGACAGTTTCAGCACAGGCAGCATCATCTAAATTGGATTTTTCAAAAACAATTGTCAGCGGCAATTACCGTTACAAGGTTGTTTCTTTAAAGGGCAAAAAAGGAACGGCAACTCTTGTCGGTGCTAAATCAAAGAAGATTGCAATTGTAAAGATGCCAAAAACAGTAAAGGTAAAGGGATACAAGTTTACTGTAACCGCTATTGGAAACAATGCATTCAAAAAGTATAAGAATCTTAAAACAGTAAAGACTAATACTGTTTTAAAGAAAATCGGTAACAACGCATTTGCTAATTGCGCTAAATTAAGCAAGATCACAATTTCTTCAAAGAAGTTGGAGAGCGTTGGCAAGAATGCGCTGAAGGGCATCAATAATAATGCTGTTATAGAAGTGCCCAGCAGTTCGAGCCAAACTTACAATCAGTTGTTAAGCAGTAAGGGTCAGACTTCATCTGTTAAGATTTTGACATCCGGCGTAGAAACATTAAGCGTAGATGCAGCACAGATAGCTCTGCAGGTTCCAGTGGCTACAGTACAAGTGGCTGCAACTCAAGCTATAAAAACACAGGCTGTTAAAAATGAAACAGTAGCTAAAAAGGCTGTAACAAAAGAAGCTGAAACATCTGCGAATGAAGCTGCAACACAGGCACAACCTGAGGAAGTAACTTCACAAGCGGCAGCTACAACAGCAGCAGTTACAATGCCTGAGACAACGGCTCCTGCACCTGCAACAACAACGGCAGCAGTTACAAAGCCTGCGACAAAAGCTACAGAGCCGACGACAACGGCAGTTGTTGTTCCGGAAACTACAACTACAGAGGAAGTTACAACAGCGGCAGTTACAATGCCCGAAACTACAACTACAGAACCGGCAACTACAACGACGACAACAATTACAACAACAACTACTACTGTTAAGCCTACAACTACAACAACTACAACAGCTAAGCCGAAGACAACAACTACTACAACAACTACAACGGCTAAGCCAAAGACAACAACTACTACAACTACAACGACTAAGCCGAAGACTACAACAACAACTACGACGGTTAAACCTACGACAACGACAACCACAACTACAACTACAACAACTACTACAACTACACCAAGAACAACAACTACTACAACAACTACATCCGCAAAACCGGCAACAACAAAGCATACAACTCATACATACGGTGAATGGAAAATAACTAAAGAAGCTGCATGTAATGCTTATGGAGAAAAAACACATAGATGTACAGTATGCGGATATGAAGAAACAGTAAGAACTACATTAGGCGACCACAAACTGGTTAAAGGCGAAACAGTAAAAGCAACTTGTACAGAAAGAGGCAGACAGTATTCATATTGTTCAGTTTGCGGTCAGGTGTTCTTCCATTATACAGATTTTGCATTGGGTCACAGATATTCAGATGAGTATACAGTTGACGTTGCAGCTACATGCACTAAGGCTGGAACAAAGTCAAAGCATTGTATGAATGATGGTTGTACAGAGAGAATAGATGTAACAGTTATTCCTGCTCCGGCAAGCGGACATAATTATGTTATTGAATCTCAAACGGCTGCTACTTGTACTGAAAATGGTGTTATAACTAAAAAATGTACTAACTGCGGAGATATACTGAAAGAGTCTAAAGCTAAATTAGGTCATAGTTATGATTCAGAATATACAGTTGATGTAGAAGCTACATGTACAACTCCGGGTGAGAAGTCGAGACATTGTACAAGAGAAGGCTGTAAAGCAAGAACGAATATAACAAAAATCAATTACGGCGGACACACTTGGGGCAAAGTAACTGTAACAAAGATGCCGACTAGCAAGGATACAGGTACTGGTACTCAAATTTGTGATGCTTGCAGAACAACCAGAACCGTTACGATTGAGACGACAGAAGAAGGTTTAATTAATCAAAATCCAATTGAAGTTACTTGGATAGGCTATGAAGAAACAGAAAAATTTGTTGAAAAGTATGGAGAAGTTGGCACAATTTGGTTTGCAAAGTTTAAATGCGATACAGCTAAATGTGAAGGTTTTGACGGTGGTAACTCTAGCGTTATGGTAAGCAGAAGAGCAGAAAAGAAGACAATAACCAAAGAAGCACCTCAAGCTAGAGCCGGTTACGTATTTGTTGGTTGGAAAGTTTCTATAGAAGAAATTGGAGAAGAAAAAGTACCTGTTAAGGTATATGAAGCTAAATATGCTTCTATAGTTTAAAAATTTAAGGCTCTATGTCACATATTTGAGACAAAATTTAAAAGAAAATGTTATGCGAGCAGCTGCCGTAAGGTGGCTGCTCGTTTGTTATTTATAAAGTTTTCTTACAGCATTGGCATATTGAAGGTTAAACAAAAATATTATAAATTTATATTTAAGAAAATATTTCTTTTATTCTTGACAATATACAAGCGCAGCAGTATAATTGTATTAATCAGATAGTACAATTTATTTTATTATCAAAAGGCTATAATTAAGAGGGGACAAAATGTTAAAAAAATTAAAAAGCAAAAAAACAGATTTTATTAGCATAGGAATATTGCTGATTATATATTTGGTGATGTTGATAATAATAACGAGGTTCAAATTTGCATACGGCTCGACAGTTGACTGGAACAGCCAGCACTATGCCTTTGCAGAGTATTTCAGAAATCTGTTTTATGAAACCAAAAACTTTTTTCCAAGCTTTGCTCCGCAGATAGGCGCAGGTCAGAATATATATAATTTTTCATATTACGGTCTTTTTAATCCGCTTGTACTGCCAAGTTATTTACTGTCCTTTGTGTCGATGTCGGATTACATTCAGGCGGTAAGTATGATATGTGTTCCTGTATCGGTAATAATGTTCTACTTTTGGATAAAAAGGCGTTATGAAAGCAAAATCGCTTTTTTTGTAAGCTGTTTGTTTTTGCTGGCTGCACCTATAATTTTTCACAGCCACAGGCATATTATGTTTGTATGGTATTTTCCGTTTTTGATTGGAGCATTGTTCTGCTGCGACAGATTTTTTGAAAAGAAAAACCGTGCCGGACTCATTTTTTGCTTAACTATGATAATGCTTACAAGCTATTATTTCAGCATAGGAAGCTATCTTGCAGTTTTTGTTTATATCACTGCTATTTATTTGAACCAAAACTCTGTTTTTAAAATAAAAGATTATATCAAGGCAGTTGTGAATTTGGGTATATGTATGCTTGTATCAGTTATGATATCTGCGGTTCTTTGGCTGCCGACATTAAATGCAATCATACAGGGCAGAGCTAACACTAATACTAATGTATCTATTAAGGATTTTTTATTACCGACGCTTGATTATAGTACGATTCTCTATAATTTTTATTCATTGGGGTTGACTGCGATTTCGATTATTGCGATTGTTTTTGCAGTTATAAGAAGTAAAAAAGGATATAGGTTTATCGCAATTTTACTTTCTGCTTTTGCAGTATTTAAGATTTTGTCTTATGTAATGAACGGGTTTATGTACAGCGAGAGCAAAGCAATAATTCCTTTTATACCCATTGCTTTGCTGTTGACTGCCGAGTTTTCTAAAGCGGTATTTGATAAAAGTATATCGCTGCGTTTTTGGACATTGATGAATTTAGGTATTGTATTAGGAGGGGTCATATATTTACTGATCTATAAGGAAAATACTGTTTTATTGATTTTGTTAATAGATGTTGTTATTGTCAATTTAGCTTATTGTATTTATAACAAAAGCCACAATGCAATAGCGTTTATATCCGTTGTTTCAGCTGCGGTATTCTTAATTTGTATTTCTGAAAACTTATACGATACTCTTAGTTTAAAAGACAGTGTAATTAAAGTGGATAAAGAATATGTCAGGGATATTGAAAATTCGGATTTTTCAACAGCAGATAAAAACCTGTATCGTGTTTCTCAATATGCCGGCGAAGATGTGACTATCAATAAGGTTTACGGAGAAGATTATTACCAGACAACGGTATATTCTTCGCTTCAAAATCAGTTATATAATCATTTTTATTATAATGAATTTCAAAATGAAATGCCTCACAGAAATTCAGCTATGGTTACTGAAACTATGAATCCGTTTTTTTCCTCATATATGGGCAATAAGTATTTGTTTATTGAAAATGAAAAGCTTGAAAACCAAAGTGTTACTGTTCCATACGGCTATATTGAGGTCAAAAAGGGAGATTATCTTACTTTTTTCATTAATGACGATGTAATGCCTTTGGGATATGCTTCTTCTAAGCTTATGAGCAGTTCTCAATATGAAAATTTAGATTACCCTTACAATATGAAAGCGTTGATGGATTATACTATTGTAGATGAGAGATTGCCTAACGTTTCTGTTGATGGTATAGACAAAGGTATTGATTTAGCTAATGAGCTTTTTGCAAAGCTTCCTGACAATATCAGTTTTGATAAAGAAAGTAATACCGTTTATGTTGACACGGCTGAAAGAAGAAAAACCTTTAAAACCTCAGGTACGAAAAATTCGTTTGACTCAGATAAGTGCAGTGTAGATCTGCAAAATCCGATTGAGGATTATTTAATTATCACTTGTAAGGCTGATAACAAAATTTCAAAAAACGCTACTGATATTCATTTAACTATAAACGGAATAAAAAATAAGCTTACAGAGCCAGATTGGAAGTATTATAACAATAATGAGAGATTCTGCTTTGTACTTTCATCAAACGAGTCTATAAAAAATATTACTCTTCAGTTTTCAAAAGGAGAATATAAGCTATCTGACTGGAGGTTTTACACAGTTAAAAAGAGCGAGCTTGAGAGCTTGAAAAACAATGTCGATGAGTTTATAATAGATAAGTCAAAAACTAAGGGTGATTTTTTAGAGGGAACGATAAACGTAACTAATGACAACAGCTATTTTAAGCTGTCAATTCCCTATGATAAGGGTTTCAGCGCTTATGTTGACGGTCAAAAGACCGGTATTCAAATAGTTGATAAAGCGTTTATTGGTTTTAAAATATCAAAAGGAAATCACAGTATTAAAATAGTATATAAAGCTCCGCTTTTGAAAGAAGCTAAAATCATTTCGCTTTTAGGTGTTTTACTGTTTGTCATTATACTGTCAGTACAAATTATATTAAGACATTTTAATTTGAGGTCGGGTAAAAATTATAATAAATGTCAAGATAACTAAAATTAAAAAGGTTTATATTAAGGAGATTTGCTGACGATGAACAGTTCTATAAAAAAATTTCAAAGCTGGGGATTATTAAAAAAACTGATCGTTATTACAACAACGGCATTTGTATTGTTTATACTATTATCAGGTGTGTATTGGGAGAATAGAGTTGGTACAAGCTATTATGATAAAAATATTATTGAAAACGTTGACATTTCAGATGTAGATAAGCTTATGATAGTTGCTCACCCCGATGATGAAACTATTTGGGGCGGAGGGCATCTTGAAGAAGGAGGGTATTTAGTAGTATGCTTTACTGACGGTTATAACAATGTCAGAAAAGATGAGTTTATTAACGCTGTGACTTCTTTAAACAATTCTAATATTCCGGTTATATTTGATTTTCCAGATAAGACATTTCGTAAAAGAGATAATTGGTACGGAATTAAATATAAGGTATTTAAAACTGTGGATAATTTGCTGAAAATGAAGGACTGGAATTTGATAGTTACTCACAATAAAGACGGAGAATACGGTCATATTCATCATAAGGCGATAAGCGAGATAGTAAGCAGTGAATGTGAAAAGCTAGGAAAACAAAATAATCTTTATTACTTTGGTAAATATCACAGCAAGAAGAAAATATCTAAATATGAAAGTCAAATGACGCCGTTGGATGATAAATTGTATAATAAAAAGATAGACATTTGCAAAGGGTTTTCATCACAAAAATGGGTCATAGACGGCTTGCAGCATATGCTGAAATATGAAAATTGGACTGCGTATAACGGTCAATAATTCGGAGATAGTTAGAAATGACAGATAAAGTAAATAATACAAAAGAGAAAAATAAAAAGCAAAGTTTTATGTCAAATACAATAGTTGTAGCCTTAGTTGCAATGATATGCTGTGCATTATGGGGAAGTGCTTTCCCGTGTATTAAAATCGGTTACAGGCTTTTTGAAATAGAAAATAACGATGCGTTTTCACAGATCTTATTTGCAGGAATACGGTTTTTCTTAGCAGGTGTTTTTACAGTTCTGATAGGAAGTGTTATAGAGAAAAGACCTCTGCTGCCCAACAGAAAATCAGCCGGCAAAATAGTAATACTTTCTATGTTTCAGACGATAATTCAGTATCTGTTTTTCTATATAGGTCTTTCGCATACAACGGGAGTTAAATCGTCTGTACTCGACGGAGCAAGCGTGTTTATTGCTCTTTTTGTTTCGTGCGTAATATTCAGACTTGAAAAGATAACGCCTGCAAAAATAATTGGAAGTCTTATAGGTTTTGTCGGGGTTATACTTATCAATTTAACCGGACTTGACTTTCAGTTTAAACTTACAGGCGAAGGGTTTATTCTGCTTTCTGCAATAGGTTATGCGCTTTCGTCTGTGTTTATGAAAAGGTATTCATCAAATGCAAGTCCAATTCTTTTAAGCGGCTGGCAGTTTATTTTCGGCGGTGCGGTTATGACAATAGTAGGAATGATTTTTGGCGGAACACTAAAAATAACTTCCGCTAAAGCTGTATTTATGCTCGTATACTTAGCGCTCCTTTCAGCAGTTGCATATAGCCTTTGGTCTGTACTTTTAAAATATAATCCTGTTTCTAAGGTCACCGTTTTTGGATTTCTGAATCCTGTGTTCGGTTCGGTTTTCTCGGTTATTTTTCTGGGTGAAACCGAGTCTTTCGGAATATCGGCTGTTTTATCGCTTATTTTAGTAAGCGTTGGAATTTATATTGTAAACCGTAAAGAAACCGAACTAAAAGAAAAAAAGTATTCATAATATTCTGAAAGAGGTTGTGTTTATGAATAAAGTCAAGTATGAATATAAGAATTTCAAGATAGGCGGCGGAGGATTTGTAACGGGTTTTGTTTTTCATAATAAAACGCCAAATATTCTTTACGCAAGAACCGATATAGGCGGAGTTTACAGGTTCGATTTTGAAAACAGAAAGTGGATATCCCTCATTGACAGCGTTACGTCGATAGAGCCAAATCAGTGCTATCCCTTGTCTATTGCGTTAGACCAAAACGACGAGAACGCTTTGTATATTGCTTGCGGAGATCATAAAAAAGGTGAGCTTTGCATAAGTCATAATAAGGGTGAGAGTTTTGAAATAAAACCTATTCCGTGCGGCATTCACGGAAACTGTATGGGCAGGGCAACAGGTGAGAGGTTAATTAAAATCGGGGGCGATTTGTTTTTTGCCTCTCAATCGTCGGGTCTTTTGCGGTCGAGAGACGAGGGCGATAGCTGGGATAAGCTTGATGTGAACGGAGAAACTAATTTAACATTTGTAAACGCAATTCAGTCGGGAGAACATCGTACTGTTTTTGTAGGCACAAGCGGAGGCGGAAATATATCTGATAAGGACGGTAAAAAATTCAGAGGTCATTCGCTTTACGCTTCATATGATAACGGAGAGAGCTTTTTTAAAGTAACTCAGCCGAAGGCGGATACTTTTTTGACATCTGCTTTAGCAGGGTTTGTTGCCCAAAGAAGTTCATTCGGCACGGATATAAATACCGGCAAGAGGTTTTTTTATGTAACCTTCAGCCAGACGGGAAAGGATAGAGAGCCATACAGGTACACCTGTGATTCGGCTGAAATCGTAAGCGGAAGAATATTCAGATACGAGCTTGATAATCAGGGAAAAATAATTGAAAACAAGCAAAAGGATATTACGCCTGTAAATGTCTTAGGCGTGGGGCTAAGCGGTGTGGATTTTTGCAATGGTATGCTTGTTTTATCTGAGATAGGTGAATCCCACCCTAACAGCGTTTACATAAGCTATGACAACGGCGATAGCTGGAAACAGATCTTATATAATTTAAGTGTCGGTAAAATGAATTTTACAGTGCCGTATATGAAGCCTGAGTATAATTCGGGAAGACTTTTAGTGCATTGGATGAGCGATATAAAAATTAATCCTTTTGACTCTGATATGGCGGTGTTTAATACAGGTACTGGTGTTTTTGCATCAAAGAATTTAACTGCGTCTGAAAACGGCGGCACAGTTGAGTGGGAGCCTTTTTGCGAGGGTATGGAGGAAACCGTTCATATCAATGTATACAGTCCTCCAAAGGGTGAAATAAGGTGTATTGATATCGTGGGAGATTTGGGGGGATTTGCGTTTTCAAGCGTTGATGAAATTCCCGAAAACTCATTTGCAAACGATAACGGAGACAGGTATATAACCTGTCTTAATGCTGATTTCACTGACAATAACCCTGAGGTGGTAGTTGCAACTCCTAGAGGAAACTGGACGGGAGAAACAGTCGGAGGAGTTATTATTTCCCACGACCAGTGCAGAACATGGAGACACTTAGGCTTCCCTTACGGGTTAAGCGATAAGATAGACAGACTTTGCGATAATATTAAAAAACCCAATATAGATTCAGGTTGGGCGGCATTATCAGCGGACGGAAAAAGAATAATCTGGTCTATAGCTCAACAGCACGAATTTTTAACCGACAGCGTTGTTTACACAGATGACGAGGGAAAGACTTGGGGTAAATCTGTTTTTGTAGGGAAATGTGACTATGAATCAGAGCCTGTACCTTTATATATTTTGGCAGACAGGGTAAATCCAGATATATTTATGGCTGTTAATAAAGAGTCTTTGATGTTTATAAGCACCGATAAAGGTAAAACCTTTTATGAGTGTACTCCGAGTGATGTGTTTGAACAACCGCAAAGCAGAGAGAATTTAAAGCTTCGCAAAATCGAGGTAAGAGCAGAAAGTTGTAAGGAAAAAACTCTTTGGGTATCTTTTGGACCTGCCGGACTTTGGCGGCTTGAATTTGATGATGCGTCTAAATCAGTAGACTGCATTCGTATCACTAAACCAAATGATTTTACACTCGGAGTAGGCTTTGGTAAGCCTAAAGATGGTTCAGATGCTCCTGCTATATACACTAGCGGAGTTATAGACGGTAAATACGGCTTTTGGAGAAGCTGTGATTACGGTAAAAGCTTTGAGCTTTTAAGTGAAGATAACCAGCATTTCGGTACGGTTATAAGTATTTCGGGAGACCCGAGAGAGTTCGGCACATTCTATATCGCAACAGGCTCAAGAGGTCTTTTCTGCGGCAGAGAGATAAAATAGACAAAAATTTTTGTATTGCCGTTATTTATAAGTTCAGTGTTAAAAGGGTTATCACATTTTACAAAAATATCAATAAATTTTAGTGCAATATTTCATTTGGTATTTCGTTGACGAAATAAGTTATAAATGGTATAATTATGTTTAGCAAATTAATTATAAAAATATAACACTTTATTATTTCTAGTGTTTTGTAAGGTGTTATTGTAATCTGGGGAGGATTGTAGTATGGCAGATTATAAGATAAAATCAGTTTTTGATTCGGAATTTAAAAAATACGGAAGAGTGATCGAGGGTTATAACCTGAGTGATGTTTTAGACGCTATGGAAAACACTCCGCTGCCGTCTGATGTCGCTTATGTTCCGAGCGTTCCGTCGCTTGAGTCTCTCAACATCAAAAAGGCTTTAACTGCTGAGGTATACGGAGGACTTCCGTGTCAGATAGGGTATTGCAACGGTAATAACTATGCTCTTAATGCGCTTGAATATCACCGCTCAAGCGAGATAAATATTGCGGCGACTGACCTTATTCTTATGCTCGGCTGGCAGCCTGATATTGAGGACGACTTTACATATGATACAAGCAAGGTAGAGATGTTCAAGGTTCCAAAGGGAGTTATGATCGAGGTTTATGCTACAACACTTCACTACGCTCCTTGTAATGCGGATAAGGACGGCTTTAGATGTGTTGTTGTGCTTCCAAAGGATACTAATACCGACCTTTTAGGAAGTGTTGATAAGTCAATAGGAGATAACAAGCTTTTGTTTGCAAAAAATAAATGGCTTATCGGTCACGAGGAATCGGGCGGCGTTCAAAACGACGGCGGATTTATCGGTCTTAAAGGTGAGAATCTAAGACTTGATTAAATAATTGTACAAAAAGCTTTTAGCTTTTAAATAATACTAAATGGAGGAATCACAATGTTTGATAATATGCCAAAAGTAAAAATCGGAATTGTAGCAGTTTCAAGAGACTGCTTTCCTGAAAGCCTTTCGGTTTCAAGGAGAGAAGCGTTAGTTAAGGCTTACAAAGAAAAATACGGAGCAGACGATATTTATGAGTGCCCTGTATGTATCGTAGAAAGCGAGATACATATGGTCCAGGCACTTGAGGATATCAAGAAAAATGGATGCAATGCTCTTTGCGTTTATCTCGGAAACTTCGGTCCGGAGATTTCGGAAACTTTGCTTGCAAAGCACTTTGACGGGCCTTCTATGTTCATAGCGGCTGCTGAGGAGAGAGGTGACAATCTCTGTCAGGGCAGAGGAGACGCTTACTGCGGAATGCTCAATGCAAGCTATAACCTGAGACTTAGAAACATAAAGGCTTACATACCTGAATATCCTGTCGGAACAGCAGATGAATGTGCCGATATGATAAACGAGTTTGTACCTGTTGCAAGAGCGATAATCGGACTTAAAGATTTGAAAATAATTTCGTTCGGACCACGTCCGCTTAACTTTATGGCTTGCAACGCTCCTATCAAGCCGCTGTTTGATTTGGGTGTTGAAATAGAGGAAAACTCGGAGCTTGACTTGTTTGAGGCTTATAAGCTGCACGACGGTGATGAGAGGATTCCCGATGTTGTTAAGGATATGGAGGCAGAGCTTGGAGAGGGCAATAAAAAGCCTGAGATACTGCCAAAGCTTGCTCAGTATGAGCTTACTCTTCTAGACTGGATCGAAACACACAAGGGATATAGAAAGTATGTTGCGATAGCAGGAAAATGCTGGCCTGCATTTCAAACTCAGTTTGGGTTTGTTCCGTGCTATGTAAACAGCCGTCTGACCTCAAGAGGAATACCTGTTTCCTGCGAGGTTGATATTTACGGCGCTCTCAGCGAGTTTATAGGAACCTGCGTAAGCGACGATATAGTTACGCTTCTTGATATAAACAACACAGTTCCTTACGATTTGTATGACGAGGATATCAAGGGTAAGCACGACTACACGACAAAAGATATATTTATGGGCTTCCACTGCGGTAACACAAGCTCAAAGAAGCTTACAAGCTGTTCTATGAAGTACCAAATGATTATGGCAAGAAGTCTGCCTGAGGAGGTTACTCAAGGTACTCTTGAGGGAGATATTATACCGGGTGATATTACATTCTTCAGACTTCAAAGCACATCTGACGGAAAGCTTCGTTCGTATATTGCGCAGGGAGAGGTTCTGCCTGTTGCAACTCGTTCGTTCGGAGCAATCGGTATATTTGCTATTCCTGAGATGGGACGTTTCTATCGTCACGTTCTGATTGAGGGCAACTTCCCGCATCACGGAGCTGTTGCGTTCGGTCACTTCGGAAAGGCTATTTTCAGCGTATTCAGATACTTGGGTATCGAGGAGATAGGTTTTAACCAGCCTAAGGGAATGCTCTATAAGAGTGAGAATCCTTTTGAATAATTGGCAGATTAATATTAAATTAGGGACAGCTTGTATAGGTTGTCCCTTTTATTTTTTAATTAATTTAATAAAAATTAACTTATTGATAAGATTTTCAATTTTAAACATTTATTTAAATTATAATGTTATTTTTTAATTAATATATTGGTTATAAAATTCAGTATATTTAAAGCGGTAAACGAAGTATAATAATATTAGATAAATGTCAGAATTAAATATTTTGTGCTGAAAAAAGAAGAAACGTGCTATGTGTGTTTAAAGATTTTTAAAAGGTTAGGGGAATATGAAAGCATTTTTGAAAAATATTAATTATAAATTAATATCCTGCATATTTGCAGTATTTTTGCTGGTCGTTTTGCTTTTTACTTCATTTTTTTCAATTAATGAAACAGAAAAACAGCCGATAGCAAAGATGGTAAGCGGTAATGCCGTTGAAGAAATAAGTGAAAAAGAGTTTGACTTAAACAGCTTTTTAAATGCTGAGATTAAATTAACATTGAATCCGAGTACAAGCGGATTTAAGCTTGTATATACGGCTGTTCCAAACAGTACGGAATACGAAATTTACAGAAAGGTCAACGGCGAAAAGGGCTTTACTCTTATCGGCACAACTAAGAAAAATATTTTTACAGATACGTCTATTATAACCGGTAATATTTATATATATAAGGTAAGAGCCGTTTTAAAGCAAAAGGAAGGTCAGTTGACTAGCGGATTTTCCAACAAGGTAAAGAAAAAGTTTGTATGGTTTGATAAAAATAAAAAAATGGTGGCTCTTACTTTCGACGATGGACCGGGCAAGTATACAAATAAAATATTAAAGTGCCTTGATAAGTATAATGCGCACGCTACGTTCTTTACTTTGGGATTGCAGGTTAATAAATACAAATCTTCTTTAAAAAAGGCAGACTTGATAGGGTGCGAGATAGGAAGCCACACGTTTGACCATACTAACTTGACTGTTTTATCTAAAAAGGAAATTAAAAGCGAGATAAAGAAAGCGGACAAGCGTATTAAAGCTATAATAGGACGTAAGGCTACTCTTGTGCGTCCTCCGTATGGAGCGGTCAATTCAAAGGTTAAAAAGACAATTAAAAAGCCAATCGTAACATGGAATGTCGATACCCGTGACTGGGCGACATTGAGTTCTTCAAAAACATTCGATAATGTTATGAAAAGCGTCAGCGACGGAGATATTATACTTATGCACGACATATATCGCTCTACGAAAGACGCAGTTTTGCAAATTATCCCTGCGCTAAAGCAAAAGGGCTATCAGATAGTAACCGTTTCCGAGCTTGCCGAGTATAAAGGAGTAAAGCTAAAAAACGGCGAGGTTTACAGAGAAATCAATTAGTTTAGACCATTATTAATAATAAAAGCCTGACGGCAGAGCTGTTCTGTCATCAGGCTTTTTTTATTGATATTAAGCAGATCAATAGTTTTCTGCTTTTACCTCAAAGTATGACTTAGGATGTGCGCATACAGGACAAACCTCCGGCGCTTTCTTGCCTACCACGATATGTCCGCAGTTGGAACACTGCCAGATAACGTCGCCGTCTTTTGAGAACACGCAGTCGCCCTCTATGTTTGCAAGCAGCTTTCTGAACCTTTCTTCGTGGGTCTTTTCTATCTCCGCTACCTTTTCAAATAAGAATGCTATTTGGTCAAAGCCTTCCTCTTTGGCGGTCTTTGCAAAGCCTGCGTACATATCTGTCCACTCGTAGTTTTCACCAGCGGCAGCGTCGGTAAGATTTTTTTCAGTACCAGGCATAGTTCCGTCATTTATAAGCTTGAACCAAATCTTAGCGTGCGCTTTTTCGTTGTTGGCGGTTTCTTCAAAAAGCTTTCCTATTTGAACATATCCGTCTGATTTTGCTTTCTTCGCATAGTAGCCGTACTTCGTGTACGCTTGTGATTCCCCTGCGAATGCTGCAAATAAATTTGCCTCCGTTTTTGATCCCTTTAATTTTTTTGAGTCGCTCATAATTTTTTCCTCCTGTGAATTTATTAACAATCGGGATGACCCGACAGCTATCAAATTAATTATTGGCAGTTAAAGGCATATTAAACATAGCTTAAAGTGTTTAAAGTATTTTTCTTGCGAAATTCATTAGCTCGCTTTTTGTATTTACGAGTTTATTCTCCAACACAAGCGTTAGAATTTCATTCAGTATTTTTCCTATAGCATCACCTGCAAAGCCCATTTCAATAAGATCGTTTCCGTTTATCTCAAGGTCTTTTAAATTAAGCGGAACATCTGATTTAATGACCTTGTTACCTATATTTTTTACTTCGCTGATTGTTCTGAGCTTTTCTTCACGCTTATAGTCAGACTGTGCTAATGTGTCAGCTATTCTTATTTTTATATAGTCTTTGAAAAAATCCTTGCCATACTTTGATATAAACTTCTTTACCGTCCTTTCATTTGCCGGAAATCTGTTGTCGTGCTGTTCAATAAGCCTGCAAATATAGCTTATATCTTTATTTGAAAATCTGAGACGGCAAAGTATTCTTTCAGCCATTTGTTTACCTACATACGGGTGGGTTTTAAAGTGTGAAATTCCTTGCTTGTCTGTTTTCAGTGTGCTCGGCTTGCCTATGTCGTGAAGAAGCATTGTCATACGCAGATGAGGCAAAGGCTCTATATTTGAAACCGAGTGCGCTGTGTGTTCATAAACATTATAGCAGTGATGAGGTGTGTTCTGAGGTGTTAAGTCACATTTTTTCAACTCGGGTATTATAGAAAAAATAATCTCTTTATATTCAAGTAAAACGGGCAATACATTATCTCCTGTGAGAAGCTTTAAAAGCTCGTCCCGAATTCGCTCTTTGGACACAAAGCTAAGCAGGTCTGCTTTTTTGTATAGTGCGGATTTCGTTTTCGCATCGATTTTAAATTTGAGCGTTGACGCAAACCTTAAAGCACGAAGTATTCTCAGAGCGTCTTCATCAAAGCGAGTATACGGCTCTCCGACACAGCGGATTATTTTGTTTTCAATATCATTCACTCCGCCGAAATAATCTATAAGACCTAACTTATTGTTGTAAGCAATTGAATTTACCGTAAAATCACGCCTTGAAAGATCTTCTTTAAGACTGATAACAAATTCAACGCTTTTAGGGTGGCGGTGATCTTGATAGCTTAAATCCTTTCTGAAGGTTGTTATCTCAATTTGCATACTGTCAATTACAACTGTGACAGTTCCGTGCTTTAAGCCGGTTTCTATGATTTTACAGTCGTAAAATATTTCTTTCAGCTTTTCTGGCTTGCAGCTAGTACAGATATCCCAGTCGGCAGGTTCTTTGCCCATAAGAGAATCACGCACACAGCCGCCTACGCAGTATGCTTCAAAGCCGTTTGCTTCAAGAGTATCAATGATTTTTTCTGCTGGATAAGGGATTTTTATTTTAATATCCGATTTATTGTATTTATTTCCTATACTCATTTTTCACCTTTTATATTAATCTTTTTTGATGGTAAAAATTAAAAACACAGATAGAAGTATTATGTCGCAAAACCAAATACAATGATAACCTATGCATTTTGACAGAACAGCTCCTATGAATGCGCCTAGAATAAACATAAGAATTATGCCTATATATTTAATACAGCTTTTAAGCCCATCTTTGTTTTTATAATGAGTGTATTTGAAAAGATTTTCAAAACAGCTTCTCAAATTTCCCGTACACATCGTAGAGGCATAAGGTATGCCTTCTATTTTTCTGAAGCTGTTTACCTGTATTGAGCATATAAGCGATATCGTAACATTTACTATTCCGTTAGGAACGTTTAAGGGTATAAAGCCTATTATAAAAAGCAATACCGTTTCAATTATTATAACAAAATGCTCCCACTTTATAAACAGCTTTTTGGTAAAGCTGGTTTTAATAATTTCTGTTATGTATACGCCCAGACCGAATGCAAATATTGGAATCAAGTAATAGCTTGCATGATAAAAAGCTCCTCTTGCGGTATTTACAGCAAGCAGAACTATATTTCCTGTTTGAGCGTTTGCGAACACTCCTCCTCTTAAAACAAATGTATAAGCGTCTAAAAAGCCGCCTACTATGGCTAACAGACCGCCTGTTAAAAACATTTCGTATGCCGAAATGCTTTTTTTGGTTTTATCTGACATTTATGATCTTCTCTTTCATAAGGTGTATTCCATTTCCTTTCGGTATGTAAAAAATTTAATATCTATGCAGTATTGAAAATTAATTATTTTATCTTTATAGGATAAAATAATAGATATGAAAAATTTAAGGTTGAATAAAAAACAAATAATTTTTATTAAACGAATTTACCTGCCTTGTATATCCGCCGTTATAATGGGACTTCTTCAAACCTGTTTCGACGCTCCGCTTTTGTGCTTTGTCGGGCTTGTTCCGCTGTGTATAAGCGTAATCAATGAGCACAGCCTTTCTGTTTATATCAAGAAGTTTTCAGCCTTTGCGGTTTTATATAGTATAATCAATTTCAGCTTTTTAGTCAAAATCGTTGATTTACTAAACTCCCCGAGAGCTTTTGGAACTGCCGTTTCGCTTTTGGTGATAATTCTTATGTCGGTATTTGCATCATTGATTTTAGTTTCGGTGATGTCGGTTTTTCAGAAAATAAGCAAGGGAAGAGTTGCGGATTCGTTTTTGTTTGCTTTTCTGTTTGTGTTCGGAGAGTATGTAATGGAAATTGTTCCGTTTGTTTCGTTCCCGTGGTCAAGAATAGAGCTTTCCTGCATAAGCTTTACGCCATTTATGCAGATAGCTTCTTTGTTCGGAGGGAGATTGGCAGGAATAATAATTGTCTCAATAAATGCCCTTATCGCAGTCGGGATAAAGTCTTACTCACTCAATAAAAAGACTGTTACTTCATTTGTCTCGGCAATTATTATATATATGCTGGTTTTCAGTTTCGGATTAATAAAAATCAACTCCGAATTAAAGACTAACAATTTCAGCGAGGGGGAGAATATAAATGTGCTAATTGCACAAGGTTCGATTATGGGAGCTGAGAAGTGGGATATTTCAAAAAACGAGGTCTTTTTAGAGTACGATGAAATTTTAAAAAGCGTCGATTTGAGTAAAATTGACCTAGCAGTTATGCCTGAGACGGCTTTGTGTGAAAATATAAATGAAAGCTCTGTTACTTCCTATCTTAAAAATATTTCAAAAAACACCGATACTGTTATCGCAACGGGAAGCTTTTTCTATGACAGAGATAAAGATAAGCGTTATAATACACTGTCGTATATCAGCCCTGACACGGATAAGGTTTTTTCGTATTATAAACAGCGGCTTGTACCGTTTGGGGAGTATGTGCCGTTTGGCAAGCTTTTGTCAGATAAGGACAGTCTTGAGGCAGGCAAACAAAATTTTGCAGTTTTAACGCCTTATGGAAAAATGGCGTCGGTCGTGTGTATTGAATCAATATATTCGTCAATCGCAAGAAAACAGGTCAAGGACGGCGCTGAGGTCATATTGGTACCGACAAATGATTCTTGGTTTGAAAACACAGCGGCGAGAGAACAGCACTTCAGACATTCAAGGCTTAGAGCTATTGAAAACGGAAGATATATTCTAAGAGCTGCAAACTGCGGTATCTCCGCAGTAATAATGCCTTGCGGAGAAATAAAAGATGCAATAACGAACAGTGAAAGCGGAAAAATCATATCAAAGGCTAGTCTTATTTCAAAGCGTACCCTATACACAATGACTGGCGATCTTTTTTGGTGTGTTTCGCTGGTTATAATTTTGATTGGTATAAATAAAATGATAAAACAGAAGTATAATTATAAAATTTTCAACAAGGTATGAAAAGGTTTTACCAAAATTAATAATATCACAGATCAATTAAAAAATCTATACCTTTGTATAATATTTAAAAGAATGTGCAATAATATCTACAAGTCCCTAAAGGGCTTTAAAAAAGGCAGTGCAAAGGAGCAGTGCCATAAAGGCGAAGACTTGAATTTTCAAATCCTTTAGTATTTTAATGTAAGAAGCTTTTCAGGTCTCTCGTTTTAATAAGAAAGGATGGTTAAAATGAAGAAGTTTATTGCAATGAGCTTGAGTCTGGTAGTTTGCGCTATGATGTTTGCAGGATGCAGTGACAATAAGAACAATAATGATAAGGCATCAAGCAACGAGACAACAACGACAACTAGATCTGAAACTACAACTACAACAGAAAGAGACACAGACAGCACTGACACTTCAAGAACAGACGACGTCGAGAGCGACGCAGAAGATTTGGGCGACGACATTAAAGACGGTGTTAATGACGCAATGGACGGTGCTTCAGACGCAGTATCTGATGTTGTAAGGTAGGTCAAAAACCTTTTTGGCATACATCATTACAAACTCAATAATCCATTTGATTCGCAGCTTTAATGCAACGGCGCATAAAGACTGCGAATTTTTTTTGAAAAAGCCTTGAAATTTGGATTTTTTTGTGCTATACTTTATGCATTGACTTTATTGGAGGAGTATATTATGACTAAAGTTGAAATCATTAGCGGTATTTTACTGTTAATCTCGAGTATATTAATAATTCTTGTCGTTCTTGTTCAGGAAAGTAAGGAACAGGGAATGACATCCGCAATCGGCGGAGGTCAAAACGATTCGTTTTACTCTGGGAATATGAGAAATACCCGTGACGCAAAGCTTTCAAAGCTTACAAGAGTTTGCACTGTTATCTTTTTCGTGGTAACGCTTGTCGTTAACTTTATTACCTATCGTTAACAGTAGAAATTCCACCCTGCGTAATAAAATTACGCAGGGATTTTTCATACATAGAATTAAGATGTGCACAATATTATTGTGAAAAACAAAAGGAAAATGCAGTTTTGTAATTTGAAAATATATCTAGGAGAAAATATGGGCAAGAGAAAACATAAGTCAAATAAATCAAAAAAAGAAAAGATAAAAAAGGAATATTCTGATAGTATTCTTCGTGTGCTTAAGGAAAGTGATTATCCTGTTTCGTTCAGCAGGATTAGAAAAAAATGCAATATCAAAGATTACAACTTTAAGCGTTTTGCAATGTGTATGAAGATTCTGAAAAAGGAAAGAAAAATCAGTAAATTGGAAGATGGCTTTATTCTGATGGATAAGGTTAAACCTCTAAAATGCGAGGTGGTTAAACTCACTCAAGATTATGCATTTGTTCGTGACTGTGAAACTGACGAAGATATATTTATCAGAGGTAAAGACCTTTTGGGTGCAATGCCGGGAGATATAGTCTCTGTAAGAACTTTATCGAAAAAAGGTGTTCACATTGAAGGTGAGGTCGTTGACATTGAGGAGGAGAATTACTCAAGGTTTATAGGAAACATTGTCTTAAAAGACGGGTCATATGTGATAGAGCCTGATTCAATTCCAAAATTCTCAATAAAATTTTACAACCCTCTTGAAATACCGTATAAAGAAAACGACAAGGTAATGGCATCAATAACCAAAAGGGGAAAAAGACACAGCGAACATATATGCGAGATTGTCACAAATTTCGGCAGTTCGCTAAAAGCGTCATGCTGTGCAATCGGTATACTTGAATTAAACGGGATAACTCCGGTTTTTCCCGATAATGTGTTAAGCGAGGCTAAAGCCGTTTCCGATGAAGGTAAGATAAGTCAGGAGATAAAAAACAGAGTCGATTTGAGGGATTTGCCCATCTTTACTATTGACGGTGAGGATACTAAAGATATTGACGACGCAATATCTGTGGTTAAAACAAAAAGCGGCTTTGAATTGGGAGTTCACATTGCCGATGTTTCTCATTATGTAAAGCAAAAATCTGCGCTTGATAACGAAGCTTTTAATCGAGGAACAAGCGTTTATTATGCTGACAGGGTTGTTCCTATGCTTCCAAAAGAGCTTTCAAACGGGATATGCTCTCTTAATCCGATGACCGACCGCTTGGCTTTTTCTTGCATTATGAATATCGACAAAAACGGGGTCATCAAAGATTATAGATTTGAAAAGACGGTGATACGCTCAAGAGTTAAGGGTGTTTATTCTGAAATAAATAAAATTATTTCAGGTGAGGCTGATAACGATATATTGATAAAATATTCTGAGGTTTTAGACAGTATTCCCGTTATGCTTGAGCTTTTTAAGCTTCTTGACAGGAATAAAAAAGCTAGAGGCTGCCCGAACATTGAAACGAGCGAGAGCAAGCTTATTATAAGCGATAATGACGAATGTATCGGCGTTGAGGGGAAATCTAGAGGAGTAAGCGAGGAAATTATCGAGGACTTTATGCTTGCAGCAAATGAGTGCGCAGCGAGATTCGGAACGGAAAATGATTTGCCTTTTGTGTATCGGATACACGAAAACCCTCCTAAGGACAAAACCGAATATCTTTTTAACGGACTGACAAACTTAGGAATCCCTTTTAATTCAAACGGAGAGGTTACAGCAGGCTTTTTAAATGATATTCTTATTAAATCAAAGGGTACGCAAAAAGCTGTTGTTGTAAATAATCTGGTTTTGAGAAGTATGGCAAAGGCTAGATATTCGGTTGAGCCTATAGGACATTTTGGATTAGTGCTTAAAAACTATGCGCATTTTACGTCTCCGATAAGGCGTTATCCTGATTTGACCATTCACAGGATAATGAGCGATTATTTGGAAAATCCGAACAGCTCTGAGATAATGAAAAAGTATAATAAGTTTTCTTATGCGTCGGCTGACAGGTCAACAAAGCGGGAGATTGCTGCAATGACTGTTGAACGTGACTGCGAGGACTGTTATAAAGCAGAGTATTTAAGCGAACATATAGGCGAGGTCTTTAACGGTGTGATAATGTCTGTTAAGGAGTTCGGATTTTATGTGGAGCTTGATAATACCTGTGAGGGCTTGGTGAGGGTCGAATCGCTTCCGTCGGGAGAATATGATTATGACGGCTCAATTACTCTGCGAAATAACTTGACGGGTCAGAGTTATATGGTGGGAGACAATGTTTCTGTAAAGGTTGTAAACACAAACATCAGCTCGGGAAATATTAGTCTTGAGCTGAGTGAATAAAACACAGGAGTGGTTGTTTTGAAAAAACAACATCAGATTTCAGTAAAGGCATTTAAGGCTGAAGGCTTTGTTGAAAAGTATCAGAGGTTGGTAAATGAAACGGTAATTCCATATCAGTACAGTGTGCTTAACGATAAAGCTCCTAATACTGAAAAAAGCCATGTGGTTCAGAATTTTATTAATGCAGGCAAGGCTATTAAAGGCGATGCAAGCCACGACGGTTTCTTTGGAATGGTTTTTCAGGATAGCGACGCTGCAAAGTGGATAGAAGCTGCGGCATATTCGTTGTCAAATTACCCTGACAAAGAGCTTGAGAAAACAGTTGATAAGCTTATTGATATAATTTCAAATGCACAGGAAAGCGACGGTTATCTAAACACTTATTATACAATCAAGGATAAGAAAAAACGTTGGACAAATCTGCTGGAGGGTCACGAGCTGTATTGCAGCGGACATATGATGGAGGCGGCTTGCGCATACTTTGAAGCTACGGGAAAGGATAAGCTTCTCAATGTTATGCTCAAAAACGCTGAGCATATATACAAGGTGTTCATTACTGACGGTCACGAGGGATATCCCGGACACCCTGAGGTTGAACTTGCGTTGCTGAAGCTTTACCGTACAACAGGTAATAAACATTGCTTGGAACTTGCTAAGCATTTTATAAATATTCGAGGCGTAGATTCTGATTACTATAAAAAAGAGAAAGAAAAGCGAAGTTGGACCGTTTGGGGAAATAATGCTGAGGATAAAAATTATCAGCAGAGCGGTATGCCTGTGAGAAAAATGAGCGATGCAGTCGGTCATGCAGTCAGGGCGGTTTATTTGTATACAGGTATGGCGGATCTTGCGTCGTCGACTGGGGATATAGAATTGTTTTCAGCCTGCCGCAGGTTATGGGAAAGTATTACTCAAAGACAAATGTATATAACAGGAGGAATCGGCTCAACAGTAATAGGAGAGTCGTTCAGCGTTGACTACGATTTGCCCAATGATACCGCTTATGCTGAAACCTGTGCGTCGATAGGTTTGATGTTTTTTGCTTCAAGAATGCTTGAAAACGATATTAACGGAGAATATGCCGACGTAATGGAACAGGCTTTTTATAATACTGTTCTTGCGGGAATGCAGCTTGACGGAAAACGCTTTTTCTATGTCAATCCTCTTGAAGTTATACCCGGTATTTCTGGGGTCGCTCCTACACATCGTCATAATTTGACTGTGCGTCCCAAATGGTATGCCTGCGCTTGCTGTCCTCCGAATGTTGCCAGACTGATTTCCTCAATTGCTATGTATGCCTACGGAGAAAACAGTAACACGGCATTTTGCCATATGTTCGCCGCAGGTAAGGTTTCATTTGAAAATGGTATGAAGATACATTGTAAAACGTCATATCCGTATGGCTTCAGTGTTACATATGAAATTCAAAACGGTGGAAAGCTTGCAATAAGAATTCCTCATTGGAGCAAGACATTCACATTAAATGTAAACAAAAAGAATAGTAATGTAAAACCGATAAAAGGGTATATATACCTTGATGTTTCTGACGGAGACATAGTAGAATTATTACTTGACGATATGCCGAGATTTATTTATGCGTCTACAAAGGTTCCCGAACTTACGGGACGTACTGCTCTTTGCAGAGGACCTTTAGTTTATTGCTTTGAGGGAGTTGATAATAATGGTGATGTGTTATCTCTTTCTCTTAAAAGAAACGGAAAGGTAACTGTTTCAGACGCTGATGACTTCTTAAACGGGGCGGTCAAGCTTAAAGTTGAAGCAGTTTACACACAGACAACAGATAAGTTGTATTCAGACGCACCGCCTGTAGAAAAGTCTTGTACGGCAGTGGCTGTACCTTACTACACCTGGGGCAACAGAGGAGAAAACCAAATGCGTGTGTGGATGAATGAAATTACTTGATACAAAAAGAGCGTTCAGAAAAATTCTGAACGCTTTTGTGTTTATATCTGTTCTTTCTTTTTGCATCTAGGTACTAGTCTGCCGTTGTACGAAGTAAACACATATCACATAACTTACAAAGGCAGAGAGCCATCGGCGGCTCGCCGGCTAGTTGTAATAGTATCCTCCGTCATTGCTGTCGTTGTTGTCGTTGCTGAAGTTATTATTCTGATTATATTGAGCATAGCTTGTATAGGTGCTTTCTGCATTTGCGCTGTAAGCATCTCTTGATGAGGTTGATTCAGGCAATGAACCCGATATATATCCGCTGTATACATAAGCGTCTGTCGAGCCGTTAAACGATATTCTGTACCAACCGTTTACGTTCTCATAAACCGTAACCTCTCTTCCTGTTGCGAGCTCACCAATTTGCTTATAGCTTGAACCCGGTCCTGAACGTACATTTACACTTGAGTTCACGGTCATAACAGTGCCTTTCATATTATTGCTGTCATCGTCGTTGTCATCGTAATCATTATCATATTCATTATCATATTCGTTGTCATATTCATCGTTTTGTGAGGAGTCATTTTCTTCGGTTTTAACAGTAACAGGCTTTGTAGTAGTATCGGTGTGAATACCAAGATTTGAATCAGCTACCAGCATACTGCTTGCAGAACTTCCGCTGCTAGGCAGTATCGACTTTGTAAGTATTATAATTACTATAACTATCAAAATAAACATTCCAACAAAAATAGCTAACCCGATAAGATTATTCTTTGAGTTGTTGCTCTTTGAGTTGCTGTTATTTTTTTTACTGTCCTGCATTAAAATCGCACTCCTAATAATTATATTATTATTTATATGTTTGACTTTTTTGAATAATAAAATTCATATTTACAATTTTATATATTATACGATAATTAGACATAAAAGTCAAACTAAAATAACAAAATATCTTATGTATTATCATATTTAACAAAACTTGATTCAAAAGCTTATAGATTATTTATTATTATGTATAATTAATGAATTTTATATAATCTCAAAAATCATTTTAAAACGGTATATTTGAATTTTATTCTTGTTTCAAAGAGATTATGAATAATTAAATAATTAATCCTGCAAAACAGTGTTAATTTTTTAACAATTCGCCTATTGACAACGGTTAAGATTATTAGTATAATGTTATTTGTGGAAAGTTGGTTTATTTCAACTATAATACCTAATAATGAGAGGAGTCAGACTATGGCTAGTTTAACAAAAAACCCAAATGTTAATGCGTGGGTCGACGAAATGATAGCATTGACAAAGCCGGATAAGGTAGTTTGGATAGACGGCAGCGATGAACAGCTTCAGGCTTTAAGAGATGAGGCTATATCAACAGGTGAAATGATAAAGCTTAATGAAGAAAAGCTTCCGGGATGTTTATATCACAGAACTCTTCCTAACGATGTTGCAAGAGTTGAGGACAGAACATTTATCTGTACAAATACAAAAGAAGAAGCAGGCCCTACGAACAACTGGTGCGACCCTGCTGAGATGTATGCAAAGCTAACACCTATGTACGACGGCGTTATGAAGGGCAGAACAATGTATATTATCCCTTATTCTATGGGTCCTATCGGTTCGCCTTTAGCAAAGGTTGGAGTTGAAATTACAGACTCTATCTATGTTGTTCTCAATATGGACATTATGACAAGAATGGGTGCTAAGGCATTTGAGAATCTCGGCGATACTTCAAACGACTTTGTAAGAGGTCTTCATTCAAAGGCAGATGTTGACCCTGATAAGAGATATATCGTACACTTCCCTCAGGATAACACGATATGGTCTATAAACTCGGCATACGGCGGAAACGTACTTCTCGGCAAGAAGTGCTTTGCGCTTAGAATTGCATCGTATCAGGGTAAAAACGAAGGCTGGATGGCTGAGCATATGCTTATTCTCGGCGTTGAAAAGCCAAACGGAGAGGTTAAGTATATTACTGCTGCTTTTCCGTCAGCTTGCGGAAAGACAAATCTTGCTATGCTTATCCCTCCTGAGGTTTATACAAAGAAGGGCTATAAGGTTTGGACAGTCGGCGACGATATCGCTTGGCTGAAACAGGGCGATGATGGCAGACTATATGCTATCAACCCTGAAAACGGTTTCTTCGGAGTTGCTCCGGGAACAAATGCTAAATCAAACTTCAACGCTTTGGAGTCAACAAGAAAAAATACGATTTTCACAAACGTTGCTATCAACAATGACGATATGACAGTTTGGTGGGAAAAGCTTGATAAGAATCCTCCTGTAAACGCTACAGAGTGGAAGGGCGCTAAGGTAAACGGACCTGAGTATGTTGCTGAGGGCAACAATCTTGCACATCCTAACTCAAGATTTACCGCACCTGCTGAAAACTGTCCTTGCATTTCGCCTGAGTTTAACAATCCAGAGGGAGTTCCTATCTCAGCTATTATCTTCGGTGGAAGAAGAGCTAAGACAACTCCGTTGGTTTACCAGTCATTTGACTGGACTCACGGTACATTCGTAGGCTCGGTAGTATCGTCTGAGACAACTGCCGCTGCAACGGGCGCTGTAGGTGTTTTAAGACACGATCCTATGGCTATGAAGCCTTTCTGCGGTTACCATATGGGCGACTATTGGGCTCACTGGGTCAAAATGGGCAAAAAGCTCGGAGACAAGGCGCCTAAGATATTTAACGTAAACTGGTTCAAGCAGGACGACGAGGGTAACTTTATCTGGCCGGGATTCGGCGACAATATGAGAGTTCTCGACTGGATCATCAAGAGATGCGAGGGAACTGTTGATGCTCAGGAAACCGCTATCGGATACCTTCCAAAGCCTGAGGACTTGAATCTTGAGGGAATTGAGGACGAGATAACACCTGAGATTTTAGATCAGCTTTTATCTGTTGACAAGGATCTCTGGAATGATGAGGTTGCTGATATTCGTGAGTTCTATAAGCAGTTCGGCGACAGACTTCCAAAGGAGATGTCTGACGAGCTTGATAAGCTTGAGGAAAGACTTAATAAGTAAGAAATTTTATAAAAAGAAACAAAGGACAAATCCGTTTAGGGTTTGTCCTTTTTAGAAGTAAGAAGTTAGAAGTAAGAAGTAAGAAGCAAGAGGCAAGAACAAGAGACAAAAGGCAAGAGGCGAGCAGGGTCACTCCTGCCTTGACACAAATAGTCAAGTATAGTATAATTTTTTATAATAAATATGAATGAATTATTTGTTAATATTAAACAGGTGAAAAAATGTTACAGGTGCTTTGGGGCTTTATTTTTTTATTATTCGATATTAATGTATCGTTATACAGCATTGATATTCTTCCTGATTTTATAGGTTGGATTTTAGCTGTTTACGGATTAAGCAAGCTTTCCAATCATACCGAAATGTTTATCTGTGTTAGAATTGCAGGCATATTTATGATTTTAACAAGTCTTTTGCAGTTTGTAATCTCATTTATGGGCAGCGGTAATTTCATTTATACATATTTATCTAAGCTTTTCAGTATAGAAAATGCTGACGCAGCAAATCTATTATCCAATATATTTTGGGGTCTAAAGCTTATTGCCTTAACGTTAGTGGTTATTGCACTGATTAATATAAGAAACAGACTTGGCGATATAAAAAGAGTTAAAATACTAAGGACTGTATGGTTTGCAATTCTGATAATAGAAATCGCAACATTTTTATTCAATAATTTTATAATGGCTTATCTTCCAAATTCGGTTCGTAATGCAATTATGCAGATTTTAGTAGTGGGAGTAATATTCTTAAAAATATGGCTTATTTTCAGCGCTTACAAAATCAATAAAGCTGTAAGCTCTTTAAATGACGGCACCGCATAATTTTAATATGCGGTAAAATATATTGAGACTGAAATAATTTCGGAGTGTGAAAGAATGCTATCAATTATAATACCCAGCTATAACGAGGAAAAGAATATTGACAACACAGCTAATGTGGTGTCAGACGTTATGGAGGAAAATAAGATCGACTATGAAATGGTCTTTGTGAACGACGGTTCTAAGGATAAAACGTGGGAGCTTATTTCCCGTTTGGCTGATGAAAGAGATAATATAGTCGGCATTAATTTTTCAAGAAATTTCGGGAAGGAAAGTGCGATTTTTGCAGGTTTAAAAGAAGCTAAGGGAGACGCTTGTGTTCTGATGGATTGCGATCTTCAGCACCCTCCGCAGGTTATTGTTGAGATGTATAACATTTGGAAGAATAACGACAGCATAGACATAGTTGAGGGAAGAAAGTCAAGCAGGGGAAAGGAAAACCCTGTTTACAAGTGCTTCTCATTGCTGTTTTACAAGCTTATAAAGAGCGCTTCCGGTCTTGATATGAAAGCGTCGTCTGACTTTAAACTGCTTGACAGAAAGGTTGTTGACAGCTTAAACGAAATGCCCGAGAGACTTACGTTTTTTAGAGCAATGTCTAGCTGGGTCGGGTTTAATACCGAAACTGTTTATTTTGATGTTGCAGAACGATTTGAAGGCGAGTCAAAATGGTCTTTTAAATCGCTTGTAAAATATGCGGTCAATTCAATATCGTCGTTTACATCAGCACCGCTCCATATTGTCACGGTTATAGGCTTTATAATGCTTTTATGTTCTATTATTTTGGGTATACAGACTCTTTGGAGGTTCGCTCACGGAAGCAGCGAGGGATTTACGACCGTTATTCTTCTTATTCTTTTTACCTCAAGCCTTATAATGATAAGCTTAGGCATAATCGGTTATTATATATCAAAAATATACGAAGAAATCAAATGCAGACCAAGATATATAATTTCTGATAAAAAGAAAAGTAATAATTTAAAAAATATATAATTTGTTTATATCGTGCATAAGTCAGATTATGCGATGTATTATTTATAATAAAAATGCAAAGGGGTATTGAAGATATGAGTAAGAGTGAAAAAATTATGCTGACGCCGCCTGCTGGTACGGTTTCGCCTAACAAGAAAGGTGTAAAGCAGTGGATATATCAGCACAGAATTTATGGGTTGGTATTTCTTATTCCGTTCGTAATAATGTATATTGTATATGCGGTGTTTAAGGTTCACCCTTGGGGAGATAACTCGGTATTAGTTCTTGATTTGAACGGACAGTATGTGTACTATTACGAGGCTCTGAGAGACGCTTTTTGGGGAGACGGAAGTTTTATTTACAGCTGGAACAGAAATCTATCGGGAGAGATGTTCGGCATTTTCGCATATTATTTGTTAAGTCCTTTTATGCTGATTATATGTATTTTGCCCAGAACAATGATGTGCGGTGCTATTGAGATAATTCAGCTTTTAAAAATCGGTACGGCTGCTGCCTCGTTTGCGTTCTTTATAAGAAAAAGCTATAAGCCTAAAAATGTTACTACCATTATATTCTCTACCTGCTATGCCCTTATGACGTATATGGTCGTCGAGCTTATGGATCCTATGTGGCTGGATGGTCTTATATATTTGCCGTTTATTTGCTACGGCGTCGGAAAGCTTATAGATAAAGGCAAAGCGCTGTTTCTTATAATACCTCTTGCGCTGATGTTTATCGCCCATTTTTATATCGGATATATGGTTGCGATTTTTACAGTCTTGTATTTTTTGTATTATCTTTTTACAACCAAAACAAAGCAGACGGCAAAATCTGTACTTCTGAATGTTATCAAGTTCATAGGCTCTGCGGTTGTAGCGGTAATGCTTGCCTGTGTGGTTTTAATTCCTGTTTATAAATCGTTAAGTCTTGGTAAGCTTGAATTCAGCACTCCTGATTTTTCGCTGAAAGGTCAGTTTAACCTGCTTGATTTCTTTACAAAGCTTTTTCCTTTAAGCTATGATACGGTGCGCCCTGAGGGTCTGCCTATGATTTTCTGCGGAACGCTTACGCTTATTATGGCACCGCTGTTTTTCCTAAATAAAAAAGTAAACGTAAAACAGAAAGCAGGTCTGGGCGCTTTGGCGGCTGTACTGTTTGTCAGTATGTATTTAGCGCCCGTCGATATCGCATGGCACGGCTTTCAGGTTCCGAACTGGCTACCGTACAGATACTCCTTTGCATTTTCTTTTGTACTTTTGCTTATGGCGGTAATTACTTTTGACAGATTAGATGGCGTTAGCCCGAAGGCTGTCGGCGGAACGGTTTTTGTTCTTGCTTGTATGCTTGCTTACTATGAGACGACCGATAGTTCAAGCTTTTATACTGTAACAGAAAAAACGCTTGACGACGGAACAACCTACAGCAAGCTTGGCGGAATATGGTTCTCGGCAATAATGCTTGTTTTATACTTTATTCTGTTGCTTCTTTTAAAGAAGAGAAATAAAAGGTTTATAACTGTATTTATTTCGGTGGTTGTGTTTGCCGAGCTTTATTTGGTATCGCTTGATACGGTAAGAAAAATAGATACAGACGTTGCTTACAGTAATTATACCAGCTATGAGAATTATATGACCGATATAAGGGAAATAGTTGATGACATAAAAGAGAATGACAAATCCTTTTACCGAATGGAAAAGACCTTTGACAGAACGGTCTGCGATCCTATGGGAATAGGTTATGCCGGTATTTCTCATTCTTCTTCGACTATGAATACAAAGGCACTCTTGTTTCTTAAAAAGCTGGGATACGGCTACGGCGGGAATTTCACCTGCTATAACGGCTCGACATATATAAACGATTCACTTTTGGGAGTAAAATATCTTGTTGATAAGGACGATGAGCTTTGGTCGGCTTATTGTTCGACGAGAATTGAAAATGTTCCGGTAAAGTACAGCAAGGTAAAGGATTATAATGCGTCTGACGAGTCAACCGACGGAACTGTTACACAGTATGAGAATCCGTATGCGTTATCTGTAGGTTTTCAGGCGGATTCAAGCGTGTGCAGTTTAAAGCTTGTTGATTCCAATCCATTTGTTAATCAAAATGATATTTTTAACGAAATTATTTCAAACGGTACAAATAAGCATATTAATCAGATACTAATGCCTTTGCACTACACAGTTGATGATATGATAAATGTAGAGTCGGAGCCTTACGGAGATAATTTGACAAGGTATTATAATACTGCCGAAGAGGGTTCTGAAAGCCATATAGATTATCTTATCAGTGTACAAAGCAACGGACCTGTATATATTTATTTCCCGACGACATATGAAAAGGCTTGCAATCTTTGGTATTACGACGAGGAGGAGTTTCAGCGGTATAAGTCTGAAAACGGCAGCGAGCCTGAAATGAATTATGCAGGCGGTTACTTTGAGGGGGATAATTACAGAATAGCAGACTTAGGAGATTTTGAAAAGGGCAGTACAATAAGACTGAGAATTACTCTGGACAGAGAGGCTTTCTGGAGCGAGGAGCAGTTTTATACACTGGATTATCAGGCTTTTGAGGAAGCTGTTAATATTATCAAGCAAAACGAGCTTAAGGTAACTGAGTATACTGACAGAAGCTTAAAGGGCAATATTAAAATAAGCGGAAACGATAAGGTCATGCTTACCACGATTCCTTATGAAGAGGGCTGGAAAATTACTGTTGACGGCAAGAAGACAGAGCCTGTATGTGCTATTGATTCGTTGATAGCGTTAAGGCTTGATGAGGGAGAACACGAGATAGAGATGGTCTTTATGCCGAATTACTTTGTTGTTTCTGTTATTATATCAATTATCGGTTTGATAATTTGCGGAGTGATATTTGTATTTCAATATAAAGACGGTGTTTTAAAAGAGAAGATAATAAAAAAATTCTCTAAAGCTAAATAATCTGATAAATAGTCGTTTCATTCGGCATTTATCTTCGTTGACATCAAAAACTAAATAGGTTTATTATTATAACAGGAGGAATAATCCCCTCCTGTTTTTGTTTTATTTTTTATATTTTTTATATTTTGTATGTAGAAATTTTAGGAGGTAATAGTCGAGAAACTAATTTTAGCATTGAGTCCGTATGGTTTAAACCTTTCGGGCTCGGGAATTTTAAGAAAGGATGGACAACAAAATGAGAAAAAAATTAACCTATGGTGACGGAGCACCCCTTGCGCTTTCGGTTTTTGCTGTGATACTTAGCGCTGTTGCTGTGTTTTCAGAGTTTATCGGACGTGCTGTGTTTAACTACTTTTTTGAAACAAAACGCGGTTACATATTAAGTGCGGGAAAGTATATGTTCTTTCAAAGTTACGGAAGAGCGCTGACTGTTTTCGTTATATCCGCTGTGTTTTGCTATATATTGCTTAAATCAAGAAAAAAGAAGTGTGTAGGCTCGTCTGAATGTTCGCTGGTTTTGCTTGCGTCTATATCACTTGGAGCTTATTCTTTTGCACAGCTAGGCCATGAGCTTAAAACCGGAAGCTTTTTGAATTTTGCGGGACTTGATGATTCTGAGCTTTTTATTTCACTGTTTAGATACAGCGTTGAAGCGTTTACAATTTTGCCTTCAGTGTTTTTAATTCTCTCCTCGCTGACTATGTTTGCAAGACTGTCAGCGGAAACATTCAAGGTAAGAGTTGAGAAACAGCTTCCGTTGGCGTTTGAGGTGGACAACAGCGAGCCTGTTGTGGTTGAAGGCATTAAGAGCGTTGTTGATGAAAGTAAAGAAAGCCTTGCTGATTTGCCAAAATCTCAGGCAGAAAATTCACAAAGCGGCACAAGCTCTATTCTTGAAATTATCAAGGAAGAAGAGACTTCTGATGAAACTGAAAGCGATATGACTTCTGTTTCAAATGAAGATTTGGATAATGAAAATTCAAAAGAAGAGCTTGAAAATCAAGTTACATTTGACAGCTTAAATCAACCTGTTGCAGGGAGTTAGTTATTTTCTTTAAGAAAAACACTCCGTCAGCAATATATACTAATAATTTTCACTTCTAAAATTTATACAGCTTTTAAAGGGTATCTTTTGATGCCCTTTCTTTTTGTGATATGCGGAAATTAAGTACCCGATTTTAAATATAAACATATAATAATTTGAGGTGATTATTATGTGTGGAATAGCAGGTTCGGTGAACTGCAATGATGTTTTTGAAAAAGATATAAGATATCTTTACGATATTAAAAATGTTCTCAAGAGGAGAGGTCCCGATCAGGACGGAGTTTACATAAATAACGACGTAGCCCTTGTACATACCAGATTGGCAGTAATAGACGTTATGAACGGAATACAGCCAATGATAACGAAAGAATACGGTGAAGATTACATAATTGTTTACAACGGAGAGATATACAATACAGATGAAGTTAGAAACGAACTTAAATACAAAGGACACAGTTTTAACGGTCATTCGGATACAGAGGTTGTGTTAAAAGCCTTTATCGAGTGGGGAGAGGAAAGCGTTAAAAAGCTAAACGGCATTTTTGCCTATGCTATTTGGAGCGAAAAGGAGCACAGTCTGTTTATGGCTCGTGACAGAATGGGTGTAAAGCCTTTATTTTATTCTCAAAAGGGTGACAGGCTTATCTTTTCAAGTGAAATAAAAGGTATGCTGGCGCATCCGCTTATAAGACCGCAGGTGGATTTAACATCAATAGCTGAGATTATGCTTATAGGTCCGGGACGGACGATGGGCTACGGAGTATACAAGGATGTAAGCGAGCTTCTTCCTGGTTATTCTGCGACCTTTAAAGACGGACGGCTTAAAATTCAGCAATACTGGAAACTGGAGGATAAGGAGTGCAACGATACTTTTGAACAGTGCCTTGATAAAGTAACATATCTAGTCACAGACTCAATAAAGCGTCAGATTGTATCTGATGTTTCGCTGGGAACATTTCTTTCCGGCGGGCTTGATTCAAGCGCAATTTCAGCAATAACTAACAGAGAGTACAAAAAGCAGAACCGTCAGCTTGATACGTTTTCAGTAGAATACGTTGACAATGAGAAGTATTTTAAGGTAAACAAGTTCCAGCCAAACAGCGACAACATCTATGTTGATAAAATGGTCGAGTTTCTAGGCAGCAAACACCATTACATAAAGGTTGATACTCCAGAGCTTGTTAAAGGGCTGTTTATGTCAGTCGACGCTAGAGATCTTCCCGGAATGGCTGATGTTGACTCTTCAATGCTGCTATTTTGCAAAGAGGTCAAAAACATTTGCAAGGTTGCATTGTCGGGAGAGTGCGCCGATGAAATTTTCGGCGGTTATCCTTGGTACAGAGACAAGGAAATTCGTATGACCGACGGCTTTCCTTGGTCGCAGTCAACCGCATATAGAAACAGTCTGCTGAGAGACGAAATTAAAATGTCTATTAATGCTAATCAGTATGTGTATGAAAAGTATCTTGAAACTATCGGTAAGGTGAATGTTCCAGATGATTTTGATAAAACAGAAAAACGTATGCGTGAGATGTTCAGACTGAATGTAGACTGGTTTATGCAAAATCTTCTTGAGCGCAAGGACAGAATGAGTATGTACAGCGGACTTGAGGTGAGAGTGCCTTTTTGCGATTACCGAATTGCAGAGTATTTATATTCTGTTCCGTGGAAGTATAAGGATTACGAGGGCAGAGAAAAGGGACTTCTCAGAAAAGCTCTGGAAGTCGATAATTGTCTGCCTGAGGAGATTTTATGGAGAAAGAAAAGTCCTTACCCCAAAACGCACAATCCAAATTATCTTGCCGCTGTTACGAAGCTTATGGAGGAGGTAATTGAAAATTCTGCTTCGCCGATACTTCACATTGTCAAAAAATCTGAGCTTGAAAAGCTTCTCAAGCGACAGGAGGAAATTTACTGGTACGGACAGCTTATGGCAAAGCCCCAGACAATAGCATACCTTTTGCAAATAAATTACTGGCTTGATAAGTATAATATTTGTATTGTTTAAATATAATTGAATGATTTGATTTTACTAAGATATTTGACTTTAGTAAATAATAAGGTTATAATTTAATATGTATTAACAGGTAATTAAGCGAAAGGAAGATAAAAATGTCAAATAAGATAAAAAGAGTGCTTTGCATTGTATTGTCGCTTGCAGTTGTGCCGACAGCTTGTTTAACCGCTTTTGCAGAGGATCCCTCTGCTGATCCTTCTAATAACAACAGCGAGCAGGTTTTCGACCCGTCTAGCTCTGTTTCACAGTCGGAGACCGAGACGGTAACCACCCCTGAAACAACAACTACAACGACTACTACCACTACTACTACAACTACAACCTCTCCAACCACAAAGCGTTCAAAAAAATCAAAAACTAAAACCACCACTACAACCGCTCAGACGAGCGAATACAGGACTGCAACAACTAACAGAAATCCTGCGCAGGTAAAAACGACAACGACGTCAGAAAGCAGTAAAGATGATGATGAAGAAGAAACTGCTTCGGCATCAGTTGTAACAACATCTGACACAAACCCAAGAGGAAGTATGACGCTGTTTCAGTCGGTTCTGATGATGGTAATTATAGTGTTGGTCATTGCGATAATAGCAGTAGTTTTGTGGATGAGGTCAAAGAGGAAAAAGAACGATAACGATTACAACGACTATGATGACTATGACGATTATCAAGACGGCGGAAATGGCGGTCAGGGTTATGACGACGGGTATTACGACAATCAAGGCTATAACGGTTACGATGATCCAAGAGGTCAGAATTTTCAGAACAGCTACGATGATGAGCCTGAAATAATTTATGCTGAGGATTCTGATGATTTTGATAATTACGATTCAAACGATCCTCGTTACAGATAATAAAAATAAAGCTCCCGATTTTTATTCGGGAGCTTTTGTTATGCTTGAATACATATTACAGTTGAGTTTATTCGTAATCTATTACATTTACCCAGTTCATCAAAAAGTCTTTTTCTTCGGGATTTCCCTTTACCGACTGCGAAGCCGCAACAATAGGCATCCACTGCTGAACGTACTGTTTAGCGGTATCGCTCTTTTCGCAGAACAGGTTGAGATATTTCTCTCCAAGCTTTTTCTGACCGTGAAGCATAAAAAGAAGATAAGTTCTTGCAGCGTCTGCGGAAGCGTTACCCTGAGTTGCGTGTGCCCAGTCAATTACATAAGCTTCGCCGCTTTCGGTAATAATTACATTCGACGGGTTAAAATCTCCGTGACATACTTTATTGTGCTTAGGCATTCCTGCCAAGCGGGTGTGAAGCTCGTATCTTGTTGTTGCGTCCAAATCAGTTTGAGAGATCTTACCCTGCATTTTGTCTTTCAGCTTGTTTAAAAGAGGGCTTCGCTTGCTTTGAATTTTAAGCTGTATGTCAACGAATAACTCCATATATTCATCAGTCTTTTCGGGGTTTTCTTCAATTAGCTTTGCTATGGTCTTGCCCTCGATAAACTGACTTGTGATTGCCCACTTACCGTCGATTTTAGAAACCTCCAGAATAGAAGGTATGTTAAGTCCTGTTTCTTCAACTCTTGCCTGATTGAGAGCCTCGTTTAATATATCAGACTTCTTGAAATCTTCATTGAAAACCTTTATAGCCTTGTCGCCGTCTTTATAAATGGTCTTTTTGCTTCTCTTAGCTATTACCTTTTCAAAATCCATAATCAATATCCTCCAATTTATTTATTTGCAAACGATATCTTTCTAATTAAATAATACCAAAAATATATGCTAAATGCAAGGGCATTTAGATGCAAGAAACAAGATGCAAGATGCTAGAAATATAAATTAAACTACATCAAAACATTACTTGTTGTTTCTTGTTTCTAAAAGTCTTCAATCAGCTTTTCGCCATAGTATGCTTTGATATACATATCCTTGATCTCGCTCATAAGAGGATATCTCGGGTTAGCTCCTGTACACTGGTCATCAAATGCGTCCTCAGTCATCTTATCGAGAGTAGCCATAAAGTCTTCCTCAGAAATTCCGTAATCCTTTATCGATTTCTTAATGCCTACCGTTTCCTTGAGTTTGTCGATAGCCTCTATAAGGAGTTCAAGAGTTTCCTTATCGTCTTTGCCTCTGATGTCTAAGAAGCTTGCACACTCGCAGTATCTTTCAAGAGTATGAGGGTATTGATATTGTGAGAATGTTCCCATTTTTCTCGGTGATGGGTTAGCATTGAACCTCATAACATTGTCAATCAAAAGTGCGTTTGCAACGCCGTGAGGCAGGTGATGATAAGCGCCCAGCTTATGAGCCATTGAGTGGCAAACACCTAAGAATGCGTTGGCAAACGCCATACCTGCAAGCGTTGAAGCCGTAGCCATCTTTTCTCTTGCGAGAGGGTCGTTAGCTCCTTTTTCATATGCAGACGGCAGGTATGTGAAGATGTTTTTAAGAGCCTTTAAAGCAAGACCGTCTGTGTAATCTGTAGCCATAACAGATGCATATGCTTCAAGAGCGTGGGTAACAGCGTCGATACCCGAAGCCGCTGTAAGTCCCTTTGGTTGATTCATCATCATATCAGCATCTACAATAGCCATATTAGGCATCAGCTCGTAGTCGGCAAGAGGATATTTTGTTCCTGTTCTTTCGTCGGTGATAACTGCAAAAGGCGTAACCTCAGAACCTGTACCCGATGAAGTAGGAACGGCAACAAAGTAAGCCTTTTCGCCCATTTTAGGGAACGTGTAAACTCTCTTGCGGATATCAATAAATCTCATTGCCATATCCATAAAGTCAGCTTCGGGATGCTCGTATAAAACCCACATGATTTTAGCGGCGTCCATTGCCGAGCCTCCGCCTATTGCGATAATAACGTCAGGTCCGAAAGCCGTCATCTGCTTTGTACCCTCTAAAGCGCAGGCAAGCGTCGGGTCGGGAGCAACGTCAAAGAACGTAGCGTGCTTGATCCCCATTTCGTCTAACTGGTCTGTAACGCATTTTGTGTATCCGTTTTCGTACAAGAACTGGTCTGTAACAATAAAGCACTTCTTTTTATCCATTACTGTCTTGAGCTCACGCAGTGCGACTGGCAGACAGCCCTTTTTGAAATAAACCTTTTCAGGCGCTCTGAACCAAAGCATATTCTCTCTCCTCTCGGCAACTGTCTTTATGTTTAATAGATGCTTAACTCCTACATTTTCAGAAACTGAGTTTCCTCCCCATGAACCGCAGCCAAGCGTTAATGACGGGGAAAGCATAAAGTTATAAAGGTCGCCGATACCGCCGTGAGAAGACGGAGTGTTTACAAGAATACGGCAGGTTTTCATCATATTAGCAAACTTATCTATTTTTTCTTTTTCGGTAACAGCATTAACGTATAATGAAGCCGTGTGTCCGTATCCGCCGTCTTTTATCAAGTGGTCGGCTTTGTCTAAGGCGTCGTCGAAGTCTTTTGCCTTATACATACCCAGAACAGGAGACAGCTTCTCGTGAGCAAAAGGCTCGTCGAGAGATACTGATGTGACCTCACCGATAAGAATTTTTGTACTTTCCGGAACGTCGATACCTGCGAGTTTAGCAATATCATATGCAGACTGTCCGGCGATCTTCGAGTTCAAAGAGCCGTTGATTATCATTGTTTCACCGAGCTTCTTTGTCTCTGCCTTGCTGAGAATATAGCAACCTCTTTCTTTAAACTCTTTTTTGACATCTGTGTAGATGTCTTTATCAATTATGACCGACTGCTCGGAAGCACAGATAACTCCGTTATCGAATGTCTTTGAATGAATAATAGAGTTTACAGCCATCTTAATATCAGCTGATTTATCAATAACTGCAGGTACGTTTCCTGCGCCTACGCCGATAGCAGGCTTACCGCTTGAGTAAGCGGCGTGAACCATACCCGGTCCGCCTGTTGCGAGTATAATATCAGCCTCGCTCATTACCAAATTTGTAAGCTCTAGTGACGGAACGTCGATCCAAGCGACGATTCCCTCAGGAGCTCCTGCTTTTACGGCTGCCTCAAGAACGATTTTTGCCGCCTCAATGGTACAGTTTTTAGCTCTTGGGTGAGGGGAGATAATTATTGCGTTTCTTGTCTTTAAGCAGATAAGAGTTTTGAAAATTGCAGTTGAAGTAGGGTTAGTCGTAGGAATAACCGCCGCAACCACACCTATTGGTTCTGCGACCTTTATAGTTCCGAAAGCCTCGTCTCTTTCTATAATATCGCAGGTTTTAGTATTTTTATATGCGTTGTAGATGTACTCAGCCGCATAGTTGTTTTTTATAACCTTATCTTCAACGATTCCCATTCCTGTTTCTTCAACAGCCATTTTGGCAAGCGGTATTCTCTGCTTGTTGGCTGCAATAGCCGCCGCCTTGAAAATCTCATCAACCTTTTCCTGCGGAAACGTTGCAAACTCTTCCTGAGCTTTTCTAAGCTCTTTCAGCCTTGCCTCTAAAGATTCAACGCTGTCGACAAGTTTTACTGTTGTCTCTGCTGATGTTTTCTTGTTACTCATTTAGAAATCTCTCCTATTCGTAATATAAAATATGCTATTTATTTAATTGCGTCTTTTTGATGGATTTTGACAAAATCGCTAGTGACGCAGCAAGATTTTCATTCTGAACAATTATATTATCAGGCACTTTCAAATGCACCTGAGCGAAGTTCCATATAGCTAATATCCCCGACTCAACCATAATATTGCAAATCTCTTGTGCATACTTATCGGGAACAGTTACTATCCCTATGTGAACATTCGAGCTTTTGCAAATTTCACTTATACGGTCAATAGGAAAAATCTTTTTCCCGTGAACCTCTGTGCCTATTAATTTTTCGTTTGTGTCAAAGCCGGCTACAACATTAAGACCGTGATTTTTAAAACCCTCAAATGATATTAACGCACTACCCAAATGTCCGACTCCGACTATGATAGCGTCCTTAACATTATCATAGCCCAAATACTTTTCAATATCCAAAATCAAGTCTCTCAGCAGATAGCCTGTTCTGGGCTTTCCGCCGCTTTCGCTTACTGCCGCCAAATCTTTTCTGACCTGTACCTCATTAAGGTTTAATCCCTTAGCGACTATAGGTGCGGAAATATTTATAACGCCTTCCTCTGCCATACCTCTAAGAAAGGTCAGATATTCAGGAAGCCTTTTGAAAGTTTGTTTGGGTACTGATTTTTCATTCTCTAACATTAAACCACCCCGCATTTACATTAAAAACAATCAGTATTTATTTATCGAAACAATTATAATAGCACTTTTTACCGTTGTCAATAGTAATATTGTTAATTTTTTAACATTCTACCTTTTGACTAAAATTAATAATCAATGAGTGTAATTTTTAAATAATTTAACGCCGATTTTTTAGAAATTCATACATTTTATATTATGAATTTAATATAAAAAATTTATTATACTAAAAATAAAACCGTTCAAGCGTATCTGCCTGAACGGTTTTGAATAATTAAGAATTTTATATAAGTATTGTTTTTTACTCTGTAGGTTTTGTCCTTAAATTAACTTTAAACTTGACTTTCTTCCAAGAACCCTTTACCATATTTGTTTTGCCGTTGGATTTGTAATTCTTATAAGCTCTTACTCTTACCCAATAAGTCTTACCCTTCTTGAGCTTCTTTATCTTAATTGTGACTTTCTTAGCGTTCTTTTTCAGGGTCTTCTTAGCTATTGGCTTTTTGAACTTCTTATTATCTGATACCTGAATAATGTATCCGGTAACTTTGTTCGCTTTATTCCATTTTACAGTTATCTTTTTCTTTTCTTTGCTTATAACAGTCAGCTTTTTTATTTTTGCATGATTAATAATATTTTCAGCATTCTTTTTGTCCTTTTTAACCTGCTCTGCACTTCTTGTATTACTAGATGTTTTAGGCTGTGTACCTGTTGTTGCAAATACGTAGCTTGGATCCTTTGCACCGCATATTGTACAGAAACCGCTGTCAAATATATGTCCCGAAGCGTATAGGATTTTTATTTCCTTTTCGTGACATTCTTCATTTTTACATATACGCTCCATACTTCCGTTTTCTGTACAAGTTGCTTTATTTACCAGAGTCCAGTTGCCCCATGTGTGGCCTTCTGCTTTAATTGTATCTGTATAAACCAAACCGCAGGCTGTGCATTTGTATCTTGTGTATCCGTCAACTATATGTTCAGATTCGACTTTTTCAACTCTTTCAAAATGGTGGTATGTATGTTGTGAATTACTAGGCATTAAGTTGAAGTATGCTGAGTTAAGAGCATTGTAAGCCTCTAAAAGCTGTTCGTCTGTTGCAGTTCCCGACGAAATAAGTTCTTGAGCGGAGTTTAGAGCAGTATTTATAGCGCCCCATGTCTCGGCAGTATAGCTTTCGCCGTCAAGGGCTGAGACCTTATCAATATATCTCTCGACATTTTCTTTTGGGGTAAGATAAACCTCCATCATAGCGTCGATTATTTCAGGAAATTCAATCTTACAGGTGTTTCTGTTGAAAAGTCCGAAGCTGTTTGAGGGCGCTCCGTTATCCCAATAAACAGGAATGCATCCGTACTTCTTTGAAAGCTCGCACATATTTTTGCAGTAATAAGCTCTAAACAGGGTATTGGCAGGGTCGGCATACGCTTTGTTTATACAGCCGTACTCGCCGATAACTACAGGATATCCTGCTTGTACAAATTTATCGCTTACCTTTTCAACTTGACCCTCCATATATTCCTCGTCAGCCCATGTATCGTTCTTTTTGTCCGGGTTGCCGTCTTTTCCCCATTGTGAATAAGCTGTATCTGTGTTATCTCCGCAGAAAAACCAAGGATCATAATAGTGTACTGATATCATTATCCTTTTTTCGTTCTCTGGAATAGACGGATCTCTATTCTCATCAGTCGGAACTTTAAATCCGTAATCACCTACAGTGTTGTCTATATTTGTATACCAGCCCGGAACTAAGAGCCAACGCTTTGCATTGTTATCACTTGTCTCGCGTACTGTGTCAACAAATACCTGATTGTAATTGTTTATGTTTTCATAAACAGCTTGAGTAGGATTTCCTGAAGCACCTACCTCGTTCATTGACTCAAAGATAAGATGCTCGTCATAATCTGCGAATTTTTCTGCGATTTGCTTCCAGCACGCCTTAAATTTATCTACAACAGTATTCTGGTCTGAAGCGGAGCAATCCAGCCACGCACCATTGTTACTGTCACCGTTTCCATCGTGGTGGATATTAATAATTACATATAAGTCGCACTCGATGCACCATTCAACAACTTCTTTAATACGATCAAGCCATTCTGCGTCAATTTCATAAGTAGTAGACGGTCCGATTCTTCCCATATATGTAACAGGTATACGAATCGACTTGAAGCCGGCATTTTTAACAGCTTCAATAAGCTCTTTCTTAACGGTAGGATTGCCCCATGCAGTTTCATTTCCCTTTCTATTAGAATAGGCATCAAACTGATTTCCTAAATTCCAGCTTGCACCCATAGCAGCAGTGATTTCTTCCTGGTTCAGGTCATCAAAAGCAGCAGTGTTTGGAACACCTTCTTCAGCACTGGATGTAAAAGAAATCATACTTATAGTTGCTGATACTGCCATGACAGCGCTTATAAGCACTGAAAATATTTTTTTGGTTTTCATTTTTTTACCTCATTTCTGATTTGTGTTTTTAATAAAAATATTTTCTTGCAAATACATTTATTATAAAATTATGTTATCATATTTGAATGGAAAATACAACATAAATACGAAAAATTATTGACGAATTGATATTATTAAAGTATAATTATAAATGAACGGTTTATATAGTTACATAAGTATATCAAAAGTATATTATTTAGGAGGAAATATGCAAAAGACTATATCTGTTTTTACAGTGGTTTGTGTTTTGTTTTCATTTATGCTGTTTATAACTAAGCCGTTGCCTGTTTTAGGTGATGATAACGGAATAGACTTTGAAAATGCAGATAACATAGACATTAACGCAGTGTATAGGGTTTCTGTTGATAAAGGAGAATACGCATTAACCAGCTTTACCGCTGCTGAGGACGGATACTATTTATTTGAGGCTCTAGGAGAACAATACAGTAAATCAATTGTACTTAACGAATATTATGAGCCGGTTATAACGCTTTTCGACAGCAGCAAAAACGAAGTGCAGTATGTTGAGTTTGACGCTTATGATCCGTCAGTCGACAATAACGCTCCGTATGCAAAAATGGTTCAGAAGATGAAAAAGGGAGAAACATACTACTTCAAAACAAACTTGCTTGACCCTGATAAGAGCGGTACATATTTAATAAGAGCAATGAAAGCTCCTGATTTGGTTTTTACGTATTCATCGGAAGATGAATATTCTGGTTATTATCAAGTTTACAGATATACAGGCTCTGAAAAGGAACTTACTATAAAAACACGATATACAGTCAGCGAGAGTGAATCCCTTTATATACCTGATAAAAATGTTATTCTTAATGAAATCGGTTTGGGAGCATTCGAGGGCAATGAGTTTTTAGAGACTATTAACTTTCCTTATGATTTTGGCTTTATTGCGTCTGAAGCTTTTTTGAACTGCAAGAAACTTAGCAACGTAAATCTAAGCTGGAATATCGACACTATTGGCTATAGGGCGTTTGCAGGTTGTGATTCGTTGAAGAGTATTACTATCCATTCTTATGATGTCTTGCTAGAACCGCAATGCTTAGGTTACGATGAAAACGGAAATAAGTACAGTGATTTTACTATATTCTGCAATGAGGGCTCGACTGCGGAGGAGTATGCAAAAGCAAACGGCATAAGCTACTCAATCATAACCATAGATCCTATTCCGTCCGACAGTTCTCAAAATACTGACAACACAAGCAGCACAGAACCGAGCAATTCAAACACTTCTGACGTTCAGGAGCCTACTTCTGCTGCTCCAAGAAATACAATTGCAAGTATTCCGAGCAATACGGCAGTTCAAGGCAGTGAGGTTATAGAACCAAAGGTGAAAAAGGCGAAAATTAAGAAGGTAACAAAAACCTCAAAGAAAAGACGGTTAAAGGTTAGTTGGAAGAAAGTAAGAGGTGTTTCAGGTTATCAGATAAAATGCGGACTTAATAGAAAAATGAAAAAAGGCAAAAAAGTCATTTTTGTAAAAGCAAACCGCAGTTCTAAAATTATTAAGGGCTTGAAGCCAAAGAAAACATACTATATCAAAATAAGAGCATACAAGAAATATGTGTCTGCAAAAGGTGAAATTAAGAAATCTTTTGGCAAATGGTCTAAAATAATAAAGGCGAATACAAGGTAGTATAAAAAAGAGACAAGAAAATTCCTGTCAATATCCTATAAAAAGATAAGGGCGAACCTGAATAAACAGGTTCGTCCTTATTCGTTTTGTAAATCTAATAAAGTTTTTATTCTTTCGTTTGCTCTTATTTTATTTTCATACGTTAATTGGTCGTATAAATACATTATATTTTCGGGGTCAGTATTGTCAGTGTTATTTACTTCTCTTCCGAGAATATAGTCGGTACTTACATTAAAGCAATTTGCTAAGTCAACTATATAATTTATTGGCGCTTTAATGTTTCCGCTTTCATATCTGCTTATTTCCTGTTGGGAGATCCCTATCAGCTTTGCAAGCTCAGACTGTGTCATACGACCTTTTCTGACCTTTACTAAATTGGGGTACAAATATAAATTATTTTGCACAATAAACCTCCGTGTTTAATAAATAAAACCGTTAAATCTTACAAAATTATTATACATCACATATGAAGTATTGACAAACAGCAAAAATGATGTTATACTGTCGTTGTTACAATATTTATGTTGTAAAACAAATCTTGTTATAAGAAAAAATTTACAAGTAGTATTGTAAGGCAGTTTAGAATATGCTATAATAAAATGGCATTCTTGCTAAAATTTAAAAATGGAGGAATTTATTTATGAACAGAATTTTACCGATGCTTACAGCATCAATGATGGCAGTCAGTATGCTTGGAGTTGTACCGGCAATGACCGCAGGGGCTGAATCAACACCTTTATCTAGGTCGTCTTTCACTAGAAATAGTGTAGAGGAAGGAGAAAACGGTGAAAAATGGGAGTATGACGATAACGGTAATTTGATTTATTATACCGACGGAGATGGTTATTGGTATGAACAGACCTATGATGCTAATGGAAATAATACATCATATAAAAATAGCTATGGCGAAGAAGAACAATGGACTTACCATTCAAACGGTGAAGTAGCAACGTATTATAGTAAGGACAGTGACGGTTATTGGTATAAAGAAAGTTATGATGCTAATGGAAAAGAGTTATCTTATGAAAACAGCTACGGTGAAGCAAGGCAATATACATATTATTCAAACGGAAATGTAGCTACTGAATATTCTAAAGATGATGAGGGTTATTGGTATAAATATACGTATGATACTAATGGAAATGAGACATATTATCAAAATAGTGATGGAGACTGGGAAAGATACACTTATAATGCTAACGGATATTTAATGAAAGAAGAGGACGCTAAACGTACTGTTACATATGCAAGAAACAGTTTAGGTTATATTACAAGTAAGGTTTACCAGTATAAAGATGGAGACTATGAAAGTTACATTTACGATGTAAGACAGAATTTAGTAAAATATCAAACTAATTTTGGATACTACGAAAGCTATACATATGATGCTAATGACAATCTAATTACAGAGTACCGTGAATACACGACAGGTCGTTGGTGGAAATATACTTATGATGCAAAAGGTAAATTGTTATCAATCACAAAGGGAAATAAAAACGCTATAAAACCTGCAGCAACCAGAAGTGCAAGTACAGTTAAGAAAGACAAAACAGCAGCTAAAAACGCTATGAAAAAAGCTAAAATAAAAAAGCTTACAACAAAGAGCAATGGAAAGAAAATAAATATTTCTTGGAAAAAGGTCAAGAACGCAAAAGGCTATAATGTACAAGTTTCTGCTAATAAGAACCTTAAGAAGGCTATAGTAAATAAGAATACAGCAAAGAAAAAGCTCACCGTTACAAGTAAAAAGATAAAGAAAAATAAGAAATACTTTGTAGGTGTAAGAGCATATACAACTTACAAGGATAAGAATAATAAAATTATTTACGTTTATAGTAAGGTAAAAAAATCCACTATAAAGATAAAGTAAAATTTCGATAGGCAAAAGCTCTCCTAACATAGGGGAGCTTTTACTTTTGTTTTTTCTATGTTTTTCAAGGTTCGCCCTGTTGACATCTCCAATCATATATGCTAAAATATATTCGCAAGCAGAAAGGTTTTAGTCCCGACTGCAAGCGTTTAAAAAACATAAATCGTTCTGATAACAAAGGCTGACACTGAGTTTAAAGGCGAGAGTATAGCAAAACTTTTATCGAATCGTTTTTTGATTTGGTATGCGGGTTAATTCTATCCTTTTGCCTTTTGGTGAAAGGATTTTTTGATTTAGAAAAGAGGTATAGTATGGAGGTCAATAACAGCGATACAAGGCTTGCTATTATAGCGATAATTGTAGAGGAGATTGAACAGACTGAACGGCTTAATAAAATTCTGCATAATTATTCTAAGTACATAATAGGCAGAATGGGTATACCGTATCAGAAGAAAAACGTAAATGTAATAAGCGTTGTTGTCGACGCTCCGAACGATATTATAGGTGCGATTTCGGGCAAGCTGGGAATGATAGAGAATATTACTGTTAAAACAGTTTATTCAAAGCTTTAATGCTTTAATGTAAGTAATAGGAGTTATATGAATAACAGAGAGTTAATTGAAAAGCTGAAAAGTGAAAGAGCCTTATCAAGAGATGAATTCACGCAGATTATCAGTACATATACAAGTGAGGACAGAGAGTTTGCCGCAAAGCTTGCAAGAGAAGAGGCTGACAGAGTATTTGGAAAAAAGATTTTTGTAAGAGGTCTTATTGAGTTTTCAAGCTACTGCAAAAATGATTGTTACTATTGCGGTTTAAGACGCTCAAACAGAAATGCCGAGCGCTACCGTCTAAGCAAAGAGGATATACTAAGGTGTGCTGACGAGGGGTATGAACTGGGTTTCAGAACCTTTGTGCTGCAAAGCGGTGAGGACGGTTACTACACTGACGAGATTTTATGCGATATTGTGAAGAGCATAAAAAGCGCACATTCTGATTGTGCGATAACTCTTTCATTGGGAGAGAGAAGCGAGGAGAGTTATCAAAGGCTTTTCGACGCAGGCGCTGACAGGTATCTTCTTCGCCACGAGACGGCGAATGCCGAGCATTATGCAAGACTTCACCCTATAAGCTTAAAAGCAGAGCATAGGCAGGAATGTCTGAGAATATTAAAAAGGATAGGCTATCAAACAGGCTGCGGATTTATGGTAGGCTCGCCGTTTCAGACGGCGGAAAATTTAGCAGAGGATATGCTGTTTATCAAAAGGCTTGACCCTGAGATGGTCGGGATAGGACCGTTTATACCTCAGCACGATACGCCTTTCAGAGACGAGCAAAAGGGCAGTCTTGAGGATACGCTTTTTATGCTGTCGCTTATAAGGCTTATGAAGCCGAATGTACTTCTTCCTGCAACTACGGCTCTTGGAACAATTTCGCCAATCGGCAGAGAGCAGGGTATTTTGGCAGGGGCTAATGTTGTTATGCCAAATCTCTCGCCGACGGAGGTAAGGTCGAAGTACCTTTTGTATGACAACAAAATCTGCACAGGTGATGAATCTGCACAGTGTAAGGAGTGTTTAAATAACAGAATGAAAAGCATTGGATATGAGATAGTTACCGACAGGGGAGATTATCGGGAATTGACAATTGATAATTGACAATGGATAATGAACATATTTGTGTTTAAAAAATCAAAATTGGAGGATTATTATGAAGTACGATGTAAAGTCTATGAAGGCAGAGGAATTTATCAACGACGCTGAGATATTAGACACCTTGAAAGAGGCAGAGAAGCGTAAAGACGATAAGGAATATGTTATGTCGCTTATCGAGAGGGCAAGAGACTGCAAAGGTTTAAGCCACAGAGAAGCTGCGGTACTGCTCGAATGTGAAATTCCGGAATGTATTGAGGCTATGGAAAAGACGGCAATGGAGATAAAGGAGAAGCTGTACGGTGACAGAATAGTAATGTTTGCACCTCTGTATCTTTCTAACTATTGTGTAAACGGCTGTACATACTGCCCGTATCATCACTGCAACAAGCATATAGCAAGAAAGAAACTCACTCAGGAGGAAATCAAAAAAGAGGTCATAGCCCTTCAGGATATGGGACATAAAAGGCTTGCTATTGAATCGGGCGAGGATCCTGTGAATAATCCTATTGAGTATATTTTAGAGAGCATAAAAACTATATATTCTATAAATCATAAAAACGGCGCTATCAGACGAGTTAATGTAAATATTGCGGCAACGACGGTAGAAAACTACAGAAAGCTAAAGGAAGCAGGAATCGGTACATATATCCTCTTTCAGGAGACTTATAACAAACACGATTACGAGCTTTTGCACCCGACAGGTCCTAAGCACAATTACGCTTACCACACTGAGGCTATGGACAGAGCAATGGAGGGCGGAATTGACGACGTAGGAATCGGAGTTTTGTTCGGTCTTGAGATGTATAAATACGATTTTGTAGGTCTTTTGATGCACGCAGAGCATTTGGAGGCTGTTCACGGGGTAGGTCCGCATACAATTTCAGTGCCGAGAATATGCGGTGCTGACGATATTGATAAGGCTGACTTTTCAAATGCTATCTCAGACGATATTTTCGCAAAACTGGTAGCGGTAATAAGAATCGCCGTTCCGTATACTGGAATGATAATTTCAACCCGAGAGTCTAAGAAGTCAAGAGAAAGGGTTTTAAAGCTTGGAGTTTCTCAAATCAGCGGAGGTTCCCGAACGAGCGTCGGCGGTTATGTTGACCCCGAGCCTGAGGAGGAAAACTCTGCTCAGTTTGACGTTACCGACACAAGAACATTAGATGAGGTCGTAAACTGGCTTTTGGAAATGGGTTATATTCCGAGCTTTTGTACGGCTTGCTACCGTGAGGGCAGAACAGGCGACAGGTTTATGAGTTTGTGCAAATCGGGTCAGATAGCAAACTGCTGTCAGCCGAATGCTCTTATGACATTAAAGGAGTATCTTGAGGATTATGCCAGTGAGGATACAAGACGAAAGGGAGAGGCCTTGATTCAAAAGCAGCTTGAGCTTATCCCCAATGAAAAGACCAGAAGAATAGCCAAAGAGAGAATTGAAAAGATACATTTAGGCGAGCGTGATTTCAGATTTTAATTAAGTGTAACGAGGGAAATTTTTGAAAGGCGGAATGTTTATGCCGACATTAAATGAAACACCAAGATCAGACAGACTTCATGTAGGCTTTTTCGGAAAGAGAAATGCGGGGAAGTCAACGCTTATAAATGCTTTTGCGAAACAGCAAATATCAATAGTGTCAGATGTCGCCGGAACGACGACCGATCCTGTGTTTAAGTCTATGGAGATAGCAGGGATAGGCGCTTGTGTGCTGATTGATACAGCAGGATTTGACGATATAGGCGAGCTTGGAAAAATCAGAGTTGAAAAGACAAAAAAAGCGGCTGAAAAAACAGATATTGCAGTAATACTATTTTCCGATTCAGATATAAAAAAAGAGCTTGAGTGGTTTGAATATTTCAAGAAAAAGGGTACGCCTGTTCTGCTGGTAATAAGCAAAGCTGATACTCTGTCAAGTGATGAAATTTCACAAATAAGCTCTGAGGTTAAAAAGGCAACAAACAAAGAACCATTGGTTGTAAGCGCTGAGAATGAGAGAATAACAGAAAGGTTTAAAGAAAATCTGATACGTCTTATACCTGAGGATTTTGGCAGCAGAAGTATAACGGGGGATTTAGTAGGTGACGGCGATTTGGTGCTTCTGGTAATGCCTCAGGATATACAGGCGCCTAAGGGCAGGCTTATACTTCCTCAGGTTCAGACAATTCGTGATTTGCTTGATAAAAAATGTATTGTTATGAGCTGCACTACAGACAGGCTTGATAAAGCTTTAAATGCTTTGGCTTATCCTCCTAAGTTGATAATTACCGATTCGCAGGTGTTTAAAACGGTTTATGAAAAAAAGCCAAAGGAAAGTATGCTGACTTCCTTTTCAACTCTGTTTGCAGGGTATAAGGGAGATTTGGAATATTATATAAAATCCGCAGAGACTGTAGAGATGCTGACTGAAAAGTCAAAGGTTCTTATTGCAGAGGCTTGTACCCATGCGCCTTTAGCAGAGGATATTGGCAGAGAAAAGATACCGAGAATGTTGAGAAAAAAGGTCGGGGAGGGACTAAAAATCGACGTTGTGGGCGGTTCTGATTTTCCTGATGATTTAACAGAGTATGATTTGATAATTCAGTGCGGAGCGTGTATGTTTAACAGAAAATATGTACTTTCACGAATTGACAAGGCAAAGGCACAAGGCGTGCCTATGTCAAATTACGGAGTTATAATTGCTTATTTGAATAATATTTTAGATAAAATTTCATATTAAAAATGGCTGATGAATATTCATCAGCCTGCAACGGTGACGTTGCATCCTCCCTGCCTTTGAAAAGTTTGAAAAACGGCAGGTCGTACTTAGATAAAAGAAAGTGCGAGTTGGATGCAGTGTGACCGTTGTATTTTTATATATAATTATTTTCTCGTAGTTTTTATTCCGTTTAATATGATCTTTTTAGCTTTTAAAGCGTCCTCTTTAGAAAGCGGAGGAGTATCTTTTAATGGGTAATCTATTCCAAGCGCTTGATATTTAGACTTTCCCATATCGTGGTAAGCTAAAACGTCTATCGACTTTAAATTTTTAAGCGTTCCGATGTATTTACCCAGATCAAAGAGATAATGCTCATCATAGGTTATGCCCGGCACAACTACATGACGTATACATACAGGAACATTTTTCTCTTCGAGAAATTTAGTAAAATCGAGTATGTTTTTGTTCGAGAAGCCGGTGAGTTTTTTGTGTTCATCATCGTCTATGTGCTTTATATCAAGAAGCACAAGATCAGTGTATTTGACAAGCTCGTTAAATTCTTTGACTTTTTTCTTGTTATCCTTATCAAACAAGACGCCCGATGTATCAATGCAGGTGTGGATTTTTTGGGATTTAGCGGCTTTGAAAAGTTCGGTTACAAACTTCATCTGCAAAAGCGGTTCTCCGCCGCTGACTGTTATTCCGCCGTTTCTGTAAAAACTCTTTTTTGAGTTATATTTTGAAAGTATCTCTTTAACGCTTATTTCCTCTCCGCCTGTCATATCCCAAGTGTCAGGATTATGACAATACTGACACCGCATTGGGCAACCCTTTGTGAAAATAACCATTCTCACTCCCGGACCGTCTACTGTTCCGAAGCTTTCTATTGAATGTATGTGACCATGCATTTAATTTCTCTCCTTATAAAAGGGAATTAAACTTATAGCTTATCGTGGAATGTTCTTGAAATTACCTCGTCCTGCTGTGCTTTTGTAAGCTTGACAAAATTCACTGCATACCCGGATACACGGACAGTAAGCTGAGGGTATTTCTCAGGGTGCTTTTGTGCGTCTATTAAAGTTTCACGGGACAACACATTTATATTAAGGTGGTGTCCTCCTTCCTCTGCATATCCGTCTAAAATTGAAACTAGATTGTCTATTTGTTCTTTATTTGCCTTTACCTTTGACATAATTATTCCTCCTAATTTTATTCACTGTAATTATTGAAGAAGCTCGTCGCCGCCGTCTAATCCCTCAAACAATGTAGGCGAACTGCAAGCTGTGTTTCCTTCCATACAGTCTAGTGATTTAGATACTGAAACCTTTTTGCGGTTGCCGTTAAATTTCACACCGCCGTTGCTGTTTACCTTAATGTTCATATGTCCGCCCTTTTTAGACATAAAATCATCAAGCATTGCTACGATATCATCTATTCTCTCATCTGAAGTTTTCATAATAACCTCCGTTATTTATTCTGTGTTTAATACTCTCTGTCAAAGCTGTCAGTTTCAGAAAGTTCAATATCCACGTCAATATCGCCGACATAAATTTTATTGTCCTTTCCAAGCGATTCAGGAATAATTGAGAATGTATTTGAAATGCCGTCTTGAGCGTCTTTGAAAGGAAGCTTTGAAACCGACTTGAGCGACGCTACTGCGCCGTTTTTATCACGGGAGTGCATAGGGTTAGCTCCCGGAGCAAATGCCTCTCCGCCTTTGCGTCCGTCAGGCGTTGAGCCTGTGTTTTGCCCATAAACTACATTAGAAGTAATGGTAAGAATTGAAGTTGTAGGTATGCCGCCCCGATAGGTATGGTTACCTTTGATGTAGTTCATAAAGATGTGAACTATATCGCTTGCTATTTCATCTACTCTGTCGTCATCGTTTCCGTATCTGGGAAAGTCCCCTTCGATCTCATAATCTACGGCGATACCCTGCTCGTTTCTTATTGGCTTTACCTTTGCATATTTTATTGCCGAAAGCGAATCCGCAACAACCGAAAGTCCTGCAATTCCCGTAGCAAACCACCTTGTGACCTTCTTGTCGTGGAGAGCCATTTGTATTCTCTCATAGCAGTATTTATCGTGCATATAGTGAATGATATTAAGTGCGTTCACATAAACCGAAGCGAGCCACTTCATCATATCCTTGAATTTATCCATAACCTCTTTGTAGTCGAGATATTCTGACTTTATAGGTCTGTATTTAGGACCTATCTGCTTCATTGAAATTTCATCAACGCCGCCGTTTATAGCGTAAAGAAGGCATTTTGCAAGATTCGCTCTAGCACCGAAAAACTGCATTTCTTTGCCTATTCTCATAGAAGATACACAGCAGGCGATTGCATAGTCGTCTCCGTGAGTCACTCTCATAAGGTCGTCGTTTTCGTATTGAATTGATGATGATTCTATTGAAGTTTTAGCGCAGAATCTTTTGAAATTATCAGGCAGGTTTACTGACCATAGAATTGTAAGGTTCGGTTCAGGAGCAGTGCCGAGATTTTCAAGCGTGTGAAGATACCTAAACGACATCTTTGTTACCATATGCCGTCCGTCGACTCCGATGCCTCCTATTGATTCTGTTACCCAAGTTGGATCACCCGAGAAAAGCTCGTTATATTCCGGTGTTCTTGCAAATTTTACAAGTCTTAGCTTCATTATGAAGTGATCGACAAACTCTTGGATCTGCTCCTCTGTAAACGTGCCGTTTTTAAGGTCACGCTCTGCGTAAATATCAAGAAAAGTTGAGGTTCTGCCCAGTGACATTGCTGCGCCGTTTTGCTCCTTAACTGCTGCTAGGTATGCAAGGTATGTCCACTGAATTGCCTCCTGAACGTTTTGTGCCGGCTTTGAAATGTCAAAGCCGTAAATTTTACCCAGTTCAATAAGCTCTCCTAATGCCCTTATCTGTTCGGAAAGCTCCTCACGTTCACGGATAACGTCGGAGTACATTGTTATTCTTGTTGAATCCTTTTGGTGCTGCTTGTCTTCAATAAGCTTGTCAACTCCGTAAAGAGCAACCCGCCTGTAGTCTCCTATAATTCTTCCCCTGCCGTAAGCGTCGGGAAGTCCTGTTATAATGTGGCTGGAACGGCAGGCTCTCATTTCAGGCGTGTATGCGTCAAATACGCCTTGATTGTGGGTTTTTCTATGAACGGTGTAGAATTTGCAGATGTCAGGGTCTACCTCATAACCATTCTCTGAGCAGGCCTTCATTGCCATACGGATCCCGCCGTTAGGCTGTAAAGCTCTTTTAAAGGGCTTATCCGTCTGAAAGCCGACTATCTTTTCCTTATCCTTATTAAGATATCCGGGACCGTGCGAGGTTATGGTCGAAATGATTTTAGTGTCCATATCCAGAACTCCGCCGGCTTCACGCTCTTTTTTTGTTAATTCCATAACCTGCTCCCAGAGGTCTTTTGTGGCTTGAGTAGGTCCGGCAAGAAATTTTTCGTCCCCGTCATACGGTTCATAGTTTTTTTGAATAAAGTCACGGACGTTTATCTCCCTTTTCCAAACACCGTGATTAAATCCATTCCATTCTTCAAAATTCATTGTTTTCATATTCCGTTCTCTTTCTCCCAAATGTAGTTTTACTTTTTACGCTTTTCGGGTCAGCATTTTTATATTTTAAAAATTTTATCTTTTTTTGAAACATATCATTATTATATTAAACTTATATATTTTTTATTCGCCATTTTTTGCAAAAAACACTATATATAGTGTTTGGCTCTATTAGCAAACGTCACCAATAGTTATTATAGTTGGTAAGATAAAAAATTGCAACAGTGAAAATTTTATATAAGGTCATTAATTTTTTTTGTTTATTAATTAAACAATCTATACATTTTCAATGTTAGACAAAAAATTAATTGGAATTAAAAAATGATATGTTTTCACTAAGAAAAGTAATAATATTTTATGAAAATCATATAATGTATTACTTTTTTGTCACGGATATGATGCTATAAATTTTACCAAAAATGCCAATAATAACAAATGGTAAATTTTCTATTAAATTTTATTAAATACATAAATATTGGATCAAATAATAATGTCAACTACCATATATAGTGTTTTTTAAATAAGGGGATAAATATTCTTTGTTAAAGTTTCACATATGTTGGATGCAAATCAAGCAAAGACAAAGGGTTGTTAAAGCGTATTTAAGTGGAATGTAGATATGTCAGTCGTGGTTTAGCGCTATTGCAAAGGATATTGATTTGTGATATAATGATGCAGTATGAAAATTTCGACTTCAATACGATAAAGTAATGCAAGGAGGATTGAAATGGCAAAAACAAGGGTCGCTGTCATATTCGGCGGTGTGTCTAACGAACATGAAATTTCGCTGTTGTCTGCGACAAATATAATAAATAATATACCAAGAGACAGATACGATGTAGTATGTATAGGTATCACCAAGAAAGGACGCTGGCTTCTGTATATTGGAGATACTTCAAAGATCGCCGACGGTTCATGGGAGCAGGACGGTGATAATGTTTCTTGTATTCTTTCGCCCGATCCTCTTCACAAGGGATTTATTGCAATACTAAACGACGGTAAGATTCAGCATATCAAGGTAGACGTTATTTTCCCTGTGCTTCACGGAAAAAACGGTGAGGATGGAACCATTCAGGGACTTTTTACATTGGCTAAAATTCCGTTTGTGGGGTGCGACTGCATTTCTTCCGCTAACTGTATGGATAAGGAGATAACACATATTATACTTCAGTCTCACGGAATTAAGACGGCAGAATGGATGTCAATAAACAGCTATGACATAGAGAGGGTTGACAAGATAGCAGGTGAAATGGAAAGTAAATTAAAGTATCCTATGTTTGTAAAGCCTGCGAACTGCGGTTCGTCGGTCGGGATATCAAAGGTCAATAATAAAGAAGAGCTTGTTAACGGTATAAAGAAAGCTTTTGCTCATGATAAAAAGGTGGTTGTTGAAACAGGCATCAATGGAATTGAGTGCGAGTGCGCTGTTATGGGTAACTGCGGAGCTATTGCGTCAACGGTAGGCGAGATTGATTCGGCAAATGAGTTTTATGACTACGAGGGTAAATATCATAACGACGAATCCCGTACATACATTCCTGCCAGAATGAGCGAGGACAATATTTTCAAGATAAGACAGATAGCACTCAAGGCTTATTCGGCTATGGGCTGTACCGGTCTTGCAAGGGTGGATTTTTTCCTAACTGACGACGGCGAGATCATATTAAATGAAATAAACACACTTCCGGGTCATACAGCTATCAGTATGTATCCTCAGCTTATGGAGTACGAAGGACTTTCTCCGTCTGAGCAAATTCACAGACTGATAAATTTAGCGTTTGAGGCACAGAGATAGATGAATAATAATGCAATCGGCGTTTTTGATTCAGGCGTGGGTGGATTGACCTGTGTGTCTGAGCTTCAAAAAATTTTGCCGCACGAGGATATAATTTACTTAGGCGATACTGCCAGAATCCCTTACGGAACTAGGAGCAAGGAAACTGTTTTTGAATATGCAAAGCAGGACGTTGCATTTTTCCGTGAGCACAATGTTAAAATGATAATAGTTGCCTGCGGAACGGTTTCCGCTGTTATGATGACATATCCGATTTTTAATGACGGCGAGCTTTCAAGCGGGGTTTTATATCCTGCCGTAAGGGCAGCGTGTGATTCTACAAGAAATAAAAGAATCGGAGTTATTGCTACAAGCGCTTCAATAAAATCAGGCGGATATGGGAAAGCTATTCGTGAGATAATACCTGATGCTAAGCTTGTAGGTAAGGCTTGTCCTATGTTTGTGCCGCTTGTTGAAAACGGCTATACCGACAGGGGTAATGAGGTTGCCAAAATCATAGCAAGAGATTATCTTCAGGTAATGATAGATGAAGATGTCGACACACTTATAATGGGATGTACGCATTATCCTCTATTAAGGGATATTATCTCGGATATTATGGGAGAGAAGGTCACTTTGATTTCTCCCGGAGCTGAGGCTGCTAAGTATGCTTTGCGTACTTTATCTGAAAAGGATATGCTTACGAGCAATAAGCAAAACGGCAAGCTGGAGCTTTACTGTACAGACAGCGTTGAGCTTTTTACCGAAAATGTGAAAACAATACTTGGCTCTGATATTAACGGCAAAATTTACAGAACTGTGCTTAAATAGATTTGCCTGTTTTGAGCCCTGATAATAAGATGATAATAAAAGGTTAGATGATATTATAATGAATGAAAAAGATGTAATGATAACACTAAACACAAAACAGTCTGATGGGTTAAACAGTGAACGTATGGAAATTATCACTGAGGGCAAATATAATAAATTTAAAGACGGATATATAATTTCTTATAAAGATTCGGAGGCTACGGGGTTTGACGGTTCTTCAACTGTATTGAAAGCAACACAGAGCAATAAAGTAGAAATTGAAAGAACAGGTACTTCACAGAGTCAAATAATTATCGAAAAAGCAAACAAGCATCACTGCCATTACGGCACGCCATATGGTGCGGTTATGATCGGCGTGACGGCTAGTGAGATCAAATCGCATCTTAATGATAACGGCGGAGATCTGTTTTTTAAATATGTAATAGATATAAACTCCAGCTTTATAAGCGACTATGAAGTAAATATAAATGTAAAACTAAGCTAGATATTTTATAATTGATGATCAATGTTAGTCGATAGAAAACGGCTAGTTAGATCATCAATTACATAAAAGATAGGAGAAATTAAATGACAGGTATAATAAACGACTTGACAAAAATAGTCAGCGAGGCATTTGAAGAGTGCGGATATGATAAAAGCTTAGGTACGGTTTCCGTTTCGGACAGGCTTGATTTATGCCAGTTTCAGTGTAACGGCGCATTTGCTGGGGCAAAGCAGTATAGAAAAGCTCCTTTTATGATAGCTAATGATGTGGTTGAAAAAATAAGCGGTAATGAGATTTTCAAATCTGTTGAAATGGTAAAGCCGGGCTTTATCAATATGACGCTGAACGATGAGATAATTCTTAAGAAAACAAGAGAAATTGAAAGTGATATAAATTTAGGTATTCCGCAGGCGGAAAAGAGTGAAACTATTGTTTTAGACTACGGCGGTCCTAATGTTGCAAAACCGCTTCACATCGGGCATCTTCGCTCTGCAATTATCGGAGAATCGCTAAAGAGAATCGCAAGAGCAATGGGAAACAAGGTTATATCTGATGTTCACTTGGGCGACTGGGGCTTGCAGATAGGTCTTGTTATTGCAGAGTTGTCTGAGCGCAACCCCGACTGGGTATGTTTTTCTCCTGATTTCGACCCAGAAAAGGACAAGGTGAACCCTATTGATGTTGACGAGCTTAATGAAATTTATCCTTTTGCCAGTCAAAAGAGCAAGTCTGATGACGCTTTTAAGGAAAAAGCAAGAGCTATTACCGCTGAGCTTCAGAGCGGTCATAAAGGGTATATAGCTGTTTGGAAAGAGATAATGCGTGTTTCGGTAAAGGACTTAAAAGAGAACTATGAAAAGCTTTATGTTGATTTTGATTTGTGGTACGGAGAAAGCGACGCTAATAAATATGTGGACGAGCTTATAGATGTTCTCAATAAAAAGGGTTTAATTTATAAAAGCGAAGGCGCTTTAGTTGTCGATGTTGAAGAAGAAACGGACAAGGCGCCTGTGCCTCCTGTAATTATAAAGAAGTCGGACAATTCAAATATTTATGCAACGACTGATTTGGCTACCATTATTCAGCGTGAAAAGGATTTTTCTCCGGACAGAATTTGGTATGTGGTAGACAAAAGACAGGGGTTGCATTTAACGCAGGTTTTCCGCTGTGCAAAGAAAGCAGGTATTGTGCCTGAAAGCACCGAGCTTGCTCACTTAGCGATAGGAACAATGAACGGCAAGGACGGAAAGCCTTATAAAACAAGAGACGGCGGAGTTATGCGTCTTTCTGATTTGATAAATACGGTTGTTGAAGCGGCTTACGGAAAAATGTTAGATGAGAACTTTGAATCTGATGAGGAAAAGCGTGAGGCGGCTCAAAAGGTTGCTATTGCCGCTGTTAAGTTTGGTGATTTGTCAAACCATATTCAGAAGGACTATATATTCGATATAGATAAATTCTTATCATTTGAGGGTAAGACGGGAACTTACTTGATTTACACAGTCACAAGGATTAATTCAATACTTAGAAATCTCGGTGTTGACGATAATCAGCCTTTGTCTTTCAATGGAATTTACTCTGATATTGAGCGTGAGCTTTTGCTCAATATAATTCTCAGCGGAGAGGCGTTTAAACACGCATTTGAGGAAAGAGCGCCTAGTGTTATATGCGATAATGCATATAAGCTTGCTTCGCTGTTCTCAACATTTTATCACGATAACCACATTATGGGCGAGACTGATAAGGATAAACAGTCTAGCTGGGTTTCGCTGTGCATATTGGTAAGACGGCTTCTTATCAAGCATTTGGACGTATTGGGAATAAAGGCGGTTGAAAGAATGTAATATTTAGCTCTTAGGGCTTATGCCTTGAGAGCTTTTTATGTTTTAGAATAATTATTCCATTTGCAAAACTAATTATATAATAGTATAATAAGTATACCATTATATAAATGAGGTAATTAAATGAACTATAAAGTTGTCGGTGAAGATATTGTTCTTAACCAAAGAGATTTTGATTTAGACGAAACTCTCGACTGCGGACAGGCTTTCCGTTGGGAGAGAATTGATAAAGACAGCAAGGATGCTGATTTGCTGCTGAATATTGATTTTGATAAGGCATATAAAGGTTTTAGGCTTAACACGCCGCTTTTGATAAGTCAGAAGAAGATAAATGAAACCGGCGATGAAAGTCAGATAACTTTACATAACACATCAGAGAGCGACTTTCTGGGCATTTGGGCTGATTACTTTGACCTTGAGACGGACTATTCCCTTTTGAAAAAGGAATTTTCCTCTGACAAAACTATGTGCAGTGCCTGCGAATTTGCTCCCGGCATCAGAATGTTAAAGCAGGATAAGTGGGAAGCGCTTTGCTCTTTTATTATTTCGCAGAACAACAACATTCCTCGTATAAAGGGTATAATTTCAAGAATGTGCGAGCATTATGAAGGCTTTCCGTCTTATAAGCAGCTTGCAGAAGAAACAGTGGAAAGTCTTATGTTTCTTCGTGCGGGATTTAGGGCTAAGTATCTGATTGACGCTGCTCAAAGACTTTCAAGCGGTGAGCTTGATTTAGACGATATTTCTTCAATGAATTTGGAATCTGCAAGGAAATCGCTTATGACTATAAAAGGCGTAGGGCCAAAAGTGGCAGAGTGTGCGCTCCTTTACGGAATGTACCGCACCGACGCTTTTCCTGTTGATGTATGGATAAAGCGTGTAATGGCGGAGTATTATCCAAACGGGCTTCCCGACTGCGTAAAAGGTAATGAGGGAATTGCACAGCAGTATCTTTTTCACTATATTAGAAATTTAGAAAGAACGAAGAATAAATAAGCATTTAATCTTAGGGCATTTTTTACATTTTAATGAACAAATTATTTGTTAAAAAAACTAAAAAATCTTTTCAACATTATAGAAGTTTTTTTGGAAAAGCCAAAAAATCGGATAGTTTTCAACCTTTTCAACAGAGTTTTAAACACTTTTTATTGAGATTTAAACCTTTTCAACAGATTTTTCAACAGAATTTTGTACTTTTTTAAATTCTTGTTGAATAATGCAAAAAATTACGGTCAATACTAATTTTGAGCGAATTTTATTGATATCGGAGGTTTAACTCGATTATGATCAAAGGGATTAATAAACAAATTGTAGAGATAAAATGTCCTAGAAATGAACAGTACGAGAAGATACTACTGTTCACAAAGCAAAACAGCGATGTGAACCGTGTAAGCGAAATTGACGAGGATATGCTGGAAATGTATCGCTCAATTATGAGCCAGTCGAAACAGGACAACCGTGAGAGAAACAATGCAGTAGCGTGTGTTGTTATGCTGTCACTGGCGTGCTTGTTTCTTTTAGGCTTTCTGGTTTTTACGCTTCTTTGAAGCTTTATTTGATGTTTTACAAAATATAAAAATATTTTCAAGAAAAAATCTTCGAAAGCTATTGGCTTTTGGGGATTTTTATGTTATAATGTATTTTGAGTAGTTGGATTTAGATTCAGGAGTAGTATTTATGAGCTTTGATAAAGGGTATAACGATAGAAAAAGTTATGAAAAAAAGCGTCATAGTAAAAAGAATAATTTAAGCGGAAGCAAGCGTGCTTCTGATTTTAAAAAAACTGCGGATAGCGTTTATGACAACAAGAATTCAGAATTCACAGACGGAAGTATTATATTAGGGCGCAATCCTGTTATAGAGAGCCTTAAAGCAGGCAAGCTGATTGACTCTATTTATGTAAACAGTGAATCAAGCGGTTCAATTTCCTTGATTTGCAGGTTGGCAAGGGAGCAGGGAATTGTAATCAAGCAGGTCAATGAGCAGAAGCTCAATAAAATGGCGAACGGAGCCTCTCATCAGGGTGTTATTGCAATGACAGCCTGTGCTGAGTATGTTGATATACAGGATATACTTGATATTGCAAAGGAGAAGAACGAACCTCCGTTTATAATCATATGTGATGAGATTGAAGACCCGCATAATTTGGGCGCAATTATAAGAACTGCCGAAGCAAGCGGTGCTCACGGGGTGATAATTCCCAAAAGAAGAAGCGCATCTTTAAATCATACGGTTTTTAAAACATCTGCCGGTGCGGCGGCTTGGGTGCCGGTTGCGAGGGTGTCAAATCTAAGTCAGGCGGTAGATAAGCTAAAAGAAAACGGCGTATGGATATATGGGACCGACTCGAGCGGTGAGGATTATCAGAGCGTGTCATTCGACGGAGCGGTGGGGCTTGTAATAGGCTCTGAGGGCTTTGGAATGAGCAGACTGTTAAAAGAAAAGTGCGATTTTTTGTTAAGGCTGCCTATGGTCGGTAAAATCACATCGCTTAATGCCTCTGTAGCAGGCGGAATTTTTATGTATGAGGTTTTAAAATCACGAACAGCCTTGTGATTGCGTTTAATTATGCGATTTTGTTGATTACAGGGCGGGAGAAATCTTGCCTTTATAAAAATAAAAACAAAGAACAGGAAACAGCAATAATGAAAAGGAAGTGTAGGAATTGGCAGATAATTTTAATCTTGACGATATTTTAGACGAATATTCTGACAAGGCTAAAAATGTAACTCCTCTGTCTGATGCGGATGTTGACGAGCTTATCGGAGCAGAAGTAAAGAAAGAGGAAAAGGCTGACAAAACTGAAAAAAAGTCAATTATTGATGATTCGATTTTTGATGAGGTAATTGACGATGGACGTCCTAAGGAAACAATTAAGGCTGAGGTGAAAGGTGACAACCAAAACGGAGGTATTGATGACGTAGATGTAGACGCTATGGTCGAAGAAGCTGTATCTGACGTTAAAGACACACCGATTTTAGAGGATGAAGAACCAACCCTTGTCAAAGACGGCAAAATGAATAAAGTAGACGATTTTACACTTCCGGACATTGAGGTAGATGACAGCGAACCTTCAGGAGATGAAGATGACGCGAATGAAACTAATGATGCAAAGAAACATAAAAAAGGTCTTGCCGGTAAGATTAGCCAGAAGATTGAAGAAGAACGGGAAAAGCTAGAGGCTGAAAGGGCTGAGGAAGAGGAGGCTGAAAGAGAAGGTCTTGAAGCCGGAATGGGCAGCAGATTCAGACTGAGAAAAACTTCCGGAAACACGGCTATTATTGAAGGTCTTTTAAAATTAAAGAGAGAAAGAGGAACTGTAAACAGAGAAGCAAATGTATCTCCTGTGAAGCGGCTTAGAATTAAAGATGTCGATCTAGGGCTGGAAGGGAAAATAATCCCGAGAACAGAACAACTGGAGAAAATAAACTTTAATTATGAAGACGATATAATCTTTCCAGAGGGAGCTACAGACACAATGAAGCTTCGCATACTGGCGGAGAGAAGAAAAGACAAGGTGGATAACTTTGTTTTGGAGAATCCAGAGGTTGAAACGGCATCCGACATAAAAGACAGCGAGGCTAAAAAGCACGTTAAAGATTTTACAAGCTACAACGAAGCTCCAAAGGTTTTGGAGGACATTCTACAGCTTAAAAGCAACCTAGTGATAAGACTTTGCATCTTGGTAATTACGTCGTTTTTCAGCTTATACATAGCGTTTGCAAACGATTTGGGCTGGCCCATTATTGAAGCATTCAGAAGAACAAGCGCAGAATCGTTTATTTTTACTAACATAGCATTAGGACTTGTATCTGCGTTTGTCTCGTATACAGTTTTAGCTTCGGGAATTAAAAAGCTTATCAAACGGAATGCCGATTGCGACAGTGTAGCGGCTCTTGGTATAGTTTCGTCGCTTATATCGTCATTGCTTTTGTTTATAAATCCCGGCATTATGCAGACAAAGACATATCACATTTATATGTCTGCTGCTATTTTAGGGCTTTTGTTCAATACGCTCGGAAAACTGCTTATAGTAAACAGAACTGAAAGAAACTTTAAATACGTTGCAGGCGAGTATGACAAATTTGCTGTTACAAACATTCTTAACGAGGATATTGCGTCAAAGTTTACTAAAGGAGCGCTTCTTAATGACTTCCCTGAGCTTGCAACGATGCGAAAGACCGAGTTTAATAATAATTTTTTAGAACATTCGTATTCTACGGATATTGCTGACAGATGCAGCAGAAAGTATGCTCCTATACTTCTTATCGCAAGCGTTTTGGTAGGCTTGCTTGCGCTTATTTTTGACAGGCACGCAGCAGGCTTTTCTCAAAAGATTTTGTCGGCGTTTGCAGCATTTTCGGGTACGATTTCAATTGCGTCTTCGTTTGCGCTGATGCTGGTTGTAAATCTGCCGCTTGCACGAGCTTCAAAAAGATTTCTGCGCTCATCAGGAGTTATGCTTGGATACTCTGCCGTTGAAGAGTTTGCAGACACGAACTCGATTTTGGTTGATTCACGCCAGCTGTTTCCTGAAGGTATGATAGATCTTGTTAATTTAAAGGCTATGTCTGCAACGCCTATTGAGGAGTCGATTTTGATGGCTGCCAGCCTGTCTTGCCAGGCAGGAAGCGTTTTGCAGTCGATGTTTTATAATATGCTCAGAGGAAAGACCGAGATGCTTTATCCTGTTGAGAGCTATATATACGAGGACGGCTTGGGTCTTTCGGGCTGGATCGACAATCAAAGAATACTTTTCGGAACGAGAGAGCTTATGGAAAACCATTCTATTGAGGGGCTTCCTCCGCTTTCTAAGGAAAAAGAATACACAAAGGGTTACATACCTGTTTATCTGTCTATTTCGGGAGTTGTTTCCACACTGTTCGTTATTTCGGTTAATTCTAGCATAAGCGTTAAGAAATGGCTTCAGGTCCTCGAAAATCAAAATATTACAACGGTAATAAGGTCAGTAGACGGATTTATCTCATTAAATCTTATGTCAGAGCTTTTTGACATTTCTCCTGATGCTTTAAAGCTGCTTCCGTTTAGATATCACAGCGAGTATGAGGAACAGACAGGCTTTATTTCAAAGGCTTCTGCGTCTATGCTCTGTTCGGGACACTTCCCTTCATTTGCGATGCTTATAAGCGGTGCTAAGAAGCTGCAGTTTGTTTCTAATTTAGGTATGACGGTTCAGTTGGCATCAGCGCTTTTGGGACTTTTGATTGCCATTGTTATGATGCTTGTAGGTTCATTCAGTTCACTTTCGGCAACTGTGGTTATACTGTATAACTTATTGCTTTCACTTTTATCCTTAGGAGTACAGTATTTTAGAAAGCTGTAGATATAGCTGCAAAATAAAAATCTCCTTGCCATATCGGCAAGGGGATTTTTTGGTATAGTTATAACAAATCAATCAATAAAGTCCTTGTATTCTTTAACAAAGGCCTCAGAAACGATTTTACCTGCTTCTCCGTTGGGGTGTCCGCCGTAAATGGCTTTTGAAGGATCGTCTTCATTGCTTAAATATGATGCGAAGTCAAAATACTCTGCATTGTATTCTTTGCAGGTCTTTTTGCAAAGCTCGTTGTAGTCAAGTCTGATTTTTTCATGCGACTCATCATAATCCTGCGGAGGTGCGTTGAATACGATTATTTTGCAGCCGGCGTCTTTAAGAACGTCAAGAACCGCTCTGAGATACTCATCTATTTCTTCTGCGGTGTTGCCTTCTTCCGCTTGGTATTCGCCTGAAATAATGTCGTTTGTTCCGAATGCTACGATAACCGTTTCAGCGGTTTTTGCACGTTCAAGCCAGTTGCCGTCAAGAGCGGCGTCGCTTGTTCTTGCCCAGCCAAGACCGCAGTTGTAGAAACCATAATCATCACCGAGCAGGCTTGAAATCCTAGCAGCCCAGAACTCATATTTCATAAATTCAGTCATACAGCCTTGAGTAATCGAGTCGCCGATAGCCGCAATATTGTGCTTGACCTTGCGGTTTGCCCCTATCATCTGGGGGAGAGGTATCTGATCGCAGTAGCTGAAGTTTCCGTCGCCGGATTTGTCGGCTGTTGCTGACGTGAGATTAGACATATATGTACATGGGATATTCGTTCCGGTAAGGGTCCATTCCCAGACAAGATAGTGTCCTTCTTCTACGTTGAAATCAACACTGTCGCTCCAGAAAGCTTCGTTTGCGGTTACGCTCTTGGTCTTTTGACCGTCAAATGTAACTTCGGTTTTGCTTGTTATTTTATCGTCGGGACCGCTTCCTCCATCGGATATCCATGCGCCTTCTATAGTGTAGCTTCCGCCCGGCTCACCCGAGTAAGCGTTTGTTCCTTTGTCATAGGTCGAATCAACTGTGTTGGAAAAGTAAAAGCAGTATTCTAAATTACCGTATTCCTCAACAGGGAAATACGCACGGTAAGTCACTTTATCAGCTTCGATAACCATATAATTATTTCCCGTTGCAACGACAGTGTTTGATACGTATTTATCAAAATTACTGTCTTTGTTTTTAGCCTTTATCGGTTCAGATGAGTTGTCTGAATTTTTTTGACACGAACATAGAGAAATTGCCAATAATAACGCAAGCAGTGTAGAACCTAGTTTTTTCATAATACATTTCCTTTCTGCTATTAATAAGGAGCTTATGCTCAGTTAGCAAATATAGTATATCATATGATGCGTTTTCGGTCAAACTGTAATATGGTCAAATAAATTGACTAATTTAGTACAAACTATTGAAATAACAATGCTTTTGTGGTAAAATTAACAATATAATTATCAGTAGATAATTGTATCAGTATGCTCGGAGGATTTATTGATATGAATATAAAAAGGGCTTTATGTGCCGGAATGAGCGCTTTAATTATAATAATGTGTTTAATGAGCTCGGCATTATCGTGTTTTGCAGATGATACTGAACTGACTTATGAAATCGGAACAGAGTATACAGCTGTAAACGACGCTGACACTTATTTTTTTGATGAAAGCTTTGGCTCTGAAGTTGCTGTAAACGCAATGAAGCTTATTGTCAGCGTAACAGTTGTCGATTTTAATGCAAACGGAGGTTTCGGTTTAAAATTTATAATTAATAATAATCCTGACAGCGATGATTTTTATTTTCTGACAATGAATACAAACTCATGGGCTTCTTATGAAACGAAAGACCCAATAGAAACAGAGTCAAAGGGAACATACACTCTTGAATTTGACTTGTCAAATCTAGGTCAGATTGCGAATATTCAGGGGGATCTATGGCAGGGAACTGTGGTTCTGAATGGATTGCAGATTTTGGACGCTGATGATAAAGAGCTAATTAGCTATGGAAATATTATAGAGCCTACGGTAGGATATTATAAAGCCGGAGAGGGTAAAATCAAGAATACGACGACTGCTCAAACTACAACAACTCAGTCAATAACATCTACAGCAACGTCGGCTAATCAGACCGTATCTGTTGCAACAACAGTATTGTCAAACAACAGCGGTTTGGGTTTCAGCTTTTGGTGGATCGCAATACCTGCATTGGCTGTTGGGTTTATTTTGATCGTGCTTGCAATTGTACTTACGAAAAAAATGAAGTAGTAGATAATATATTTAATAATGTTATTACAAGGTGGTTTTATGAAAAGGATTTTATTGTCTGTGTTGGTATCGGCTTTTTTGATCTTAACAGGAATTTTTGCTGTTTCTGCTTCGGCAGATAATTCAGAAAATACATCATCTGTGAAGAATACAACAACACAGAGCGCTTATACTACTGCTGAGCGTACCGACGACGATCCGTTTGCCGGTAATAATGTACCGACAGAAAAAGAAACGCCTACTTTCTATTATATTTTAGGCGGTGTTGCAGGATTAATAATTTTATTTGCAATTGCCGGATTTATCACATCTAAAAACAAAAAGTAAGTTTTTGTTGACATACTCAAAAAATGGCTGTTTTTTTGTGCAGTTTGACTATAAAGTTTGTTTGTTTTTTGTTTAATTAGGCATTGCATAAGTGTAAATTTTATGCTAAAATATACAATGTAGGATTGCACATAGGGCAAACTATGTCTAAACGACCAAACTTAACTGAGTATGTGCAATTAGACTAATGAATAAAGTTAGTAAATCTCACAATGAAAGGAAGATATTTCATGAAATTAAAAAGGTTAATTTCAGGCGCAGCGGCTGTTGCTTTGGTTATATCATCGCTTAGCTTTTCCGCTTCGGCTGATTTAAGTAAAAGACCTGGAGAAGTAGGCTATGTTCCATATGGTATGAGACAGGACTCAGATGATTTTAACTTTACGGATAAGCCTTATTCGCTCACATCAGGCGATTATTATATGGGCTTAAGTCTTCAAACAGGAAATTGGACGTTCCGTAATGCTATCGGTACTCCTGACACAGCAGGACAAGAGGCACTAAATAAGAATAATGAAATAGTTAGAGGAATGAATCCGTATAGTCCATGGTCTCGTTTGTTTATGAATGTATACGCTATGATAGATAAGGACAAAAACGGCGTTGAGTTAAATTCGCCTATAGGAGCATACGGCCCTGCTGGACTAATGACCGAAGCGAATGAAAATGGGGAAAGAGAAATTACTGAATATGCACAGCTTCACGACGCTATGATAGGAGATAACGGTACATACACAGTAGGCGTTCAGGGATTTAACTTCAAAGCGGATACTGCTCAAAACTATGAAGGCGAGCATGGAAATGGTATTAACCAATTATTTATATCTTCAAATATTCAGTATCTAAAGAATAACGGTGTTACTATAAGCAATCCTGTACTTAAGCTTTATAATACTAAGGCAGAATATGAAGCAAAAACTCCTTATAAGTCAATTCCTGCAGGTTTTTGGATTACAGGAAAGGGAGATAATAAAACCGGTTATACACAGTACACATTTACAAATAACTGGGCAAAAGACGGCGATACGGATAAAGAAAACGGTGGAACATTTAATATACCTGCTCAATATCAGGGCAAGACTCAGCATCTTGACGTATTCCAAATTTCAGGATTCACGGGAAATGCAAGCAGTCAATTTACTAAAACTCATTTCGAAGGCTGTCAATTCTTGCCTGAGTATGCAATGGAGTTGACTTTCAACGTAAATGTACCTGATAATATGAAGAACAGTGTTATCTCAAAGCCATTACAGAACGTACTTGGAGAAGTTGCAAATGTTATTAACAGCGCAGATGAGCTTGCTAAAGTTCAGGCAAAGAATCCTACGCTTACAGTTGACCAAATCAAGGAAAAGCTTTCTACTGCGTATGCTTCTGCTAACAGCGTTTATAAACAGTACGGAAGCGTTAAGTCGCTATCAAAGTCGTTACTGACACAACCTCAGGCAGCTATTGATAAAGCAGTTAATGAACTCAAAGCTGTATGTAAAGAGCTTGGAATCCTTGTTTGGGGAGAATTAAATGGTTACATTGAAACAGCTGAAGGAATGGATTTCACAAAGTACACAGCAGATTCGTGGGATGCAGTTGAGGCAGCAGTTGCCGAAGCAAAGGATTTAAAGGCAAGATCTGACAAAGGCGAAGCAATAACTCAAGAGCAGATCGACGCCGTTTCTGCAAAATTAAAAGCAGCTATAGAAGGTTTGAAAGAAGCAACTGAAAAGGTCGACAGCACAGCAGGTTTAGGTTATGTTCAGTTTAAGGATCTTGACGGAAAGTATCAATGGTACAATGACGGTAAGAACTATAAAAACGTAACAGCTAAAACGGTTGACGTTGTTACATCTGAAAAGGGTAACGGAAAGACATATACTGTTAAAGCAACTTGCGACGGAACTGCAAAGGGACTGGCTGATTGTAACCTTGAAATTCAAGGCTTGATCGATAAGCAAAGCAACGCAACGGTTACGGTTGATGAGGTTAAGCTCGACGGTAAGAAGCAAAAGCTTACAGGAGTTCCGTATACTCAAGTTGTTGATGAGAAGAATGCATATGTACCTCTGTATGATGCGGAAGTAACTGAAATACCCGAAGATGTATATACAAGTACTGACGGAACTTGTGCAAAGGACGCTTCACCTCAGGCATTGTCTAAGGGTGCAAAGAAAGACTATGCAGCAATAGACACAGAGTGGGAAGAGCTTACAGTTAAGTTTACAGTAAACTGGGGCGACGCAGCTAACAAAAATAGCAGCGAAGGTGAAAACAATTCTGATAACCCTGATACAGCAGGCGGTGCAGCAATTGCGGCATCATTAATAGTTCTTTTGGGAGCTGGATATGTTGTATCAAGAAAGAGAACAAAGTAATAACAAATAATTTAAAAAATTAAGAGTACAAACGTTGTGTTTGTACTCTTTTTTATACCCATTATGATTTAAAATTTGAAAACGTAACCGTGTAACCTGATATTTTTAATGATTGTGGAATATCGTCTTTAAAGGTAAGCTCGTAATCTTTGTCTCCGATTGTTCCGTTTGCTATGGTTAATCCTTTGTTAGTTTTGTATTCAACATTAGTTGAAAGAGTGGATTTATCCAAAGCTGATATTATCATAGTGCTTATTGCGCTGTCGGGAAGCTCATCACGTTTTGCGTCAAACTCTAGCTCATTAAGCTTGATTTTATAGTTATCGTCTGAATAAGTTATTGTCATACCGCTGATGCTTTCGGGTGAGGTGTACGTCACAAGCCAACTGTTTTCTTTTCGTGACAGTGAAGCTTTGTATGTGTCGCTTCCCTCATCGTCGCTTTTTATTGTCAGTTCGCATGAGTATGGAATATTAAGCGTGGCGGCTTTTGCATTTTTTTTACACGAGGTTACTGCAAATAGCAGTATAAAAATCATTAAAAAAATAAGATATTTTGCAGGTCTTTTCAAGCTGTTTCATCCTTTCAAACAAAAAGCCTATGTATGAGGATAATCCCGTACATAGGCTTTTATTTAATCCTCAATTTCTTTGAGAACAAAAGGCAGAACATCTAAAATATCCCTTGCAATTACAGAACGCTTTGACATACTTTCTGAAAGTCGCTCGGCAGATATGCCCAAAACGAACTGAGCTATTGAACAAGCCAAAATCGGCTCAATTCCTTGTGCGACAAATGAAGCTGTCATACCGGCAAGCAGATCTCCGCTTCCGCCTTTGCTTAGAGCGGAGTTGCCTGTATCTGACAGGTAAACTTTTTTGCAGTCAAATGAAGCGGCAATGCTCTGTGTCGATTTAGACAGAACTGTAACATTGTATTCACTGCTGAATTGTCTTAATAAATCGAACCGATTTTCTAAAAACTCAGAAACTGAAATTCCTAAAAGACGTGAAAACTCAGCAATGTGAGGGGTAAGAATTATTTTTGCCTTTGTGTTCTTTAGTACATTTATATTCTCGCAAAGGCAATTTATTCCGTCAGCGTCGATTATTATAGGTATTTCAGAACGCTCTACTATTTCTTTTACAAGGCTTATCGTATGAGTGTTTTTGCCAAGACCGCAGCCGAGCAAAATGGCGCTTGAAGATTTTGAAAGCTCTATTATTTTTTCTGCGTTGTCGTATGATATAAAGCCGTTTTCATCACTGACAAGGCAAGTGTATGTGGCTTCATAAATGCTTGATGACAGCGAAGAGATAACCTCCTCAACGGTACATAAGTTTACCAGACCGACCCCTGTTCTAAGTGCAGCCAAAGTTGAAATTGCCGCCGCACCTCTATAGTTAGAGCAGCCGCAAACGCATAAAAGCTTTCCGAAGGTTCCCTTGTGGGCATTGTTTGGACGTGGAGGTAAAAATGACTTTACCAAAGCTTTGTCAAGTCTTTCAATTTCAAAATCAAAATTTTCAGACTGTTTTGGTATGCCAATGTCACAGGTTATAATCTCTCCGCAAAATTCCTTTGCAGGTGAGAGCAACAGTCCAAGCTTCAGAGCGTGAAAGCAAACGGTATAATCGCATATAACAGTACCGTCTGATACTTCTCCGTTTTTTGCATTGACCCCTGACGGCAAGTCGCAGGCGATTTTTACAGCTTTTGATTCACTTACTATTTTAAAAAGAGGCTTAATTTCGTCTGGAAGACTGCCGTGAAATCCTGTTCCGAAAACAGCGTCTACTATAATATCCGCCCACTCGGTTTGTTCGGCGGCACCGCTGGCCGGAACAATTTCTGCGTTTTTATTAAGTCTTGACATTGCCGCCTTTGCAAGTTCTGACTTAGGGCTTCCCTGCACAAGAATTATTCTTACATTGAGAGAATTGCTAAGCAGTGTGTTTGCACATACAAGACCGTCTCCGCCGTTATTACCGCTGCCTACAAGTATAAGTATGTTTTTAAGACTTTTTTTATATGCTATTTTGGTTATCTCATGAGATAAAGACAGCGCAGCATTATCCATTAGCTCTGATAATGAAACGCCGTAGCTAGAAGAATTTTTCTCTGCATATCCCATTTGTTCGGTGGTCAGTATTTTTGACATAATAATCTCCATTCGTGAATTTGAGATTTATTTCAAAGCTTATTTAATTCATTATAAGCAATGACAACAGCGGTTGCAAGAGTATCGGTGTGACTTATGCTAACAGAAAAAGACAGTCCTTTTGCAATTTCAAGAGCTTTTCCCGAAAGCTCTAAGAAAGGCTTGCCGTTTTCTTCTCTTAAAACCGAAACTTCATTCAAACTAAAACCATTAAACCCCGTACCGAGAGCCTTTGAAAAGGCTTCCTTAGCTGCCCAATTGCCCGCCATAGATGGGTATGGGTTTTTCTTTGATGAGAAGAAGTCTATCTCCTTTTTAGAATAGACTTTTGAAAGAAATCTGCTGTTTAAAACACTTTTTTCTATTCTTTCGATATCAACAATATCAATTCCGATTGAATACATTTATTATCTCCTAATTGTTCTCGGCAGGTAGGTTTTTATAACTTCAAGCATATCCTCATCAGGCGTTATAAGAACATTGCACATTCCGTATTTAGTATCCTTACATTGTATAAAATATGATTCATCTTCGCTCTCACCCGATGTTGCGTCAATAATGCTGTAATCTTTATTTAAGTTTTTGTCATTTAGCGAGCCAAAATTTAAAACGTTTTTAAGATCAACAGATATAAGTCTTTTTCTTCTGCTTTTAGCTGTTATTTTGTCAATGTCCAAGTCACCGTTTGTACAGATGTATTCATATTCAACGTCGAAGTTTTTAATAAGCAAGTAAGCGCCCCAAAATAGCAGAGCAATAAGCACCAAAGACATAACATTAAGAATTATAAACAACACCACAGCAATAAGCAGTGCGGCAATAAATATAACTGTTCTTTTGAAAAAAACTGTGTTATTTGGTTTTCTTGTTACAAGCAGTTCTTTAAAGCTATCCATAAATTCTTTGCTCCTATATCTTTTATTTTACTAAATTATAACACAAGTATTTTATTTTTTCAATATTGGCAAGTGTCTATTAAATATGTGCAGATTGATTATTTTATTCTTATGTGTTATTATGTAAATATAAATTACATAAGGAGATAAAAATGAGGCTTGTAATACAAAGAGTAACAAACGCAAATGTAACGGTTGAAGGTAAAGTTGTAGGAGAAATAGCACAGGGTTATCTTGTATTAATGGGCATTTGCGAAACTGACACAGAATTTGAATGCGAAAAGCTATGCGAAAAGATGATAAATCTCAGGATATTTTCTGATGAAAACGATAAAACGAATCTTTCTATAAAAGATGTTGAGGGAGAACTTTTGATTGTATCGCAGTTCACTCTTTATGCAGACTGCCGAAAGGGGAACCGACCGAGCTTTATAAACACAGGAAATCCCGACAAGGCTAACAGGCTTTACGAGTATTTTCTAAGTCTATGCCGAGAAAGGATCAAAACAAGGGTCGAGCACGGGATTTTCGGGGCTGATATGAAGGTAAGCCTAGTAAACGACGGGCCTTTTACCATAATTTTGGACAGTGATGAAATAATTAAAAAGCAGAAAAGTATATAGTATTGCAATGCTCTAAAATTGAATAACAGAATAGACAAACACCTTTTTTTCATAAGTATGTTAAAGGGGTGTTTTTATGTTTGCGAATTTAATTGAAATAATTCTTTCAAACTGTCTTTATTTTGCGCTTCACCTTGAAAAAAACGGAGCTTTTCCAAAGCCTTTGTCAGCAAAAGAGGAAAGAGAATGTTTCAGCAGAATGGCTGAGGGTGATGATTCAGCAAGAACGAAGCTTATCGAACACAATTTAAGGCTGGTTGCACATATAGTCAAAAAGTATTATTCAAACTCAAGCGATCAGGAGGATCTTATATCAATAGGTACGATAGGGCTTATAAAAGCGGTTTCTACCTTTGATCATACAAAGGGTACACGTTTTGCAACCTACGGAAGCAAATGCGTTGAAAATGAAATTTTAATGCACTTCAGGTCGTTAAAAAAATCGGCGGGAGAGCTTTATTTTGATGAACCGATAGACACAGACAAGGACGGAAACCAGCTTACGTTAATGGATATAATTTCAGAGGACATTGAAATAATAGACAAGATTGATCTATCCATTAAATCGGGAAAGCTGTATACATTTCTTCCTGAGTGTCTTGACGACAGAGAGCGTGAAATTATCACGCTAAGATATGGGTTATACGGGGCGGTACCTTTGACGCAAAGAGAGATAGCAAAAAAGTTTGGCATATCGAGGTCGTATGTCTCCCGAATAGAGAAAAAAGCCATTGGAAAGCTTAAAGCGTGCTTTGATGATAAGAATAAGGAAAAATAAACTTAATAAAATTGAATAAAGTTATTAAATCTGTCAAAAATAACCTCATAGAGTTTAAAACAACATAAGTGAGGTCAAAATTTGAAAGTCAAGGATTTTCAAATCGGTTTGTGTTTTAGGGTATAGCTTTATTAGGTAATACTAAAGTCACAAATCATAAGGAAAGGAAAGTTTATTTTCATGAAGAAGTTATCAGATCTTATTAAGGGAAAGGGAATGCTTGTAGGTTTTTTAGTTTTTCTTATGGCAGTTGGAATAGGTAGCTTTGCCGTTTATAAAAGCACAATGAATAAACTTACAAACGGAAATATTCTAACAAGTATTGAAAGCTCTCAGGTTGCGAATACGGTAAATGATGTTGAAAAAACAACATCAGATGAAAATACTGAGCCTGAGAGCGAGAGCGATGACAGTAATAGTGAAAAAACCACAGTGAAAGTAACTAAAACTGAAACCGACAAGGGCAGCAGTGTGAAAACAAATAATGAAGTCGATACTGAAACGCAGCCCTTTGTAATGCCATTGAAAGGGAAAATTATCAATCCATTCTCAAACGGAGAGCTTGTAAAAAGTGAAACCTTAGGATACTGGGAAACTCACGACGGAGTAGACATTAAAGGGAAGGTCGGTAAGAAGGTAGTAGCTATGACCGCCGGTACTGTAAAAAAGGTAATTGAAGATCCGCTTTTCGGTACTGAGATTATTATAGATCATGGAAACAATATTGAGGGTCATTACTATAATCTAAAAAAGGCTGTTGATGTAGCCGAAGGAGATAAGGTCAATGCCGGTGAGAAAATAGGAGCAGTCGGGAAGACTGCCGATGTTGAAAGCAAGCTTCCTCCACACTTGCATTTCGGTATTAAGCAAAACGGAAAATGGATAGATCCGATTTCATTTATAAATCCGAATTCCGGAAAATAAATTTACTAAAATAAAGGCGGAGTCATTCATTTGACTCCGCCTTTTATACTATCTCAGCAATTAAATTGGGGTTGATTTAATTTTTATATTCTTCGTTTTGTAATTACTGTTTAATTTTACAAACTGGTCTATGAGAATTTCTTTTATTCCTGAGTTTCTTGCATTTTCATTTACTGTAAACCTAAGCTCGCCGCTAGCGGTCGTGTAGATATTGTCTGCTTCGACAATTCTGTAAATTGTTCCAGTGTCGAGCTTTATTTCATAAACTTCAAAATATTGATTGTACGGTTCATTCGCTGTCTGAGTTTTTGCAGTGTTAAAATAAGCGTTTACAAGATTTATTTCGTATCCGCTAAATGACGATAACTGCTTGTGCATTTCCGCTTTTATATTTGTTAAATCAATATCCTTGACCTTAGTTGCATATGCGTCAACATTTTCGACAATGTAGGTTCTTTTACTTTTTAATAGGGTAAATCCTTTTTCTAAAAGGTCTTCATCATCAAAACCAGATTTGTATATAGCGGTGACCGTTATCACGTCTCCCAGCTTTAAGTTTGATGTCTGCGAAATAGTATAGTCGAACGCTTTCTTTATAAGGTCTATTGCATTGTCAGTGTTCATTCCGCTGACTGATATACGAGGAGAAATTCCAGTGAAATTAACAGTCACGTTCTCGAACGGATCAAGCTCTTGAACGCTTCCTAAGCCTGAAACCGTAAACTCACTGCTGGACGATTTGCTTACAACATACTTTTTACCGTTGTATTCTATTGTAGAATCATTGGGATCGTATGATGCTGACGTGCAGTTCGCAACAACGGTAACAGTATTGTCGTTTGAAAGCTCTCCGTTGTTAGATGATGTTGTTATGCTGAATGTGAAATTGTCCAAAACTATCTGTTTGCACTTCGATGTGTTTATCTCAGCAGTTCCATAGCCGTCGGTTCCGCTGAAATTAACGGAAATATCGGCAAATGGGTTTAAGCTTTCCGCAGAATTTAAGTCGCTTACATTTACAGTGTATGTCGTATTAGTTAGCTTTATTTTGAATTTTCTAAGCGCTTTTTCATCATACCTTACCGTAACTGTCAATATATCTCCGTTGGTTATTTCTGAGATTTTATCTATCGAGCTTGCCTTAATGCTTTCCGCTCCCATTCTGTAAAGGAAATTGCTGTCTTTGGGGTCAGACGCAATGTAAATATCAGCCTTTAGCGCAATTTGCATATCCTGAGCCTTTTTCAGATTATTTGTGTCAAATACATCTGTCAGCAAAGGAGCGTCCTTGCCGGTTGCATTAGCCTTGAAATATTCGCTTTCATCATCAAGCGATAGATAAGCCGAAGCATCTCCGGTAGAGCCATCTATATTTACTTTGATAAGCTGCGAAGCGTCTATTTCTAAAAATGCAAATCTTTCGTAAAAATAATAAGCCGTACAGCAGAGAGCCGCAATTACTATTGCCCAAAGTATAATAACAAATACAAGCTTAGGTGATATTTTCTTTTTCGTTACTCTGGTGTTGCAGTACATACAGACTTTTGCATTATTCGGGATATACTCTCCGCAGTTTCTGCATCTGATTCTTTTTGCCATAATTATCTCCGTTTCTTTTCTTTAAAGTTTTATCTCTATATTGTGACATAATTCCTAAATATATTATAGTAAAATTTATAGTAAAAGTCAATTATAATGCTTTATAATTGCTGAAATATATTATTATCCTTTCAGCGGATATTATATATTTTCAGTTGCAAAAAAGTATGTATTTTGTTATAATTGCTATATTGCATTTTATAAGGAGATTTGAATATATGTGGGCATATGAAAGTGTTTTTTATCAAATTTATCCGCTTGGGTTTTGCGGTGCGCCGTTTGAAAACGACGGTGTGGTTGAACATAGAATAACAAAGGTCAAGGATTGGATCCCCCACATTAAAAAGCTGGGTGCGAATGCAGTTTACTTTTCACCTGTTTTTGAGTCGGACACTCACGGCTACAATACCAGAGATTTCAGATTAATTGACAGACGTCTTGGAGACAATAACGATTTTAAAGACGTTTGTAAGGAGTTACATAAAAACGGTATCAAGGTAGTTTTAGACGGAGTTTTCAATCATGTAGGCAGGGGGTTCTGGGCATTTCAGGACGTGTTGAAAAATCGAGAAAGTTCACCGTACAGATACTGGTTCAACATTGATTTTGGAGGTAATTCAAACTACAACGACGGTCTTTGGTACGAAGGCTGGGAGGGTCATTACGACCTTGTAAAGCTAAACCTTCGAAATGATGAGGTCATAAACCACATTTTCGACTGTATAAAAGGCTGGATCGACGAGTTTGATATCGACGGACTTCGTTTAGACGTTGCATATTGTCTTGACAGGGATTTTATCAAACGACTGAGACAGTTTTGTGACGGTCAAAAGTCTGATTTCGCGTTGATAGGCGAGCTTCTTCACGGGAATTACGCCGAGTTTGTAAATAATGAGATGCTTCACAGCGCAACTAACTATCAGTGTTATAAGGGATTGTATTCTAGCTTTAACTCTATGAATATGTTTGAGATATGCCACAGTCTGCAAAATCAATTCGGCTCTGAGAGCTGGTGCCAGTATCGAGGAATGCATCTATTGACATTTGTAGATAACCACGATGTGTCAAGAGTCGCTTCAATTCTTACAAATGAAAAGCATATTCCGCTTATTTATGCTTTGGCTTTCGGAATGCCGGGTATGCCGTGTATTTATTACGGAAGCGAGTGGGGAACAAAAGCAAACAAGAGCGAGGGCGATCCTGCACTTAGGGCTTGCTTTGAAAAGCCAGAGTGGAACGAGCTTACCGAATATATTTCACGCTGTGCAAACGCACATAAGAACAGCAAGGCGCTTTGCTATGGGGACTACAAGCAGGTTGTACTTACAAACAAGCAGTGCGTTTTTCAAAGGCAGTTTGAGGACGAGCGTGTTCTCGTGGCTGCAAATGCCGACAGCGAAAGCTTTACTGCACATTTTGACGCAGGCTGCGGACAAGCAAAGAATTTGCTTACCGGAGAGATGTTTGATTTCGGCGGCGGTGCAGTGCTTGCGCCTTATACGGCTTATATTCTAAAAATGGAAAGATAATATTATAAAAAACTCCTGAGTATTAAAAATACACTCGGGAGCTTTTTATATCATTATTAATTTTTAGGCTTGGTTTACAGTGAAACATTACCCTGAACATTTCCGTTTACCACATAGTAAGCGGTGTCGTCCTCAGGCTTAACATACACCTCGATGCTCTTTACGGCGGCTCTGTTATTGCTTTTGTAATCAGCCTGACATGAGTCTAAAACGTCTTTTGTTGCAATCTGTTTTCCGAAAAATTGAACGTAAACATTGCTGTCAACCGCAGTGGTTTTTCTCGCAGTACGTTTTTTTGCGGTTTTCTTTTCATCAGGGTTATCTACAGACGCCTTTTTTAAAGAAGTCTGTTCTTCAATTTCAGCAGCAACGGTTTTTCTTGAATAGTTTGCCATAAGTTGTACTTCCTTTCTAATTTTTACAAGTGTTAAGCTGAGAGGTGAGAGTTTTAGCCGGCAACAGCGTCTTTAAGAGCTTTGCCTGCCTTGAATGCAGGAACCTTCTTAGCAGGTATGCTGATAGGTTCTTTGGTAATAGGATTGATAGCGTTTCTTGCGGCTCTCTCCTTTACCTCAAAGCTTCCGAAGCCTACAAGAGAAATTTTCTCTTCTTTCTTCATACAATCTGTTATTGCTTCAATAACTGTTGAAAGAGCTTTCTCTGCATCCTTTTTTGTGTAGTCCCCCTTTTCAGCTATAAGATTAATGAATTCTGATTTTGTCATTTTTAATTCCTCCATATTTTATTTTACCAATATTCTAATACATTATTTGCGAGTAGTCAATAATTTTATTAATTAATCAACTTTTTAAATAAGTTTTTATTTTTATAATGCTCTTAATTGGACATTTCATACAAAAAATACCGATTTTTGTGTCGAATAATCGATTTTATTTTTTCTGAATACAGGTAGAAATAATACATAAGTGTGAAAATTAAGCTTTCGGGATTAAAAAATAAATAAATTATTGACTTTGTAATATCACTCTGCTAAAATAATTAAGTTAAATGATATATCAGCATTACTCTAAGGAAAAAATGTTATGGCGATTACATTTAAACATACTAAAATTGCATGTTATCTGGGATATATAACTCAGGCTGTAGTAAATAATCTGGCGCCTTTGTTATTTGTTACATTTGACAGAAATTTCGGCATTGGACTCTCTAAGCTAGGAACGCTTATAGTTATCAATTTTGCAATACAGATTGCGGTCGATTTGCTTTCAGCGCAGATTATACATACAATTGGAATGAGAGGCACTTGTATACTTGCTCACGGAATGTCAGTTGCAGGTCTTGTTCTTATGGGAACGCTTCCAGTGATTATGGATAACACGTTTATCGGTTTGCTCATTGCGCTGGCTTGTTGCGCTGTCGGCGGAGGTTTGATAGAGGTCATTATAAGCCCCGTTATTGAAGCGATACCTAGCGAAAACAAAGCGTCGCAGATGGCGCTGCTTCACTCCTTTTATTCATGGGGACAGGTTGCTGTGGTTTTGTTGTCTACTTTATATTTTGTAATTGTCGGAATAGACAAGTGGTTTATACTACCTATAATTTTTGCAATCATACCCTTATTAAATACGTTTCTATTTATGAAAGTTCCGTTGGCAACGCTTGTTGAAGAGGGTAAAGAAATGAATATTTCATCTCTTTTTATGACAAGGCTTCTTTGGATCATGCTGTTGTTTATGGTCTGTTCGGGGGCAAGCGAAATGGTTATAAGTCAATGGTCGTCGCTGTTAGCGGAGCTTGGACTGGGCGTTTCAAAAACAACGGGAGATATTTTAGGACCTTGTTTGTTTGCGTTTTTAATGGGACTTTCAAGAATGTTATTCGGATTAAAGGTTACTGACAAAACCTTAAAGCCGTCGCTAATGATATGCGCGCTTGGATGTGTTTTATCATTTGCGCTTGTGGCGTTTTCCAGAGCGTCGCTTCTCTCGCTTATAGGATGCGGACTTTCCGGCTTCTTTGTAGGTATTATGTGGCCGGGAATTTACAGTCTTTCTGCGTCAAAGCTTCCTAGAGGCGGAACATCAATGTTTATGCTGCTTGCGTTTGCCGGTGATATAGGGTGTTCAAGCGGTTCGGGACTTATAGGATATGTCAGTGATATTGTCAAACGATCCGGACATTCTATTTTTGAAAGAATAGTATCGTTTCAAGACTCAACGCAGCTTGGACTGAAAACAGGAATAATAATAGCAATGGTATTTCCTTTGGTTTTATTTATAGGAATGCTTTTACTTGTCAGGTATGTCCGAATAAGTAAAGACAAAAAACGCATAATTTAAGTTATATACTATATAAATTAAAAAATGGGAGGAATGTTCCTAAAAGGGACGCAGTTTTATGAAGAGTAAGCTATCGTCGATACAGGTTTTGGTTATTGGCTTTTTTGTAATAATCACACTGGGAACAATTTTACTTATGCTGCCTTTTGCTACAAGAGACGGTGAGACTACTACTCTTATAAATGCAATTTTTACGGCTACTTCCGCAACCTGCGTGACGGGTTTTTCGGTGTATGACACATACACTCATTGGACGCTGTTTGGTCAGATAACTATACTTTCTATGATACAGATAGGCGGACTTGGGTTTATGTCTGTTGCGACTTTTCTTTCGCTTGCTATGAGAAGAAAAATCACTTTAAAAGAGCGCGGTATTATGCAGGAAGCACTTAATATGCCTGAGATTTCAGGTGTGGTAAGGCTTATGAGACACGTTCTTCTCGGAACGGTTATATTCGAGCTTTGCGGAGCAGTCATTTTTAGTATAAGATTTATTCCTATTATGGGTATCGCAAGAGGAATTTATACGGCTGTTTTTCACTCGGTATCGTCTTTTTGCAATGCAGGATTCGACTTGTTCGGAAGAATAAGACCCGGTTCGTCTTTGGAATGCTTTAACGGAGATGTTCTTGTAAATGTTGCTACTATGGCGCTTATTATCATAGGCGGAATAGGCTTTTATGTCTGGGAGGATATCCACAAAAACGGATTGCATTTTAAAAAATATAAGCTGCACACTAAAATGGTTCTCTCTATGACGCTTGCGCTCATTATAATACCGGCTGTGTTATTCTTTACCTTAGAGAGAAATAACGCTTATAAAGACCTCTCAACACCGCAGGCTGTTATGTCTGCAAGCTTTCAGTCGGTAACGCTTAGAACGGCAGGTTTTAGTACAGTCAACCAGGCAAACCTTACCGACTCGTCTGCACTGCTTGGGTGTGCGCTTATGCTTGTGGGAGGCTCTCCCGGTTCTACCGCCGGAGGTATTAAAACGACTTCGTTTATGATATTGATTCTCGGAGTTATTTCTATGCTTTCAAAGCGGGATTCTATCACCTCATTTAAAAGGAGACTGCCGCACGGGTATTTAACTAAGGTATCGGCGATTTTAACAATGTATCTGTTTTTTGCGTTACTGTCTGTAGGAATTATTTGCGCAGTTGATACTATAAATTTGCGAGAGACGCTTTATGAAGTGTTCTCTGCAATAGGAACTGTGGGAGTTGAAATGACAAAAACGGGGGCGCTGAAAAGTCTGACAAAGGGAATTTTGACAATACTGATGTTCTTTGGAAGAATAGGCGGACTTTCTCTTGCTCTTGCTTTTGCAAAGCCTATTGCTGCTCCGCCGATAAAGTATCCGACGGAAAAAATATCGGTAGGATAAAAATATAATCTTAATTATAAATAGTCTGGAATTTGGGAATGGAGGATCTATATGAAATCAATTTTAATTATCGGTCTTGGAAGCTACGGAAAATATGCGGCACTTAAATATATGCAGCTTGGACATGACGTTATGGTCGTAGATGAGGACGAGGAAAAGGTAACAGAGATTGCATCGAGAGTTACATCTGCTCAAATAGGCGACTGCACAAGAGAGGAAGTTCTGCGCTCACTAAGCATAAATTCTTACGACATATGCATAGTTTCAATAGGCGATAATTTTCAGGCAAGTCTTGAGATAACTTCACTTCTTAAAGAGCTTGGAGCTTCCTGCGTTATATCAATGGCGTCAAAGGATAATCAGGCAAAGTTCTTGTTAAAGGTCGGGGCTGACTCTGTTGTTTACCCCAATAAGGACAGTGCGGAGCATCTTGCAATGAGAACAGGCTCAAGAAATGTTTTCGAGTTTTTTAATCTGACGTCAGAGGTCTCCATTTATGAAATTCCTATTCCCAGCAAGTGGATCGGAAAATCAATTCAAGAGGTTGACGTCAGAAACAAGTACGGGATATCCATTCTTGCTATAAAGGTTGGAAACAATATTACTGAGGTTCCTAACGCTGACTATACATTTGTCGATGACGAAAACGAGCATCTAATTGTTATGGGAAAAGAAAAGGATATATATAAGCTAAAATAAAAATATAACTGTTTGGCGCTCCGCTTATGCGGAGCGCTTTTTGTTTTTCTAAGATGAGCTTTAATGTAAAATATAATTACTTTTTCTGTCACGAATTTTTCACAAATATATTTTAATATAAATATCTGAAAATTCGACAGGTATTCGATATTTTAAAAATTTTGTTGTGATATACTTAATATAATTTTTAAACTTAAAATCGGAGGTTAAGACTTAATGCTTTCATTAAAGAATATAAAAAAGGATTACGGCAGCGGTGAGCAGGTAGTTCACGCATTAAAAGGTATAAGTATTGATTTCAGAGAAAATGAGTTTGTGTCAATTTTGGGGCAGTCGGGCTGCGGAAAAACAACTATGCTTAACATTATCGGAGGACTGGACAGGTACACAGAGGGTGATTTGATAATCGGAGGAGTGTCTACAAAAGAGTATAAAGCTAAGGACTGGGACGCCTACCGAAATCACTCAATAGGATTTGTTTTTCAAAGCTATAACCTTATTCAGCATCTCACCGTTTTGAGAAACGTAGAGCTTGCGCTTACCCTTTCTGGTATTTCAAAATCAGAGAGAAGAAAAATGGCAGCTGCGGCTCTTGAAAAGGTAGGGCTTAGGGATCAGATACACAAAAAGCCCAACCAGCTTTCGGGAGGGCAGATGCAAAGAGTGGCTATTGCAAGGGCTTTGGTAAACGACCCTGATATTATTCTCGCCGACGAGCCTACAGGGGCTTTAGATACTGAGACGTCTATTCAGGTTATGGAGCTTTTAAAAGAGGTTGCAAACGACAAGCTTGTTATTATGGTAACTCATAATCCCGAGCTTGCCGAGAAGTATTCAACTAGAATAATCAAACTGTCAGACGGAGAAGTAACTGACGATTCAAATCCGTTTGAATACACAGCAAATGGGGAAACTGAGTGTAATGAAAATAAAGAAAAAACAGAAAACAGGCAGGCAAAAAAGAAGAAGTCAATGAGTTTTTTCACAGCTCTCTCTTTAAGCTTTGGAAACTTGAACACAAAAAAGACAAGAACGATTTTGACCTCTTTTGCCGGAAGTATAGGCATTATAGGGATAGCGCTTATATTGTCGTTATCAAGCGGATTCCAGACTTATATCAATGTAATGGAGGAGGAGACTCTTTCGTCTTATCCTTTGCAGATAGATAAGCTTTCAATGGACGGAGAAAGTATGGCGGCTATGTTTTCCGACAACTATGATACGGATGAGCAGAACGAATTTCCCACTGAGAAAAAGGTTCACACAAAAGAGGTTTTAGATTCTATTGTAAATTCTTATGCTGAGGGAATTACTGTAAACGATATGAAAAGCTTTAAGAAGTATCTTGAAGATAATCCTAGCAAAATAGACGATTTGGTAAACGGGATACAGTACAAGTATTCAAATGAGTTCAATGTTTATTCTTCTGAATACGATGAAACTAAAAACACTAAGAACAATCCTATAGATTTTGACAGCACGTCTGATGTCACGCAGGGCGGAGTAAATATGATGTTCAATCAAACTCCTGTGTGGAATGAGCTTATTGATAATCAGAAGCTTTTAGAATCGCAGTATGATGTTTTAGAGGGAAGCTGGCCTAAGAATAAAAATGAGGTCGTAATAGTCGTTGACGAGTATAACAGAATTGACGATTATGTATTGTATTCTCTGGGGCTGAGAAGCATTGACGATTACAATAAGTCGGTTGAGGCGATAGTTTCGGGAAACACTAAGGATATTCCCAAACAGGCAACGGAATTCAGCTTTGACGAGCTTTTAAACAGAACCTATAAGCTGGTTCTGACAAACGATTATTATACAAAGCAAAACGGGGTGTGGGTCGATAAGAGAAACGACACAAGGTATATGAAATCGGTTTTGGATAAGTCTTTGGATTTAAAGGTTTCGGGTATTATAAGAATAAAGGACGGTGTGACGGCAACTGCATTTGGCAGCGGAGGAATTGGTTATAAAAGAGAACTTACAGATTATATAATCAATTCTGTAAATCAGTCTGAAATAGTAAAAGAGCAGCAGTCAAACCCTGATATTAACGTGTTCACCGGCAAGGAGTTCAGCGGCACGGACAATTTTGAAAATAATCTGACGGCTCTCGGAGTGTCTGATTTGGACGACCCTGCTTCAATGCTTTTCTATGCAAAGGGGTTTGACGAAAAGGAAGCTTTGGTTGAGATTATTGACAGCTACAACAATTCAAGAAAGACGGACAGTGAAAAAATTCAATATACCGATTATGTGGGTTTGATGATGAGTTCAATTACTACGATTATTAATTCTATTTCATATGTGCTTATTGCGTTTGTTACAATTTCACTTGTGGTTTCTTCAATTATGATAGGAATAATAACCTATATTTCCGTTCTTGAGAGAACAAAGGAGATTGGTATTTTAAGAAGCATAGGAGCGTCAAAGCGGGATATATCCCGTGTATTTAATGCCGAAACGCTTATTGTAGGCTTTGTCGCAGGAATAATAGGCATATTTATAACAGTTATTCTTGATATTCCTATAACTATGATTATAAAGCATCTCACCGATCTTGACATTGTAGTTATGCTGCCTTTGGCAGGAGGTGTGATACTTGTTATAATAAGTATGCTTCTAACTCTTATTGCGGGGCTGATACCGTCAAGAATGGCTGCTAAAAAAGATCCTGTCGTTGCGCTTAGAACAGAATAAACGGCAATATAAATCTTATAATAATTTTGTATCATAAAACTGTATATCTGAATTGTTTTAGTTAGTTTTTTATTAAGAAAAACAAAAGTTGCATTTGCAACAGAATTGAAAAATTCAATATGTTATATTAATACTATAGACAAACAAGCCTATATTTGGTAATTGAATAAAAGGAGGAAACGCTCTTAAAAGAGCATATTAAAATATGTCAGCAATTAAAATTACAGATAATTTATATTCAGTAGGAATTTTAAACCCTGCAATGAGAATTTTTGACGTTATAATGAGAACAGACTACGGAACGTCATATAATTCGTATATATTGAAAGGAAAAGAAAAGACCGCTTTGATTGAGGTGAGTCACGCTGATTTCTTTGATTCATACTTGAATAATATTAAAGAGGTTTGCGAGCCTTCAAGCATAGACTATATAATTCTAAATCATTGCGAACCTGACCACAGCGGTGCTTTGGCGGATATTTTAAAGCGCTGCGACGCTAAAATCGTATGCACAAGAGCAGGTTCAAACTTTTTGAAAAACATCACTAACAATGAAAACATTGATTATATGGTTGTAAACGACGGCGATACTCTTGATTTGGGCGGCGTTGAGCTTAAATTCATACCGGCAGCGTTTCTTCACTGGCCTGATTCAATGTTCACATATTGTGAAAGCGAAAAGACTTTGTTTTCCTGCGATGTGTTTGGCTGCCACTATTGCGAGCCTTATATGTTTGATAAGTTTATAGCATATGATAAAGCATACGATGTTGCTTTAAAGGGGTATTATGACGCTATTTTCGGACCGTTCAAATCATTTGTTACAGCAGGTATGAAAAAAATCGAGGGACTTAGATTTGACACTGTTTGTCCAAGTCATGGACCTATTCTTACAAAGGGCGGAAAACTAGATTGCGTTTTAGAAAAATACAGGGAGTGGAGTGCACCCAATAAAAAGGAAAAGAAAGCTATTCCTGTGTTTTACTGCTCGGCATATGGAAATACTGCTAAAGCGGCTTGTGCTATAAGCAGGGGAATTTCTAAAGTTGATGATTTTGAAACAAAGGTCTATGATATAAACGATTATGATTTAACTGAGCTTGCAGAAATTATAAATTCAAGCGACGCTTTTGCTATTGGTTCGCCGACAATAAACAGCGATGCGGTTGCTCCTGTATGGGCGCTTATCAGCACCATTGACGCTATCAACAACCGCAAGAAAAAGGCATTGGTTTTCGGTTCTTACGGCTGGAGCGGAGAGGCTGTTCCGAACATTATTAACAGGTTAAAAGGAATAAAGAATGATGTATTCGGTGATGGCTTTAAGTTCTGTTTTGTGCCGACTGATGAGGATTTAAAGTCTGCTGAAGAGCTTGGAGAAGAATTTGCAAAAGCAGTTTTAGGCTAAAGTAAAAGATTATAACACAAATGTGTTTATAATAAATTAAATGTTGAGGAGGAAACAATTATGGCAAAATGGATTTGTCCGGTATGCGGATATGTTTACGAGGGCGATACACCTCCTGAGAAATGTCCGCAGTGCGGAGTTCCGGGAGAGAAATTCAACAAGGCTGAATCGGCTGAAATTACATGGGCTGACGACCATAAAGTCGGCAGTGCTCAAGGATTAGATCCTGAGGTCGTACAAGGTCTTAAAGACAATTTCAACGGTGAGTGTTCAGAAGTTGGAATGTACCTTGCAATGGCAAGAGTAGCATTCAGAGAGGGTTATCCTGAGGTAGGTCTATACTATGAAAAGGCAGCCTATGAAGAAGCAGAGCACGCTGCTAAGTTTGCAGAGCTTCTCGGCGAAGTTGTAACAGACTCTACTAAAAAGAACCTTGAGCTGAGATATATGGCTGAGAACGGCGCTTGTGAAGGTAAGCTTATGCTTGCCAAGAAAGCGAAAGAGCTCGGATACGACGCTGTTCACGACACAGTTCATGAAATGGCAAAGGACGAGGCTCGCCACGGACGTGCTTTCAAGGGTCTGCTTGACAGATATTTCTCAGGCAAGTAAATTACATATTATAATTTAATGCGTAATTAGAGGATAGATTTTATAATCTATCCTCTTTTTTTGATAAAAACTTTCAAAGGATTATTCAGAAATTATAATTTGCCAAAGTTATTCGATGCTGTAGACACATTAAAACTGATTTGATAAGCCAGCTTTATTTTTATAATCGTATATCTTCTGAACCAACATTTTAACTCCTTTGAACAGCCATACTCTGACTATCTCAATAATACCGCATATAGTAAAAACGGTCAGACAAATTAAAATTATCTTGATAGGGTACGCCCATGAGACGTAGAACGATTTATTACTTAAAAAGCCGCACCAGTCGTGCCATAGTTTGTTTCTCATCAAAAACTGCTCGTGAATCATATAAACTCCGAGATTTACTGTTGCAATGTAGTTTATCACTCTCGACTTAAAGTTCAGACTTCTGAAAAACAGCATCAGACAAACACACTGCAAGACAACAAAAGGATTATTATTTTGTGTTGATACTCCGGAATAACTATTTACTAAATAGCAAAGTATAGCGTTTATAATAGTGAGAGCTGCAAAGATGATTAAATATATGTATCTTCTTTTTTTACGGCAGGGGATGTGAAGTCTTAGATAACCGCCGAGAATATACATATAAATAAATGAATGCAGATTTTTTCCGCTTTCGTCGAAGATTTTATTAAGTCTGATAACGCCGCCGGTTTGACTTAGCTGAGCAAAAACGGTCCAGACGGAGAACATTAAAAACAGAGTTACAACCAGCCTTGTGTACTCTTTTTTTGAAAGAGACGTCAGTGCCTTATTGAGAAACGGACTTAAAATAAGTACAAGCAGATACAGCGTCATAAAGTACCAAATTCTCGACGTGAAAGGAAAAAACGCTCTTGCTTTTTCCAAACTGCTAAGCTGCCAAAAGCCGAGTAGTTTGCCAATGAAGGGAATAGATAAAGAATAAAAAAGCATAGGCAGATATATTTTCAAAGCTTTGCCTTTAATGCTGTCCAAAGTTTTATTCGATGTAACCGAGAAATATCCGAAAATCAATATATAAACATACACGGGGCATCTTGATGAAAGGTGAGACAAATAGAATACAACTTTGTGAATACTTGATAAGTCATTTTTGGCAACAGAACCATAGCCCCCGTAAAGGCATATATGCAGAAAAATAACCTGAAGCATCATAAATATCCGCAGTAATTCTATACCTGATTGTCTTACCTTTGCATTTTCTTTTATACCCACGCTCTCATCAACCTTTTTGTGATTATATAGCAATATATGCAAGGGTTGTACGAATTATTAGCAGTAAATTTATAAAAAGTCAGTAATTTAATTATTTCCTCTGCATATGTTGGCTATGGTCAATATATTAACTATATAGCAATTATACTCAATAAATTGAGTATTGTCAATAGGTTAAGGACAATATAATAATAATTGTTAGAATATATAGAGGGGTGGTTTTAATGATAAGCTATAAACCGTTTTATGAAACTTTGGCAAAGAAGGGGATCACCGAATACTATTTGATTTATAAACAAGGTTTTTCAGCAAATACTATCCATCGAATTAAGCACGGCAAAGCAATAAGTACAAAAACTCTTGACGAAATATGCTTTGTACTTGATTGCAAGGTTGAAGAAGTTTTAAAATACGAAAAAACATAAAAGCTGTACAATTTCTTTTTGAAAGTGTACAGCTTAATTTTGTCTTATGAGTGTTTTATTTATTATGAATTAAATTACAATAACTCATTTTACTGTGCTTGACTTAATGTTTCAGATGTTGTATAATTCTTTTATATATTTTTGGTAAGATGGAGGCGGCTTGGTATGAGAGTAAGCAAGGCAATGGTAAAGTGTCTGGAAGCAGAGCAGGTCAAAGTCGTCTTTGGTTATCCGGGAGCAGCGATTTGTCCGTTTTATGACGCTTTATACGAAAGTGATATAAGACACATTCTTGTTCGGCATGAAGCAAACGCAGGTCATGCGGCAAACGGCTACGCAAGAATAACCGGCAGACCGGGTGTGTGCATTGCAACATCGGGTCCGGGCGCTACAAATCTTATCACGGCTATAGCAACGGCGTATGCTGACTCGATACCGCTTGTTGTGATAACAGGTCAGGTCAACAACGACCAAATAGGCTCTGACGCTTTTCAGGAGGCGGACATAACAGGAGCTTCCGAGCCGTTTGTTAAGCACAGCTATTTGATCAAGGATAAGGACGAGCTTCCCAAAGCGTTTAAGGAAGCGTTTTATATTGCAGGCACCGGACGTCCCGGACCTGTGCTTATTGACGTTCCTATGGACGTTCAGATGCAGGAGATCGATTTTAATTACCCGAAAACTGTAGATATAAGAAGCTACAAGCCTACAACAAAGGGTAATATGCTTCAGATAAAGCGTGTTATAAAAGCTTTGAATGAAGCAAAGAAACCTCTTATCTGCATAGGCGGAGGAGTTTTTTCGTCAGATGCAGTAAACGAGATAACAGAGCTGTCAAAAGTTATGCAGATTCCTGTAGTTACTACAATGATGGGCATATCGGCATTCTCTGCCGATAACGAGTTGTTTTACGGTATGATCGGAATGCATGGTAAAAGAATTGCAAACAAGGCTGTAGAGCTTTGCGACGTTATATTCTTGGTCGGCGCAAGGGTAGGAGACAGGGCAATAGGAAATCCCGACGCTGTTAAAAAGACAACTAAGGTTATTCATATAGATATAGATCCTGCCGAAATAGGCAAAAATCTCGGTGTAGATATTCCGCTTGTAGGCGATGCAAAGCTTGTTTTAAGGAAGATGCTTGAGCTCGCAAATAAAAAGACCCATACCGATTGGCTGAATGAACTCAACAGTTTAAAATCTGAGGAGACTGTAAAGCCTGTCAAGCAGGGAACAGTAAACCCGAGAAAGTTTATAAACGATTTGTCTGACAAGATGCCGAAGAACACAACGGTCGTTGCCGATGTAGGGCAGAACCAGATATGGAGCGCTACGAGCTATAAGATTCGTGACGGACGCTTTTTAACGTCCGGCGGAATGGGAACGATGGGGTATTCTGTTCCTGCGGCGATAGGCGCTAAACTTGCAGACGAAAACCACCCTGTTATCGCAATTTGCGGAGACGGTGCTTTTCAAATGTCTTTTATGGAGCTTGCAACTGCTGTTCAGCACAATGTTGATATTAAGATAGTAGTTATGAAAAACAACTTTTTGGGAATGGTTAGAGAAGTTCAGACCAATGTTTATAAAAACCATCTCACGGCGGTTTCGCTTGACGGTTCGCCGGATTTTATCACTCTTGCTAAGGCTTACGGAATACCCGCAATGAGGGTCGACAGCGAGGAAACGGCACAAAAGGCGATAGATAAGCTTGCGTCGCACAAGGGCTGTTATCTTGTTGAGTGTGTTGTAGATGATTTTGAAAGTACCTTACAGTTATAAGTTTGAAAGGAATGATACAATGAAGTATACGATTTCAGTTTTAGTTGAAAACCACGCAGGAGCTTTGTCGAGAATTTCCGGACTGTTTTCAAGAAGGGGATTTAACATTGAGAGCCTTGCGGTCGGTATAACAGACGACCCTGCTGTTTCGAGAGTAACGATTATCGTAGACGGCGACGAGTATATTGTAGAGCAGGTTGAAAAGCAGCTCAATAAGCTAATTGACGTTATTAAGGTTAAAACTCTAACTAAGGACGAAAAGCTTGAGCGTGAGCTTATACTTATAAAGCTGAGAGTTCCTGCTGAAAAGAGAAGCGAGATTATGACAATTGCGGATATCACAGGGGCAAAGGTAATTGATATATCGCTGACGACTATGACTATTCTGCTTGCGGATACTTACGCTCATATCTGCCGGCTGGAGGAGATAACAAAGCCTTATGATGTTCTGGAAGTCGTGAGAACGGGAACAATAGCTATACAAAAAGGTCAAGATGTTATGTCTTTAAAAAAATAAGCGAATAATTAAAACATTTATGTAACATTTTACATTCATAATAGAAAGTGTGAATGAATAAATTTCTTAAAGGTCAATATAAGGGGATTTAATTCCTTATTATAAAAACAATATAAAACTGCATATTTGTGCAAATTCGCATATAAAATCTAGGAGTAAAATAATCGGTAAGACAATTTCTTGTCTCTTATTTCTTGCTTCTGGTTTTCTAATTTGCATATAAATATGCATAATTCTAGGAGGAAAAGAAAATGTCAAACACAAGTACAGCAAAGATTTTTTATCAACAGGATTGCGACCTTAACAAGCTGAAGGGCAAGAAGGTAGCTATTATCGGTTACGGAAGTCAAGGACACGCTCACGCTTTGAACCTTAAAGACAGCGGAGTAGACGTTGTTATCGGTTTGTATGAGGGAAGCAAGTCTTGGAAGAAAGCAGAGGAAGCAGGACTTACTGTTATGACAACGGCAGAGGCTGCAAAGGCTGCTGATTTAATTATGATTTTAATTCCTGATGAAAAGCAGGCAGCTCTTTATAAGAGCGAGATCGCTCCTTACTTAACAGAGGGCAAGACCCTTGCTTTTGCACATGGATTTAACATTCACTTTGGTTGTATCGTTCCGCCAAAGGACGTAAACGTAATTATGATCGCTCCTAAGGGACCGGGACACACAGTACGTTCAGAGTATCAGGCAGGAAAAGGCGTGCCTTGTCTTATTGCCGTTGAGCAGGACGCAACAGGCAACGCACAGGAGATTGGTCTTGCATACGCAGCAGGTATCGGCGGAGCAAGAGCAGGAGTTTTAGAGACGACATTCAGAACTGAAACTGAAACTGACTTGTTCGGAGAGCAGGCTGTACTTTGCGGCGGTGTTTGCGCACTTATGCAGGCAGGCTTTGAAACTCTCTGCGAGGCAGGTTACGACCCGAGAAATGCATATTTTGAGTGTATTCACGAGATGAAGCTTATCGTTGACTTGATTTATCAGTCCGGCTTTGCAGGAATGAGATATTCAATTTCTAATACTGCTGAGTACGGCGACTATGTAACAGGACCAAAGATCATCACTGAGGACACTAAGAAGGCTATGAAGAAGGTTCTTTCTGACATTCAGGACGGAACATTTGCTAAGGACTTCTTACTTGATATGTCAGATGCAGGTTCACAGGTTCACTTTAAGGCTATGAGAAAGCTTGCCGCTGAGCATCCAGCAGAGGTTGTTGGCGAGGAAGTTAGAAAGCTCTATAGCTGGAGCGATGAAGATAAGCTTATAAACAATTAAGCAACGGTGACGTTGCATCCAGTGCCGCCTTTTAAAAAGTTAGATAAACGTAGAAGTTTAATCAACGGCGGGTTGGCAACTAGATATAATAACAGATGAAAAAGAAAAGAGCAGCGGTGACGTTGCTCTTTATCTTTTATCATTTGAGAATATATGCTTCAAGTCGGTAAATAGGGAATCCCTCGTCTGTGAAACGCTTTTCATATTCAGTCATTATGTTCCCCTCAAAATCGGAGTTGTGTAAATCAAACGTAACGTTTTTAAGGGCAAAACCGTTTTGGGAAAACTGCTCTATTGAAAACTCAAAGAAGTGTGCGTTGTCGGTTTTTTGCCAGATTTCTCCGCCGTCTTTGAGCAGGGACTTATATATTTCAAGAAAATTATGATGCGTAAGCCTATGGCTTGCGTATTTTTTCTTTGGGAATGGGCAACTGAAATTTAAGTATATTCTGTCTATTGACTTATCAGGAATGTAGCACTCCAGATATTCGGCGCTTCCTCGTATAAAGTATAGGTTTTTAAGTCCTAATGCTTTTGCGTCCTCTGCCGCTTTGACAATGACGTTGCTTGCTTTTTCAACGGCAAGAAAATTAATATTAGGGTTTTGTCTTGCGCTTTCACAGGCAAAGCCTCCCTTTCCGCAGCCGATTTCCAAATGTACGGGATTGCTGTTGCCGAAAATCTTTTGGACGTCAATATACTCTTTTTTTAAAACAGAGGTCTGAAAGTGCTTGTCCTCACGTTCTATAAAGAATATGTAATCTTTACATTCTTCAAGACGCTCTTCAAGATGCTTTTTTCTTCTCATTCGCATATGTTTTTCTCCGTTTCATAATAATTTTATGGCAGATAACTAAATCTCATCAGCTACTTCAATTCCTCCCACAGGGCGAATTGAAATAATATGACAGCTTCCCTCACCGAAGCAGCCATTTAGTGTTTCTATGAATTTTTCAAGCTTATTATTTGGCACAAACGCTTGTATGGTTCCTGCAAATCCGCCGCCGTGAACTCGGCAAGCACCCTCTCCGTCAAGTACCATTTCAGCAAGATTTAATCCTACTGCCAGACCTTGCTCTTGAGGGGTTTTGTTTGCATAAATGTTCTGCAAATACTTATATGAGCTGTTGCCAGATTTTGTGACTTCTTTCAAAAAGGCTTTGAAATCTCCGCTTTGGAGCGCTTTTGCCTCTCTTTCTACAGTTTCGTTTTCGTTAAGAAAATGAAGCGAGCGAAGCAAAGCTCTGTCGCCGAACTTTTCTCTTATATCGACTATGTTTGTAAGAACGTCGGAAAGGTTAATTTCACGAAGTACGTCTTTGCCAAAGTAGCCTGCAACAGATTTCATTTCTGCAGGAATAGACGCATATTCGTCAGTTAAATCTGCGTGACTGCCCTTTGTATCGACTATGCAAAGACTGTGTCTGCACTTTTCAAAATCAAAGTCAATCTTCTCAATGACAGGATTTTCGGGGTCTTTGAAATCTATGGTTATAAAACTTCCCACGCTCGAAGCCATTTGATCCATTAGCCCCGACGGCTTGCCGAAATATATGTTTTCCGCGTATTGAGCTATTTGTGCAATTTCTATATTGGTAGCTTTAAGGTCGTTGTAAAGATAGTTTAAGATAGTTCCTATCAAAACCTCAAAAGCGGCGGAGGAGGAAAGTCCCGAGCCCTTTAAAACATTTGAGGTAGTATAAGCTTTAAATCCGCCGATGCCGTAATTTTTGTTTTTAAACCCTGCGGCAACTCCCCTAATAAGTGCAGACGAGTCCTCTTTTTCATTTTCATGAACAGACAGATCGCTTAAATCGACAACATCTTTAGGAAAGCCCTCAGACTTGACTTCGATAATGCTGTCGTCGGTTTTCTTGACAACAGCAATAACGTCAAGAGAAACGCCGGCGGCAAGTACCTTTCCGAAATTGTGGTCGGTGTGGTTTCCTCCGACCTCTGTTCTTCCCGATGCTGAGAAAATACGGTATTCGCAGTCGCCGTAAAGCTCTTTAAACTTTTCTATAGCTTTTTTATATCTTTCAATTTGTACAGTTTCGCTTTCTTTACCATAGAGTTCTTTTATTGTATAAGTATTCTTTTCTGACATATGTATCCTCCGAATTTATCTCAAGGCGAGAAGTTTTTAAATTATTATACACTAACTGCTTTAAATTAGCAAGTTGATTTAAGGGCGAGATTTATAATAGATGATAAATATTTAAAATTGTGTTATAATTAAATAACACTAAAATTTAAAGTCAATAAATAAAGTATAATATAAAGGGGGATTGCTCTTTCTGAGGAGCAGATGGATATGAATATTCAAAATAAAATATTTAGCAAAATGGTTGAATATTATGCAGGAGATCCAAAACGTATTCAGCATTTTGCAAAGGTATATACATTTGCAAAAATGATAGGTGAGCGTGAGTGTCTTAGCGATGAAACATTGGAAACCTTACTTATTGCTGCAATTGTTCACGACATAGGAATAAAGACCTCTGAAGAAAAATATAATTCTTCAAACGGCAAATATCAGGAGATCGAGGGAGAAAAGATAGTAAGAGAGTTTTTATCCGAATTTGATTTGGATAAAAGCATATCAGAGCGAGTAGCATTTTTGGTCGGGCATCATCATACATATAATTTGAAGGAGGGCATTGATTATCAGATACTTATTGAAGCAGATTTCTTAGTAAATGCTTATGAAGACAATTTGAGCAAAGCTGCGATAGAAAAAGTGATGGAAAAGATTTTTTCAACAAAATCGGGAACGTACCTTCTTAAAACTATGTTTGGCATATGAGGATCAGTTGTGGAAATAAAATGCTAGTTATTTTGTCAGCATAGAAAGGATTTCGCGAATAAGGAAATAATTTATTATATATTTTTAATAAAAGACTTGCAATTTTTAAATTATGTGTTATCATATAGATGATAAATGTTTTAAACATTTATAAATATTGAAGGAGGTATGCTAAGATGGCATATAAAATTTCTGATGATTGCATCAGCTGCGGAGCTTGTGCTGCTGAATGTCCGGTAGGGGCTATTACAGAGGGAGACGGAAAGTACGTTATCGACGCTGATACTTGTATTGATTGCGGTGCTTGTGCAGGTACTTGCCCTGTTGACGCTCCATCGGCTGAGTAATAAAAGTAATAAGATAGTTACATAAATCACACACTGTTTCGGCAGTGTGTGATTTTTTGTCGTTTGGATTTTGTTATAAGGTATAAAAATAGCTCCTGCAAAAATTGCAGGAGCCCTATTTTTAGTAGAACATTATAACTACAGTACCTAAAGGCACATTTTCGTATATATACTGTGAATCGCTGAGAGAAATTCCTACACATCCGTGAGAACCGTAGTATTTATATCTGTCTCCGCCGAATGAGGATTGCCACGTGGCGTCGTGAATACCTATGCTGTTTTGGCTTATGTAGTTCCAATAAGAGCATTTAGATTCGTATGAACCCTCTGATGTTCTGCCTTTCATTGTTTTGTTTCTTTCTTTCATCCAAAGCTGGTATATGCCGGGATAGGTCATTCTTTCTTTGGTAGGCATTCCGGAAACTACTCCGCATTTGTGCTTTACTTTACCATTTTTGTAATACCAAAGCATTTGATTGGTAAGGTCTACTTCTATATACGTTTTTAACTGAGAAATATCGTTTATAACGTCTTTTTCATCGTTTGCTGTGCGCTTGACCTTCCCTTGAGTATCGTATGTATATCCGCCGTTTGTCCAGTAAACGGGCTCAATGGTCGTATTCTCACCTTTTTTAAGAGCCTTGCATATCGCCTCCGCAGTTTTGTCTGCGTCAAGAAAGTATCCGAATATACCGTCGAATTTTCCGTCCGCACCCCTTTGGGCCTTTATTTTTACAGTACCCTGTAACGTTGATTTGAATTTTCTGGTCTTATTGAGAGTGTCGTACTTTTCTCTTATTGAGTTTACCCATTCCCATACCGATTCCTGATCTATCGTGTAGCTGCCGTCTTTTTTGATTGTCACCCAGTCTTTGAAAACGTCATAGGTCAAGTTCTCTGTGGTGTAGTCAAAATCCAGCTTGACCTCTAAATTAAAAACCTTGTTCAGTTCATCCAGTTTACTCTGAAGGTCACTTGAAACTATACTAGGCTTTTTATAGCAGTCTGCATCGAAAAGATTAATTTCATCAACACCGCTGTTTATTGCCTCTTTAGATGCTTCAAAAACCTTTTGGGTATCTACAATATCTCCCTGAATCTCAGGCTCTATAACAAAACCGTCGTCGTGCATCACGATTTTAGCGTTTTTCGACGGCGTAACGCCAAAGCTTGCATTATCGATTATCTCTTTCAACTTATCCTCTGAATACGTTCCATCCATTGAAATCGTGAAATTGGATTTTTTGATAAGATTTACAAACCATAGCGCCTTGCTTTCCTGATTCATTATTTTTTCAAGCTCGTCAGCTGTGGAGTATGTATAGTCAATTTTTGAGTAATCAATAGTAACGGTTTCGCCGTTGAGTTTTTTCAAAACTAGCTTATTAACGGCTGCACCCGAATGAACAGCCTCAGCAGCTTCACTTATATTCATTCCGCCGACTGAGGTACCGTTTACAAAGGTGTTTGGGAGAAAGCTGTCCTTAGTCATCATAAAACCAACGATATAAGCGCCGATCAAAAGGATCACAACAAGTCCCAGTACAAATAAAACGGCGTTTCTGCCTCTATGACTGTTCACCTTCATACTTTTGAGTTCATTATATCTGGTACCTCGCTCAATTTCTTTTTGCAAACCAATAGCTTCGTTATGAGAATAATAATTTTTCTTACTGTTGTTTTGCTTTGAGTAGGATTCATCATAATCGGATCTAGGTTTATCGGTTTTGATGTTTCCAAGACTTTGATTGATTTGATTAATAATATCGTCTTTCGATTTACGGTCAGCAATTTCTATAGTTCTACTCTGCGGTGAAGCTTCAGCGTTTAAAGCATTAGAATAAACCTCTTTTTCTGCTGCGGATGCTTTGTTGACTTCAGCTATTATTTTCTCGACGTCATAATCTGAGGAGATTTTTTTATCGTCGTCTTTATCAAAATCTTTGTTCATCTGTATTTCCCTTTCTTTAATACTTATATCTGCTTTTATGTCTGTTGTTCTACAAAATCGTTTAAATATATTATACAACATCTCTGCATTTATTACAATACTAAAAAAACAAAAATAACTTGGTTTTTCGACCGTTGTCAGCCTAAAAAACATTTACAAAAATACAAATCAGAGCAGTATATTTTTACATAATAAACGTATTCTTTTTATTTTATTTGCCGTAATTCATCAGATGTTCTGATACGCTTTCACTACTTCTCCTACATAAGCGGTGTGAAAGTCTTTTTCAGGATACCATCTGTCAATAAGTGTTTTGTCAAGGAAACATTCAGGGTCGATATCCTGTGCAAAAACCTTTCGGCAGATAAGTATAAGCTCTGCCTGTTCAAAGGTAGTGGTGTTATTAACAAACATCGGAACAAGCCCTGTTTCCTTTGCTTTATCGAAATCTCTGCCGCTTTTTGTACCGCAGAAGTTCAGCTTGTCTTTATTGCCGTCCTTTAAAAATGATATTGAGAAATAGTCGCTTTTATCAATAAATTCCTTAGTATATCTTTGCGGGCGGATAACCGTTACTGCAACGCTTTTTCCCCACATAGTTCCTAAGCTTCCCCACGAAGCAGTCATTGTGTTAAATCCGCTTTCGTCTCCGGCGGTAACTAAAAACCATTCGTCTGCGATTTTTGAAAATGGATTGAGATTCTCCAATGATTTGATGTCAATTTCTTTTAATGCCATAATATTACCCCCTACTAGATATAAGATGCAAGAAACCAAAATTTCTTGTGTTTATCTAACTTCTAATTTCTAATTTCTAATTTCTAACCTCTAACATTATATATCATTAGAATATGTTTTTCAAGATATAAATATCACCTTTAAATTATTATTATAAAGTTATTATATATGGACAAAGTGATAAATTTATGATAAAATAACCATTATTTAAAAAAATTATTTCAATGCCGAACGGAGTGCTTTTATGAAAGATTTTATCACTCAGAACAAACTTGCGCTCTTTGCAATCGCTTTTGATGTTCTAACCATTGCCGCAATTATATTTTCATTCAAATACGATTTTATAACATGGGCTGCCGTCGTTTTGGGAGTTATTGCGGTTATACTGAACGTTAAGGCAAAAAAGCAGCAAAAAGAAAAATTCAAAGGCAATAATGAATAATTATACATCATATTCGTGTATATATTCATAAATTATGCATAAAACTGATAAATATGCAAAAAATATTAAAAAATTTGCATAAAGCCCTTGACAATACAAGAGTTTAGTGTATAATTATCAAAACGAAAAAATTTGGAGGACAGTATTATGGCAAAAGAAATCAAAAAGGTAGTTTTAGCATATTCAGGCGGGCTTGACACGTCAATAATAATTGCGTGGCTCAAGGAGAATTACAACAACTGTGAGGTTATTGCAGTATCCGGTGACGTTGGACAGGGAACTGAGCTTGACGGTCTTGAGGAAAAGGCAATTAAGACAGGTGCGTCTAAGCTCTATATTGAAGATCTGAATGATGAATTTGTAGAGGATTATGTATTCCCGACTGTTCAAGCAGGAGCCGTTTATGAAAACAGATACCTGCTTGGAACTTCATTTGCAAGACCTATTATTGCAAAGAGAATTGCGGAGATAGCAATAAAAGAGGGTGCTGACGCTATTTGTCACGGCTGCACAGGTAAAGGAAATGACCAGGTCAGATTTGAGCTTGCAATAAAGGCTTTTGCACCTGATATGGAGATTATCGCTCCGTGGAGAATTTGGGATTTAAAGTCTCGTGAGCAGGAGATTGAATATGCAGAGGCGCATAATATTCCTCTTAAAATAAACAGAGAGACAAACTATTCTAAGGATAAAAACCTATGGCATCTTTCACACGAAGGTCTTGATCTTGAGGACCCTGCAAACGAGCCGCAGTATGAAAAGGAAGGCTTCCTAGAGATGGGAGTTTCCCCGATTCAGGCGCCTGACAAGCCTACTTATGTGACTATTCACTTTGAAAAGGGTATCCCTACTGCTATTGATGGCAAGGAAATGAAGGGTGTTGACATTGTAAAGACTTTAAACAAGCTGGGCGGAGAAAACGGTATCGGTCTTGCAGACTTGGTTGAAAACCGTTTGGTCGGAATGAAGTCGAGGGGAGTATATGAAACTCCGGGCGGAACGATTCTTTACCATGCTCACGATGTTTTGGAGACTATTACTATAGACAAAGAAACTGCAAGAATGAAGCAGTATATCGGTATTAAATTTGCTGATATTGTTTACAACGGACAGTGGTATACACCTCTTAGAGAGGCACTTTCAGCATTCGTTACCGAGACGCAGAAAACCGTAACAGGAGATGTAAAGCTAAAGCTTTACAAGGGTAATATCATCAACGCAGGAGTTACATCGCCGTACACATTGTATGACGAAGAGGTTGCGACCTTCGACGAGGACAATGTTTACAATCAGGCTGACAGCGCTGGATTTATTAATTTGTTCGGACTTCCTATTAAGGTTAAGGCTAAGCTGGACCAAAAGAGAAAGTAATGGACAGTGGGATTGTCAATTATATAACTAAAAGGGGTGGCATTTTTGCTGCCCTTATAGGTTTTTATAGGGAGTTTAAATTTAAGCAATTTTTTAAAGGAGAGATTTGATATGCCTATGTGGGCAGGACGTTTTTCAAAGGATATTGACGAGCGTGTAAATGATTTCAATTCGTCTATAAAGTTTGACGCAAGAATGTACCGTCACGATATAAAGGGATCTATTGCCCACGCAACAATGCTGGGCGAGTGCGGAATAATCGACAAAAGCGAGAGTGAAATCATTATAGACGGGCTTAAAGGCATTTTAACCGATATTGATAACGGAGTTTTGGAGTTCGACCCGAACGCTGAGGATATTCATATGTTTATTGAGGCTGAGCTGACTAAACGTGTCGGCGACGCAGGGAAAAGGCTTCACACTGCACGCTCAAGAAACGATCAGGTCGCACTTGATATAAGAATGTACCTTTTAGATGAGATAAAGGAGATAAGAGAAATAACCGTCAAGCTGATAAGAGCCATAACCGATATGGCAAAAGAACATCTTGAAACTGTTATGCCGGGTTATACTCATCTTCAGAGAGCACAGCCGATAACCTTTGCACATCATCTTATGGCTTATGCAAATATGCTCCTGCGTGATATAGGCAGGCTTGACGACACCTATAAGAGAATGAACCAGATGCCTTTGGGAAGCGGTGCTTTAGCAGGTACTACCTACAAGATAGACAGGCAGAGAGTTTGTGAGCTCTTAGATTTTGACGGGATTACTCAAAACTCGTTAGACGGGGTCTCGGACAGGGATTTCTGCATTGAGCTTGCGAGTGCAATATCGATACTTATGATGCATCTGTCACGTTTTTCTGAGGAGATTATTTTATGGTGTTCTTGGGAGTTTAAATTTGTAGAGCTTGACGATGCTTACGCAACAGGCTCTTCAATAATGCCTCAGAAGAAAAACCCCGACGTAACCGAGCTAATCAGGGGTAAAACCGCCCGTGTTTACGGAGATTTGAATACTTTGCTTTCTATGATGAAGAACCTGTCGCTTGCTTATGACAAGGATATGCAGGAGGATAAGGAGGCAATATTCGACGCTGTAGATACGGTCAAGTTGTGTATAAATACGTTTATACCGATGCTGTCTACAATGACGGTTATAAAAGAGAATATGAGAAACGCAGCAGCTAAGGGGTTCATAAATGCGACCGACTGTGCAGACTATCTTGTTAAAAAGGGTATGCCTTTTAGAGACGCTTATAAAATAACAGGTACTTTAGTTGCAAGATGTATAGAGTTGGGCGTTACCCTTGAAACACTGCCGATAAACGAGTATAAAAAGCTTAGCGACAGCTTTGATGAAGATGTTTATAAAGCTATTTCTCTTGATACCTGTGTTATGCAGAGAAAGTCGGCAGGAGGACCTGCACCCGAAAGCGTAAAAGCGCAGATAGAGTATGTTTTGAGAGAGATTGATAAGTAAATTTGAAAGGCAATATATATGAAAACAAAAATCTTTATTGACGGAAAAGAAGGAACGACAGGTCTTAAAATCTTTGATAGGTTTAAAAACCGAAACGACCTTGAAATTATGCTCATTGATGAAGACAAGCGCAAGGATAAAGATGAGCGGGCTAAATTTATAAATGAGTCGGATATTACTTTTCTGTGTCTGCCTGATAAAGCGGCGATAGAATCAGTATCGCTGATTGACAAAAATAACGACCACACAAAGATAATAGACGCATCTACTGCTCACAGGACTAATCCTGAATGGGCATACGGCTTTCCTGAATTGTCTTCAGCACACAGAGAGAAGATAAAAAACTCAAGCAGAATTGCTGTTCCCGGCTGTTATGCAAGCGGATTTATAAGTTTGGTTTACCCTCTTATAACCGCAGGAATTCTGCCGAGAGATTATCCTGTCACCTGCCACGCAGTGTCGGGTTATTCAGGCGCAGGCAAGAAAATGATAGCGGTTTACGAGGGTGATGAAATGCCTTATGAGTATAACTCTCCTAGACAGTATGCGCTGACGCAGAATCACAAGCACCTGCCCGAAATGCAGAAGATCTGCGGTCTTGACTATCCGCCTGTTTTTAATCCGATAGTTGATAATTACTATGCAGGAATGGTGGTTACAGTCCCGATAATAACAAGGCTTTTGAACGGCAATTACACAGCGTCTGACATACACAAAGCATTAAGTGAGCATTATAAAAACGAACATTTTGTTAAGGTAATGGAATTAGGCGGAACAGAAACTCTGCCTGACGGTTTCCTTGCTGCCAATACTCTTGAGGGAACAAACAATATGCAGATTTTTGTCTGCGGAAACGACGAGCGTGTTTTGCTATGCTCACGGCTTGATAATTTAGGAAAAGGTGCAAGCGGCGCGGCAGTGCAGTGTATGAATATAGTTCTTGGTATAGATGAGGTAACAGGACTTGAATAGAGTTTTAAGTGTATAAATAAAGAAATGAGGACAAAAATGACAAAAGTTTATTTTGTACGCCATGCAGAGCCTAATAGGAATATTCATGATGACAGAACAAGACCACTGACTGATGAGGGGCTTCGGGATTCTTTTGAGGTTACTAATATTTTAAAGAACAAGAGTATTGATTTTATGATGTCAAGCCCCTATAAGAGAAGTATTGATACTATTAGTGACCTTGCAAAAACGCTTGATATGAAAATTCATACAGATGAGAATTTTAGAGAGCGTAATGCCGGAGGCTGGCACGGTGAAAGATTTTTTGATTACATACAAAGGCAATGGGCGGATTTTAATTATCATATAAAAGACGGTGAGTGTTTAAATGAAGTTCGTGAGCGTAATATCAACGCATTGAAAAAAGTTCTTTCGGAGCATAAAAACGAAAATATAGTTATTGCAACTCACGGAACAGCGTTGAGCACTATGTTAAATTACTTTTATCCTCAGTTTGATTTTGAATGCTTCAAGAAAATTGTGGATTTTATGCCGTTTATTATAAGGCTTGATTTTGACGGCGATAAGTGTATAGGCTCACAGGTTGAGCTTGTTATCAGAAAGGAATTTAAATAAGAATTATAATTATATTAATTGAAAGGAAAATAATATGATACTAAAGGGCAACGATAAATTTATATCAGGCGGAGTGTGTGCCGCAAAGGGATTTAAGGCAAACGGTGTAAACTGCGGACTTAATTCTGATAAGAATAAAAACGATTTAGCGCTTATAGTTTCAGACACGCTTTGCAATACTGCCTGCGTCTATACTCAGAACAAGGTAAAGGGTGCACCGATTTATGTTACAAAGGCGCACCTTGAAAAAACAGGTGGAAAGTCAAGAGCAGTCATTGCAAATTCAAAATATGCAAACACCTGCAACGCTGACGGTGAGGAGAAGGCAGAGAAAATGTGTTCTCTTGCAGGCGATGCTCTCGGAATACCGAGCGACGAAGTTATAGTTGCTTCAACAGGAGTTATCGGACAGGTTCTGCCGATAGAGCCTATTGAAAGCGGAATAAAACCGCTTGTCGAGGGGCTTTCGTACACGGGAAACGACAAGGCGGCAAACGCAATTATGACTACAGATACAGTAGACAAGCAGGTCGCAGTCGAGTTTGATATAAGCGGAAAGACCTGCCGTCTGGGCGGTATGGCAAAGGGCAGCGGAATGATTCACCCGAATATGGCGACTACCTTGAACTTTATAACTACAGACGTTAATATCTCTGTTGATATGCTTCAAAAAGCACTAAGCGAGGTAGTTGAAACTACTTACAACTGCCTTTCTGTTGACGGTGATACTTCGACAAACGATATGGCGTCAGTTATGGCGAACGGTCTTGCAGAAAACGATGAGATAATAAGCGATAATGCAGATTTTGAAACCTTTAAACAAGCATTGTACGCTGTAATGATGAATATGACACGAATGTTAGCTTCAGACGGCGAGGGCGCAACAAAGCTGCTTGAGTGCAATGTAATCGGAGCTAAAGATTTTAAAACGGCGAAAACTATAGCAAAGAGCGTTATATGTTCACCGTTGTTTAAGTGCGCTATGTTCGGAGCAGACGCTAACTGGGGAAGAATACTATGCGCCATAGGTTATGCAGACGCTGAGTTTGATATAAGTAATGTGTCGGTAACTTTGGGAAGTTCAAAGGGTAAAATTCAAGTTTGCGAAAACGGAGCAGGAATTGCATTTTCGGAAGAAAAGGCAAAGGAAATTCTGCTTGAAGATGAAATAATCATAGATATAAATATCGGTGACGGAGAGGGCAAAGCCACCGCATGGGGCTGCGATCTCACATACGATTATGTTAAAATAAACGGAGGTTACAGGTCTTAGACGTAGTTTTTGAAAAGGTTAAATATATGAAAATTGCAATAATAGGATATAGCGGTGCCGGTAAATCGACTTTGGCAAAAAAGCTTGGCAAGAAACTAAATGCAGATGTTCTTCATTTGGATTCTATTGGCTTTAAAAAAGATTGGGTAAAGAGAGACAAGGAAGAACAACTGCAACTTGCCGATAAGGTTCTGAAAAAAGATTCGTGGGTCGTTGACGGTAACTGGTCAAAAATCTATTATGAGCGCCGAATGAATGATGCAGACAAGATAATATTTCTTAATTTTAATAGATTTTATTGCTTGAAGGAAGCCTATAAAAGGTATAGAAAGTATAAAAACGAAAGCAGACCGGATATAGCAGAGGGTTGTGAGGAAAAGTTTGATATCGATTTTGCTCTTTGGATTTTGAAAAACGGAAGAAAAAAGAGTGTGAAAAACAGGTATAAGGCTGTTTGCAGAGAGTATAGTGATAAGGTTTAGTATTTAAAAACAGAAAACAGGTAGTTGATTACATAAATTCTTTTAGAGAGGAGAATTAAACAATGGAAGTAATTTCAAATTACACCCGCACAAAGGTGCTTATGGATGCGCTCCCTTATTTGCAGAAGTACAATGACAAAATCGTTGTTGTTAAATACGGCGGAAACGCAATGACCAACGAGGCGCTTAAAGAGGCGGTTATGAGCGATATTGTTCTGCTCGGAGCAGTGGGAATAAAGGTAGTTCTTGTTCACGGTGGAGGACCTGAAATAAATACAATGCTCGACCGAGTGGGTATTGAATCTAAGTTTGTAAACGGACTTCGCTATACCGACGCTGATACAATGGAAGTTGTTCAGATGGTTTTGGCAGGAAAGGTCAACAAACAGCTTGTTCAGAACATTCAGACGCACGGAGGAAAGGCACTTGGTCTTTGCGGAATTGACGGAGAAATGATAGTTGCCGAAAAGCTTGATGGAGAGAGCGATTTAGGTTATGTCGGGGAGATAAAAAGGGTTTCTACACGTCCTATTATAGACGCTTTAAACAGCGGTTTTGTACCTGTTATTTCTACTGTTGCAACAAGCGAGCAGGGAGATACATATAACATAAATGCCGATACGGCTGCCGCTAGGATAGCAAGCTGTCTGAGGGCTGAAAATCTTATCCTTATGACGGATATAGCAGGTCTTTTGGAGGACAAGAATGATGAGAGTACACTAATAAAGCAGGTGAATGTCTCCGAAGTGGCTTACTTAAAGAAAAAGGGAATAATCAGCGGAGGTATGATCCCTAAGATAGATTGCTGTGTTGAGGCGGTAAGGCGTGGAGTTAAAAAGACTTCAATAATAGACGGCAGAGTTCCGCACTCGATTTTGATAGAGTTACTTTCAAGCGAGGGCGTAGGAACACAGTTTATTTAATTAACAGATTATAAAGGAGCAGAAAATGTCAACTATAGAGAAATTCAACGAGCATATAATGCCTACATACGGACGTTTTGATGTTGTTCTTGACAGCGGTAAAAAGCGTACAGCCATTGATGAAAACGGCAAAAAATACATTGATTTCGGCTCGGGGATAGGAACAAACAGTCTGGGATTTTGCGATAGCGAGTGGGCGAAGGCTGTTTCAAAACAGGCACATTCAATTCAGCATACGTCGAATTACTATTACACAAAGGTTTCGGCAGATTTTGCACAGACGCTTACCGAATCAACGGGGTATTCAAAGATATTTTTCGGCAATTCGGGTGCTGAAGCAAACGAGTGTGCGATAAAGCTGGCGAGAAAATACAGCTTTGATAAATACGGCAAGGGCAGGCACAATATAATTACCCTTTTAAACAGCTTTCACGGAAGAACGCTTTGTACCCTTTCCGCAACAGGTCAGGACAGCTTTCACAATTATTTTTTTCCGTTTGTTGAGGGGTTTATAAACACTCCTGCAAATGATATTGACGCACTTGTAAAAACATTAGATGAAAACAAAGATAAAGTTTGCGCTGTTATGTTTGAGTGTGTTCAGGGCGAGGGTGGAGTAATTCCGCTTGTTAAGGATTTTGTAAAGGCAATCGCTGACGAATGCGCAAAGAGAGATATACTTACTATCTGTGACGAGGTTCAAACCGGTGTGGGAAGAACAGGCAAGTTCTTGGCGTGTGAGCATTATGGAATTAAACCTGACATTGTAACTCTTGCTAAAGGCTTGGCAGGCGGAGTTCCTATAGGCGTTTGTATGTCAAATGAGAAGTGCTGTGATGTACTTTCAAAGGGTATGCACGGCTCGACATTCGGAGGAAATCCGATAAGCTGTGCAGGGGGCAACGTTGTATTAAAAAGGGTATTTGCCGACGGCTTTTTAGATGAAATCGCACAAAAGGGCGAGTATATTAAAACCGAGCTTTGTAAAATTAATGAGGTTGACGGAGTGGACGGTCTGGGCTTAATGCTGGGTATAAGACTTAAAACAAAAAAGGCGGCAGATGTATGCAAGGAATGTCTTGATAACGGATTGCTTGTTTTGACAGCTAAAGAAAAGCTGAGGCTATTGCCACCGCTTAATATAACAAAAGATGAGATCAATAAGGGTCTGAGTATCCTTAAAAATATTTTAGACAGTTAATAAAGGAGAAATAAATATGAAACATTTACTTAAAATGCTTGACTTATCTAAAGAGGAGATTATTGAAATTTTAAATCTTGCTGATCAGTTGAAGTATGAAAACAAAAACGGCATTGAGCATCACTTGCTCAAGGGCAAGACTTTAGGTATGATTTTTCAAAAAGCTTCGACTAGAACAAGAGTTTCATTTGAAACGGGAATGTATCAGTTGGGCGGAAATCCGCTGTTTTTGTCGTCTAATGATTTGCAGATAGGCAGGGGAGAGCCTGTTCAGGACACGGCAAGGGTGTTGTCACGCTACATTGACGGAATTATGATTAGAACCTTCGAGCAAAAAGAAGTCGAGGATCTGGCGAAGTTTGGCTCTATTCCTGTAATAAACGGGCTTACCGACTTCTGCCATCCGTGTCAGGTTCTTGCAGACCTTATGACTATCAGAGAGTTCAAGGGACGTCTTGAGGGACTTAAGATGGGTTATATCGGCGACGGAAACAATATGGCTAACTCGCTTATTGTCGGTTGTTTAAAGGTCGGAATGAGCGTGTCTATCGCCTGCCCTGCCGACTATCAGCCAGACAAGCAGGTCTTGGATTTTGCAAAAGAGTACGGTGACAAGTTCTTTATGACCGACAAGCCGATTGAGGCTGCTAAAGACTGCGATGTTTTGTTTACCGATGTTTGGACATCAATGGGCGAGGAAGCAGAAACCGAAAAGAGAAAGATCGCATTTGAGGGCTATCAGATCAATGACGAGATTATGGCGATTGCTAAGCCTGACGCTATGGTTCAGCATTGTCTGCCTGCTCACAGGGAAGAGGAAATCACTGAAAAGGTATTTGAAGCTCACGCTGACGAGATATTTGAAGAGGCAGAAAACAGACTTCACGCTCAAAAGGCGGTTATGGTTTTGTGTATGAAGGATAAGGATTGATTTGTTTTATAGTCAAGAAATTTATTCCTAAGATATTGACAAATACCGTTAAAGGTGATATAATTTTTAAGCGATGAAAATAAACATCTGCAAAAAATAAATACAGTTCGCAACGACACATGTGATACTTTATGTATGTAAATCTGATTACGGAACGGGCTTTCTGTGATTTACATATTTAAGTATTCGTGTGTCTTTTTGTGTGCTAAAATAAGAAAAAGGAGATTATTTATGCCAAGAAATCAATTTCAGAGAATGGTTTTCGCTTTTCTGACAGTGCTGATAACAGTTCACGCTTATGTGTTTTTCAGTCTGTATGTGGTAAACGGAAACGCTCTTATGACAGTCAACGGAACAAACAGCGTCATTTCTGCTATAAATCATCAGGGAGGAGTTTATATGTTCGGCACATATCTTCCGATATGGGCTGTTGTGATTACAGAGTTTGTTTTGGCTTTTTCGCTTGAAATGTTTATGGGAAGTCCCTGCTCGTTCAAGCTGGCTTGCAGGGTGTTTGATCCTAAATCTTCAAAGCCTATGTATTTTGAAACAGCTATCATCTGTTCCACTGTAGCTCTTATGTGTCCTGCAATGAGCTTTATTGCGGCTTTGCTTTACTATCCCTACTACAGCAGATTTAACATTTTCACACTGCTCGCAAATTGGTTAAGGCTTATGTGCTTTAACTTTCCGTTTGCATTCTTTTCACAGCTGTTTTTCATTCAGCCGTTGGTTAGAACTCTTTTTAAGCTGATTTTCAGAAAGGATATTGCAAATAGAGTGTCAAAAGCTGCGGCAGCCTGATAAGATTGTATAAAATAAAAACTCCTTTGGATTTTTTATAAACCCAAAGGAGTTACTTTATTTCTTTTTAAAGAGTGATAAAACACGTTTAAATATAGATATATTTTTTTTCCCAGTTGACGGCTCAGCCTCAGCCTTTGGAGCGTTTTTATATGCCTCGTCAAAGAATATCTGCTGAGCGTTAATTGTGTCAAAATCGTCCTGCTTTTGCTTTTTATAACTGCCGTTTGATTGCAAAACTCTGCCCTTGACATTATCATTTATCTGGGTTTTAAAGTATTTATAAACTCTTTCTTTTATTTGATTGTCGTATATCGGAACGGCAACCTCAACACGTCTTATTGTATTCCTTGTCATAAAATCAGCTGAGGAAATATAAATCTTTTGCTCCTCGTTCCTTCCGAAAATATAAAATCTTGCGTGCTCTAAGTATCTTCCTACTATGGATACGACCTTGATGTTATCTGTTTCTCCCTCAATACCGGGTATAAGACAGCATATTCCCCGAATGACAAGCTCGATTTCAACTCCTGCCTTTGAACATTCAATAAGCTTTTTGATAAGAACCTTGTCGGTGAGCGAGTTTGCCTTTATGCCTATGTATGCCTGTCTTCCGTCTTTGACATTTTGTATCTCCTCGTCCATCATTTCAATTAGCTGAGGGCGTAAAGCTTTAGGCGCAACCAAAAGATGGTTTGCCTTTTCAACGAGATTATCTGTTGCAAGCGCATTAAATACGTTTAAAGCGTCCTCAGCTATTCCCTGATGTGATGTCATAAGGCAAACGTCGGTATAAAGCTCTGCCGTTTTTTCGTTGTAGTTTCCCGTTCCCACCTGAACTGTGTATTTAGCCTTGTTGCCGTATTTCCTTGTAATAAGCAGCAGCTTTGAGTGTACCTTTAAATCCTCCGGGCCGTATATTACCTTAACCCCCGCTTTCTCAAGACGCTTTGACCAGTCTATATTGTTTTCCTCGTCGAATCTTGCACGAAGCTCGACTAAAACCATAACGTCCTTTCCATTTTCAGCGGCGTCAATCAAAGCCTCTACGATTTTGCTTGCCTTAGCAACACGGTATAGAGTTATTTTTATTGATACTACGCTTTTATCATAAGCCGCCTCCTGCAAGAGCCTGATAAACGGCTTGATGCTCTCGTATGGATAGGATAGGAATATATCCTTTTTATCTATCTGAGAAATCATAGAGGTTGACTCGTCAACCATAGGAGATTTCTGAGGAATTTGCTCGTTAAAGAACAGGTTTGACTGGTCTTTTGATTTGTTTCTTACTGTGAAAACGTAAGACATATCAAGAGGCGCTTTTTCAACAAAAAACTGCTTTTTTGAAATGTCAAGGCGTGATGACAGCTCTGAAACTGTGGAGGAGGAAAGCTCTCTTGAAAGCTGGATCCTTACAGCGCAAAGCCTTTTTCTTTTTTTGATCAGCTCCGACATAGCGCCTCTGAAATCCATTTCCTGATCAAAAAGTGCTTCTTTAACGTCTATGTCTGCGTTTCTTGTAACACGGATAAGGCTTTTTTCTTCTATCTTATAGTTTGAAAAGATTTTGCCTGAGTTGTGTAAAATTATGTCCTCGACTAAAATGTATCTTATCTTCTTTTTGCCGGGCAGAAAAAGAACTCTTGAAAACACTCCGGAGGTGTTTACTATACCAAGCGAAATGCTGGATTTTGATGAAAGACGTACAACGGCATAGATATCTTTGCCGTTAAGAAAAGGAAACGGATGCCGTTTGTTGATTATTTGGGGAGATAGAAATGGACTTACTTCATATTTGAAAAATCTGTTTACAAATTCCTTGTCCTCTTTTGAAAGGTCTTTGACGCTTACTTGCTTTATTCCGTTTTCTTTTAGTTCGTTGGATAGCTTTTCAAAATATTCGTCGTGCTTTATGTTTAGCTGTGCAACTCTTTTGAAAATTGCGTTAAGCTGCTCCGACGGTCTCATTTTTGTTTTTCCGTCCAGGTCATCGTCGTCTATAAGCATCTGGTCGTGGAGCGAGCCTACTCGAACCATAAAAAATTCGTCGAGATTGCTCGAATATATAGAGGAAAAAAACAGCCTTTCCAAAAGCGGTACTGAGCTGTCGTTTGATTCTTCTAAAACACGCTGGTTAAATTTAAGCCAAGAAAGCTCTCGGTTATCATATAATTTGTCAGCCAATTTAATTTCCTCCCGCTAAGACAATACTATAAATAGAATATAGCAAAGCACTATTAAAGCTCCCATTATTCTGTAAAACACACTGAAGTTTGTATCTTTATCTGATTTTCTGTTTTTTAAGAACAAGCAAAGTCCGGTGATAAATGTAGCGATAAACCCGAAGACAACAAGTGAACCCGAACCTTTGCTTTTAAATACCGAGCCATTTCTGTAAAGAATATCTGAAACAGCAAGGATTGTAAAATTAAACACTCCGCTGCCTAGAATGTTTCCTGTTGCGGCGTTGAAGTTAGATTTTTTAGCCAGTGCAAAGGTAGAGGTAAGCTCGGGAAGGCTTGTTGCTATGCCCAAGAATAAAGCTCCTGCTATAGTTGCACCCAAATTAAAGCCTTCAGCTAAGATGTCGGTAACGTAGGTTATAGAAATTGAAACGCCTACTAGAATTACCGCCAGAATTACAAACCTTACTGCGATTTGTTTAATAGTCAAAGGGTTGTTTGTTTTTTCATCGTTATCGCTGTCGTCGTTCGCCATATATCTAATGGAAATTATATAGGTGATTATGATGATAAGAGAGTATATGCTTATGCTGAATATGCTGTAATCAAGACCGAGTATCACCGCAAGAAACATTAAAGCGAACAGGAAAAGTGAAAACATTGTTATTTTAAAGTGGCTTTTCCCGACCATTGCTTTTGAGAAGTTCTTAGCCCATATGAACATTAAAATGCCGAATATAGTCATATTAAAAAGGTTGCTTCCTAAAATGTTTCCTATAACAAGGCTTGGATTTTTAACGATAACAACTGCCGAAAAAGAGGTAAAAAGCTCAGGCAGCGATGTGACTGCGGCAAGAACAACTCCGCCGATGAACGCACCCGATATATCGGTTTTTTTGTCTATTAAATCTACATAGTCGGCAAGCTTTACCGAAAGAACTACTACCAATGCGGCAAGCACTATATAACATATACTCCACAAAACTAAACTCATAATTTTATAATCTACTCCTTATAATTAATGCGATTAAAAGATTTATAAATTAAAATACTTTATAAAATTATCACCCAGTATTTTTTTGTTTTCTTCGCCATTCAAGCTAAGTCTCATAAATCTTTGAATTTCCCCGTAATGATCCCACATAGGGAAATCTGTTCCGAAGAATATTTTATCTGCCCCGAAACCCCTAATAATATCTCTTGCATAGTCGGGGGACAAAAACTCAAGAGACGAGCTTGTGTCAAAATGTATGTTTTTGCCGAAAAGACAGGTTATCGCCTCGTCCCATCGCTGATAACCGCCTAAGTGAGCCGCAAATACCTCTAACTTAGGAAAGGCTTTCATTATGTTTTCAAGTCTTTTTGGATGGGAATAATCATATCTTGAATCTCCCATATGAATTAAAATAGGCAGCTTGCCTTCAATGGCTCTGTAAATTTTTTCGGCTTTGTCATCGTCAATATAAAACTCCTGAAAATCAGGGTGAATTTTAATTCCTCTCAAGCCGGAGCTTATTATGCGGTCAACTTCTTTTTCTATATCATCATAATCAGGGTGGAGCGTTCCAAAACCTACAAACTCAGGGTGAAGTTCGCACTCGTTCATTATAAAGCTGTTTATGCTCTCAACCTGATGCGGTACTGTCGCCGTTGAGCAGACAAGATAGTGGCTAACGCCGATTTTATTCCCACATTCGATAAGCTCGTCCGATATTCCGTTTGTACAGCTCATAGGTATGCTGTAGAAGTCGCCGATAGACGAAACCGCCTTTTTAGATATTTTTTTAGGAAAGATATGAGCGTGTGCGTCGCATATCTCATAGTTTTTGCAAAAATCAATAATTTTTTTATTGTCAAACATTTTAGTCACCGTTTCTAAGTGTGTTTTTTAAGAAGTCTAGGTTACAGTTATTATTTTCACTTTATAAAAATATATTACAGCCTAGTCCTTGACCTCTATAAGTATAACCGAGAGGTTGTCCCGGCTTCCGCATTTAACAGCCTTGTTTATAAGACTTTCAGCCTTGACTTTAACAGTCTCAGATGATTTAAGAATATCTTTTATATTTTTAACCGATAAATTGTCGGAAACGCCGTCTGAGCAAAGCATTAACGTGTCTCCCTTTTCAAGCTTTTCTGAAATGTTGGTCAAGTCCACCATAGGGTATTGCTTTGAATTTCCCAGAGACGATATAATAACGTGCTTGATTTTATCGCTGTCTTGCTCGAATATTTTCGACCGCCCTGTTTCATTTAAAAATTCTTTAAGCGATTGATCTGTCGAGATTTGCTTCAGTCTTCCCGATTTGAGTAAATAAGCTCTGCTGTCGCCTACGTTTATGCAGGAGATATTGTTGTCAGCGTCAAAGGCTACAAGACATAGAGTCGTCTGCATATTGAATGATTCAGGGTGCTCTCTGCCGTATTCAATAAGCTCGTCGTGTATACCGAAAACTCTTGTTTTAAGCTCTGTCACTTTTGTATATGTTGTCATAAGCAGCTTTTCAAGCGTCAGCGAGGACGCTATCTCGCCCGATTTTTCTCCGCCTACTCCGTCGCAGACCGCCGCAAAAAACGGAGGCGCTATTTCTGTTTCTAAAATTCCGTCGGTGCAAATAGTTTCACCGACCATAATAGCGTCCTCGTTCTTTTTTCTGAATTTGCCTATATCGGTTATTCCGTATGTATTAAAACGCATAAACTACCATGCTCTTATTAGAGCAAATTCCCTTCACTGATATTAATATTTACCATCATATAAATCTTGGTTTCAGAAATAATATTCCATTATACTAATATATCATTATACAACTAATCAGAAAAAAATCAATGAATTTTTTGACAGATACTATCCTTTTGAAAAAACCTTTAAAATAGTAATCGGAATTTTAAAATCAATTTCAAGCATAAGTGAAGTACAAGCCGAATAAGTATAAAACATACACAATTTAAGGATACGCTTATACATGGAGGTTTAAAATGCTTGATATATTGGAGCAAAACAAAATTGAAAGAAAAGAAAATATGGTAGGCTTGAGCAGCGACGAGGCAAAAAGGAGGCAGAAGCTATACGGAAAAAACCAGCTAGAAAAGCCTAAAAAGCCGAATGTCTTAAAGATTTTTGGAAATCAGTTTAGGGATATTCTTGTTATAATACTTTTGTGCGCTACGGTTGTATCTGTTTTGGTAGGGGAGATATATGACGCATTTACCATTACTATAATAGTTGCGCTTAACTCGATAATAGGTTTTATTCAAGAGTTCAGAACCGAAAGAACTCTTATGTCTTTAGAAAAGCTGGCAGCTCCGACGGCAAAGGTCTACAGAGACGGTAAGCTTATAAAAATCCCGTCTGAGGATATGGTTGTAGGAGATGTTTTTGAAGTGGAAACAGGGGATAGGATACCCTGTGACGCATACATAAAAGAGCAGAATTTTTTAAGCTGTGATGAGTCTGTATTAACAGGCGAATCAAAAGCTGTTTCAAAAAAGGCTAGAGAAAATGAGAACTTCTTTGGTGAACTCAACCTGCCGTATATGCTTTATATGGGAGGGGTAGTTACCAGAGGAAATGCTTTAGCTGAGGCAACAAGTGTCGGCAGAGACACACAAATGGGTAAGGTAGGAAGTATGCTCCATTCGATTGAATCGGGGGAAACTCCGCTTCAGGTAAAACTCAAACATCTTTCAAAGGTTCTTGCGTTAATTTGTATGGCGGTTTGCGTTGTTGTTACAGCTGCTGGAATAATTAGGGGCGAAGAAGTTTTCACAATGCTTATGACGGGCATTACAATAGCTATTGCTGCAATTCCAGAGGGACTTCCTGCCGCTGTTACTATTGCGCTTGCGCTGGCAGTTTCAAGAATGTTAAAGAAAAATGCTTTGGTAAGAAGGCTTCACTCGGTAGAGACGCTAGGTTCGGCAACGGTTATTTGCACAGACAAAACAGGTACGCTTACTGAAAATAAAATGAAGGTGTCAGAGCTTTCAACATTAGAAAACGATTTTGAACTTAGGGATTCTAAAGATCACGGAGAATTTTATTTAAAAGGGGAAAGCATAAAAGCGGAGCCTGTCGCTTTGCCGTCTCTATATGAGATGCTAAGGTGCGGAGTCGCCTGCAACAATTCTAAAATTTCTGTTAAGGAACAGGTGATAGGAAATAACACAAGAAACCGCAGAAATATTTTAAAGACTTATGAAACGTCGGGAGACCCGTTAGAGGCAGCAATGAAAATCGCAGGTATGGCGGCTAAAATCACATCGGAGAGCGAGGAGTTCAAAAGGCTTTTTGAGGATCCGTTTGAAAGTGAAAAGCGCAAGATGACCGTAAGAGTGGAGGATAAGTCGGGGCTTGAGATAGAGTATACAAAGGGTGCACTTGACGTTATAATAGATAACTGCGAGTATTATTTTCAGGGTAAGGAGCTTAAAGAGCTGGGTGTACCCGAAATCAAGCTGATAGAGCAAAAGCGTGATGAGATGTCTAAAAAAGGGTTAAGGGTAATTGCCTTTTCTGAAATGGTTGGCGGAAAGAGAATATTTCTAGGCATAATGGGTCTGCTTGATCCGTTAAGACCGGAGATAAAACGCTCGATAGCTCTATGTAAAAGGGCAAAAATCAAAGTTATTATGCTAACCGGCGACCATAAACTCACTGCCTGCGAGATTGCAAAAAGGGCTGGTATAATAAAGAGCGAGGACGAAGCGCTTAACGGAAGCGAAATAGATGAAATGGACGATAGGGAGCTTAGTATTGCTCTTAAAAAGGTAAGGGTTCTTTCAAGGGTAAGCCCTGCGCATAAGCTTAGGATAGTAAGGATTTTAAAAGCAGACGGTGAAATTGTTGCTATGACGGGCGACGGTGTAAATGACGCCCCAGCAATTAAAGAGGCATCTGTAGGTATTGCTATGGGAAGCGGAACAGATGTTACAAAGAGCGTAAGTGATATTACTCTTTTAGACGACAACTTCAAGACGATAGTTATGGCTGTTAAAAACGGAAGGGGTATTTTCTTAAATATAAGGAAATTCGTCAGATATTTATTGTCATGCAATATTGGCGAAGTGTGCGTTATGTTTATAGGCATTTTAATGGGACTTCCCATTGTACTTTTGCCTGCGCAGATACTTCTTGTAAACCTTGTTACAGACGGGCTGCCTGCTGTTGCTCTTGGTCTTGAGCCTGTTTACGACGACGTTCTTTACAAGCCGCCTAGAAGACCGGAGGATAACTTCTTTTCAGGAGGGCTGCTTTCTAAAATAGTTTTCAGAGGAATATTTATAGGGCTTTGTACTTTAGCAAGCTTTGTTATGGCTCTCGCTCTCGGCGAGGGAGAGCCTGTTGCCAGGACCTGCGCCTTGTTTACTCTTGTGCTTAGTCAGCTTATTCACGTTTTTGAATGCAAAAGCGAGGATGAAAGTCTGCTTAAAATAAAGCTTTTTAATAACTGGTTTTTGATTTTTTCAGTTCTGGCTTCTTTAATTGTGCTGATATTGGTTATCTATATGCCCGCTTTGTCTGCTATCTTTTCCGCTGTTCCTCTTAATTTTAAAATGATGTCTGTATCTATAGCCTGTGCTGTGATGGTTCCTCTTTTGTCAGTAGTAATCAATAAGTTTAGTAAGCAGTAAAAAGCAAAACATAATAACTTCAATAGTTGCAATTTTGTTCGAAATGTGTTATACTGTTTGCAATTATTAACCTTTGCAGTGATTCTTAGGTGATTTGCTGCGGATGTATTGGAGGATTTTTATATGGCTGAGCTTAGGTGGCATCCTTTTACTAAAGATTGGATCATGATAGCTTCAAATAGGCAGGCAAGACCTCAGATGCCGAAAGACTATTGTCCTTTTTGTCCGTCGTTCGGGAATGTTCCTGATTATGAGGTTCTTAAATATGATAACGATTTTCCGGCGCTTTCTCAAAATCCGCCCGAGCCTGACGATGTTGCCGACGACTTTTTCAAGGTAGAGAAAAATTATGGCAAGTGCGAGGTTATATTGTATTCTCCCAGCCATACGGCTACGCTGCCCGAATTGACAGATGACCATGTCGCTAAGCTTGTGGATTTGTGGTGCGAGAGGTTTTCTGCAATGGCAGGTGATGAGAAAATAAAGTATGTATTTATTTTTGAAAACAGAGGCGAGGCAGTAGGCGTTACAATGCCTCATCCGCACGGTCAGATGTACGGTTATCCGTTTGTACCGAAGAAAATTCAGCTTGAAATTGAATCGGCTAAGGAGCACATAGAGCAAAAGGGCAAATGTATTTATTGCGATATGCTTGAGCATGAGCTTAATGACGGAAGAAGAATTATATTTAAGAATGAGTATTTTACCGTTTTTCTGCCGTTTTTTACAGAATACCCTTACGGCGTTTATATATTTGCCAATGACCATAAGCAGTATATAACCGATTTCAATGCAGAGGAAAGATACGTACTAGGTCAGACGATAAAGCAAACTGCCGGTATGTTAGACAGCTTGTTCGACATTAAATTTCCCTATATGATGTGTATGCACAACGCTCCCGTCAACAGCGGAGATCACTCTCAGGATTTCCACTTCCATATCGAGTTTTTCCCGCCGATGAGATCGGCTGATAAGATTAAATTTAACGCTTCGTCAGAAACAGGCGTTTGGGCGCATTGTAACCCAACCTGCCCGGAGGAGACTTCTAAAGAGCTTCGTGAGGCGTATAAAAAGTATATACAAAATAATAAGTAATTTAATAGGCTTTGCATTATGCACAGTAAGAGCGATATTGTTAGACGGCTTTTGGAATAAAGAATGGCTAAATTTGTACAATATGTAAATGGTTTGTAAATTTTTATTGATTGACCTTATAAATCACTATGAAAGGTGGACTTCAAAGTTAAATATTTGTGCAAAAAGTAGGTTTTAGACCTTAAAATTTCTTCAAATTGCATAAATAATATGTACTAAGTATGAATATTATTGATAAATTATAAACAAATGACTTAAATTTAGCAGATTTAAGCTAAAAATAACAGAAAATTACCCATATAAATAGATTTAAAGGAGATTTATTCAAAAAAATTATTAAAAAGTCGAATAAAAAAAAACTTTGTAAGGTGTTGACAAAGCAAATAAGCAGTGTTATAATTGTGGTATGTTAAGCACTGTATGGTGTTTTCGTTTCATGAAATCTGTATGGTTTATATTCCATCCCCAACCCCGCGAGTATAAAAAATGCAGAATTTCAAATTTGAACAAAGAAGGAGGGTCAACTTTTACTGCCTGTAAAAAGACAGTAAAACATCATAAGCAATTTGCTTATAAAATATAAAGGAATATTTTTGAAGAAAAGAGGAATTAAAATGAAATTCAAACGAATTTTGTCATTTGTTGCGTCAGCAGCAATGACAATCTCGGCATTGTGCGGAGCAATGTCGATTACTGCTTCGGCTGCTACTTCTGGTAATAGTGGCGGTTTACGTTGGTGGTTGTCTGGCAGCACTCTCTACGTCTCAGTTACCAGTACTGAAGAAGGTGCTACATCGCCAATGCTTGACTTTACTAGCGGCAAAGAACCTTGGAACTCTAACAGTAGTAAAATTACTAAAGTTGTTATTAAAGAAGGCGTAACAAGCGTTGGTAACTATGCATTTTACAATTACTCAAAAATAACAGAAATATCGTTACCAAGCACAATAACTTCTATAGGAGATAGTGCGTTCGAAATGTGTACTGCTTTAGAAACTTTAACATTACCAGAAACACTGCCAAAAATCAAAACTTTTGGATCAAATGCATTTTCACAATGTAAATTGCAAATTACTGATGCTACTTTCTTTGATAATGCAACTACAATTGGTGCTTCTGCATTTAATCATTGCGTGATTGCATCCGTATCATTGAAATCTGTTCAAACTATTCAAAGGGCCGCTTTCATGTGGTGTGAGGAGCTTACAAAAGTGACATTCCCTTCTTATAGCCAGTTTGAAATCGGTGAACAAGCTTTTTACGGTTGTGGTTTTACATCAATTTCAATTCCGTCAAATGCTAAAACAGTGGGAGCAAGTGCTTTTGCTGACTGTAAAAATCTTGAAACAGCATCAATACCAAGTAGTTATACTACAATTCCTGATTCATTATTTGAAAATTGCACGAGTCTTACATCTTTTAAAATTCCTAGTAATGTAACAACTATAGGAAAATCTGCTTTTTTAAAGTGCAGGAGTCTTGGATCGATTGATATTCCTAGCAGTGTAACAACTATAGGAAGTTCTGCTTTTTCAGGTTGCAGCAGTCTTGAATCAATATCGTTATTACGTGGTATAAAAGAGCTTGGAGATAAGGCATTTGCTGATTGTACGCTTTTAGATAATATTCAACTTCCGACTACAATTACAACTTTAGGTGCAGGTGTATTTAGCGGATGTACTACTATTGTATCATTAACGATTCCAGGTTCAGTTACGGAAATTCCTCAAGAAGCATTTAAGGGATGCTCAAATCTTGCAAATATTGATATTGCCGATAGTGTAGAAACAATCGGAGCTAATGCATTCCAAGATTGTACATCATTAAAAACAATAGCGTTACCTAAAAATCTTAATAGCGTTACAGGACAGGCTTTCGTAGGCTGTACGTCATTAACACAGATTAAAGCAAGTCCGGATAGTACGGCATTTGCTAACTCTTCAAATAACAGCTATTCGGGAGTTCTGATGAGTAAGGATCAAAGCACACTTATTGCGTATCCTTCAGGTCTTACATCTACATCTGTTAATTTTACTCAAATTAGTGCAACATTGAGTAAAGTTGGAGATTATGCATTCTATAATAATACAAAAGTAAGTTCAATTGGTAATGTGTCTATTGCAGAGGTAGGTAATTACGCATTTTCAGGCTGTACTGCTATTAGTTCACTTACATTTAACGCTTCTCTAGTTTCTATTGGAAATTATGCATTTGATGGATGTACTAAATTATCAACTATAAGTAAAGTAGATGGCAGTTCTTTAGCAACTATCGGTGATTATGCATTTAGAAACACTGTTATTAAGTCTATTGCGCTTAATTCAAATTCAGTTACATTAGGTAATCGTGTATTTTCAAATTGTTCTAAATTAGCAACAGTAACATTGAATGGTGCTACATCAATAGGAGATTATGCTTTCGAAAAGTGTGCTGCACTTAAAACGATTACACTTCCTGATACTTTGACAAGCATAGGAAAATATGCATTTACAGAATGCACAATATTAGCAAATGTTAATCTTTCTAAGGGACTTACAAATCTTAGTGATTATATGTTCAATAAATGTGCGGCACTAAAAAGGGTAAGTATTCCGAGCAGCGTTACTTCTCTTGGTCAGTATGTATTCTATCAATCAGGCTTAGAGGAAATCACAGTTCCAAATAGCGTTACGACTATGGGTGTCGGTGTATTCAGCGGCTGTAAAACACTTAAAAAAGCAGTTATTTCAAATCAAATAAGTGTTTTAAGTAATTACATGTTTAACATATGTACCGATCCTGATCTTGAGATTTACTTAACAGGTACAATAACTAGTTCTGAGTATAGGGATGTGTTCGGTTCCGGTTCATCTAGCTATGTTAAGGGAACTATTTATGTGTATGATGAAGAATCATATAATAAAATTAATAATCAATCCGCTGTAGGTAAAGATGATGGTGCAACTCTTACATACGGTGCAGATTTTACAAAATTAAGAGCATATATTGCAGAAGCTAAAGCATTATATGAAGTTGACTACACTCCTGAATCATATAGTGCAATAGCATCTGTGTTAACTCTTGCAGAAATTACTAATGCAAACTATTTGTCAACTCAAGGATCAGCAGACGTTATTGCAGCAAACTTGAGAAGTGCAATAGATAAATTAGTGCCAGCTGATAACAAAGAAATGCTTGAGAAGTTGGCAGAGGTTGCAGCTGATGCGGAGAACAATTATATAAGAAGCGATTATAGATCTAATTTATATGATGATTTGCGAAATGCATACCGTGCAGGTCAAAAAGTAACAGGAGAAGAGACAAATTCAGAGCTTCAGAAATTGATTGATGATATTAAAGAGGCTGAAGATAACTTATGCGTAGCATATGCTTATCCGGATCCTGTTTTAGCGGTTAAGAGCGGTGATTATTCTAACACGTTCGCATATAATCTTCCTGCAATGTCGGGTGTTACAAATGCAGATATTGTAGGTGCAACACAGGCAAGGATAACATTTGACTGTGCAAGTCACGTTTATTTTAATAGTATCACTGAATTCCATTTCCATTCAATAATTACTAGACCAATTGAAGAAGATCCTTACTATACAATTATAGATGATAATTCGGCTAATAAGTTCCAAACGGGTGGCGCAGGTGCTGAAGCCGGCGGAAAAGGATATGAGTTAACATTTGATCTTGTTGAACCTTTGCAGGAAGGCGACGCATACAATATTTATACGTACACCTACAACTGGGGTACTTATCCGGAGTATGATCAATTAGTATTCTTAATTAGAGAAATAGAACTTCTTGACGCTGAGGGCAATACACTTCTTTCGACAAAGGATGTAACTGTACCTAACGAAGATTTGCTTGCAGCTGTTGATGAAGCAAAAGCAGCTGATACAACTGGTGCATCTGCAGCGAGAGTACAAGCACTTAATGATGCAGTTGCGGCAGCAAATGATATATTAGAGCAAGAGTTACCATTACCAAGCGCTATGGAATCTGCTGCTAGTGCAATCAGAGATGCAATCAAATCTCTATCAGAGCCATCAGTTGATACGAAGTCTCTTGACGAGGCAATCAAGAATGCTGAGGGCATGGACACAAGCAAATATACAGATGAGTCTGTAGCAGCATTGCAGTCAGCAATTGAGAGTGCTAAGGCAACACTGGAAAAAGATGGAGTGACACAAGAAGATATTAATGCTGCTGAAAAAGCAATAAGCGATGCAGTTGAAGCACTCAAGCAAAAGTCGGATAGTTCATCTAATCCACCGGATTCTTCGAATTCATCAAATTCAACGAACGGAGGTTCTACATCTACAACTGCTGCACCTACTACAACAGCAAATCCAGCAGTAAGAGCTGCTAAGGACAAGGCAGATGCTCAGAAGTTGATGAACCAGGCTAAGATAACAAAGCTTACTGTTAAGAGCAAGGCTAAGAAGAAGATAACTGTAAACTGGAAGAAGGTTAGCAATGCAAAAGGCTACCAGGTACAGGTATCTAAGAAGAGTAACTTTAAGAAGAAGAGCATTTTCTTCAACAAGTTTACATCAAAGAAGAAGCTTACAGTTACTAAGAAGCTTAAGAGCGGAAAGACTTACTATGTAAGAGTTAGAGCATATGCTACATACAAGGATGCAAATAATGTTACTAAGAAAGTATATAGCAAATGGAATAAGAAGCTCAGAAAAGTTAAAGTTAAGTAATTTGCCTTCTTTAAAATTATTCTTATAAAAAAGTCATTATGGCTAGTCAACGCCTGAGCAAGTAATGTTCAGGCGTTGATTATATGCGTATTTTTAGAGAATTATAATAATTGACAATGTTCAGTTTGATTTAGCCTTCTAAATTTATTCCTAATATATAGCCCGTGTGGGCAGCACCCCCGACTTACTTCAACGTATGTCGGGGGTTGTTATATAAAGCTAATAAAGTAAATAGTGGGGAAAATCTTGACAAATAGCGCAAATTATGATTTAATATTAGTAAGCTGACAATTAAGCTTAACTTTCTAAAAAAGGGTGAATGATATTATGAAACTGAAAAAATTGCTTGCTATTTTTAGCGCAGCGGCATTGGCGTCAACTATGCTGACAGCCTGCGGGAAAAAAGATTCATCGTCTGACAGCGCTGTTGAAAATGCTGATAATAATTTCAATATTGGCATTGTTCAGATAATGGAGCATAGCTCTCTTAACACAATTCGTGATGCAATAGTAAAACGTCTTGGTGAGCTTGGCTTCAAGGACGGCGAAAACTGCACAATTAATTGCCAACAGGCAAATGGTGAATCTACAACTGTTACGCAGATTTTGGATCAATTCAAAGCTGATGAGGCTGACATTATAGTTGCTATAACAACTCCGTGTGCACAGTTAGCAGCTCCGTATTCAGCAGATATCCCTGTTGTGTTCTCAGCGGTTACAGATCCGGTTGCTGCCGAAATTGTAGAGTCTCTTGATAATCCGGGCGGAAACATTACGGGAACTTCTGATGCACTTGAGATTTCAAAGATTTTAGATTTTGCAATGACTGCTACTCCTGATCTGAAAACTCTCGGCTATCTGTATAACACAGGAGAGGACAATTCTGTATCCTGCTTGGAGAAGGTAAAGGCATATTGCAAAGATAAGGGTCTTAAGCTTGAGGTTGCTTCTGTGACAAATACTTCAGAGATTCAGGAAGCTATAACAACACTGGCAGATAAGTGCGACGCAGTATTTTCACCGAATGATAATACTGTAGCTAGTGCAATGGGTACAGTAGCACAGGTAATGAATAAGGCTAAGAAGCCTATGTATGTAGGTGCTGATTCAATGGTTCAGGACGGCGGTTTTGCAACGATTGGAATACAGTATAACGATTTGGGTATTGAAACTGCAAATATGGTTGCTTCGATACTTAAGGGTGAAAAGAAGGCAAGCGAAATACCTGTAAAGGTGTTCAACGAGGATCTGAGTACGTTTATCAACAAGTCAACAGCTAAGGCTATTGGCTATGAAATACCTGATGAAATTGCAAACGCAGAAAAGACAGTTTTATTTGATTAACTATTATTGAGGTCTTTCTGTCTGCATATCTAAAAGGTATTGAACTCGTTATATGATGCGTTAAAAACTATTTAGGGGAGGTCTCTTTTGAGACTTCCCCTATTTAGAAGTAGATTTTAGTGTGTGTAAGAAAAGTAATTTAACTTTTATTAAGGAATGATATTTTATGTCGATTTCAAATATTATAAACAAGAAGAATATTTTATCTTTAGTACCAAAGCTGGTGTTGGTAATATTGCTTTTGGTAATAATCAATACGCAGATGACCGAATCGGTCGTTCTGGGAACGCTGGAAAAGGGTCTGGTTTTCTCGTTTCTTGCACTGGGAATTTTCATATCTTTCAGGATTCTAGATATTCCTGATTTATCTGTTGACGGAACCTTTACATTAGGCGTTGCTGTATCTGTTATGAACGCATATAACGGCAGTCCCGTAAGAGGAATTATACTGGCTGTTATAGCCGGCGCAGCAGCAGGCTGTGTTACAGGTCTTTTGGTAACAAAGCTGAAGGTTCAGCCAATTTTGGCAGGTATTATTACTATGACTGCTTTGTATTCGATAAACCTGAAAATTATGTCACGACCAAATATATCTCTTTGGAGAAAGGATACTTTGTTTACATATTTTGAGGATTCTCTTGGTGAATATAACAAGGTTATTGTGTCAGGAATTGTGTTGATAGCAGTATCGCTGATTTTATTTTTATTCTTAAAAACTCAGCTTGGAATGTCGCTAAGAGCGACGGGCGATAATGAATTTATGGTAAGAGCGTCGTCTATCAACTCTGATACTATGAAAATATTGGGATTTGCGTTGGCAAACGGCTTGGTGTCATTATCGGGAGCTATGTACGCTCAGTATTCAAGTGCAGGCGATACAAACAGCGGAACTGGTATGCTTGTAGTCGGTCTTGCTTCAATTATTATCGGGGAGATATTCTTTAAAAAGCACAGCATTTTGTTTGGAATTTTAGCCGCCATTATCGGAGCAACGGCTTATAGGTATGTTCTTGCTTTTGCAATGGGACTTGGTATGGACAGCAATTATACAAAGCTGTTTTCGGCGGTAATTGTTGCTATTGCCATAGCTGTTCCTGCGGTTAAAGGGTACGCCGTTGATTTTTATAAGAGATATATATTAAAAGGCAAGGGCGGTGATTCAAAATGCTGAGGCTTGAAAATTTAAGCGTTACCTTTAATGCAAATACGGTAAACGAGCGAAAGGCGTTAAAGAATATAAATCTAAAGCTTGACAGTGGGGATTTTGTAACTGTAATTGGTTCAAACGGCTCGGGAAAATCAACTCTTATGAATGCTGTTTGCGGAAGCTGTAATATAGACAGCGGAAAAATTTTTGTAGGAGGAAAAAACATTACCTATGCAAAAGAGCATAGGCGTGCAAGGTATATAGGACGTCTGTTTCAAGACCCTTTAAAGGGAACCGCTCCTAATATGACTATTGAAGAAAATTTGGGTCTTGCGTATTCAAGGGGAAAGAAAAGGAGTCTTTCTATTGGAATTTCAAATAGAGATCTAAAGCTTTTCAGAGAAAAATTAGCTGAGTTGGATATTGGTCTTGAGGACAGAATGAAAACTCCTGTAGGTCTGCTGTCCGGCGGTCAGCGCCAGGCGCTTACGCTGTTGATGGCTACGATCGTTACCCCTAAGCTTTTGCTTTTAGACGAGCATACGGCAGCTTTAGACCCTGTTACGGCTGATAAGGTTATGTCAATAACCGAAAAGATAGTAAAGGATAACAATATAACAACGCTGATGATAACTCACAATGTTTCAAATGCTCTTGAGTACGGTAACAAGACTTTAGTTCTAAGTCAGGGAAATATTCTTGCGTATATAGAGGGTGAAGAGAGAGCTAATATGTCGCTTTCTAAAATTATGGAGCTTTATGCTGATTCGTCGGGAGACACGTTGACTGATAAAATGCTTTTTCAATAAAATAAACGCCTGAACCATTTGGCTCAGGCGTTTTTCACTAACTATTCAGCGTTGTTTATTAAATTTTTTGAAAGAGATTTGCCAAGCAATTTTCCTGTGTAAACTGCCTCGTCAAGAGAATTACCATGACTTCCAACTTCAACAAGCAAGGCTCCTGTTGAAAGCGACTGATTGTAGTTTCGGTAATCAAACAATATTGGGCGTTCAAGTCCGGGATAATCTGCCTCGATTTGCGACTGAAGCGAGCAGGCAAAGGACAGATTTTTCATATAATTTGGCATACCCATAGAGCCGTCTGGATAGTCGGCGCAGGATATTATCATAAGCTGTGCTGCGCGTTTTCCTTCAACCTCAGTGATTGGAGACAGCCTTAATCCGTTTTCTTTTTCTATAGCGTCACGGTGAATGTCTAAAACTACTTTAATTGAAGGGTATTTCTTCAGTATCTTTGAAACGGTATTGTAGCTTAAATCATATGCTGAGTTGTAGTCGGGATAATCGTGGATTGTTGTTGAATGAACGGTCTTTATTCCGTTTTTCTCAAGCTGTTTGCATATTGCGTTTCCGACACGTATCATATTTTTCTTTGAGTCGGTTGTTTTGCAGGAAAAGGAATCGTCATAGTAGTCTCGTGTATACGGCTCGAAGCTTTCGGTGGTATGGGTGTGGTATATTAAGACCTGAGGTTCATCGCTGTTTAGCTCAATTTTGAAATCAGGAGATTTCTCGCTTTGTTTCAGAACCTTTTTATTGCTTAATTCTGTGCAGTTTCTTACCTGTGCGCCGCTGTTTAAAGTGACAAAGTTTTTATCGGCATATGTTCCGTAGTGAACGTCCTCGATATCTCCGTCGTGGCTTTCGATATCATTAGGGTAGGGAAGCGGGTTTTGAACGGTTATGCTGTCGCTGTTTTCAACTATGCTTTTATAAGTTTTTGTGTTTTTTTCGGGATTGTTGTTAGCCTCTGTTTCGTTAGGCGCCATATCAATAGCCCATGTTGGTTTTCCGCCTACGTTTACCGTATAAAACTCGGTTGACGGCTCATTAATAAGCGTTGCGCCCAGCTTTTTTGATAGCTCTGTTATGTATTCGGTGTTATTCCCAAACGACATTTTTGCTGAAGATGCAGCCATTGAACCTGTGGCGTTGAGTATGACATCGCCATAGTTTAATCCGATAAAAATAACCAAAGGTGTTATTACAATGGCTAGTATAATACAGATTGATTTTATCACGATTTTTTTATATGCATTCATTTTTTATATCCTGTCCTTTCCAAAGCTTATATAAGCCAGATGCCAGAGGCAACAAGCAAGACCTATGCTAAATGCTGCAAATCGTCAATTGAATCCTGCTATGAAAGCTTTTATAAGCAGTTTCTTTTTATAAATCTATATATTATGCTTATGCTTTGTGCATATAAAAAATGCTTGTAATTAGCTAAGTTTGTACTTGCTGAATTATAGTGATGACAACTAAAAAGGTGCGGAAAATTTAAACGATTCCGCACCTTTGAGCTTTAATTTTGATTAGAAAATTTTTGCTTAACCTGTTCAATTTGCTGTTGTTCTACCTGCTTTTCAGAATACCAGCCTTTTTTAGCCATCTGTTCATAGAGAGTGTCCTGAATGCCAAGCGCTTGATTGAGCGCTTTTGAAAATGTCTGGCGGACATTACCCGGAGTAGATTCGATTGAGCCGTGCATATACAAATCGCACACACCCTTTTCGGTTAGCAAGAGTCCTTCCATTAAATCTTTGTCGTTCATTAATTTTTCTCCTTTCACTGTTTGTTATCATGGTTTTCATGCTTTATGAGACTTAAAGCAAACCATAAAAGCTTTTGAAAATCTGATCGTGCTTGCTTGACAAATCATTTACGCAGTTTATCAATTCAGAGTCTTCAAGCTTTGAGATAACATCTTTGCATTGGCTCTTGAAATATTTTTCGTGACCCAGTGCGTCTTCAACATAAAGTAAATCTTTTGAAGTCATTTTACTTCACCTCCAAGATTACTATGTGCAGGTTTGGTAAAATTATACGGAGATAGAAATTATAAAAATTTATTTTTGCAAGTTTAAGAAATTTTTTTTAATTCCTATTGTGAAAAGTCATTTTATATGATATAATACATTAGTCTAAAGTTTGACTGTACACGCCCCCTTAGTTAAATGGATATAATAAACCCCTCCTAAGGGTTAGTTGTGAGTTCGATTCTCGCAGGGGGTGCCAGTTTAAGTCTGTTAATTACCCTCAGACTTAAGTTGATTTGTATAGCACAATATGTTATAATGCTTTTTGTGCTTATAAAATATTACGGAGACGTATCGAAGTGGTCATAACGGGGCTGACTCGAAATCAGTTAGGGAGCAATCCCCCGCGAGTTCGAATCTCGCCGTCTCCGCCAAAAAGAAATCCCACAAAGCTGTTAATTGGTTTTGTGGGATTTTTATTATTCAATCAAGAAAATTATTTGTTTTATCTGCCTTTTAATTAATAATGAGCTATATTAAATAAACAGAGACTTTAGTGTTATAGTTTGTTCTTATAGCTTATTATACTTATATGGTATTAGACAAGTGGTAAATAGATGAGTATAATAAAGTAAAGAAATCAAGGAGGAAAAAGTTATGAAAGCAATCCGCTTAAGAAAACAAAATATGTGTATGTTTATGACGCGGTTCAAAGATTGCTGTGCCATACGATTTTTTACGTCACGAATGTGATGCTTGCATCACTGATTACAGAAATTGAATGAACGACAATCTTTGGAAGCTAAAATATAAAGCTTCTATTTTTATACTTATTTTTTATGAAAGGAAAGCGGTTGAACAAAATCGCAAGGTGATATTATGATAAAGAAATTAGTTGCGGGTGCGCTCGCATTGACATTGGCGCTGTCTTTTACAGCATGTTCAAAATCTGATAGTGAATCAGATAACAGCGGAAGTATTAGTCAAAGTGATAAACTTGAAAAAACAAATATTAATCTCGGTTATCTTAATTCCACAGCGCATTTGCTGGCATTTGTCGCTAAAGAGGAAGGTTACTTTAAAGACGAGGGATTGAACGTTACATTAACGCAGTTCTCAAGTGCAGGAGAGCTTGCCAACGGTCTTGAATCAGGTAAGCTTGATGTTGCATTTATAGGCTCTGTTCCGGCTCTTACTTTCCAGAGTCAGGGTCATGATTTGACCATATTCGGCGGCGCAATGACAAACGGTCACGGATATGTCATCAAGTCAGAATTTGTGAAGAACGTTTCAGATATTGATATAAATGTTCTGAAAGGTCGAAATGTCGCTTCTGTTAAAAACAGCGTTCAGGATGCTGAGTTACAGCTTCTGCTTAAAGAAGCCAATATTGAAATCGGCGAGGGTTCAGATAAGGTGAATATTGTTTACTTTGACAGTCAGAAGGATGCATATGCAGCCTTGCAAAATAAATCAATTGATGCAGCTTCGGTTTATTCTCCATATGCTTCTCTAGCACAGGGACAGGGGTATAAGGTAGTTTACTACTGTTCAGAGGAAGAGTCTCTTAAAAATCAGCCTTGCTGCCGTCAGGTAGCTTCGACTTCAGCTCTCAAAGACAATCCTAATACATATAATGCCTTTGAACGCGCGTTGATTAAGGCTTATAAGTTCTCTCAGAAAAATGAGGATAAAACAATTCAAGATGTAAAGAATTATATTGATATTGAGGAGGATTATATACGTACAGAGGTTTACGGCGGATACAGTGCGTCCAGTCCCGACCCGGATAAGCAGGGTACTATAGAATTGAAAAATACTATTGTTGAGCTCGGATATACTAATGATTACGATATCGAGCCACTCTATAATACTGATATCTATAAGAGGGCACTTGACAGCATAATTGCTGAAAATCCGAATGACTCTGTTTATAAGTCTTTGCAGGAGCATTTCAATCAGTATGAGTAATTTTTACAAAAGTAGAATGGAGGCGATTGCTTTCGCCCTGCTTTTCAAGTTACAGACAAAGGTCAAAATTATAAAGTGAGGCGTGTTAATTGAGTAAAATAGAGATACAGAATTTGACGGTTAATTATAAAGAAAAGAATCATAGATTTACGGCTCTTAAAGATGTGTCGTTTTCAGTTGAATCAGGTGAATTTGTAAGTGTTATCGGCTCCAGCGGCTGCGGAAAGAGTACGTTGCTGAGTATTCTTGAGGGTATCAATTCACCGACAAAGGGAGACATTGTAATTGATGGAAAACCAGTGACAGGAACAGGAACTGATCGAGGCGTTGTGTTCCAGCATTATTCTCTTTTTCCATGGATGACCGCAAGAAAGAATGTTGAATTTGGTGTAAAGCAGGTAAAGAAAAATGTTCCTAAGACTGTTCGTTATAAAATTGCAGATGAATTTTTAGACAAAGTAGGATTGGAGAATTTTAAAAACAAGTATCCGTCGCAGTTATCCGGAGGTATGCAGCAGCGTGTTGCCATTGCAAGAGCGCTGGCAATGGATACTGATATTCTGTTGATGGATGAACCTTTCGGTGCTATTGACGCTAAGAATAGAACAATTCTTCAGGAGCTGCTTTTGGAACTCTGGGAGGGTGATGGAACTCAGGAAAAGAAAACCGTAGTGTTCGTAACTCACGATATAGACGAGGCTATTCTTTTATCTGACCGCATTGTTATGATGTCGCCAAGTCCGGGCAGGGTTGTAAAAGAAATAACTGTTCCTTTTACTCGTCCGAGAAACCGTTCAGAGCTTGTTCAGACTCCTGCATACGCCGATTTCCGTAATGAATTACTGTCGTTATTCTATAGCGATATAGGTAACAAGATCGGCGGAAACGAGGTGGTTCTGTAGTGTCGTTGCAGAAACGATTTATGAGAGTAACTAATCTGTTGTTCGTTATCCTCATAGCTGTTCAATTTCTTCCCGACAAGGTATCAGCAGATACTTTCACATCGTATGTGATTAGTTTTGCTGTCGGCGTTGAGGCTGTCGTGCTGATTGTTTCCGCCTTGTTGAAAAAGCCGAAAGGACTTAACCTGTTTTTAGACATAATCGGATTTCTGTATGTTTTTCTGATCCTTTGGACTTTAGCGACCGCTAAATTTAATTTGTTGCAGGAAGCGCTTTTTCCTCCTCCCGGAAAAGTGTTTGAACAATTCATTGAAGATATCGACCAAATAGTTATAAATATCAAGAGTTCTCTTGGAATCATCATTCAGGGCTACCTTCTGGCAGCAGTGATTGCTATTCCGCTCGGATTGTTTCTCGGTTGGAGCGCCAGACTCGGCAGTGCGGCAACTTATATATCAAAGTTTCTCGGTTCTATTCCGCCGATTGTATACATACCTTACGGAATTGCGCTTTTACCAACCTTTAGATCCGTTTCGGTATTTGTTATTTTTCTTGCAACCTTTTGGCCTGTTCTTGCAAGTACTATGAGCGGAGTTTTGAATGTAGAGCAAAAGATGGTTGATTCCGCAAGAGTGCTTAATGTAAATAAGCTTACTATGCTGTTCTCGGTAATACTGCCCGCAGCACTTCCTCAGATTTTTATTGGCTGCAATCAGGGACTAAGTGTATCATTCATTCTGCTGACCTCTGCGGAGATGATTGGCGCTCAGGACGGAATGGGTTATTACGTAAAGCAATACTCTGATTTCGGAGATTATACACGCACAATTGTAGGACTTCTGGTAATAGGCATAGTGGTTATTTTGATTTCATTTTTGTTTAATAAGCTGCAAAACTATCTGCTGCGCTGGAAACGCTAATACGAAAATATACACTCAAAGTTTTACATATCTTATAAATATTAGTAACAAAATCACCGCCGTAAGAATATAATACAGCGGTGATTTTATGTTTTTAATTGAATATGACCGTCTCGCCGCCGCAGATTATGCAAAGCGGTGGGCTTTGGGGAGAAATCCTCGTTATTATGATTTTGAAAATATCGGCGGAGACTGTACGAACTTCGTTTCTCAGTGTATTTTCGCAGGCTGCGGGGTAATGAACTATACGAGGGATACTGGATGGTATTTTAACAGCATTTCGGACAGAGCCGCAGCATGGACCAGTGTAGATGACCTGTATAGGTTTTTGATTACAAACAAGGGAGCAGGACCTTTCGGGGAAATAACTGATTTACGTCACTCACAAATAGGGGATATTATTCAGCTTTCTGACGGTACTGATTTTTACCATAGCTGCGTTATAACAGGTTATAGCGAAGGATATCCCTATGTTTGCGCTCATACATATGATGTTCTGAACAAGCCGTTGATAAATTATCATTTTAATAGTATGAGAGTAATTCATATAATTGGTGCGAACAGCAGATGGTGATTATATATTGTTGGCTTGACTAGTTAAAGTTTAATATATATGTTAATTTATATGTCAAAGGTGAAATCTATAAATTCTGCTGTTGCTTCGCTGTGGTTGCTTAGAAATTCAAAGTAAACTGCATGCTTGCCGATAACACCGGCTGTCAGAAGAGAAGTAAAAGTGGTCGATTTTTCAGATATGTTTATCTTACCAATAATTCGTCCTTTATAACTGTCAAGCCGAAGATTAACAGTAAATTCAGCAGATGTGCTCGCAGTGATGGTAACAGTTTTAGGGGAAATTGCTCCGAACTGAAGATATCGGAAACCAACAGTTGTGCCGTTTTTGATGTCGACAATAGGTGAAGAAATCCCGTCTATCTGTTCATATACGGGTTTAATATAAGCCTGTTTCAGAGGAGTAAGATGACAGCAGTATCCGGCGGATATTATTTTATATGCGTCAAGACCGTTGATATGTGCGCCTTGAGATGTCATCTCAACCGGCTTAGAATTAACAGGTTCACCATTGATGTAGGTTATATCACCAATATATATTTTTCCGTCTTTGCCCATAGCAACGTCAATAGGTTCTAACATTGCCTGACGTGAAAATTCGTCGTTGCCTGTATGGCGGTGATAAAAGACGTACCACTTGCCGTTTATTTCAATTATTGAACCGTGGTTATTGCCCCAACGGTAGGTCATTTGACCTGCTCCGTTAGGCTGAGTGATTATCTCTCCGCCGTTAAAGCTTATGTCGCCGCCTTCTTTATAACCGCTGAGAGGGTAATCGCTGTATTTATAGGACAAAAACCCATTACACGGTTCGTATACTCCCAATTCCGGTACGGGGGTAGTGTACCGCTTCGAATATATGTATACATACTTGCCCATTACCTTTCGTGGACTTGACGCTTCAAAGAAAGCGTCTCTTAGATCCTCTGCTCCGTCTTGTTCTAATTGCCAAGGGTTGGGGATATGACCTATCGGATTTGCACGTAAGGTTCCCTCTTTTATAGTTGCCATATCGTCCTCTAGTTCTGCACAGAAAGCGCCGCAAAATCCCCAGAAAGCGTAAATACGTCCGTCGTCATCTACTAAAACGCCAGGGTCAAACCCGAGTTTAGTAGGGATAGGGTTTTCAAAAGGTCCCGCAGGATTTTTTGAAGAAGCAACCATTATACGAGAACCGCAGCATTCGGCAGCATATAGATAGAAAGTATCGCCTTTCTGAACTACGTCTGGCGCATACAGTACACTGCCATCAGTAGCTGTGTAGCATACACCGTGACAGGTCCAGCTAGTGAGGTCGTCTATTGGGGCGCTCCAAACAACCTGGTCTCGACCGCAGTATGCAGTTTTAAGTGTGTCGTGCGAGCCGTAGACATAAACTCGCTTTTCTCCTTTGTATTCAAAAACACGGGGTTCTCCGTCTGGGACGTGCTCCCAAAGGGGCATATATGGGTTTGCACTGAGAATTTTTTCTTTCATTAGTTATAACCTTTCTTTAAAGTTGTTATTAATTTCGTTTGTGTGAATTTATAACTTTGTTAAATCCTTAATTACTTCACCGGCAATTATCAGACCTGCAACAGATGGTACAAATGCATTCGAGCCGGGAATATCTCTGCGAATAGTGCATTTTCTTGCTGTGCCGGGAGGGCAAATGCAGTGGTTACGGCAGGAAATTTCCATATCATCAATTGGACGAATCGGCTCTTCCTCCGAATAGACTACTTTTAGGTCTTTTATTCCTGCCTTTCTCAGTTCCTGCCGCATTACCCTCGCAAGCGGACAGACCTTTGTTTCAAATATATCTGCAACCCTAAAAGCTGTAGGCTCTAGCTTGTTGCCTGCACCCATAGCTGAAATTACAGGTACTTTTACCGACTTGGCGCGCTTAATTATTTCCAGTTTGCCTGTTACGGTATCAATAGCGTCGATTACATAATCATACTCTGTAAAATCAAAATCATTGGCAGTATCAGGCATAAAAAAGCATTTGTGAGTGTTTACCTTGATGTCAGGGCATATGTCAAAAATGCGTTCTTTTGCAACGTCAACTTTATATTGCCCGATAGTGCTGTGAACAGCATATATCTGACGGTTAATATTTGTAAGACAGATTTTGTCGTCGTCAATTAAGTCAAGCGTTCCCACACCGCTGCGGGCAAGCGCCTCGACCGCGTAACCGCCTACTCCGCCTATCCCGAAAACCGCAACTCGGCTTTTGTTTAGCTTTTCAATAGATTCTTTGCCTAATAAAAGCTCTGTTCTTGAAAATTGATTAAGCATATTAGTTACTAGATATCCTTTCTATTTTTCTGTTCGTCTTCCTTTTATGTTGATGCCATCTTCGTAATCATCAAGAAAATGATGATAATCATCTCCGATATGGTATGAAATAAGCGTTTTAAGATTGACATTCTCTACACTGCGAAAAATATTTATATCTACTGTAGGGTTTATCTCTCTAAGTTTATTGATGAGCATCTTTATCTCCTGACGTTTTGAATCTCCAATACCGTCTCCGCTTTTAGAATAGCTTTCGGTAAAGTGACAGGCACATTGAATAAAGTGTAGATCGTTATACTTTTGCCATGCTATAATGTCTGACTCTTTTACCATATACATAGGTCGGATAAGCTGCATACCACCGAAATTTTCACTGTGCAGCTTGGGCATCATAGTCTGAATCTGCGAGCCGTAAAGCATACCCATAAGAATAGTTTCAATAACGTCATCGAAGTGATGCCCCAGTGCAATTTTATTGCAGCCCATATCCTGTGCCTGCTTGTATAAGTAACCTCTGCGCATTCGGGCACACAGATAACAAGGATTATTGTCAATTTTGTCAACTACGTCGAAAATTCTTGTTTCAAACATTTGGATAGGTAAGCCCAAAAGTTCTGCGTTTTCGATTATTTTCTGACGGTTTATCTCATTGTAGCCGGGATTCATTACAATATATTCAACATCAAACGGCACCTTGCTGTATTTTTGCAGACGCTGCATACATTTTGCCATAAGCATTGAATCCTTGCCGCCCGAAATGCACACAGCTACCTTATCGCCTTCTTTGACTAACTCGTATTCTTTTACCCCTTTAAGAAATCTGTTCCATATAGGCTTCCGGAATTTCTTAACTATGCTTTCATCTATATTTTTTAAAGTATTCATAATTCTCTCTTTCGTTAAATAATTTACTTACTGTTTAATGTGAAAATGAAAATGCAAAAAAATTAACCCGCACAACTGTGTTTGAGCTTATGTGAGTAAATCATATAAAACATATTATTTTAGTTGTATTATATCACGTTGATTAAAAAGTTGCAATAGCTGTATTTAAGTTCTAATTGAAATTAATTGAACTACAAATGTTTTGTAAATAGTGCTTGAATTTGTGCTTCAACTGTGATATAATTTAGTAAAATTAAACTAACGGAGGACTTTTTATGGAAAGCAGAATGAGCGAAATATCGGCACGCCATAACAGACACATCAAAATCGGATATATTCCGGGACATTTTGCAACAAATCACTCCCATGTAAATAATTATATGGATATGACGATGATGAAAACTCAGCATAAGATGGCTAAGGAAACTGCTAAAGAGCTTTCAACAAAGCTGATGTCTGTTCAAATTGATACAATTATTTGCTTAGAGGGTACTGAGATGATCGGTGCGTTTTTGGCTAGCGAATTATCAGGCGGAGGTATGAATATAGGTTCTGATATAAATGTGCTTACTCCTGAACTTAATTCAAATAATCAGATGGTGTTTAGGGATAATACCCAGAAAGCTGTTTGGGGAAAGAATATAATGCTTTTGATTTCTTCGGTATCAACAGGAAAAACAATCAACAGAATGGTTGAATGTTTGCAGTATTATAACGGAAATTTGACTGCTATTTCGTCTATTTTCTCAGCGAGAAAGGAAAGCCACGGCTTTGAGATAAACTGTATTTTCTCAGCTGATGACGTACCTAATTACGACACATACCCAGCCGGTGATTGTCCGCTGTGCAAGGCAGGACAGAAGGTTGACGCAATTATCAACAGCTTTGGATACTCAAAGATTTAGAATCGAAAATTATTTTTTGCAAAACCCCTTGACACCCCTGTCGAAATTTGTTATAATGTAGATACTTTAACAAAGGAGTGATATTTATGTGTACGAT